>CAYPCY010000015.1:0-1642 GCA_964409385.1 uncultured Methanosarcinales archaeon | reverse complement strand
AACAACTGGAAAAACAGAAGATTATGACGTTTTTATGAAAACATACTCCTCACCAACAGACACAATAAGAGTAAGAATACAAGATAATGATGGAGATGGAACTCTTTCTAAAGAAGACATAATCCAAATAGGACAAAAAAGAGAAGGAATTTATAGTTTAGAAGAAGATCTTGAATACGGATTAAGACATAATCAAAGTTCACTCTTTGAAATATTAAATGAAGGAATAGAATTATGGCCTAACTCAAACGAATTATTTCTAAGAGATTTAGGATTTAACACTAATAAAATAGATTATGTAAGAGATGCAAACCATGACACAAAAGTAAGATCAAATAGTAATTTGCAAAGATTAAAAAACATAATCAACTATAAGAAGTAAATGATATTAGAAAAAATCCTAAGCGGAGAAAGAAGATTTAAAGTATTTAATTGCTTAGGAGGAATGGAAAGAAAATTTGCTTCAGAAATGAGCAAGGAAGACATTCTAAACACTAGCGTGGAACATGCAAGAAAATTTGCTAATATTAAAAGACCACAAGAAAATTATGATGGAGCTTTCGCTAATAGAATAAATGAATTAGCAACAAAAGGAGTGGAAGATCCAACTAATCTAACATACCAACCAGTAAAATTCAAAGGAGAATTTAATACAGAAGTTGAATATGAAAGAATATTTGGAGAAACAGGAATTCTAACAGGAATAAATTGGCAGGAAGCAATAGATAATGGCGCTGCAAATCTAGGATGGAGAGGAACCTGGAAAACACACGACAGAACCTGGATTCCACACTCTAAAGGAAATGCAAGTGTAATACATAAAATAAATGAAAAACCAACACTTGAAGAACTAGGATTAAAACCTAGAACAATTTCAAATGATACTAATATGCAGTATAAAAGACCAAGACAAAGAAAAAGGACAAGCATAACACCATACTTAAAATGAAAATAAGAAATATTTTAAAAACAGGATTAGCAACAATCATAGGTTGTGCAGGGAATATTCAAGGACCAGAAATAATGAAAAATTATGAATTTGAAAATTCCCAATTACCCGAACAAATAATAAACAGTTATGAATTAGCAAAAAAAGATTCTTTCGATCCATACCAAGGAAACTTCAGCCAATACGTTGAAGAAATAGACCTTGCAGACGGTTGGGATGACAATAAAATAACAAGAAAAGGATACACCAGATTTAAATCAGACCAAGCATTTAATAATCTATAGAAAATTTTTCAAATTCTCCAATATACTCAAACCATTCAACACCAACATTAGAAATTCTAGCACTAGACGGGCCGATTTTACAATTCTTAATAAATTCAAGCAATTTTTTTTCAGGACCTTCCGCAACAACTTCTACAGAAGTTTCTAAATTCTTAACAAAACCAGTCAGTCCAAGTTTTTCAGCACTAGTTTTAACAAAATCCCTGAAAAAAACGCCTTTGACAGATCCAGAAATTATCAAATGAACTTGTTTCATAATTTAACTTCTAAAAAACAAGTATATTAACATTTCTAAATTCGTAGAATTTTGACTCCCAGAAATCTTTGATTTCTGTTGTTTCTAAACTCTTTGAGTTTTGACTCCCAGAAATCTTTGATTTCTGTTGTTTCTAAACTCTTTGAGTTTTGA
>CAYPCY010000014.1:0-3175 GCA_964409385.1 uncultured Methanosarcinales archaeon | reverse complement strand
TTTTTTTAATCCTACTTAGTATATACTCAATCCAGTATTTCACTTTCTTATCCTTTCTTTCTGTCGTAAATACCATTTAGTTTTCTATACTTCCCATGTCCAAGTATTTCTTTCTATAAAGGAAACAACAAATTTGTCTGAAGAGTAGTTTCCTATTTCCTCGTTTTTTATTTCGTTGAATCTGAACTGCTTCATTAGTTATTTTTCCTTTTTCATCAGTAATGAATCCTTTTTCATCAGAATGAGCATCAGTCCAAACACGCCATTCTTCAAGTAAGTATTCTTCTGCTTTCTTCATCTCACTATCAAAATGAGGATATAACAAGTCTGCCAAGACATCAACTGCATTAGTATAAATTTCTCTGGAATCTGGAACATAAGTTCTTTCCGTCTGGAAATTTCCACTACCAAGATGAATCTGCTTCTCTTCCCAGTAACCACCCCTAAATTCAACACTGGAGAATTCACTAATTCTCTTCAAGTGATTCAGTATTATATCTTTGAATGATATTCCTTCCTTTCCGTAAGAGAAATTAGTGGTTTCAGTATCTTCAAACTTACTCATTCTTCTCCTCTTCATTTTTTAATTTTAGATATTGCTTAACAATATAATTGAATCCGTTCTTGCAGTCTTTACTATCCACTCCCTTTGATTCGATATTCACATCTCTAATTGTAACTCCAGAAACTACATCACTAAAGCCAAGAGCAAGTCTTGATAATTCATGATTATTAACTATAACACCTTCAGTAATAATATTATTTTTATTTTTATTATTTCTTTTTTTCTTTCTCATTTTCAACCTCATTAGATGGTACTGCTCCAAGAATTAAATCAGCCTCCTCTTCAGCCGTTAGTTGTTTCGGTTCTGGCTTTGGCTTTGGCTCTGGCTCTTTTTCGTTGGGAAATAAAAGTTTCTGTTTATTTAATATATAGGGAGTCATTGGTTTATCATACTGTGGCCTTAACCATTTATGACTAATTGCGAATGAAATCCATTTTTTAACTGTTGAATCCCTCGCAGTTACTGAAAGAATCTCAGAAGTTTGCAAGATAAGCTTCAGCTCTTCCCGTGTAATTTTTAGTCCTTTCACGAGCTGAAGCTTTAGTAATGCTTCAAACCTTTCTGGCTTTGAAGAAATTTCTTTCTTAATCAACGCCATTCTTTGAGTTAATGTTGCAGTTCTAATTTCTTCTGCCTTAGCTTCTAACTCTTGCTTTAACAATTCAATATTTTGTAGAAGATAAGGACTTGCTACTTCGGTTATTTGTTCTTTAAAATTATTGCTAACCTTATTCATTGCAAGTTTTGCATTAAGGTTTAGGATATAATAACGGCCATAATGACTTTTTGTAGACGGATTTATTTGAGTTAATACTTTATGAATATCCTTTACTTCAGGATTTTTTGGATTAACTATTGTAATATAAGGGCTGAGTTGTCTTAATAATCTGTTTAAAATAACATTGTAATGACCAGTTAACTCTTTTATTTTTATGAAAGGAAGCCCTGGAAATCTTGCTAAGATAAGTAAAACTTCTCCTATTCTATGCTTAGTAACTGCTCTTCTATAATCTGGCTCTTCAGATAATGGTAGTTCATTTAACATACCCAAAAAATCTTTCTTAAGGATTAGAGTTTTTTTGCTAGTAACATTATGTTTCTTCCAAAATTTATCTATTATTAGATTCTTATTTTTTTTACTGGCCATTTTGTATTTTCCTCTTAAGTTTGAGTAGCCTATGCATAGGAATAATAATTATTGAAGATTTAGTTTCTATCTCGACATACCTCTCAGTTACTTTCAGGAGAGTTACATAAGTGCTGTGAATAGAGTCGGTCTCATCTTTCCAACTGCAGAAGGCTTGTTCAGGTTTAGATTCAATCATTTCTCTCATTACCCTTTTCTTTTTCTTGTGAAACCTGAGCAGAATCAGTAATGTCTTTGAATGTTTTCATTAGTTCAGCATAAGCTTGTAGAAATTCGTCTTCTTTAGATAAGTTATCTCTTAACCTTTTTCTCATTTTTTTACTCCAAAACCCCTCAATACTATTATATGTTAGGTCTTAAAGTGTAATATTGGGGAAATATTTATAAATTAGAACTATTATGATAATAACAGGCAATAATATAATACTACAGAGGAGAACTAATGAAACATTTTATTGAAATACCAAAGAATAAAGTTTATTACAGGATTTTAGTAGCAATAGCTGATGAACCAAAGAAGGCTTATGCTGAAGGAATCTCTAAAATAATAGATAAGAAGACTCCAAACACTCACAAGCAATTACTAATTTTAGAAGGTAAAGGCTTTATTCAAAGAATTAAACTAAGGAAGGCGAATCAACATAATACTAAAAGATACAAAATAAACGGAGATAAACTAACTTCAATATTCTGGAAATGGTTTAAAGAAGAGTATAAGCTCACAATCGAAGAAAGAAATCCTGAATTCTTTAATTCTGGTAACTTATTCAAGAAGAAAAGAACTGCATTATTTGGAGAATTCTTAGTTAAATTAATGAGTCAATCAACTTTATTCACTCCTTTAGATAAGCCACCAACAACACTTGAAGGCTTGTTTAAATCCTTTAGTGATACAATAAATGTTTCATTGCTTGATATGGCATTCTACGACATTGATGTGGAAGAACCAACTGAAGAAATAATTAAGTTGATAAGTAATAAAAAAGAAAGAGAAGAGTTTGAAAAAGAAGTTCAGAACTTCTTTCATGAATTAATGTTTATTGCTGAAATGACTGGAGCATTTAGTATGACAGGAATATTTAAATCTTCAATAATGAGGTTATGGTTTGATAAGAAGAATGCTTTAAAGTTTGAAAAGAAATCAATAGATGAAGAAAAATATAAAGAGTTACAGAAAGAACAAAAAGAGAAAACAAGAGAAATACAAAATGAGTTAGTATCAAAAGATAAGGAATTAATAGAAAAATTAAATAAAGAGTTTATTCATAGATATGGAAGATTACACCAGTATGAAAAAGAATTCACACAAGAAATAATAGAAGATAAATAAATCAGATTCATTAAGAATATCACAAGAAAATAAAGGAAATTCAACGAATGGGAATTTTTACAAAAACACCCTTTGCTCGTACGGAGCATTTATTCTTTTAAGTAATCTTTTTAAACTTATGAAAGATAATAT
>CAYPCY010000013.1:0-3569 GCA_964409385.1 uncultured Methanosarcinales archaeon | reverse complement strand
AAAATGATTAAATTAGAAAGACTTATTGATAATTATGTTGGGACAATTATTATTATTCTTTTAAGTTTTTTCAAGAAAAAAAACAAGGTAAATTCAAAAAACAAGGTTTTATTTATTAAATTATGGGCAGTTGGAGAATCAGTATTAACTTTAAATCTTATTAAAGAATTCAAGGAAAGAAATAAAAAATCTAAAATAACAATTCTTTGCAGAAGAAGAAATATTTCAGTTTATAGAAATCTTAAATTTATTGATAATATTATTGTCTTCGAAAAAGATACTTTTAAGAGTATCCTAAACTCATTCAAAAATTATGATTTGGCTTTCGATCTAGAACCCTACCTAAAAATATCAGCAATACTCAGTTTTTATCTTTCCAAAACAACCATTGGCTTCTCCCACAGTATAAGAAGATTACTTTATGATATTACAGTAAAATATAATGATAAACAACACATTATGAAAACATATCTTGATTTGTTAAAACCTTTCAAGTATAAAATAAAAATACCAACAGAACTAATATCTTTAAGCTGTAGTATTCAAAGAATGAATAATATTACTGCCTTTATTAAAAAAATAAATCCCAGAAAAAAAGTAATAATTGGTTTAACAACAACCAGTGCAGAAACTTCAAAGTATAGACGTTGGCTTCCGGAAAGATTTGCAGAATTAGCTGATAAACTCATAGAAAAAACAGATTGCATAATTTTATTTCCTGACGCCAAAAGTAATAACTTTTATGTTCAAAATATTATTGAAATGATGAATCATAAAGAAAAAGCATTTAATCTAGCGGGAAAGTTTTTCTTTAAAGATTTCTTTTGTCTAGTAAAAAAATGTGATTTATACATTTCTAATGATACTGGTCCTATGCATATTGCAGCAGCTCAAAAAATAAGAACAATTGGTTTGTTTGGTCCTAATACTCCAGTAAGGTTTGCACCATATGGAAAAAGAAACACTTCAATATATAATTGCAAACATAAACCATACGTGAATCCTCACTTGGGAAGTTTTGAAAAACCAAAACATTTTTGTATGGAACAAATAAGTGTAGATGAAGTTTTCAAAGAATCAATAAAATTATTAAAGAGAAAATAATTTCAATGTTAAAGGCTATATTATGAAAGAAAGATTAAAAGAAATGTTTGAGGATTCTGCAGAAACAAAAAGAAAAGTTGTTGAAACAGAATTAGATACTTTGGAAACAGGGGCTAACATAATAATTTCCGCATTGAAAAAAGGAAACAAAATACTAATTTGTGGTAATGGAGGAAGTGCTGCAGATGCTCAACACTTCGCAGCAGAATTAGTTATAAGATATGCGAAGGATAGAGATAGTCTTCCATCAATAGCCTTAACTACAGATACTTCAATATTAACAGCGTGTGGTAATGATTATGGTTTTGAAAATATTTTTTCCAAGCAAGTTGAAGGTTTAGGAAATAAAGGAGATGTTCTAATTGGAATTTCAACATCTGGAAATTCTCCAAATGTATTAAAAGCGTTTGAGGAAGCAAAAAAGAAGGGAATAAAAACAATATGTTTAACAGGAAATGATGGTGGAAAAACTAAAAACTTGGAATTAGACTCTAATTTCGTTGTTCCTTCAGATATTACTGCGAGAATTCAAGAATCGCACGAAACAGCACTTCATAGTTGGTGTAAATTAGTTGATGATGAATTATTTCCAGATGTATGAAAGCCATTTTTTTAGACAGGGATGGAACTATAATTGTAGATAAGGGCTACTTGCATAAGCATAAAGATTTAGAATTCGAAACTAAGTCTATCGAAGGTTTAAAACTTCTTCAACAAGATTTTAAGTTATTCATAGTCTCTAACCAGTCAGGAGTTGGAAGGAAATTATTTTCTGGAGAGGCATTCTCAAAATTTAATAATGAATTTTTAAAAAAATGTAGTTTTCAAGGAATATTTTTTGAAAAGGTATTTTATTGTCTTCATAAACCAGACGATAATTGTAATTGTAGAAAACCAAAGACAGGACTGCTTTCAGAATTTTTGAAAAATAATAATATAGATCTAAAAAATTCGTTCATGATAGGAGATAAACCCGCAGACGTTAAGTTTGGAGAGAATTTAGGCGTAAAATCAATTCTTTTAAGAACAGGAGAAAAAGATAAATCACATAATTATCCAATAACTCCTGTATTTGTTGCAAATGATCTTCTAGAAGCAGCAATATTTATTAAAGAAAACACGATTCTGTAGAGTATGGACTTATCCAAACTAATTGAAAAGTTTAAGGGAAAGAATGTTTTAGTAGTTGGAGATGTAATGCTTGATGAATACATTAAAGGAGACACATCAAGAATAAGTCCTGAAGCACCAGTTCCTGTATTAAAAGTACAATCTAAAGAATATCGTTTAGGAGGCGCTGCTAATGTCGCTTATAATATAACCTCTTTAGGAGCCAATTGTACTTTAATAGGACAAGTTGGTAATGATGATATAAGAAATGAACTAGTTAGAGAATTAAAAGAGAAATGTATTGATTATTTTTTTGTTGAAAATAACATTCCAACTATTAAAAAAACAAGAATAATAGCTCAAAATCAACAAGTAATTAGAGTAGATAGTGAGGAAATTCAGAAGATTTCAGAAAATCAAGTAAAAAAGATACTGTCTTTTGTCAAAGGTAGATCATTTGATGTAATTATAGTGGCAGATTATAATAAAGGAGTTGCAGTTCCAAGTTTAATTAAAGAATTAAAAAAATTAAACATCAAAATAGTTGCCGATCCAAAACCAAACAATATTGAATTATTCAAGAATGTATACGCTGTATCTCCTAATTTGAAAGAAGCTCAAGAAATAACTAAAGAAACAGAATTTATCAAGACAGGAAAGAAACTCGAAAAAATGTTGAATTCTATAATTTTACTAACTAGAGGCCCAGATGGTCTTTCAATATTTCAGAAAGGAACTCATCAATATATTCCTTCTCAAGCAAAAGAAGTTTATGATGTTTCTGGAGCAGGAGACACGTTTACAGCAGTGTTTGCATTAGCAACAGTAGCTAGTTTATCTGCTTATGATTCTGCTATTATTGCAAATCATGCAGCAGGACTTGTTGTTAGTAAGTTTGGAACAGCTTCATTAACAAGATCTGAATTTAAACAAACAATAAAAGAAGAAATTTCCAAAGTAAAATCAGTTAAAGAAATGAAATCTTTAATAAAAAAACTAAAGGCAGAAAAGAAAAAAATAGTATTTACAAATGGTTGTTTTGACATTTTACATGTTGGGCATGTAAAACTCTTAAATAAAGCAAAAAGTTTTGGTGATGTTTTAATTTTAGGATTAAACACTGACAAAGCAATAAAAAAATTAAAAGGACCTTCAAGACCAATAAATAATCAAGAAGAAAGAGCAGAAGTATTAGCAAACTTAAACGCTGTTGATTTTGTAGTGTTTTTCGGAGAGGATACTCCAGTAAAAATAATTTCAGAGTTAAAACCAAATATTCATATAAAAGGAGGAGATTACAATCCTGAAGATTTTAAACAAATGCCCGAAGCAAAAATAGTCAAGGAATATGGTGG
>CAYPCY010000012.1:0-4948 GCA_964409385.1 uncultured Methanosarcinales archaeon | reverse complement strand
CGTACGGAGCATTTATTCTTTTAAGTAATCTTTTTAAACTTATGAAAGATAATATTTGGCATGCCTAAATTTTCAAAAGTGGTTAGAGATGAAATTCGGTTTAAGTATGCTTTAAGGGATGATAGTGGAAAGAGGGTTTATACACAAAAAACATTAGCTAAAGAATATAACACTTCAAGAAGGAATATTGTTGTTTTTTCTAAGGGTTTTGAGTCTGTTAGTGATTATTATGAGTCTTTAGCTATAAAGAGAGAGTTTGATTCTTATAGTGATTATAGAATACATCAATATTTAGTTAAGGGTGTTAAGAGGGGATTTAAATTTTCTGATTTAGAATCTAGAGTTGATTAGTTAAGTTTTTAATTGTATTTATTATTCTTATAGTATGAAACATTATAGGGATGAGTCTATAATTGATAGTTATAATAGACATAAACTGGAAAGAGAAAAAAAATATAGGGAGAATATGTCTTTAGAGGATAAACTTAAAGCAATAAATAATAATTTTGATATTGCAGATAAATTGTATGGTGAGTATTCTTCTTTAAAGTTTAAATTAGCTAATGAACGGTTATTAATGGGTGAATTTAGAAAGTATCAAAAGGAATTAAGAAGGTTAAAAAGTGTAGTATTTAGTGTTTTTAAAACTACTTGGAACGAACTAATTATGCATAGTAAGGATATTCCTTCTAAAACATTTAAAACATATAGTAAAAGATTCAAAATGTATGATTATGATGTTAAGAGAAATTCTTTTAATGGTACTATTTTTAATGATGAGTAACTAGTAAATTATTCTTTGTCTTTTGCTTTTAGGTCCATGAAGAATTTATCTTTTATTCTTCTTTGTGCATTTCTGGAATTACTTATTCTTTTTTTGTATCCTTTAACCTTTCCTGATTTCAAGAATGTTCTTCGTTTGGTTTTTCTTCCCATATTTTAAGAAGTAATAGAATGAATATAAAAAGCTAACTAAATACATAACATTTAAATCCTGATATTATTTTAAACTTGAGTATTGAAGATGATATTTCAGTTAATGAATACGACTTCAGCAAGAATGCTTACATAATAATTTCACCATCAAACTAATTACTCTTTCACATACTCTTCATATGTTGAAACATCCCAATATTGTCTTTTTAACTCGTCCATTTTAGAAACAAAATATTCTTTCTTATCATTACCACAAGATAACATGTATAATTCAATATTTTTTTGAGAAGTTAATCTTCTTCTTTGTCTAACCATTCTCCAAGGAATATTAATCAACAAGTCTGTCAAGCTCATAATAACAAGAATGCATTGAATAATATAAACTTTTTGAATAGAAGAATTCAATAAAAATTTTTCATTCTGAAGAGTTACATTTATATTCACCTTCACATTCCCTTCAAGAATGGATTTCCAAAATTTTAGAAAATTAACGAATAAAATTTCAAGTAATTTAGAAGAAGTAGATTCTAATCTTGAAGAGTTGGCGAATGGTCATGGTTTTTCTAAGGATTATGCTATGAATAAACTTTGTGAAGTAGACAGATTAACAAGCAATTCTAAAAACTTAATTTATAGACAAAATAAGAACTTGTCTAAAACATCTGAATTCTATAATGTTCTAGATGGTTTTAATCAGGATCTTAACAGGGCTCAATTAAAAGCTTACAAATTATATACTGATTTATCACAAGAAAATTAAAAAAGTTTATTAATTAATTCTTCAACTATTAATAAAATGCAAGAATTTAAAGAAGAACTTTCTAAAGAACTAAATAAGTTAAAGTATAAAACAAAGCCTGAAGATTTTGAAACTCCAAAGAATAATCTGGGGGATTTAGCCCTGCCTTGTTTTAAATTAAAGAAGGATCCTAACACTATCGCAAAAAAGATCAAAACAACAATTTATTACAAGAAAAACATTGAAAAGATAGAGGTTAAAGGATCTTATCTTAATTTCTTCCTAAAAATAAGTCATTTAACAAATATTCTTAAAGAAATAATGGTGGATAAGGATAAGTTCGGAAAGCAAAACATTGGTAAAAAGAAGAAGATAGTTCTTGAATTCTCATCTCCAAATATTGCAAAACCATTTGGTGTTGGTCATTTAAGAAGTACAGTTATTGGAACTTCTCTGGCAAAAGTATTCAACATTCTAAACTATCAAGTAATAAGCGTTAATCACTTAGGAGATTGGGGAACTCAATTTGGTAAGTTAATAGTTGCTTATAATAAGTGGGGTAATAAAAAGATTTTAGAAAAAGACCCAATAAAATACTTACTAAAATTATATGTTAAATTTCATAAAGAATTAGAAAAAAACAAGGAACTTCAAGAACAAGCAAGAACAGAATTTAAGAAACTAGAAGATAATAATAAACAATCAATAAAATTATGGGAGTTATTCAAGGAATTAAGCCTTGAAGAATTTCATAGAATCTACGGAATTTTAGATGTTGAATTCGATTCTCAACATGGTGAATCATTCTATAATAATAAGATGCAAAAAGCAATTAAGAAACTAGAAAAGAAAGTTAAAACTGAAATGTCTGAGAATGCATTAGTAGTGAATTTGAAAAAACATAATATGCCACCATTAATATTAATTAAGAGCAATAAATCATCAACTTATCATACTAGAGACTTAGCCGCGGCATTCTACAGACTAGAAACTTACAAGCCGTATAAAGTGTTATACACTGTTGGTTCTGAACATAAACTACATTTTGAACAACTATTTTTAGTACTAAATAAATATGGTATTAAAGACAAGCTAGAACATATTGACTTTGGCCTTTTCAAATTTCCAGAAGGAAAAATGTCAACAAGAAAAGGAAATGTTATCTTCCTTGAAGAAGTATTAAACAAGTCAATAAAATTAGCGAGTAAGATTATAGAGAAAAAAAACCCTAAACTAAAAAACAAGCAAGAAGTAGCAAAGCAAGTTGGTGTTGGAGCAATAATATTCTCAGACTTGAGCAATGACAGAATAAAAAATATTGATTTTGACTGGGATAGAATGTTATCTTTTGAAGGAGAGACAGCTCCTTACTTACAATACACTCATGCAAGGGCAGCATCAATATTAAGAAAGGCAGAACAGGGAATTTCAACAAAAGAATTAAACTATTCATTAAAGGAAGAAAAGGAACTATTGAAATTATTAAATCAATTCAAAGAAACACTAGTTAAAACATCAACATCTTACAAACCACACCATACAGCTAATTATTTAATAAGTCTAGCCCAATCATTTAACGAATTTTATCATAAATGCCCAGTAATCTCTGAAAAAACAAGTATTATGAAATCAAGATTATTACTAGTTGATTGTGTAAGACAAACACTTAAAAATGGACTTGGATTACTCGGAATTAAAGCACCGGAGGAAATGTGATGAAAACAAACTGTAACTTTTGTGAAGCCTCAAGTAATGATTCAGCAATCCTACCATATATTTACAAGGATAAAATGTTAAATATTTGCATGGACTGTTTTGCAGACAGTATATTTGATTACTTGTCAGAAGATGATAATGAAGTTAAAGTTTACGGCATCCAATGCGATGAATGTTCAAAACCGTTATTCACCGAAAACTTCCCGGTAAAATGCACCTGCGGCAATATTATAAAAACTAATAAGGTACCTAACAAAAAATAAGCAGTGGTAGTCTAATGGTAGGACATCACCCTGCCACGGTGGTAATCCGGGTTCGAATCCCGGCCATTGCAGTTCTAAATTAATCGATTCGAACATTGTTGTTTAAAATCTTTTTTTGATTTTGTAACCTCAGAATCTTGATTCTGTTGTGAATCCCGGCCTCTGCATACATTTTCCGCCATGTCCACGAAGGTATGTTGACATTCTGTCAAGCATACTATTTTGTTTTATATTATCAGGAATTGTGAAATTCTATTATTAAAAAGAATATTTAAATCAAAAATTATATATAATCAAAAAATAAAAAAATAATAATGGATAATATCCAATCTGCAATAAAAGCCGATAAGATAATAGGAGGTTTAGGAATTGCATTAATTCTGACTTTAGTTATATTCACTTATAATCCTAATGACTTAGTAGGCTCTGGAACTAAAACAATAGAAGAGCCAGTAATAATAATTTGTAATGATTTTGAAACCACTGAGTATTGTTGTTTAAACAAAATTTGTAAAAGTCATATTCCGTGTGATGATCTTCCGAAAAATTGCAAAGGAAAAATTTAATTTTTTAAAATTCAAAAGTTTTTTAAATCAATCCTTTTTCTGTTTTTTTTAATGAAAAGAAGTTCTAAGAGATGGAAGAAGAAAGGACAAATGCGTTGGAAATGGCAACGTAAAAAAATGAAAAAAGAAAAGAGAAAAAGATCACAGAAATAACAATCTTTATAAATCGCTTATTGTTCACAAAATCTGCACATTTGTGCGTTCGTACGTTTTCACAAAACATTCTTTGTTTTGGAGTACCAAAAACAATGTTTTTTGACCTTCAAACAACCATTAGGTTCACAAAAGATGCTTGAATAATCTCAAGTATTGGTAGGAATGTTTGATGCAACACAATTTCTTAAAAGTTTACGTACTAATCAATAAGGATAAGTAAATAGTTCCCGTTGATCCTGCGGGAGGTTGCTGCTATTAGGATTCGACTAAGCCATGCAAGTCTAGGGCTCTTCGGAGCACTGGCGAAATGCTCAGTAACACGTCGGTAATCTGCCCTTAGGCGGAGGATAACCTCGGGAAACTGAGGCTAATACTCCATATGTGAAAATAACTGGAATGTTATTTCATTGAAACTTATGGTCTAAGGATGAGCTGGCGGCGGATTAGGTTGTTGGCGGTGTAATGGACCACCAAGCCTTAGATCCGTACGGGCCTTGAGAGAGGTAGCCCGGAGAGGAACACTGAGATACTGGTTCCAGCCCTACGGGGTGCAGCAGGCGCGAAACCTTTAC
>CAYPCY010000011.1:0-7215 GCA_964409385.1 uncultured Methanosarcinales archaeon | reverse complement strand
TTCTAAATCTTCATAATATTCTTGATCTAACATTCCTTTCCTACCAATAATTCCAGTAATTAAAGCTCCAGAATCATCCTTAGTAAATTCCAAACATAATTTCTTTCCATCAACTTTTCCCTTAAAAACATTAATTAACAATCCAGCCTCTTCAAGAACATCAATCATTGTCTTTCCAGAAGGAGAATAATCGTGACTTCCAGGAACTACATAAACAGGAATTCTTGATTTTACTAAACTCTTCAACTTCTTAACAACTCTTTTCAGATTATCAATGCCAGGAAGTGTAGTATTAAACAAATCTCCAGAAAACAATATAAAATCAACTTTTTCATCAATACAAGAATTAATAGCCCTTTCAAAAGCCACAGTACTAGCATTTCTTAATTTAGGATCTCTCCAACTTCCTATGTGCAAATCAGCCATATGAGCAAATTTCATAATGAAAGAAAGTAAAACCTGTTTTTAACAATTACTAAAAAAATATAAACTAGTTATTCATTTACAATAAAATGAACTTATTTAGAACTGCAAGATATTTGATTCCATTATCTTCAAGAAAGAAAAGACAATTAAAACTATTTTCAAGATTTCTTAGTGATTTCAATCTTAAGAAAGTAAAAAAACTAATGAAATTAAATGTGGTTGGAACTTTTATGACTAGTCTAAACACTCAGTTTAAGCTAGGTTCTTTTCCACAATTTTCACCAATAGTGACTGATATAGAAATAAAAAACATAATTGATGATATTAATAGAAAAGTCTTATATTCTGCTGAAAAGAAAGCATATCAAAGATTTTCTGAACAAGCAAAAACAGAAATATCAAAGTTCTTAGGAAGAAATTTGAAAGGTTATAAGGATATAATAAAAGCAGCTTCACTATTATTATTTAGTAAAGATACTGTTCATTTACTAATTATTGGAGATCCTGGAACTGGAAAGACTGAAGTGTTAAGGGCTGTTGAAGAAATTTCTCCAAACTCTCAATTTGGTCTTGGTTCTGGAGTTTCAGGGGTTGGTCTTACTGGAACTACAAAAGGCAAAGAATTCATTCCAGGATTATTAGTTAAGGCAGACAAAGGAATTTGTTGCATTGACGAATTAAATTTAATGATGAAAAAAGATCATGCTTCATTATTGAATGCTATGGAGAAAGGATTCATAACTTATAATAAGGGCAAAACTCATAAGAGACTTAATACAAGAGTTAGGGTTTTAGCCACAGCAAATCCTAAAGGAGATAGATTCGTCGGTAAAGGAACAAATATTACTAAAACTCAATTGCCTTTTGATGAAGCATTACTTTCAAGATTTCATTTAATGTTTGTTGTTAGAAAACCTTCTCTAAAAGAATTCAAGGAAATAACAAAACATATTGCTTCTAAAAAACAAAAATATGGTGTTGAAGATATTAGTTTCTTGAAGGAATATGTTGACTATGCAGATGCATTAAAAGTTTCATTTCCTGAATCCTTAAAGGAAAAAGTTGTAGATTTTATTCAAGAACTTAAAGAACAAGAAGAACATATTCTTAGAGAAGTAAGCCCTAGACTTGTTAAAGCAATAATTAGACTTTCTAAAGCTTCTGCAAGGTTAGAATTGAGGCATAGAGTTGAAGAAAAAGATTTAAATTTTGTTCTGAAAATCATTAAGGATGCTTACTTGTTAAGAAGATAACCCCATAACTTTATAAATTTCTAACTATTCAATAGTATTCGGGGGTATTATCATGAAGTTGACACTTGCAGAACCTAAATATCTTAAAGATTCAATAAGTATAATTTCGGACATAGTTAATGAAGCTAAATTTACTGTTAGTTCTAATGGTTTAGAGCTTGTAGCTATGGATCCTGCAAATGTCGCGATGGTAGTTTTTAAGTTATTGCCTTCAGCATTTCTAGAATATCAAGTTGATGATTCTTCTGATTTATGTCTTAACCTTTCAAATTTGAAACAAGTTCTTAGAAGGGTAAATCCAACAGACACTTTAACTTTAGAAACTTTAGATAATAAGTTAAAAATTACTTTAAAGGGTTCTTCTACTAGGAGTTTTCATATTCCTTTATTAGAGATTGATGATAAGGAACAAAAGGTTCCTAGTTTGAATTTTGTTGCTACTATAGAAACTGAATCTTCAGTATTAAATAATGCTGTTGAGGATTGTGATATTGTTGCCGAAGCGGTTTCTTTAATTGCTTCTAATAGTAAGTTTGCAATTTCAGGCGAGGGAGACTTAAGTAAAGCACATGTTGATTTGGAAGCTAATGATTTTACTAAAGTTCTTGTTAATTCTGAAGATAATATAAGTTCTAAATATTCTATTGAATATTTGAAAAAGATGATGCAAGCTTCTAAACTTGCTGATAGAGTTTCAATAAAATTTAGTCGTGATTATCCTTTAAAATTAGACTATGTGACTCCAGATAGGGTTAGTATGGAATTCATTCTTGCTCCAAGAGTAGAAAACGATTGATAAAATAAATTCTAAAAATATTAGTTTATTCTTATTTTAATAAGGGTTTAAGCACAAGAGAACCGAAACCTTTTTAAATAGAATTCTACATATTATTACTTGAAAGTGGTAAAAACAAACATATTTTCAAGATTTTCTTGGTTGATAACAACCTTTCTAATAGGAATATTACTAGGAAATTTTTACTCAGTATCCGCTCTAGAAAAACCATTCGAATTCATAGGATTAAAATCAAATTCTGAAATTCAAATGCCTAAAGACAGGATTAAAGAATCACAAATAAAAGTATTCTCAGACAGAATTATAATCGAAATCAACGATCCTCAATGGGCTAAGTTTGCAAATACTAATAGTATGGTTCCATTCTTAGATGAAGGTGCTAATGCCATTCAAATAACTCCTGAAAAAGCAAGCGACTTACAAGTTGGAGATATTATATCTTACAAATCTTCATACGTTACAGGAATAGTAATTCACAGAATTGCAGAAATAGGACATGATGATAATGGAATATACTTCATTGCTAAAGGAGATAATAACTTAAGTAATGATCCTGAAAAAATAAGATTTGAACAAATAGAAAGAGTTCTTGTAGGAATAATCTACTAAAATGAAGATCGACGAATTAATATTTTATGTATTTACAGCTTTAACATTCTTACTAACTGTATTTGTAGCAATTAGATAATTCTTTCAATCAAATTAAGAAATTTTCGTTTGCCTTGTTCTTGTTTAATATTAATATGTTCATAATTTATTGTAGTAACTGGAATTCCATATTTTTCTTGAGCAATTTGAGGAAAAATATTATATAAACTATTAAGACCTTTTAAGAAATTAACAGTAATATTAGCTTCTTCCTTTCTTTTTCTCTTATTAAGAATTCTATCAAGTAAAATATTTTCATCTTTAATTTCTAAATAAATAATTCTGTCTGGTTGTTTAACTTGCGCATTAAAATGACTGAAATAATCCAAGTATAAAGAATATTCTTTATCATTCATTTTACCAGTAGAATGTAAGTATTTAGCAAAAATTCCTGCATCTTCAATTAATGTTCTATCCTGGACACAATGTTTATCAATAGTCTCTATTAATTTATGGTGTTCAAATCTATTAATCAAAAATTCTAATTGTAATGTGAAAGACCATCTATTCATATCAGTATAATAATCCCCTAAAAATCTGTTATCAATTACTGGCTCTTCAAAAAGTTCATAATCAAACTCCTGTCTTATAAGTCTTGCAGCCGTAGTTTTCCCAGAAGCAATATTTCCAGCTAATGCAATAAATTTGCTCATAATAAATATAAAACATAACAAAGTTTTAAATCTTTAGGGGATAGTTTTAAATAAATCATAATGATAATTTAAAAAATGACTCCTGAAATAAAAGAAGATTTTATTAAAGCAGGAAAAATAGCTAAAGAAGTAAGAACTTATGCTATTTCTCTGGTTAAACCAGGAGTTTTACTTTCTGAAGTTGCCGACAAAGTAGAAAAGAAAATAGAAGAATTAGGTGGAAAACCAGCATTTCCAATGCAAATTTCTAGAAATAATATTGCTGCTCATTATTGTCCCACTTATGAAGAAGAAGTTTTCTTCAAAGAAAATGATTTGATAAAAGTTGATATTGGCGTTCACATAAACGGTTATATTGCAGACACTGCCCAAAGTATTGATCTGGGAGGTAATGAAAAATTATTGAGAGCTTCTGAAGAAGCATTAAATAATGCAATAAAACTAGTAAAGCCAGGAGTTCAAGTTAGAGAAATAGGAAAAACAATTCAAGAAACTATAGAATCTCACGGTTTTAAGCCAGTAAGAAACTTGTGCGGCCATGGAATTGGAAGATTCATTGTTCATAAAAGTCCTTCAATTCCAAACTTTGATAATGGAGACACTACAGTTTTAGAAGAGGGAATGACTATAGCTATAGAACCATTCGCAAGTTCTGGAGCAGGATTAATTAAGGAAGAAGGAAAAGCCACAATTTTTGCACTAATATCTAAAAAACCTGTTCGTGGTTTATTTACAAGAAAAGTTCTTAATGAAATTTTAAAGTTTGATAATTTACCATTTGCTTACAGATGGCTAGAAAAAAAGTTCAAAAAGGCCGAATTAGCTTTCGCATTCAGAGAATTAAAACAATTAGGAGTGTTAAGAGAACACCCCCCACTACCTGATGTTAACAATGGTTTAGTTTCTCAAAGAGAACACACAATGTTAGTTCTTGATAAAACGATAGTAACTACAAAATGAATCTTGAAGAAGTTGTTGATGAATTAGCAATTAAACCTGGTGGTTTAAGAAATAAATTTTTTGAATATTCTATGAATTCTATTGAGACTTATAAAGATTCAAAAATATTAAAAGAAAGAATAAAATATAATATGGGTATTGTTGGTTTATCTTTATTGGCAGGAGATCTTACAGGAAAAAGACAAGAAAAAATAACTAATTATTTTAATATTCCTAATCGCTCACTAACAAATAATAGTATATATTTTTGGTCACCAATATTTTTAACTACAGAGTTCAAAGCAATCCTAGAACCAGGATTCAAATATGGTATTGCTCCATTACTAGTTAAGGCTTCAGAAACATTAAATCTTAATCAAACTGCAGAATTATTTTCAGATAATCCAGACATTATTGGTCTAGGATACATTGGAGCGACAATTACTCTGATTGCCGCAAGAGCTTTATATAGCTTTAAGACTAAAAAACCATGTATGTCTCCTAGCTTGAAAAGTCTGGTTGATAATTCAATATATGGAGCTGCAGATAATATTAGTAAGATTTCTTTTAAGAAGAGTTTATTTTCTTAATTAGTTTTTTCAGATTTAAAGTATATTCTTCACCAGTAATCATATTTCTCAACTTATATTTTTCTTTTTTCAATTCTTGATTTCCGAGAAATACACAATATGGAATCTCGTAAGCATTTGCATAATTCAAATTTTTAGTAATACTCTTTCCATTAAGATCAATGTCAGTATTTATTCCTTCCTCTCTTAATTTTTTAGCTAATTTAAAACTTTCTTTTTCTGTTTTTATTGGAATTATAAAAACTTCAACTTTTGTTTTTTCAGCTTTTCTTCCTTTTTCCTTCAAATAATCCATTATTGGTTCTAATCCAAAAGAACAGCCAACTGCGGGTATGTCTTTACCTGAGAAATTACCAACCATTTTATCATATCTGCCACCGGATCCTAAGCTGCTTGAAACATTACTTTTTTTGGCGAAAGTTTCAAGTATTATTCCAGTATAATAACTTAATCCCCTAGCCAAGCGCAAATCAAAAGTTATTCCCTTAACAAGTTTCAATAATTCTTCCATTTCTTTAACTCCTTCACATTTAGGAATTGTTTTTTTCAAATAATCTATCTTTTGATTATTAGTACCTTCAAATCCACATAGTTTAAGAATCTCCTCTGATTGTTTTTTGTTAAATCCTTTTTCTTTTAATTCTTTAACAACTCCAACTTTTCCAATTTTAGAAAGTTTATCTACAGAAAGTATTGCATTTCCAGCTTCTTCTTCAGGAATTCCAGATTTTTTCATTAAAGAATCAAGAATTTTTCTATTATTAACTAATATTTCTACAGGAATTTTAAGTTTTTTAAATGCTATCTTTTGAATTTCAATACACTCCGCATCAGCAAGAATTCCTTTACTACCTATAATGTCTGAATCACATTGCCAAAATTCTCTATACCTTCCCAACTTAATAGGACCATCCCTAAAAACACGGTCTATTTGATATCTCTTAAAAGGCATTTTCAAACTAGAATTCATTGCAATAAATCTGGCTAATGGCACTGTTAAATCATATCTTAAGCCTAACTTTCTTTTTCCCTGATCTTTTAATTTGTAAGTTTCCTTTAGAATTTCAGCTCCACCTGCATATTTGCTTGAAAGAATCTCATACTTTTCAAGAACAGGAGTTTCTAAAGGCAGAAAACCAAATTCCTCAAAAGTTTCTATAAGTGTTTTAACTACTTTATTCCTTAATATTTTTTCTTCAGGAGGTATATCTCTAACTCCTTTTGGTGTTTCTATTTTCATTTATTAAACCTCTTGCTTTTTTGTTTTCTGAAGCTCAGAATGCTTCGCATTCTTTTGTTTATATAATTTGTTAAAAATAAAAAAATAAAAAAATTAAGTATTAAAGACATAGACTCTTCCTCCTTCATAAGAACTTTCTTCTAAGAAAGATAGTTTTTCTTTCTTTCCTGCTACTTTTCTATATATATTAATCATTGTAGGATTTTTCGTTCTGAATATTACAGTATTAAAATCCTTGCAGGCAGCAAATCTTTTTCTCAACATTAAAGTGCCTATTCCTTTCTTTCTTAAATCAATTCTAACTCCACTTTCTGCACCATAAAATGTTTTGTTAGGATTAATTTTGTTCTCCTCAAGTTTATTTCTTATCTTTTCAAAAGCTATTCTTTCAAGATTATTTTCTGGAAGTTTATATCCCCAAGAGAATCCTATTATGTCTTCTTCTTTCTCTGCAAAAACACATATGAAGCCTTCTTTTCTTGAACTTCTAAGTAATTCATCAAGAGATTCTTGTTTAGTCCAAGATTCATAATAGGGTGGTCCATTAAAGATATTCATATATTTCTTCTGGAACGTAAACTTGTAGTGGTTTTGTTCCTTCCATTTTCTTGCTCATAATAACACCTCAACAACATTATCTTAATATTATTATAATGTTATCACATATATA
>CAYPCY010000010.1:0-9719 GCA_964409385.1 uncultured Methanosarcinales archaeon | reverse complement strand
TATTGTGAGTTCACAACTGATGCTAATGCTTTTAACGGATTTGGTTGGTGTGATATTCCTTTTGAACTGCAAACCTCTGGTTGTGGAACAGAAACTAATTGTGAAGATTATAATTATTATTCTAATGCTAGTTCAGATTGTGGTGCTGATGTTGATTGTAAATGGATGACTGATCCTGCAGATCCTACCCATGGTTGGTGTGCTGGAGCTAATGCGAAATCTTGCGATCAAGATTGTGGACAATGTCAGGATCAAACAGAATGTTCTACTTATGGTGGTGGAGGAAATGGTTCTTGTCAATGGGATTCAAATACTTATTTATGTAAATCTTCTGGTGGTGAGGGAGGTGGATCTTCAAATGAAGTATGTTTTGATGGTATAGATAATGATAATGATGGAATGATTGATTGTGCTGATTCTAATTGTATGAGTGATCCATTCTGTGGAGGTACTGGAGGAACTAATTGTGGTACTTCTACTAATAATGATACTTGTCTGGCACAATCTGGTTGTGCATGGATTGAAGACCCTCATACTAATGAGTCCTGGTGTGATATTGAAGGTGCTAATTGTTGGAATTATGATGATAATCAAACAGCATGTGGTACAGAATCAGGTTGTACTTGGATGACTTCTTTCATGGGCGGAAGTTTTGGAATGTGTGATGTGAACTTCACTGCATATCAAGGTTGTTTCCAGTATGATCAAAATTATACTGGTTGTGGTTTAGATACTGAGAATTGTACTTGGATTTCAACTCATGGAAATTCAACGGATGATAATGGTTTTTGTGATCCTAAGCCTTTTGGTTGTTTCAATAATTATTGGGGTGATGCTTCAGGATGTGAAGTTGATACTGCATGCACTTGGACTAATGATAGTTTTTCACCACAAGGTGGATGGTGTGATCCTATTTGTTTCAGTAAGAATGATGCTGAGTGTGGTCTTGATTCAAGTTGTGAATTAAAATCAGGATTTTGTGAACCTACTGCTTTTGCATCGGGTGGTTGTTGGGCAAATGATGGTAATAAAACTGCTTGTGAAACTAAGTCTCAATGTTTATACTTTACAGATACTTTTGCAGGAAATAATGTTTCTGGATCTGAACCAGCAGGTTGGTGTAATGATGCTTTTATGATGCAACACTTTGATGGAATGGAGGCTGGAATGCCAACAATAATAGCTGATGATCCAGAAGGTTGTTCAGCATTTGATCCGGGTTGGAGTGAAACAATGCCAGCATCTGTTGATGTTTGTGGTGTTGGAGTTAAAGAAATGGATGCAGCTTATGGATTTGGTGTTATGATGGGCTCTTTAGAAAATGCTTCATTCTGTAATGGGAAATATGTTGTAGATCCTATGGCGGGAGGAATGGGTGGTGGCGGTGGTTCTGCTGGAACTGGAACTGAAACAGTTAGTGTTTATTTATACTTAGATACTGATGGTACTACAACAGGTGGTTGTAATAGTGGTAATGGAACAGCAGGTTTTGAATTTAAGTTTAAATATGAAGCTGATTTTTCAACAGGAAACTTGACTGAAAGTAAATTATCTTATAGATGTAATAGTGGAACTTGGGCTTCTGCAGGTATAGGTATTAGTTTATGGCCTGAAAAGTCATGTTCAGAAATGGGTGCGGTAATATTGGCTATTGATAGGGAGAGTTTGGAAGCAGAGGATTCTTTCAATAAGACTGCTTCAATGAGAGCATTAGTGGCGAGTTCAAACACTACTGGTAATGAGTCTAATGTGTTAGATTCTGCAGAGGGTTATTACTTGCAAGGATCATTTGATTTTATTGCTGAAGATTGTTATGGACTTGCAGATATGGATGGTGATGGTTGTTTACCTAGTGAAGATCCTGATTGTATGATGTTTAACAAGTTCGGATTTATTCCTTTCGAAGATTGTTATAATAAAATAGATGATAATAATGATGGTAATACAGATTGTGACGATCCAATGTGTAAATATGATATTTACGCTTGTGGAGGAAGTTTAGTTGCTGATGCTAATGATAAAGAACCTCCTCAATTAGCATTCTTAGAAGTTAATGCAATGCCAGATGGTGCGTTAATACTTATAGATAGTTTTGAACCTTCAAATGCTAACGTTAGTTTCTACTATAACGATTCAAGTTGTACAATATTGAATGCTACGATTGATGAACCAGGCACTTTAGAATATAAGCCATGGCACGATATGCCGATAGATAACTTTGCTAATAATCCGAGAAATATAAGTTATGATCTTACAGGAAACAAAACATATTTTTACAAGTATAAACTGTGTGATATTAGTGAAAATTGTATTGTGAGTGCGTGTAGTAATTTCACAACACCATTGGATTATTCAAGTTGTGGAATTAAATGTAAGACATTCATTAATGATATGGATTTCAAACCTCCAACTTCAAATGTTTCACAACCTTTAGGAAATTTACAAATAAAATATGATTTAGGAGCTGATGGAAGTTATGATTACAATAAAACTTATGGCGACGCTAGTAGTCAAGAGACATTAAACAATACAGGACTTGTTAATATTAAGATTCAAAATCCTAACTCTACAATTGATTGGGGTATTGAATGTATTAATGGAACAATTCCAAAATCAGTAAGTTTCAACTCTTCACAAATTGATATTAATGATTCTGCTGGTAATGGTATGGTTGGAATGCCAACTTCAGACTTTAAGAATAAGTTCCAGTCAGATTTTAATTGTCAAAAGATACGAATTACGGTTCCTTATAATGGATCTAGTATTTGGCATTGTCTTAATGATTCAACAAGTAGTTGTACTAATGTAACTAATAGTTCGACATTGGTAACAACAAGTGCTAATTCATCAACTTGGCAGGTTGATCCTTCAGAGGTTGGATTCTCATTCTTCTTGAGTGATGATAATAATCCAGCACCTAGTGGTGGAAGTACTCCTTCAACTAATGGTGGTGATACAACAACGGATGATACAACAGCACCTCCAACAACCAACACGACTTGTGATAATGATGGTGTTTGTGAAACTGGAGAGACGGTAGATAATTGTCCTGCTGATTGTGTTGTAGTTACTAATGATACTGTTGATGTTTGTAATAATGATGGTGTTTGTGATGAGGGCGAAACAAGTGATAATTGTTCTGCGGACTGTCCAGCAGCGTCTGATAATGATACTGTTGATGTTTGTAATAATGATGGTGTTTGTGGGGATGGAGAGGATACTGATAACTGTCCTGCTGATTGTGTAACAACCACTACTAATGATACTGGTTCTTTATCGCCTGATGTTGCTGAAAAGAGTGACCTTCCAATACTTGTGGGAGTTGCTGTTATTGCAATAATGGGAATATTAGCAGTTATTTACTTGAGTAAAGGAAAGGGTAAGGATGAAGAAGATCTTCTTTAATTTCACAAATTTTATATAGTTAATCTGTCAACAATTCTATTATGGGGGAGTTAAAAGATACTTTATGGACTTTTGTAGTTAGACATAGAGGTTCTTGGAGTCATAAGGCTTGGTTAGACTTGGTTAAGAAAACTAATGTTTCTGCAAGTAAACTAGGAGATTTGTTAGAGGAGCAGAGAATGGAATTCCAGGATTTAATGAAGGGACTTCCTAAGAAACTTAAAGACTTGGAAAAGCTAGAGAAGAAAATAGCAAGTTCTAAATTTACTAAGTTAGAACATGAATTCAAGAAGAAAGAAAATGATTTATTCCAGGAAGAGATGAAGATATTAATGGCAAAGAAAGAATTAAGAAATATTCTTCAAGATCATTTAAGTATATTTAGTAATATTGCAGATGCTCATTCAGGTCTTAAGAAAGAGAGAACAAAGATAAAAAATAAAGATGTTCAATTAGTAAATAAGGAACAAAAACTGGGAGAATTAGAAGTTGTTCTATTACAAAAGAAGAGTATGTCTGAATCTAGAGAGACGGCATTACAAGAAGCAATATCTAGGCTTGAAAGAGAACAAGTAAACATTGAAAGGCAAGTTAATTTATTTAATGGACAGAAGGAGAAACTCTTAAGGCATGTTACTGTGTTGAAAGAGCAAGAGAAGGGCATTAACAAGAGTATAAGAGCTAAAACACTAGAGTTTAACAAAACACTTAAGGAGATGTCTTTAATGCATGAGAAAAGGGCTGAATTAAGAAAGAGAGAAGACTTATTAGAAAGAAAAGAAGAAAGAGTTGAGTATTTGAAGAAAGAAAACATTCTTAGACATAGAAAAGTAGCCCAAAAACTAGCTTATTTACATCAGAAAGAATTACAATTGCAAGAACAAAAATCTTTATAATAGTATTATTTTTTCTTTAGACAATGGCGATGGTAGTTCAATGGTAGAACAGGAGACTGTGGATCTTCAAACGCGAGTTCGATTCTCGCCCATTGCCCCTTTTAACAAATAATTTTGGTTTATTGTAAATATTTCTAAAGTTTTGTAAATAGTTTGTTTATTCATAAAAAACAATTAAAAATTATCTAAACTGACTAAAAAGTAAATTGTTTCCAAAAAGTTTATAATGTACTATGTGTTTTAATATTAAAATACATAGTAGGTGATACTTGTGGAAATATCTTTAACTAAATTATCCCCAAACGGACAAGTAGTAATACCTTCAGAAATAAGAAAAGAAGCAGGATTAAAACCCTCAACAAAATTTATTGTATTTAATGAAGGAGGAAATATATTGTTAAAACAAATAAGAAAAGAAATATTAAAGAAAGATATTGAATTGATTGAAAAAATCCACAATAGTGAAGAACAAATATCTTCTGGAAAATCCATTAAAGCGAACAATTCTATGTCTGATGAGGAAATAGACGAATTATTAATGAAGTAAAAACGGAAATAGTATTCTCAAATAATTTCAAAAAAGAATTTATTAAAATTAAAGAAGAAAATTTAAGATTAAAAATAATTAAACAAATAAAAAAACTCAATAGGTTACCCGAACAAGGAAAACCCTTAAGATATAAGTTAAAAGGTCATAGAAGCTTAAAAATCCCCCCTTATAGAATAATATATAGGCTAGAAAAAGAAAAAATAATTATTAATTGTTTTGACCACAGAAAAAACATTTACAAATAATGAATCTTTAAAGATTTCAAACTTTTATATTGTTCCAAAACTTTTATAAACAATTTACCTTTCCAGAAATTAAGAACCCGAGTTCAGAACGAGCGTTTTAGGGTCACAAAATCTCGTTCTAATAAATAAAATGGCTGAATTTAGAGAATTCCTAAGGATATCGAACACTGACATTAAAGGTACTAAACAGATTAGAATAGCCTTAACAGCTATCAAAGGAGTAGGAAGAGTTCTAGCAAATGCTGCTTGTCAAGTAACTAAAATAAACAAAACAAAAAAAGCAGGAGAGCTTTCAGAAAAAGAAATAACACAATTAGAAGAATTCATTACTAATCCTACAAAATTCAATATACCTTCTTGGCTTATGAATAGAAGAAACGATCCTGAAACAGGAGAAGATAAACATCTTATAATGTCTGATTTAAGATTTGCTAAAGAACAAGATATTAAGAAAATTCAAAAGATGAAAACTTACAAAGGATTACGTCATGCTCAAGGATTAACAGTGCGAGGACAAAGAACACAAGGAAACTTTAGAAAAAATAAAGGAAAAGCAGGAATAAAAGTAAAAAAATCATCTACTAATAAGAATTCTGGAAGAGTTTAAAATGGGAGATCCAAAAAAATCAAGAAAGAAATATTCAAGACCTTCACACCCCTGGGTAAAGTCAAGAATTGATTCTGAAAAAATATTAATGAAAGAATACGGTTTAAAAAATAAAAAGCAATTATGGAGAATGGAAAAAATTCTTGCTAATTTTAAAGATCAAGTAAAAAGATTAACTGCATCATCCGGAGAGCAAGTTATAAAAGAAAAACAACAATTAAGAGAAAAACTTGAAAAGCTAGATTTATTGAAGAAAGATCAAGAATTAGGAGATGTTTTGGCTCTAGACTTAAAATCAATTTTAGATAGAAGATTACAATCAAGAATTTTTAAGAAAGAATTGGCAAGATCAATTAATCAAGCAAGACAATTCATAGTTCACGAACATGTTAAAATAGGAGATAAATCAATTAATTCTCCAGCATATATTGTATCTATTAAAGAAGATGCTCAAATTTCTTTTGTTGATAATACTTCGTTAAAGAATCCTGAACATCCTGAAAGGTCAATAGTTACTGAAGCTCAAGATCTAAAAAGAAAAACTGAAGAATTAAAGAAGGAAGTAGAAATTAAACCTGCGGAAGATGTTCCTATAGAAGGAAAAGAACAAAATATAGTAACTGAAGAGGCGGGAAAAGAAATAGAACCAGAAGCTGATGAAACAGTTCAAAAAGAGGCTTTGATAGAAGAAGCAGTTCATGTTGCTGAAGAAGTTAAGGAAGAAGTTAAAGAAGAAAAGCCTAAAGAAGAAGCTAAAGAAGCTAAAGAAGTAGTAAAAGAAACTGTTGAAGAAGTTAAGGAAGAAGTTAAGGAAGAAGTTAAAGAAAAAAAGCCTAAAGAAGAACCAGTTGAAGAAACTAAAGAGAACAATGGATAAAAGAAAAGAAATTTGGGGAATTGCACATATTTACTCTTCATACAATAATACAATAATTCATCTTACAGACATTACAGGTTCAGAATCAATAGCAAGAACTTCAGGCGGTCAAGTCGTTAAGAGTCATAGAATGGAAAGTTCACCAACTGCAGCAATGGCAGCAGCTAAAAAAGCAGGAGAATTAGCAAAAGAAAAAGGAATAACTGCATTAAATATTAAGATTAAAGCACCTGGAGGTCATAATGGGCCTAGTAATCCAGGACCAGGAGCCCAAGCAGCAATAAGAACATTATCAAGAATGGGATTGAGAATGGGACTTATTGAGGATGTAACACCAATTCCTCACGATGGTTGTAGGAAGAAAGGTGGAAGAAGAGGTAGAAGGCCATGAAACTAAAAAAATTAGATAATAAAAACAAGCTAGTATTGAAGATTGAAGGAACTAGTGCAGTTTATTTGAATACTCTAAGAAGAATGATACTGAGCGAAGTTCCAACAATGGCTATTGACGAAGTAGAAATTAGAAAAAATGATTCGGCATTATATGATGAAATGATTGCGTTAAGATTAGGATTATTAGTATTATCAACAGATCTAAAAACATATTCAGAAAGAAAAGAAGGAGAAGCAGAATCTGCAAAAAACACTTTACAATTAACATTAAAAGCTAAAGGTCCAGGATCAGTTTATGCAAAACAATTGAAATCTAAAGATCCAGCCGTAAAACCTGTACATCCAAAAACACTAATATGTGAATTATTAGAAGATCAAGAAATTGAACTAATTGCAAAAGCAACATTGGGAATGGGTAAAGAACATGCTAAATGGAGTCCCGGAATTGCATATTATAAGGATATGACTTTTGTAAATATAAAAGAAGATAAAACTAATGTAAAAAAACTAATTAAACCATTTGTTGAAGAAGACAAAGGAAAAATAAAAGTTTCAGATTATAAAAATGTAGAAACAGAATTCAATCCTAAAATAATGAAACAAATCAAGAATAAAGTAGAATTTGAACCTAATAAGGAAGATTTCATATTTTATGTTGAACCATGGGGTCAATTAGATCCTAAAGAAATACTGAAAAAAGCAGTTGAAAAGCTAAATTTGAAAGCTGATAATTTCAAGAAAGTACTAAAGTAAATTTTCAATGAATGCCAAACTAAAAGAAACAATACAGGAATTGAAGAAGATTTCCATAGAGAAAAAGATACCTTTATGGAAAAGAGTAGCTACAGAACTAGAAAAATCTAATAGAAGAAGAAGAAGAATAGTTAATCTTACAAGAATAAATCTTCATACTAAATCAGGAGAAACAATATTAGTCCCTGGAAAAGTTTTAGCAAATGGCGAATTAGATCATAAAGTGAGTATTGTTGCTTGGAAATTCTCACAGCAAGCAATAAACAAAATAAAAGAAGCAAAGGGAGAAATAATTCATTTAGAGGATTTCATGAAGAAAGAAATTAAAGGAAGAAGAGTGAGGCTTATAGGATGATTATAGATGCAAAAAATTTAATTGTTGGAAGACTGGCAACTAAAGTAGCAAAGCTTGCATTATTAGGAGAGGATGTTACAGTATTGAATTGTAACGAATCTATATTAACAGGAAAGAAAAAAGAAATTCTAAGTGCGTATCAAAGAAAGAGAAGTATGGGAACTCCAACAAAAGGACCTGTATATCATAGAAGTCCTGAAAAAATGTTAAAAAGAATTATTAGGGGAATGCTTCCATACAAAAAACCAAGGGGAAATGCAGCATTTAAAAAAATCAAATGTTATAATACAGTTCCTGAACAGTTTCAAGGAAAGGAAACATTAACATTAGAAGAAGCAAATGTTAAAAAATTACCAAATTTAAAGTTCATGACACTAAAAAAATTAAGTGAATTATTATGAAGAAAAAAATACAAATAATAACGTCTGGAAAAAGAAAAAGTGCAATCGCAAAAGTAATAATTGTGAAAGGCACTGGAAAAATTAAAATTAACAAGCAAGCTTTTGATAGTTTCGGAACTGAACTTTCAAGAATGAAAGTTCAGGAACCTTTAATGATTGCAGGAAAACTTTCAGAAACTATTGATTTAAACATATTTGTTAAGGGTGGAGGAGTTATTTCTCAAGCAGACGCTATTAGATTAGCAATTGCAAGAGCATTAGTAAAATATTCAAAAGATGAAAATTTAGAAAAAGCATTAGGAGAGTATGATAGACATTTACTAGTTGCTGATGTTAGACAAAGAGAGCCTAGCAAACCAAACAGGCATGGAAAAGCAAGGTCTAAAAAACAAAAATCGTACAGGTGATTAAATATGATACAAAAAAAACTGAAAATTTTTTGGTTACAAAATTCTAATGAGGTAAAATTTTGATAATACCTATAAGATGTTGGAGTTGTGGAAAACCAATAGCTCAAGCATGGGAAGAATTTGCAGAAGCAAAAGAGAACAAAAAATCATTAAAGGATGTTTTGGACAAGCTTGGTATTGAAAGATATTGTTGTAGATCAATGTTTTTAGGACAGATAGATTTGGCAAAGACATCTTCAAGATTTAAAAAAAATTGAAAATTTTTTGGTTCCAAAATTCTATCGGAATTTTAATATAAGAAAAACTAAGTTCTAAAAAGTGCACGCCTGAAGGTGGATGCACATACTTAAACAAGCAACCCTTGATTTTCCTTACCAGTGCGACCCTTTGAGCATCCTTCACAGAGTTTATAGCTGCTTCCTTCCGGATCTGACCAGGTTCGCAAAGTAAAAAATCCCAAAGGACACCGGATCATCGTACGAACAAGGACTTATTCAAGTACAATACGCCGCCCTCCAGGCTTCGACCCCCTCGTGAAGTCCATTTAGGGTTATAGGTCAGGACTACCGACCCGGTCTAGCAATTTTTGTTAAGAATAAACTGCTTAAAAAGTTTTAGATATGTTTTGTTTTTACCAACAAGTAGTAAAACACCGAAAGCTTTAAAAATGACTAACTAGTTTAAAACTATAACAAACTTAAAAAAAAGGTTCTTAGAAATAATAAATTTCTGGAACCTCTAAAAATTTAAAAATTTTTAATAGGTGAAAAACAAAATGAAAATAAGAAATATTTTAAAAACAGGATTAGCAACAATCATAGGTTGTG
>CAYPCY010000009.1:0-9953 GCA_964409385.1 uncultured Methanosarcinales archaeon | reverse complement strand
GCTATAGCCACTAAGCCACGGAGGCGTTAAAATTAAGTAAAGCCTTCCATGCGCATTCATCCCGGAAGACCCTACTTTAGTATGCGAGGGAAGGGATTCGAACCTTTTCGTGGGTGCAGCACGCAACTGTCACCCATCCCGAACCCACTAAGGGACAGGATTTCTATCAACAAAAACGAAATCTTGCTTTTGTGGGCTTAAGTCCTGCGCATTTGACCAGACTTTGCTACCCTCGCATGGCCAAAAGAAAAATTATTTAATTTATATACTTTCCTAAGTTTAAGAAGCTTTTAATCTCCCTAATCAAAGAGGCAGAGTCATCCTTAATTTCCTGTTCATACTTGGAGAATTGTCCTGGATAAATAAACCTGTCAAATAATATTTTTAATAGAAAATATATTGGTGAGTTAGTCCAATGTTCTGAATAGTCTGTTATTAAGAATCCGTCTATAACAAAAGTTACTGTTCCCTTATTCATTTCATGTATTTCATCATCAATTTCAACTTCTACCTTTTTTATTTTATTTCCTGTAATGTCTATTTGAAATTCTAACCTGGCATATCTATTTAATGATTTTATTGGTGTTAGTACTATATCAAATTCAGTTCCTGATTCTAGTACTTGTTCTATATTTGCAGATTCGACCTTTAAGTATCCAATGTTAGAAAGTTTCTTTTCTATAGTGTGAAATAGTTCTTCCATATTGAATAAGCCTTGATAACTTATTTTCTTTCCTGAAACAATCTTGTCTTTCTCTGGCATTTTTTTAAAACCCTGTTTTTTTAGTACTAGACGAAACTAGTTCTTTAACTTTACTATTTAGTTCGAAACAATACTCTTCTAATTTTCCTGCTTGTGATTTTATGTAAAATTCTAAAATATGATTTTTCAAAAACTTTTCTAAATTTTCAAACTTCCCAGTCCATTTGTCAGTATAGTCTGTAATTAGTAGAGCTTGCATTTCAGTCTTGAAAAAACCATCAATAATATTTCCTTTTGCTTTTTTACTTGTTGGGTATATTTGTAGTTTTAGTTTTATTTCAAATTGTATGTATGAAGTTAATTTTTTGTTTATATCCCATACTATTTCCTTCTCAAATACTTCTCCTGAACCTTTATTTTTGTATTGTTTCTCTATTAATTCATATTTGTCTTTCTTAATTATTTTTCTTAAAGAATCATAAATTTGTTTAAAATTGAATTTTCCTTTATATTTGTAAACTAGCGGAGTATCAAATATTTCTAGATCATCTTTTACCATATGCTTCATTTCAGAATTTGATTTTTATATACTTTTTGATTTAATCTTTTTTTGAACTTAGTATTACATCATCTATTCTTAATATCATATTAGCCACTTCCGATGCAGAATTTAACGCTTGTTGTTTAATCATTAATGGTTCTATAACTCCTAATTTCCAAGTATTAACTGTCCTGCCACTAAAAACATCAATTCCTGCTAGTTTTTTCCCTTCTTCATGTTTTGATTTCAAGTCTGTAATTACGTTTATAGGGTCTAAACCTGCATTTTCTGCTAGTGTTTTAGGAATTATTTCTAGAGCATCCGCGAATGCTTGAATTGCTAATTGTTCCCTTCCTGAAAAACTTTCTGAATATTTGCTTAATATTCTTGAAAGTTCCATTTCTACAGATCCAGCTCCTGTAATTATGCTTCCTGTTTTTATTGCTGATAATAAACCACCGAGTGCATCATCCATTGCTCTTTTTACTTCATCAATTATATGGTCTGTCCCTCCTCTTATTAGGATAGTTACTGATTTAGGATTTTTTGATTGAATCCATGTTAGGGATTCCTCTCCTATCTTGGTTTGTTTTACTGATAATGCCGTTCCTAAATCTTCTTTTTCTAATTCGTTAATATTATTTATTATTCTAGCTCCTGACGCTTTGGCTAGTTTTTCCATGTCTGATTTTTTTATTCTTCTGCATGCATAAACTCCTTGTCTTGATAGAAAATGTTGTGCTAGTTCATCTATTCCTTTTTGTGAAAAAATAACATTAGCTCCTGTTTTTAGAATTTTAGATACCATTTCTTCAATTAATTTTTCTTCCTGTTCTAGAAATGCGTGTATTTGTTGAGGATCTGTAATTGTTATTTTACTATCTATTTCAGTATTTTTCAGTTCTAATCCTGTATTTAATAATGCTATTTTTGGATTTTCAATTTTACTAATGTTAGTTAGTACTTCCCTGTCTATAATTACTCCTTTAACTAATTCTGTATCATTAGTTGAACCGCCACTTTTCTTTTCTATTTTTATATTATCTAAATCTTCAGCATTTATTCTTCTAATTGCTTCCACTGCTATCTTAGCTAGTTTTTCTTTTGAATCTTCAGCACCTTTTCCTGTCATGGCAGTCTGGGCTATTTTTTCTAAAGTTTGAGTATCTTCAATAGTTACTTTTTTAGATAATTTTGTTAGTTCTTCTATTGCTTTTTGTTTTGCTAGTCTGTATCCTTTAGTTATTATTGTTGGATGAATATTTTTTTCAATTAGTCCTTCTGCCTTTTTTAGTAGTTCTCCTGCTAGTACTACTGCTGTTGTTGTTCCATCTCCCACTTCATTTTCTTGAGTCTTAGAAATTTCAACCATCATTCGTGCGATTGGATGTTCTATGTCCATCTCTTCTAATATTGTTACTCCATCATTAGTTACTGTTATATCGCCAATTGAATTCATTACTAACTTGTCCATTCCTTTAGGTCCTAATGTTGTCCTTACAGTTTCGGCAACTAATCTTGCAGCAAAGAAATTGTTTTTTTGAGCTTCCCGTCCATAATTTCTTTCAGTTCCTTCTGATAAAATATGGTTTGGTTGGTCATTCATAGAATGATATTAATTCTGTTAATTTATAAACTTACTCACTCTAGAATGGTAAAGCTTAAATAATCTTGATTATTACTTTTTGAAATGACTTGGACTGATGATTCATTGTATATGACAAAAAAAGAAATCAGATCTTTTTTCGAAAAGAAAGGTTTGTCTGAAAAATTACTGGATAAGGAGGATATTTCTAATTTAAGCCATAAGATAATTCAGTATTTTCCTAAAATTGTAGATTATGAAAATTTAGAGAATAGTGTTTATTCAAACTTGAATAGTGTAGTGTTCTTTCTTTCCAAATCTCCTGGAGAGAGTACTTGCTTGACTCCAGAATTTACCAGTAGTAAAATTGCTGCAGATTATGTTTGGGCTAGTATTGCTAATGAATATTTTGATACTAACTATATTAGATAGAAAATTTAATATATTTTCTTTATTATCTTGCTTTTATGAAGTTGACTATTGCAGGAATTCCTGGTAGTGGAAAGAGTACTGTTGCCAGATTATTGGCTAAAAAGTATTCTTTAAAGAAATATTCAATGGGTGGTATGAGGCGAGAATATGCAATTTCTAAAGGTTTAACTCTTGAAGAATTAAATAAATTGGGCGAACAAGATTTTGAAACTGACAAGTTTGTTGACGAATTTCAGAAAGGGTTAGATTCTAAAAACAATTTTATTGTTGATGGTCGGTTATCTTATTATTTTATTCCTTCTTCAATAAAGATTTTCTTAACAGTTTCTATTGATAAGGGTGCATTAAGAATTTTTAATAGTTCTAGAAAGGAAGAAAAATATTCAAATTTTGAAGAAACAAAAATTAAGATTATTGAAAGGATTGAGTCAGACAAGAAAAGATATTCTAAATATTACAGGATTAATCCTTATGACGAAAAACATTTTGATATTGTTATTAACACTAGTAATAAAACTGTTAATGAAACATTCAAAATATTAGTTGATGAAATAGAAACCTTTAAAAGAAATTAGTTTTTTATCCAGCATGTTCTATGATCAAAAAAAACGATTTTATAAAATTGAATTATACTGGCAGGCTAGACTCGGGAGAAGTCTTTGATACTACTGATGAGGCCATTGCTAAGAAGGAACATTTACACTTGCACGATTTAAAACCAGTAGTTGTTTGTGTAGGTAATAATTTTTTAGTGAAAGGTTTAGATGAGGATTTCACAGGGAAAAGTTTAGGAAAATATACAATAAAAATTGATGAAGCTTTTGGAAAGAAAAGGGCTGACTTACTAACTTTAATTCCAATTAGGGCATTTAAGAAAGAAAATATTAAGCCACTGCCAGGATTAGAAGTTAATATTGATGGTAATAGGGGTTTAGTAAAGACAGTTAGTGGTGGAAGAATTATTGTTGACTTTAATCATCCCCTAGCAGGCAGAAATGTTTCTTACGATTATGAAATTATTGAGTTGGTTACTAGTAAGAAAGAGCAGGTTGACGCTTTACTTCCTAAAGAGATTAAGAGGGATTTTAAGGATGATACTGTGATTATAAAATCTAAAGTTCCTGAAGAATTAAAAAAGATGATCTCTAAACAAATTGAAGATCATGTTAAAGTAAAAATAAAATTTGAGGATTAAGTTTAAATAGTAGTAAATCAAATTAAAATTGGGTGGATTTATGGAATCATTTATTACAACTGCAAGGGAATTATCTGAAGAACCAATAGAAGCTCCTAGACAAACTAATGATATGGATGCTGAACTAGAAAAGATTCTTGCAAAGCAAAAAGCTCAAATTAAGGTTATTGGAAGTGGTGGTGGTGGTAATAATACTATTAATAGGATTGCAGAGGTTGGAGTTGCAGGTGCTGAAACGATAGCTGTTAATACTGACGCTCAAGATTTATTATATACTTCTGCAGAGAAGAAGATTCTTATCGGTAAGGATGTTACTAAGGGAATGGGTGCTGGCAGTATTCCTAGAGTTGGAGAAGAGGCTGCCAGAGAGTCTGAGCAAGATTTGAAGAAGTCAATGGATGGTGCTGATATGGTATTCATTACTTGTGGACTTGGTGGTGGTACGGGGACAGGTTCTGCACCTGTTATTGCTGAAGTTGCTAAGAAGCTTGGTTGCTTAACTGTTGGTGTTGTTACACTACCTTTTGCTATGGAGGGTAATAGACGTTACGAAAATGCTATGATTGGTCTTGAAAGACTAGAGAATGTTGTTGATACTTTAATTGTAATTCCTAACGATAAATTGTTAGAATTAGCTCCTGATCTTCCTTTACATACCGCATTTAAAGTTGCTGATGAGATATTAACTAATTCAGTTAAGGGGATTGCAGAACTTGTTACTAAGGCTGGTCTTGTGAATCTTGATTTTGCTGATATTAAGACTGTGATGGGTAATGGTGGTGTTGCATTGATTGGTGTTGGAGAGTCTGATTCTGATAATAGGGCTGCAGAGTCTGTTGAGAAGGCATTAAATAATCCTTTACTTGATGTTGATGTTTCTGGAGCTAATGGTGCTTTAGTTAATGTTGCTGGAGGTCAGGATATGACTTTGGATGAGGCTCGTAAAGTTGTTGAAGAGGTTAATTCTAGATTGGAGGATGATGCTAGGATTATATGGGGTGCTCAAATTAGTGATGATCTTGAAGGTTCTATTAGAACAATGGTTATTATTACTGGAGTTAAAAGTTCTCAAATTATAGGTTCTGGTATTACTGGAGAGAAAAAGAAGGAGTTCGAGTCAGAATTAGGCATTGAATTCGTGGATTAAAAATGATTAAAGATTTTTTTCATAAATGCGTAAGAGTTTTAAAGGTTACTAAGAAACCTAGTAAGCAAGAATACCTTACAATAGTTAAAATGTCAGGATTGGGAATTTTAGTTGTTGGATTATTAGGATTCTTAATTTATATGACAAACGTGATGTTTCAATGACTGAATCAAAAATTTTTGGTGTTAGAACTATGACTAACAGGGAAGACCAAGTTGCTAGTTTTATAGCTAGTAATGCTGCTAGGAAAAAGTTAGAAGTTTTTTCTGTTATTAGACCTCATGGAATGAGAGGTTATATTTTTGTTGAATCTCTTGATAAGATTAATGCTGAACAAGCTGCTTATAATGTTCCTTATTCTCGTGGTGTATTACCTAAAGAAGTTAATTATAAAGAGATTGAGCATATGATTGAACAAGTTAAGGTTGAAGTTAATATTCAAAAGAATGATATTGTTGAAATAATTACTGGTCCTTTCAAGAGGGAACAAGCTAAAATTTCTAGGATTGATAAGGCTAAGGAAGAGGTTGTTATTGAACTTCTTGAAGCAACAATTCCTATACCTATGACTCTAAAATTATCTGCTGTTAAAGTTATAAGAAGAGAGACTGAAGAATAGCAAGATATTTAAACACTTCATAATTCTTGAAACTCATGGCTACCGAGACTGTAGAAGCATTAGTAGAAGGTGGTAAAGCAAGTGCTGCACCGCCTTTAGGACCTGCACTAGGACCTTTAGGAGTTAATATTGGTGATGTAGTTGCTAAAATTAATGAAAAAACCACTTCTTTTAAGGGAATGCAAGTTCCAGTTAAGGTAATTGTAGATGCTGATACTAAATCTTTTGAGATTAGTATTGGAACTCCTCCTGCTGCTTCATTAATTATTAAAGAAGCTAATATTAAGAAGGGTTCTGGAAAGCCTAATTCATTAAAAGTTGCTGATTTAAAAATTCCTCAAATTATTAAAGTTGCTAAAATGAAGGAAGATGCATTGTTAGGGCATGATTTGAAGAATAAAGTTAAAGAGATTATTGGTACTTGTGATTCAATGGGTATTTTAGTTGAGGGAAAACAAGCCAGAGAAACAATTCAAGACGTTAATGCTGGTAAGTTTGATAAGGAGATTAAGGAAGAGAAGACTGAATTAACTGAGGAAGAGAAGGCAGAATTAGACGCTGAAAGAAAAGAATTACAAGCTCACGCTAAAGAGGTTGAGGCTGAAGAGAAAGCAGCTGCTGAAGCTGCAGAGGCTGAAAAGGAAGCAGAGACTGAGGGTGAAGAAAAACCTGATGGAGAAGCAGAAGTTAAGGAAGAACCTAAAGAGGAGAGTAAGGAATAATGGTGCAAAGAATTGGTGGAAAGAAGAGAAAGGCAAGGCATAAACTTACTAAGAATGTTTCTTTAAAGGGAAAAATTAAGATTTCAGAATATTTAAAACAATTAAATAATGGAGATAAAGTTCAAGTTTTGTTAGAACCTGCAGTTCATAAAGGATTTTACCACTTAAAATATTATGGTAAGAGAGGAATAGTAGAAGGTAAAGATGGAGAATGTTATAAAGTATTAATTAAAGATTTTAAGAAAGAAAAAACATTAGTAGTACATCCTGTTCATTTAAAGAAGGTTTAAAATGCCAAATCCGAAAATTATTGAGGAAACACCGATCAATCTTGCTAATCTTAAAAGTATTTTTATTAAACTTAAGAAGAGAGATGAAGAATTAAACTATAGACTTTCTAAAATGCAAGAATTTTTTGAGGCAGTTCCTGTTCTTAAGAAGAAAGAAGCTGACGAATTATTCACTAAATTAAAAGATTTAGAAATTCCAAGATTAAAAGATAATATGATCCAGAAGATTATTAATTTACAACCTAAGACTCTTGAAGAATTAAAAATTATTTTTCAGGGAAGTCCAATTTCTATAAGTAAGGAATCCATGGAGAAGATTATTAAAACTCTCTAATGAAAAGGTTTAAATAATATTTTGTTCTTTAATTAAGCAGGGGATTATTATGGAAAAGGAAGAATATGGAATAGTATTAGATTTTTTGCCAAATGGTTATCCGTTTGACACCAGACCTAGTCATAAGAAGACTCCTATAGCTCAAGTCTTAGGTACTAGACGGTTTAGTTTGTTAGAAGTAGTTCCTAAACGAGATATTCACTTGAACCTTTCCGATAAAATTTACTTGGGCGAGGGTAAGAGAGATCAGGTTCATCATATTAATGGTAAGGTTGATTATGATAAGCTAACTAATACTGCAAGGTCAAACTTGGAAATTTCTATTAAGGAATTAATTCATAAGACTCAAGATCCCTACCTTGAATTCTTTAATAAGGCTCAGCCTTTAAGTACTAGAATGCATGCTATTGAATTACTTCCTGGTATTGGGAAGAAGCACATGTGGGAAATATTGGATGAAAGGCGTGATGGTGATTTTAAAAGTTTTGATGATATTAGAGAAAGGGTTAAACTAATTCCAGACCCTGAAAATTTAATCTTAAAAAGAATTCTTAGAGAGATTTCAGAGCCTGAAAAGCACTTGTTATTTGTTAATAAGTAGAAAATATTATAAATCGTTTCTTAATACTTTTACTTTAAGGACCCATGGTCTAGTGGCTATGACGTTGCCCTTACAAGGCGAAGATCGCCGGTTCGACTCCGGCTGGGTCCATAAAGCCTTACAAAATGTTTGACCATTTTGAAGTTCAGAATCTTGATTCTGTAACTTATCAGGTTTTAACGGGATGGTATGTTTCGTGCTCTGCACTCAAGCACACTAAATTTCTAAGAATAAGTTTTTAATTCCTTCACAAGTGCTAATACTGATTTATTGAAATAATCCAAGTCTTTAGTTAAGAATGCCTTATCAACAAAACTAAACTCGTGCATGAATTTATTTACAAAATTATTTCTTTGATAATTCCTTTGGAATTTCTTCACTATCAAGTATATTTCATCTACAGAATCATTAGTTATTGGTTCATTCCCTACTAGTTTAATAAGTTCATTTTTTGAAATTATTTGTTCTATACTCATAATGTTATGAGTTAAAGATTATTTTTAAATTTTATTTATTAAACTTACTGTATTAGGAGAATACAGAAGTTCTAAACACTGAGTGTTTAGTTAAATTGTAGATTTCAGAATCAATTATAATTGACTTTTTAAAGGAGCTCATTTTCTCAGCCTAAAATGGTTGAAAATATAACTGAAGAATTAGAAAGATTAGTGTCAATATCTGAAAAAGAGTTCAAATCTTATGTTGATGGAACTGTTGATTTAATCAAGCAAGATTTAGATTTTATTAAAGATCAATTTAGAAAAGGATATTCTGTTAAATCAAAACAAGAAAAAGAATATATTAAGAAGGTCATGAATAATTCATCAGTTGAAAAAATAATTAATGATTATTTCTAGAATTATACTTATTAATTAAGCTTATTTAATTGTGAATATCTAAAGCAAGAGATTTCATGATCATTAATAATCCCTATAGCTTCGAGATAAGCATAGATTATTGTTGATCCTACAAATTTGAATCCTCTCTTCTTTAAATCTTCAGAGATAGTATTTGAGAGATTGTTATTAGGTAATATATCTCCCAGTTTCTTAATTTTATGGTTTATAACCTGATTATTTGTGAAATTCCATAAATACTTGCTGAAAGAACCATATTCTTCTTGAATTTTTAAAAAATGTTTTGCATTGATTATACTTGCTTTAATCTTAAGTTTATTTCTTATAATTCCTTTATCAGATAATAATCTGTTCTTATCCACTTCTGTAAATTCTGCAACAATTCCAGGATCGAAATTTTTGTATGCTTTCCTGTAAGTATATCTTCTTTTCAAGATTGTCTCCCAGGATAATCCTGCCTGTGCACCTTCAAGGATTAACATTTCAAACAAGTGTTTATCTTCATAGACTGGAACTCCCCATTCTTTATCGTGATAATCCTGAAAGCTAGCTTTATTAGCCCATTCACACCTTATTAATTTCATAAATTTTTAATTTGAAAGAACTATATAAAATTTGGTTTTTAGATAGTTATATTTAGATAATTTTAAAAACATTATATTATTTTACTTGCTTGAGTGTGGGCCTGTAGCTCAGTCTGGTTTAGAGCGCTGGTCTTATATGACAGTGTTCTGCACATTTTAGGACAGCCAGAGGTCGGGGGTTCAACTCCCCTCAGGCCCATAATCTTTTTGAAAAAGTTTAAAAACAAAGGTTTAATCTTGATTTTTAGGCTCCGTTGGTGTAGTCCGGCCAATCATCTTGCCCTTTCGAGGATTATTCTCCAAAGAAAGGCAAGGACACGGGTTCGAATCCCGTACGGAGCAT
>CAYPCY010000008.1:0-15229 GCA_964409385.1 uncultured Methanosarcinales archaeon | reverse complement strand
TGTTTCTAAACTCTTTGAGTTTTGACTCCCAGAAATCTTTGATTTCTGTTGTTTCCAAACCTTTATTAATATCTGAAACTAAGATTACTAGGGGGACATGGAACCAGAAATAATATTCTTAGGTACTGCAGGAGATGCAATACTTGCAGGAAAACAAGATAGGGCAACAGGCGGAATAATTCTAAAAACTGCAGGATTACAATTCCATATAGATCCCGGACCAGGCGCATTAACCATGGCCAAAGCATTAAATGTCAACATTAGAGAAAACATTGCAGTTTTTGTAACAAGTTCAAACTGGATACAAAGTAATGATGTAAATGCAGTAATAACCGCAATGACCTATGACGGAATGGATAAGACAGGAGTGTTAATAACAAATAAAACAAGCTTTAATGGAACTGGAAATAATGATTCAATAATAACAAAAAAAACAAAAAGACTAGTAGAAAAAGCAATTTGTTTTGAATCAGAAGCAAAGATAGGAATAAACGATGTCGAAGTAAACACATTATACGCAAGGCACGGAAAAGAAAGACCAATAGGACTAAAATTCAAAACTCCAGAATTTGTTTTAACATACACAGGAGTTTCAGAATTAAACAATCTAGTAATGGACGCTCATAAAGGAAGTAAAATACTAATAATAAATTGTAAAAATCCGAAAGGAATAGAAGAAAGAGGATATATGAATTCAGAAGATGTAATAGAACTATTAAAAAAAATAAAACCAAAACTAGCAATAATAACAGGATTCGGAATAAAAATGATACAAGCAGACCCACTATATGAAGCAAGAGAAATACAACACGCATCAAAAGTTCAAGTAATAGCAGCAAGAGACGGACTATCAATAAATCCAATATCATACAGTGCAACATTAAGACAAAAAACACTATCATTATACAAATGAGAATAGAAAAGAAAGTATGGCCAAAATATTTCCAATTAATAATAGAAGGAAAGAAAACTTACGAATTAAGACTTGCAGACTGGACTTGTGAAATAGGAGATATACTAATTCTAAAAGAATGGGATCCTGAAACTAAAACGTACACAGGAAGAACAATAGAAAAAAAAGTAACATATATAGGAAAAACAAAAAATATTAAGTTCTGGAATGAAGAAGAAATCAACAAATACGGATTTCAAATAATTTCTTTTAATTAATTACAAACAATTAATAATTCATCAAAATCACAAACAGAATCATCCAAAATAACACCACTATAATATTGAATCACAGTATCTAATAATAATTCATCTTTTGAAATAATACTAGGATCATAAATTACGATAGCATTCTTATTATCAAAATTAACATTAGCACTAACCACACCATTCAAATTTTCAAGAATAAACTCTGAATTAGAAGCGCAAGCGTCACAATATAAATCAGGAAGACCAATTTCACAAACTCTCAAATTTTCGTTATCCACAATTGTTGTTTGCGAAGATGGTGAACAACTCACTAAAAACAAAACAATAATCAAAAATAGTTTTTTCATAATAATAACTAATAAGTATTATTAATAAATATTCACATTAATAAAAATACCAAATAACTAATTCCAAAACCAATAAAACAACCTGCAGAAATAAAAGGCATGGCAGGATAGAACTTGTTTTCTTTAGACTTATAAAATAATAATGCAAGACTAGCCAATGAAAAAATTACGATTATTAAAGATAGAAAATAAGCTGAAACTAAGGAAACTTGCTTACTAACAAAAAATTCAAGAACCACCCCAGCAAAAATTAAAGGAAAAACAACATCACCACCACCAAGAATGGCAAGTTTAGTTTTAGACTTAGAAGTTTTAAAAGCTACAGAAGTAGTATGAGTCATTTTCTTCAAAGCGCCTTTTTCTTCATGATAAGGAATAGCAATCCCAGCAAATAATTTACTCTTTCTCTGAAATTCAGCCATTCTAACCATATGCTTAGATTTCCAAACAGCATACATATCATACAAAGAAATAGCAATTAATAAAACAAAAACCCATAACATATCAAACATAGGAGAAAAAATTAATCCAATACCCGCATACATTAGTATCTCACCAATATTATAGACAAAAACACTCTTTCCAGAAAGTTTGTATAAAGTAATCATTAAGCTAAGAACATAAGCAATCCAAACATCAAAAAAAACACCTAATGAAACCGTAACAGAAAGCCAAACAGCAAGGAAAAACCAAGTCTTCCAAATTTTATGCTTGGCAAACTTAACTATTAATAAAAATAAGCCAGTACTTATTATAATAACTAAAACAATTAAGGCAAAACTAGAAAAGCCCTCAGTTTGAGGTCTTTCACCAATAGCAGTATCGCCATGATATACAGAAATAGTAGTAACATTATCTTCAATGGTCGTGACTATTTCTGCTTCTTTAGCAAGCAATCCCAACCCAAAAGCTTGCGTTAAGAAAAATATTATTAAAATAAAAACAGTAATGTCAACTCTATGCTTCATACAATTAAACAAGAAGGTTTTAATTAATAAGTTTATTGTTTATTCTGAAGATCATTCATTTTTTTATTGAAAGAACTAGCAGCAGCATAATTCTCTGAATAAATACTTTCTATCTTACCAATCATACACTTCTTAAAATTTTCTTTCCTATCCAAAGGAATTAAGTCGAGCAAATAATTCATTTCAATAAGTTTATACTTTTCGTTAAAAATTCGATTATTAATATTTTGAATAGATATCTTATGAAGCCTATCTTGTATGTTTACAGAATGAGTGATTGATCTTCTGTGAAGTTCAAATTCAACAAGCAAATCTAATTGCTCAGAAGTTTCATCAATTAAGTTTCTTTCAGAAAATTTAGAATAATTCGGTTCAGCAGATTCAAACATTCTCCTAACATATTCATGAAGGAATTGTTCATTTTCTTTATGGAAACTAGTATGATTAGAAAATTCTCCTGTTGTTAAACTAATGTCATAATCATTAAGTTTATACTTGAACAAATCCCTAAAAAAATCTTTACTTTTCAAATTCATTCTTTTACCAGTACCTCTATCATCAAAATCAAAAAATTCAAGTCCTAACCATTTATGAATGTTAAAACTCCAACCAATAATAACAAGTTTTTTAGAAGGAACATAATTATCACCAAACAATAATTCGTAATTCATAAATAAAGATATGGAAACTAGTATAAAAACTTACTGTATTCGAAGAATACATAAGTTCAAAATCTTGATTCTGTAACTTATGGAAACCTTTTCGTAAGTTTTAAATATTAATTCATTTAAAAGAAGTATTATGTTCAAAGCAGCCCCATTAAGCAGCACATTCATGATAATAAGTATTTTAGCATTTTTTGCTAGTTTTATTTATTTTGATGTTTTAGGAAATACTTGGGGATTAACTTTTATGATATTTTTTGCATTAACATTCATAGCATCTGTAATTTCAGCAACTCATGCAATGAATGAAGATGATTTAGCAATTCATACTAAGAAACATAAACGTTAAACTTTGTCAAATTTTTCTTTAGCAGCATTTTCCTTCCAAAAAATTTCGTGAGAAGCACGTTTTTCAAATAAAGAAATTGCAGTGTTTATAATATCTGTTTGATACTCTTTCAAATTCTTTTCTTGAAATAATGTTTTAGCATCTTCAACACATTCAGCAAATAATTTATTATTTTCAATCCTGGCCTTATTTTCTATTTCTTTCTCTTCTTCATTAGATAAAACAATTTCTTCCCAGTTAGGATAAACACTTTTATTGCTCTTTTTAGGAAAGCTCTTTGAAAAGGTCATGAACTAATTAAGAAAAACGTTTTTATAAAGTTTGGCTAGAATTTTCTAGTGAATTTCCTATTTGAAATATTCTTTTTCTTCACTAATAGCAGTTGGTGATGCACCACCATGCCAAGAAATTCTGGGAAGGACTTTTATTTGAAAAAGCCTCTCATTATTATCATCAAGGATTAAAGCAGCGCCTTTAACACGAGGTAATTCGTTTAACATTTTATCAAGACCTTCTCTCATATAACTCTGCATTAATAATCCTAGAGCGTCCGTGTCTAGCTTTGCAGTTATTCTATGACTCAATATAGTGTCGGATTGTGTCATTACATCAGTATGAATCTTCCCGGGCTGTTGAGAAGCAAGAAGTAATGAAATTCCGGGTTGACGACCCTCTCTTAAAATAGTTACTAAAGGATCTGTAGCTAAGGTTTTACCAGTAACAGGAAGAAATTCATGTGCTTCATCTATTGCTAGCCAAACAAGAGGAAATTTTTGTTTTTTCTTTTTCTCTTCAGAAAAATATTCTATGGATGCTTTTAATTCTTCAAATTCTTCATTTTTTCTTGCGATCATTCTTTCAATAAATAATTTTTGACTTATTAAACCAACAACTAAGCTTTTAATATTCCAACCTCCTTCCATAGTAGCATAGCATGATAAGTCTAAAACTGTAACTTTTCCACCAGTTACCAAATCAGAAATTTTAGTTCCTTTATCTTCGAACAAACCCCAATCCTTAGCTGCAAGAAAATGATTATTTGCAGCATCTTTAATGTTCTGGGAAGCTCTAGTATCTGAATCAACTGCTTTTATTATATCATTCATAGAAAAAGTTTCGTTCTTATCTTTTAATTCATGAATTACTCTTTGGATCAAAACTCCAACGTCAGAATTTTCTTCAATTGCAAAAGTTCTGGTCCAATCAGAAGAATTAAGTTCTGAAGGTAAAATACTGAAAGGAACGTCAGTAGGAATTCCTTTATCCTTATATTCTTTAAAGTAACCACTGGGGGTGAATATTTGAACGTTCAAGCCCTTACCTTCCAAACCCCATTCATCCAAAAGATCTTTATCCCTAACATTAGGATATTTCATACTCCAGTAAATTCCCATGGTGTCAAGCATTACAATAGAAATATTCTGTCTTATTTCATCAGGTAAATCAGCAACACCTTCTGCAATAACTGCAAGAGAATAGCTTTTTCCACTACCCCTTTTTCCGCATACAAAAACAACATGACTATTTGCAACATCTAAATATATTGGATTACTAAGGCTGGTTGTTCTGCCCATTTGAACATATTGTTTGCCGATCATTACAGTTCCTTTAAGGCCGAATTTCTTCTTGTCTTTTTCGCTTCTGCCAATAATTATATCATACATATTATTTTTTACATTAACTTACTATAAAAACTTTATCTAAGGCAAAAGGTTATAAAAAATGATTACTTCTTGTTATTATGGTAAAGCCAGTCTTAGAAGAACTTTTGGAATTTAAAGCGTATTCTGAAAAAGAATTAGAGGAAATGAACATTTTTGAATTAGCAGAGAAATTTAAGAGTGTAAGTAATGAAATGGAACATATTGAGAACAAAATTGATGATTTAATGGAAAAATACGAATTATTAAGTAAAATAGAAGAAAGGTACGGTATTGCTTATAAGAAGAAAGAAGAAGTATTTACTGATGGAAAGACTTATTTTGCTTCAGAACCTGGAAAGGCGTAGTTAAATATCCAAAAATTTTATAAAATAAATAATAATTTAATAATAAAATGAAGAAGGTAAAAAGAAATATTAGAAAGAAAAAACAAAACAATCTTTACTATGGTGTTCTAGTTGGAATTTTTGTTTTGATAGCAGTTTTCTTATTTTTTATCTTTAACAATCAGGAAAATCCTAATTATGTTGTTGCTACTGTTAATGGAGAAGATATTACTCAAGCAGAGCTTATGCAATTAAAAGGAATTCTTGAACAACAAACTGGTCAACCTATAAGTGATGATATTTTAATGGATCAGGCAATAACTCAAGCATTATTAATTCAAGAACTTAATTCGAGAGGCTTAACTGTTTCATTAGAATATGCAGAAAATGCTTTAAGTGAATTGTTGACATTGCAAAATTCAACTTTGGAAGATTTGAAGGCTAATGTTGAAGAACAAGGTGCTGATTATGATCAAATAATTGCTTATTATCAAATTCAATTAGGAATTTTTAAATTGGTAGAGGCTGTTTCTTCAGACGTTCTCGTAACTCAAGAAGAAGTTTTAAACTTTTATGAAATGAATGTTGCGGTAGATACTGAAAATTCTGAAGTTCCTCCTTTTGAAGATATAGAAGCGGATATTACTGCTTACTTGTTAGATATGAAAAAGAGAGAAGTATTTGATGAGTTTATTAATTCTTTAAGAGAAGATGCTACAGTAATTATTTCTTAATTAGTGGTAGATAATCTTCAACTTTTAAGGTTATAATTTTTTCAATAAAATCATTATTTCCAATATTTTTGCCGTGAGAATAATGTCTATGAAGTAAATTTGCTATGTGATCTGCAGAATTTACTAATGGATAGGTAATATCTGCCCTGGGTATTGTTTTAATGTTTCTTGCTTTTACAGGATATGCTATTCTTCTTATATCTGTTTTGAAAATTTTTGGGAATTCTCCGTCTATAATTATAGAATCTATTCCGTTAAATGATTTTATTAATTCTGCACATGCAACTTTAGGAATATTTTTTTTGCCTAGTATTTTAGCGTATTCTTTTGGAATAACCACATATCTAAAATCTTGATTTTTTGTTAATGCATCTTTTAATTTACTGTTTCTTCTTATTTTTCCAAGACCTTCAGTTTCTAAAAGATCTTCTAAATTTTCAGAATAAACACCAACAAAAATTTCAGGATATTTCCCGTGATTAGATTCATCAATTCCTAAAAGTTTCTTAAATGTTTTCATTATTAATATAAGATAAATAATGTATATAATATTTCCTAGTTTAGAAAGTATAGTTTAGAAACTATCTATTGTAGTACCAGTAAAAGAAAGACCAGTGTTTAGTGAATTTATTATGTTTAACCTCATGAATAAAATCCAAAATTAAATGCAATATTATTCCAGAAACTAATAAGAAAAAAATCCAATGAAAAAAAGAAAAAATAACCAAAATAAAAGTCAATTCTAAAAAATGAAATACCAAAGGTTCAGTCTTCCAATTAAACTTACCCTTCAAAAAATAATAATAAGCATTCTTCAAACTAAAATCCTTCTTCTTAATAACAAAAATTAAGTAATGATCAACATCAATAAAAAAACCACCTAAATAAACAATCAAAGAAAACCATCCAAAGAAAGGAAATAAAATTAAAAATAATAATGAAGAACTCAAAAAATGAACTGAAGGCATCACAATAGCAATAAAAAGAATAATAATATAAATTAGTTTTCTTTCTGAAACAATATGAAAAACAAAATAGTAGGAGGAATAATAATAGGCTTTGCAATAATAATAGGAATAATAATCTTAATGTTTAATAAAGCACTAAAAGAAATAGTTGCTTCAGCATGCACTCATGGAAATACTTGTCCAATGTGGGGAACAATACAATTACAAACAAACATAGGATTATTAGTTATGTCATTAACAGTATTGATAGGAATATATCTTGTGTTCTTTGCAGATAATAAAATAATAAGAAAGAAATATGATTTAACAAATGAAGAAAAAAAAATAGTTAGGAAATTAAGACAATCAGAAGGAACAAGTTTCCAATCAGAACTAGTAGAAAAATTAGAACTAAATAAAGTAAAAGTTTCTAGACTTCTAGATAAATTAGAAGGAAAAGGAATTATAGAAAGGAAAAGACGAGGCATGACAAACGTAGTTATTCTAAAGGAATGAAACTAGTTTCAAACAAGCTTTTATAAAGGGTTTCATATTTAATTTATAATAGAGGGGGAAAAATAATGAATAAAAAAAACAACGAAAACATTTTATTTGGATTAATAGCAGTAACATTATTAATAATAGTAGTAAATGCTTATCAATTAAGTTCATTAACAACTTCTTCAAATAATATGGGAAGTTTAGCTACAGGATCTGTAACAACTTCATTAGTAGCTTCATTAAAAGGAATTCCTGAATTTTATGGAAATGATCTAGACTTTTATTATGAAGATATAGATCCTTACGACCCTGCAAAAGCAGATGTGGCAATTTCAAAATTTTCAAATCTAGACAGATCAATAACATTAACAAGTAATGAATTAGAAAGATACATAAAAATATTATATACTGATTTTGGAGGAATTTCATGTGAATACTGCTGTGGTGCAAGATCAATAATTTCAGAAAATGGACAGTCAGCATGCGGTTGTGCACATGCTTATGCAATGAGAGGAATCACAAAATATTTAATAAGAAATTATCCTGATATGAGTGATACATTAATATTAGAAGAAGTTTCTAAACTAAAAATGCTCTTTTTCCCAGGAATACATGAAGGGAAAGAACAAATAATGAAAGAACAAGGAATAGAAGTGAATTTTTTATCATTAGCCACAAATGCAAATAGAGGAATTGAAAAAGGACAAGCAAGTGGCGGAATGGTAGGGGGATGTTAAAAATGAAAATAAAAAACAAAAATTATTTGATGATGGTGCTAGTTTTTTTCTTACTAATTTTTTCAATAGCACAAACAATACAAATAGACTCAATAAAAGAACAAATTGAAACGGGAGAAATAAATACCCCAGTAACAACAAGTCAAAGAACAGCAGAATCAACAAGAATACAAGCACCAGCAACAATGGTAGGTGGTTGTTGAGAATGAGACTTTTTCCTCTGTTATTGTTAGTATTAACAATATTTATTGTTAGTTGTACTCCAAGCGTAGATTCTGAAGAGTTAATTAACAAGATAGGAAATAATGAAGCTTTAGTCTATAAATCAGAAACTTGTGGTTGTTGTGTAGGGTAGATAGATGAGTTGAGAAAGCAAGGGTTTGAGGTAGAAACAGTCAATTCTCAAGATTTGAAAAGTATAAAAGATAAATATCAAATCCCAAAAAACATGGAAAGTTGTCATACAATGGTAATAGGCGATTATTTTATTGAAGGACATGTTCCAATAGATGAAGTAATCAATTTTTTAGAAGAAAAACCAGATGTGGACGGAGTTTCACTACCGAGAATGCCATCAGGCACACCAGGAATGCCAGGACCAAAAACAGAACCATGGACAATATATCATTTAACAAACGGACAATATTCTGAAAGAATAACAATATGAGGTGTGAAAAATGAGATTTAAAAAAAGAAATAAAAGAAATCTGTTTATCAAAAACCTAGTATTAATAATTTCAGTAATAATAGTAGTCCAACTATTTAATGGATTTATGGAAGACCATCAAAGTATGGAACACAAAACAGAAACATTCACATCATTAAAAAATTCAATTCAAGAAGAACTAAGACCAGAACATAAATACAGATGTTGCTTAGATCAACCTTGTATGTACTGTATAGAAAAAACACCAGGACACGGAGAAGGAGCCTCATGCGATTGTTTAAATGATATAATTTTAGGAAAACACCCCTGTGGAGAGTGTATTGGTGAAATATTAGAAGGACATGGTAATCCCTACCTCGCAGAATATTTTGCGACGGCTATAGCAGAAGAAGTAGGAGAACAACATTTAAGTACATTAAAACAAATAATATTTGAAAAATACGACTATCCAATAACTGAACAAAATTAAAATAAAATAATCAGAGGTAATAAAATGAAAAAAACAATTTTTATCATAAGTTTGTTATTATTAGCAGCATGTTCAGGAACAGGAAATTATGATGAGTTCGCAAATTGTCTAACTGATAATGGCGTAATAATGTATGGAACAGATTGGTGTTCATACTGTCAAAATCAAAAATCACAGTTTGGAAATTCATTCAAAAATGTAGCTTATGTGAATTGCGATAATAATCCTCAAGCATGTACTAATGCAGGAGTACAAGGTTATCCAACATGGTATATTAATGGAGAAACATATTCAGGAGAGCAAAGTCTAGAAACACTAGCACAACTTTCAGAATGCCCATTAGAATGAGCTATACTTGTAAAGAATGTGGTTTTAAATATTCTGAAGAAAGTTTAGCCAAACAATGCGAAGATTATTGCAAGAAACACAATGCTTGCAATTCTGAAATAATAAGGAATGCGATAAAATGAAAATAATAATAGCAATTTTTTTAGTTTTTATAATGGGATGTACAACGACAGGAATGGTTACTGAAGAAGCCAAACTCTCAATAATAGAATCCAAATATGTTTGTATGGTAAATGATGATGCATACACAACAGAACAAATACCAGTAGAAGTAGACGGAAAAACATATTATGGTTGTTGCATGGGCTGCAAGGCAAAATTAGAAAACGATCCATCAATAAGATTTGCAATAGATCCAGTAAGTGGATCTTCAGTAGATAAAGCAACTGCAATAATAGGAGTTGATCTTTTCAATACAGTTTATTATTTCGAAAATTTAGAAAATTTAAATGCGTATAAGTAAATGAAAGATAAAACTTGTCATCATTGTGAACCTGAAAAAGAGAATAGATCATTAGTAAAAATAGGAAAGAAACTAAAAATTGTTGGAACACTTTTCATTATAATTTTGCTGGTTTCTTTTCATCCATTCTTAACAGCATTGAATGAAAGTGTACTATCTTATATTAGTTTAATATGGTGGGCAATTCTTTTAGGATTAGTAATCGGAGGTTTAATTGAATATTTTGTTCCTGAAGAATTCATCTTTAAATATTTAGGAAGAAAGAAAAAAACAACTTTATTGTATGCAGTAATAGCAGGATTTTTATTATCTGCATGTTCTCATGGAATACTTGCAATATCCATGCAACTTTATAAAAAAGGTGCAGGAATTCCTGCAGTAATAACATTCTTATTAGCATCTCCTTGGGCTAATCTCCCAGTAACAATTCTCTTATTCGGATTTTTTGGTTGGAAGGCATTATTATTTGTACTAGGTGCAATGTTAATAGCATTAATCACAGGATTTATTTTTACAATATTAGAAAAAAGCAAATTAATAGAACAATCTAAAAAAGTGAAATTTAAAGAAACTTATACTTGGAAAAATATTAAAAATTTCAATCTTAAAAAAAGCATTAAAGGCACTTATAATGGAACAATACATTTAGCAAATATGGTTTTATGGTGGATACTAATAGGCTTCACAATTGCTGCAGTAATAAGAGCATACGTTCCAGCTCATATTTTCATGCAATACTTTGGACCTTCATTCACAGGAGTATTATTAACTTTACTTTTCGCAACAATAATAGAAGTATGTAGCGAAGGAAGTTCACCAATTGCATTTGAAATTTTTAGTAAAGTAGGAACTCTAGGAAATCCATTTGTTTTCCTAATGGCAGGAGTAGCAACAGACTATACTGAAATTGGATTAATATGGAATAATATAGGAAAAAAAACAGCAATTTGGCTTCCAATAATAACAGTACCACAAGTTTTATTCATAGGATATCTATTTAATATTCTTCTTTAAGATGTCATAATTTCAACAACATCACCAGATTCTAACATATGATCTTTAGCAACAGGTAATTTCTTCTTAACATCAATCGCTTTTACAAATGCTTTACCAATATCAGTATGAATCCTAAAAGCAAAATCTAAAGCAGTAGCTTTAGGAGGCATTAAGAAACAATCAGGAAGAACATTACCGTCAGAATCAGCAAGATTATTAACCCCTCCTGGAAATATTGCTTTATATTTTAAAATTTTAAAAACTGCATTGTTAATAACTTTTTGAACGCCAGTAGTATTTTCTAAAACATTATTTTTTATGAAATTTAAAGCATTTTCTTGTTGTTCAGTCATTTTCTTAAGAATCTTAAAATCAGTACTTCCAGAAATATAATCTATTAATTTATGTTTAGAAGCTTCTTTCAAAGCAAGTTCTGATTCTGCAGAGCAAGGAATAATAGTTAATTCAGGAAATTGTTTTTTTAATCTTTCAAAATTATCTTTGGAAACATCAATCTTATTAGCAGCAATTATTAACGGCTTAGTTGCTTTTCTAAATTCAGTAGCTAGTTCCAATAATTCTTCTTTAGCCCATTCAGTAGCTGGTTTTTCTGTAAAGTTTAATTTTCTTAAAACAGATTTACAAATTTCCTCATCAACTCCAAGCCCTGAAAGTTGTTTTGTTAATGCTTTAGTAATATCAGAATTAGTTTGTTGAACTTGTCTAGCAAACTTTTCCCAACCTTTCTTCAAAATACCTAAATACCAATGATCAAGTTCAGCTTCTAAAAATTTAATATCATTAGCAGGATCGTAAAAACCCTTATCAACAGTTTCCCCCTTTTCATTAGTAGATCCAGAAACATCAATAACATGAATTAAAGCATCAGCCTGGTTCAAATCACTTAAGAATTGATTACCCATGCCCTTACCCTCATGAGCTCCAGGAACTAATCCCGCAACATCAATAACATCAACAGGCACGAATCTTTCATTATTATGACAATAACCCTCTCTAGGATTGCAAGAAACCTTAAAGAATTTGTCAGGACAATCAACCTTGACAAACCCAACACCATGATTTGGTTTTATAGTAGCGAAAGGATAATTAGCAATTTCAACCTCTGCAAGAGTTAAAGCCTTGAAAAAAGTGGACTTCCCACAATTTGGCTTTCCAACAATACCAATAATCATCTTTTTTTTGAAGAGAAGCTTCTTAATAAATTTTATTCAAGTTAGTTAATGTATTTAATAAAGTTTCAAACCAGCAATTCCTTCAAAATGTTTTTTATTATTAGTAAAAAGAGTTTCTCTGCCTAGAATACAAGCTGCAGCAATAAGACAATCAGAACTCCCAATTTCTTTACCTTTTAATTTTAGTTTTTGAAATATTTCACCAGCTAGTTTGCTAGTTTCATAATCTATTTCAATAATGTGAATTAATTTGAAAAATTGTTCAACAGTGTTTTTCTCTTTAGGCAATACATTAAGCCAAATTTCGAATGTATTAATTGATGTAGTCCCTATCGATTCCTTTTTTTCAATCTCTGAAATTAGTTCTCTGACTTTTTTGTTATTTCTAAGAAATTCAATTAAAATATCAGAATCTAAAATCATTTTAAACGGTCCAACCTTTCCTCGAAGGATTTGTTTAGTGCATTTCTAGTTTTCAAAACTTTATTTGCGGTTTCTAAAGAAACTTCCCCCTTAAAATTGGCCAACCTATTTTTTTTAAGAATTCTGCTTATAACTTCTGAAAAACTTTCTCTTTCTTTCTTTCTTGAATCAAGCAAATTATAAGATTCTTCTGTAATGGTTAATGTTTTAGTAGCCATATGTTTAAACATACAAGTACGTGTTTATAAAATTTGCTGTTTTGATTTATTAAAATCTTAATATTGAAATTCTTCAAGTTTGAAACAAAAGTTCTAATTGTTAAACTTTGTTTTCATAACTTTTATATAGAACTTCTAATTAATTTAACTGTGAGAAAAAACTTAATTGCAGCGTCAGTATTAGTTCTAGTTCTATTAATGGCTACAATGTTTTTTCAAAATGATATTGCTGGAGAGGCTTTTAGAGGATTACAACAGACAAAAACGGTTGAAATAGAACTAAATGTTAAATCAACAGAAAATTGTGATGTTCAAGCATGGGTTAAGAATTCTCATTTGAAAGGAGATGCATTATTGAAAATGACTACCAAGTTATGTCCTGACTTGTTAAAGAAAATAAGAGTAGAACCATTGTATGATAAACTTTCTGGAGATGTTGATGGAAGTGGAGGAGTTACTCCTGAAGATGCGGGATTAATAATGGATTCATTAGTTAATAATAAAGGATTATTAAGAGAACAATTCTCAATAGGTGATGTTGATAAAAGCGGATTTGTAGATTATAAAGATATTGTTGGAATAATACAAGGAGATTATTCAGGAGAACAAGAAGAAACTTTAGAAACACAAACAATACATTTAGAACAAGGAATTTTCAAGTCAGTAGGTGTGTATGTTTTTCCAGAAAATTCAAATACTGCTGATTTTCATGACTTATTTGATGCTTATTGTAATAGTGAAATACAAATTGATATAATTGGGGATGGGGCTGCTTTTTGTGTGGGTTCTTCATGGCAAGGTAATATGCTGAATCTGCCTATAACTCCTGATAAGGGACTGTTTATAAAATTAAAAGAGCCAGAAAGTTTAGATATTACTTTTGAAGGTGTAATGGTAGATACTTCAACAATTACAGAACTTGGTGGGAATAATGTTGTTCATTTCTTATGGGAAGATACAGAACCAGTACTTATTGAAGAAGCATTTCCTGCAGACTTTCTAAACAATTACGTGAAGTTTATTGCTCCTGGAAGTATTGTTTGTTGTGATGATGAAACTGGAAATCCAATTTCATTTGATGGTTGTTCTGCTTCAAATGAGGAATTAATTTCTTGCTGGTTCAATCCAGTATTACAACCTGATAAAGTCTCGACTTTAGAAACTGTTCAAATGGGAACTTCATACAGGATAGGTATTGAAGGTCCTGAAGATATACAAATTTTTATGAATCCTAAAGACGGACTTTTTGAAGTTGCCACTTGTTGCGAGTCTACAGCTTGTAATTATGATCCTGATGCATTATATTGTAATCTAGGAAGTTGTGATTATGTTAATTATTGTAGTGGAGATGTTAATAATGATGGTTTAGTAACTCAAGCAGATGTTGATTTAATTATGAACTCAATAATAGACGGAGTCTTAACAGAGGAACAAAGTAATGCAGCCGATGTTGATGGAGATGGAGATGTAGATGTTGCAGATGCTGTTCAAACAGTAGCAATGATAGATGATGATTTGATGACAGGAGAACCTCCACAAGTTATTTTTTATAATAGTGGATTTCAAAACGATATAACTGGCATGACAGTACAATATTCTGCAGGAGATTCTTTCTTAATAATTGCACAAATAACAGGACCTGGAGGAAATTACACTCCCTATTCATGTAATTCTTTCTTTGGTGAATGTGAAGACTGGGTTCAAGGCTATACATACACAATACCTACAATAGGTGTTACTTTTAATACTCCAGGAAACCAAAATTTTGGAAATTATTCTCATAAAATAATTGCCACAGTTGAGGACATGGAAATAACAAAGTATCTTAATATAGAAGTTTTACCAACTAGTGGTTGTCTAGAAGAAGAATATTGTAATTATAATCCTTATGCAACTATTGAAGATGATTGTTTCAGTGAGGATATGTGTGGTGTTTGTGATTCTGATTCTAGTAATGATTGTGTTCAAGATTGTGCTGATGAATGGGGTGGGAGTTCAGTAGAGGATATGTGTGGTGTTTGTGATTCTGATTCTAGTAATGATTGTGTTCAAGATT
>CAYPCY010000007.1:0-24971 GCA_964409385.1 uncultured Methanosarcinales archaeon | reverse complement strand
ATTTTCTTCAATCTTGTGAGATATTCTTCAACCTTCGAAATTCTTCCGAGACATTCAATTTGTACTAATTAATAAGTAATTATAAAATATTAAATAATAAAGTTTATATATCAAATCATAAACAATATTGTAGAGGTGAATTATGGTATCCAATCTTGATAGCGCAATGATTTCAATCATTCTAGGTGTATTAGCAGCTATTGTTTACAGTTTAAGAGTACTTATTCTTTTAGAAAGAAGAATTGCCAGAATGGACAACAACATAGGTATTCTAACCAAAAAAATTCTTGCAGAAGAACTAAAGATAGAAAGAATGATAAGCAAGAAGAGAACAACAAAGAAAAAACCAAGAAAAAAGAAAAAGTAGGGTGGTTATAAGCTGCCTTCTGTAACTCTTCTCCACGAACAGAGTTTCTCGACATTTAACTTAGCACTTTTAGCTTGCACCAGCAAGGGCTCACCGTTTCATCCTTTCTTATTAAAACGTCCAGTGGTTAACTCTCCCAGGTCACCCCGAAATTCTCAACTATCATCCTATTAATAAGTGGTTTCGTTGCTGCGTGGTTGCCATCCCTTTGAAGGATCTCTATGAGTTGCTTTTCATGGTGGGCAGACTTTCCTCACTTACGCGGAAGTCGAGTACCACCCTACAAGAAACAACAATTAAAACATTGTTTTAAATATTACTAATTTCTACTTGATAACATGAGAATAATAATAATAGGCACGCCAGGCACGGGAAAAACAACACTAAGCAAGAAATTATGTGCTGAAAAAGGAATAAAATACTATTCATTCATTGATTTAATGAAAAAACAAAACAAAACATTACTCAGTTTAGACGAAAAACAAACAAAAAAACACCTTAACAATTTCTTCAAAGACAAAAAAAACTTTCTACTAGATGGTTTCCTAGCATACTGGCTAGATAAAGAACAAGTAGATATTTGCATAGTTTTAGAAACAAACCTAAAAATATTAAAAGAAAGATTAAAGAAAAAAAAATATTCAGAACAAAAAATCAAAGATAATTTAGAAGCAGAATCTTTCGAACATTCACTAATAGAAGCAGAAGAAAACAATCACAACATTAAATTAATAAAAACAAACAACACAATAAAAGAAAATTACGAAAAATTAAAACAAGCAATAAAATGAAAAAAGAAATTAGTGCGTTAGAACTGCATTTTTTAATAGAAGAATGGAACTTAAAAGGAGCAAAATTTGATAAAATCTTCCAGTATAAAGACAACTTTGCTTTTCAAATGCACATTCCAAACAAAGGGAAAAAATATCTAAATTTAATAAACAAAATATTGTTTTTCTCAGACAAAAAAATAAAAATATCTTTACAACCACCAGGATTTTGTATGTTCTTAAGAAAACATCTTTCAAATTCAAGAATTATAGAAGTTAAACAATTAAGTTTTGAAAGAATAATAGAATTCAACACAAACAAAGGAAAACTATTAATAGAATTATTCGGAAAAAACAACATAACATTGTGTGATAATGACTATATAATACTAGGCGCTTACAGAAAGTCAAACATTTCAAGAGATTTCGAAAAAGGAAAAAAATATCCTTTAGAAGAAAAACCAACCCCTTTCAAAAATTTAACCGACTTAAAAGAGCCAATAGGGAAGAGTCTCGCGACAGATTACGCACTAGGAGGAAAATATTCAGATTATATCCTAGAACAATTAAAAATAGAAAAAACCGCAAAACCAACATTACAAAATAAAAAGAAAATAATTAACTTCCTAAATACTTTCAAACCAAAACCATCCCTGACAAAAAACAATTTCGCACTTTTTGAACAAAAAAACAGCGAAAAATTCAAAACATTTTCAGAAATACTAACTTCCATTATAGAACCAGAACTAGAAGAAAAAACAAAAGACAAACAAAAAACAATAGTAGAACAACAAACAAAACAATTGAAAAAAGTAAAAGAACAAATAGTTAATAACAAACAAGCAGCAGAAAAAATATATGAAAACTACACTTTAATAAAAAACATAATAAAAGACATCAAAAACGCCAAAAATTACAAAGAAGTAAAAGAAATAAACCACAAAAAAAAACAACTAATTCTAGACTTATAACCAAACCTTTTTAAAGAGCCCATTATTCACCAGAAATAGACAGTTCATGTTATTAAAACAAGAACGAGTACACAAGACCTGAAAAGGAGATTTCCATCAATAGGTCAGGAATTCTTTTTAGGCTTATTTCACTAAAAAAATGGCAAAAAGTCACAAACCAAGATCAGGAAGTATGCAGTTCTGGCCCAGAGTTAGAGCTAAAAAATTAACTCCAAGAGTAAGGACTGTAAGACTTTCTAACAAACCACTCACTGAATTCGCAGGATATAAGTCAGGAATGACACATGCATTAATGACAGATAACAGAAAAGCATCACCAACAAAAGGCGAAGAAATTTCAATTCCAGTCACAGTCATCGAATGCCCAAAACTCATCATTATCGGCTTCAGATCATATTCCAACTCAACACTTCTCAGCGAAGAATTTTTTAACACCAACAAAAAAACATTAAGAAAATCAAACATTAAAAAATCAAAATCTTTATCTCTAGAAAATTGCACTGAATTAAGAGCGATCGTTCAAACAAACCCACCATTTAAGAAAACTCCAGAAATTTTCGAAGCAAAACTTTCAGGAGACATAAACGAAACATACAAATTACTAAAAGAAAAAAAAGAAATTTCAATAACTGACGTTTTTGAAGAAGGAGATTTTGTAGACACACACTCAATAACAAAAGGAAAAGGATTCCAAGGACCAATGAAAAGATTCGGAATTTCAAAAAGAAGCCATAAGTCAGAAAAATCAATAAGAAATCCAGGATCCTTAGGACCTTGGGTTAGTTATCACTATATGGGTTATAGAGTACCAAAAGCAGGACAGACAGGATTCCATCTAAGAACAGAACTTTCAAAGTTCATAATGAAAATATCCAACACACCAGAAGAAGTAAACCCAACAGGAGGATTTTTAAATTATGGTTTGGTGAAATCAGACTTCATTTTAATAAAAGGGTCAATCCCAGGACCAAAAAAAAGATTGATAAGACTAACACCCGCATTAAGAAAAACAAAAGAAGAAGCACCAACAATTTCAGAAATAAGTAAAAAATCAAAACAATGAAAATACCAATTTACGAAAAGGACAAGAAAAAAACAGACATCACACTACCTAGTCAATTCTCTGAAGAAAAAAGAGAAGACATCATCAAAAGAGCAGTTTTAGCAGAACAATCCGCATCAAGAACACCATACGGGACAGATCCAGAAGCAGGAAAGAAATATTCTGCAAAACTTTCAAGACGAAGAAGAAAATATAGAGGAGCATACGGTTTCGGAATATCAAGAGTTCCAAGAAAAATACTTTCTAGAAGAGGAACAAGATTTAATTGGGTAGGAGCCGAAGCGCCAGGAACAGTCGGAGGAAGAAAAGCACACCCACCCAAAGCAGAAAAGAAATGGGAACAAAAAATCAACAATAAAGAAAAAAAACTAGCTTTAAGATCAGGAATTTCCTACACTGTAGATAAAGAAAGCGTTTCACAAAGAGGACATTTAATACCAGATAATTATCCACTAGTATTAGCAGATTCTTTTGAAAAACTAAACAAAACAAAAGATGTTAAAACAACCTTAGAAAAACTAGGTTTTGATAAAGAATTAGAAAGAGCAGCAATAAAGAAAGTAAGGCCTGGAAGAGGAAAAGGAAGAGCAAGACCATATAAGAAAAAGAAAGGATTACTAATAGTTGTTTCTTCAGATTGTAAATTGTTAAAATCAGCAAATAACATTCCAGGAACAGATATAATAAAAGTAGAAGATTTAACTGCAAACTTACTAGCACCAGGAACACTACCTGGAAGGGCAACATTATTCACAGAATCAGCAATCAAAAAAATGGAGAAAGAAAAACTATTCCTATGATAAAATATGCATTAAGCACGGAAAAAAGCATAAGAATGCTAGAAGCAGAAAACAAATTAGTTTTTGTTGTAGATTTAAAAGACAACACCAAAAAAATAAAGAAAAACATTGAAGAAATGTTTACTGCGAAAGTTTTGAAGATTAACACACAAGTAGACACGAAAGGCAGGAAGAGAGCATACATTAAATTCTCTGAAGAAACACCCGCTTTAGATATAGCTACAAAATTAGGATTGATGTAATATGGGAAAAAGATTAATTCAACAAGCAAGAGGAAAAGGAGGACCCAGATATAGGGCTCCATCCTTTAATTATGTAGGGAGGGCAAGATTCCCAAACAAAGTGAAAGAAGGAAAAATAATTGATTTCATAAAATGTCCAGGACATTCAGCACCATTAGCAGCAATTGAATATGATAATTCTTCAGTTGGTTTAATGATTGCACCAGAAGGATTAAGAGTAGGACAGAAAATCTCACTAGAAACAGCCTCAGAAATTAAATTAGGGAGCGTACTAGAATTAAATTCTATTCCAGAAGGAACACTAATATTCAATATTGAAAACACACCAGGAGACGGAGGAAAGTTCGTAAGAGCATCAGGAACTTTTGCAAAAATATTAACTCATGCAGACGGAATCACAACAATACAATTACCTTCTAAGAAAAACAAAACATTCAATAGTAAATGCAGGGCAGCAATAGGAACTGTTGCAGGAGGAGGAAGACTTGACAAACCATTCCTAAAAGCAGGAAAGAAACACCACGCAATGAAAGCAAAGAACAGATTATATCCATCAGTTTCAGGAACTTCAATGAATTCAGTAGACCATCCTTTCGGAGGAACAAAAAGTTCTCACAAAGGAAGACCACTGAACGCGCCAAAAAACGCACCACCAGGAAGAAAAGTTGGTAAGTTAAGAGCAAGAAGAACAGGAAGGAAGAAGTAGAATGGCAAAGAAAGAATTTACGTATAGAGGAAAAACACTAGATCAATTATTAGCTTTAGATATTAAAGAATTCGCTAAATTACTACCTTCTAAATATAGAAGAAGTATAAATAGAGGATATACAGATGCAGAAAAAACGTTCATGAATAAAATATCAGTTAAGAATAATGTAAAAACACATTGTAGAACAATAATTATCATTCCTTTAATGGTTGGAAAAACAGTTCTTATACATAAAGGAAACAAGTTTGAAAAGCTAGAAATAGTTGCAGAAATGATAGGACACAGACTTGGAGAATTTGCTCTAACAAGAAAAAGAACAGCACATAGTGCACCAGGAGTTGGAGCCACAAAGTCAAGCGCTTCAGTATCAGTAAGATGAAATATGCATTTAAACAAGAGGAAAAAACAGCAAGGGCAGCATTATTAGACATGTCTATATCAACTAAAGACAGTATAGAATTATGCAATAAACTAAGAAAAATGAATTTAGAAAAAGCAACAGCGTTTCTTGAAAGAGTAATTTCAAAGAAAGAAGCAGTCCCTTTTAGAAGATTCACTAACGGAGCAGGTCATAAACCAAGAATAGGTTCCGGAAAATATCCTATGAATGCCTCAAAAAGTTTCCTAACCTTGTTAAATTTAGCAAAAGCAAACGCTACAGATAAAGGATTATCAGAAGAGTTAAAAATTTCAACAATACTCGCCCAAAAAGCATCAAGACCTTGGAAATATGGAAGACAAAGAAGAAGAAAAGCAAAAAGAACACATTTACAAATTCAAGTGGCAGAAATAAAAAAATGATAGAAAGAAAATTTGTTAAGGAAAACATAAAAGAATTTCAAATTAAAGAGTTTATAGACTCTAAAATGTCAGGAGTTGGTCATTCAAAATCCAAACTTTTGAGAACACCATTAGGAGATAAAATAGTTATATTTACTTCAAGACCTGGCTTGGTAGTTGGTAGAGGCGGTACTAATATTACAAAACTAACAAAAGAATTGAAAGAAAGATTCAATCTTGAAAACCCACAAGTAGAAATTAGCGAGATTGAAAATCCGAGTTTAGATCCTATTATTATTGCTGAAAAAATAGGTTCTGCAATGGAAAGATTTGGAGTTGCAAGGTTCAAAGGACTGGGCCATAAGTCAATGTCAGAAGTAATGGGTGCAGGCGCTAAAGGTGTTGAAATTTTAATATCTGGAAGAATACCAAGTATGAGAGCAAAAACATGGAGATTCTATCAAGGATACTTAAAAAAATGCGGGGATATTGCAATAACAGATATTTTATCCGCCAAGAAAAATGTAAAGTTAAAAAGCGGAGTTGTAGGTATTAAAGTCACAATAATGCCACCAAATGTAAGACTCCCAGATGATGTTAGATTTTTAGAACCAACCATTGAAGAAGTTACTGAAGAACCTGAAGAAGAATCTAAAGAAAAAATCACTAAAAAAGAAACTAAAGAAAAGAAAAAAACTGTTAAAAAAACACCTAAAAAAGAAGTTAAAGAAGAAATAGTTAAAGAAACCCCAAAAGAAGAAGTAAAAGAAACAAAAACAAAGAAGAAAAATGAAAAAAACTGAAGAATTAAAGAACTTGAACGAACAAGACACGAAGAAAAAACTAGCAGAAATTAGTTTAGAATTAATGAAATTAAAAGGTCAAGTATCCACAGGTTCAAACCCAAAAAGCCCTTCACAAATAAAAAAATTAAAAAGAACAATTGCGAGGTTAAAAACTTTAAACAAATGACAGTATGTACAACTTGCGGCTTACCAAACGATCTTTGCATGTGTGAAGAAATAGCTAAAGAAAGCCAAGAAATAACAATAAAGATCGAAAGGAAAAAATTCGGAAAAGAATATACCATAATAACAGGACTCGACACAAAAGATATAGATATTAAAGATTTAACAAAAAAACTAAAGAATAAATTTGCCTGTGGAGGAACAGCAAAAGAAGGAAAAATCGAACTTCAAGGAAATCACATAAGGACACAAGACGCACAAACCAACTTCACAAACAGTCTAGTGGATTTAGGATTTCCTCCAGAAACAATAAACATACGATGGAAAAAGAATTTATCGGCAAGAAGGTCTCGTTAGACTTTCAAAATAAAGATATCACAGGAACAATAATAAATGAAACAAAATTCACTTTCACAATAAGAACACAACAAGGAGATAAAACAATATTGAAAAAAGGAAAAGAATTCAGAATAAACAACAATAAAATTCAAGGAAATAACATTTTGAAAAGACCAGAAGAAAGAATAAGATGAATGAACTAACAAAAAAGAAAATAAGTTCGAGAGGAAGAAGTTTTGTTGGCAAAGTAATTAGCGACAAGGCCAGTAAAACAGTCACAGTAGAATGGACACACAGGAAATACATACCTAAATACGAAAGATATGAGAAAAAACGTTCCAAAGTAAAAGCACACAATCCAGCTTTAATAAATGCGAAAGAAGGAGACAAAGTGAAAATAATGGAAACAAGACCATTATCAAAAACTAAACATTTCATAGTTGTAGAGGTAATAAAAGAATGAAAGCAATAAAAGCATCAGTAACAAATGCACTACCTTTAGAGGCAACAATCCCAACTTGTGATAATTCAGGAGCTAAAACAATAAAAATATTTGGTGTGAAAGGCTCAAAAACAGTTAAGGGTAGAATAGCCGCGGCAGGCATAGGAGATATGGTTGTAGCAGCAGTAAAATCGGGTCGTCCAGACATGAGAAAACAAGTAGTTACTGCAGTTATTGTGAGACAAAAAAAAGAATACAGAAGACCAGACGGCATAAGAATAAAATTTGAAGATAATGCAGCGGTCGTTTGTAAAGATACAAAAGGCAATCCTAAAGGAACAATATTCAAAGGACCAATCGCAAAAGAAGCATGTGACAGGTGGCCAGGCATAGCCAAAGTAGCGAGGATAATAGTATGAAGATTTTTTCAAAATATTGGATTAAAAGCAAAAACCCGAAGAAACAAAGAAAATATAGAGCTAACTCACCCGTGCACATTAAAAATAAATTTCTTTCAATCCATTTAGATAAAAATCTTAGAAAAAAATATGTTTGTAGGAGTTTAAGAGTAAGAATAGGAGATAAAATTAAGGTTTTAAGAGGCAATTTCAAAGGACAAGAAGTAAAAGTAGATTCAATTAATGTAACAACTTCTAAAATATACAGTTCAAAATTAACAATAACAAAAAAAGACAAGTCCACAACACAAGCGCCTTTAGAACCTTCAAATTTACTAATAGTTGACTTGAATTTAGATGATAAAAGAAGATTAAAGGTTTTAGAGAGGAAAAAATGACAAAAGCACATTTGAAAAGGATTTCGATGCCAAAAACCTGGCCTTTTAATAGAAAGAAAAACACTTTCATTAAAAGACCAAATCCTGGTTCAAGACCTCTTGAATTAACAGTTCCAATAAGTTCATTCTTAATAGAAATGACAAGAATTTGTAGAAATAATAAAGAAGTTAAACAATTATTAACTTTTGGAACAGTATTTGTTGATTCTAGAAAAAGAAAAGATCACAAATTCCCTGTAGGATTTGCTTCAGTTGTTTCTATAGGTAAAAAACAGTATAGACTTTCACTAAATGAAAAAGGTAAATTAAAAGATGTAGAAATTTCTGACAAAGAAGCAAATTTCAAAGTAGTTACTGTATACAATAAAACAATAACAAAAAAAGGACTGCAGTTGAACTTATCTGATGGAAGGAACATTTTAACTAAAGATAATAAATTAAAAACAGGACAATCACTATTACTAAAACTTCCTGAACAAAAAATAGAAAATACTTATTCTTTAGAAAAAGGATCCAAAGCATTTCTTGTAAAAGGAAATCAAAAAGGAAAGCTTGTTGATGTTGAATCTGTAGAAGGAACAATAATTAAGTTCAAAGTAGGAAAAGATCATTTCGAATCAAAAAAAGCATATGCTTTAGCACTAGGGACAAAACCAAAAATAACATTATGAAAAAAGAAAACAATATGAGGAATTTGAAATTAAGCAAGATCACATTAAATGTTGGAGCAGGAAAAGATCCTAATAATTTGAAGAAAGGCTTAATTTTGTTAAAACACATAACAGGAATAGAACCGCTTAAGACAGTGACACAAAAAAGACTTCAAGCATGGGGATTAAGACCTGGACTGCCAATAGGTTGCAAACTAACAATCAGGGGAAAACAAGCAGAAGATTTGTTAAAAAGACTACTTTCAGCTAATGATAACTCATTAAAAGAAACACAATTTGATAATTTAGGAAATGTTTCTTTTGGTATTAAAGAATATATAGATATTCCTGAAGTAAAATACAATCCTGACGTGGGAGTTGTTGGTTTTGAAGTGGCAATAACTCTTGAAAGACCAGGATTCAGGATTAAAAGAAGAAGAATAAAACAATCAAAAGTGGGCAAAAATCAAATAGTAAGAAAGAAAGATGCAGTAGATTTTATGAAATCAAAATTCAATATTGTGGTGGAAGAATGACGACAAGCGATTATAAGAAAACAATTGTACAAATAAGCCATAAAAAAGGCACGTTTAAGAAATTCAAAAAACATAACACTATTAAAAAAAGATCTTGTGGCAGGTCTTTACACAAATGTGTAAGATGTGGTAGAACATCAGCACACATAAAATCTTATGGTTTACACCTATGCAGACAATGTTTTAGAGATATTGCTTCAAGAATAGGTTTTAAAAAATATAATTAACAGAGGTAAAAATGAGTTTAAATGATCCATTGGCGGCCGTGCTTTCAGAAATAAAAAATGCTGAAAGAATAGGAAAGAAGCAAGTAATAACAAGATTTAATTCAAAACTAATAAAGAATGTTTTGGAATTATTGAATAAACTTTCCTTTGTAGGTACTGTTGAAGAAATAGAAACACCACAAGGAAATAGTTTGAAAATATCCTTGCTCGGCAACATAAACAGTATTGGTGTCATAAAACCAAGATATTCAATAAAACTTTCAGATTATGAAAAATTCGAAAAAAGATTTTTACCTGCTAAAGATTTTGGAATTTTAGTCGTTTCAACATCTAAAGGAATAATGATTCATAACGAAGCAAAAGAAAAAAAACTAGGAGGAAGATTATTAATTTTTTGTTATTAAAATGAATGAAAAAATATCAGAATTTGTTGAGTTGCCAGAAGGTGTAACTTCTCAAATTAAAGAAAAAGAAATAACTCTAACAGGAAATTTAGGTAGTTTAACTAGAAATTTTAACAATCCAAAAATAGCAGTCAAAACTGACTCTTCAAAAATAATTTTCTCTTGTAATTCTGCAACTAAACGAGAAAAAAAACAAATCAATACAGATATTGCACACATTAACAATTTAATAAAAGGAGTCCAAGAAGGATTCGTTTACAAATTAAAAGTTTGTTCAAGTCACTTCCCAATGAGTGTTTCTGTTTCAGGAAATAAACTAGAAGTAAAAAATTATTTGGGAGAAAAAGTTCCAAGAGTATTAAATCTTGTTGAGAATGTAAAAGTAACCATTAATGGAGAGGAAGTAGTTGTAGAATCTTCAGATAAAGAACTCGCAGGACAAACAGCAGCGAATATAGAATTATTAACTAGACGAAGCGGATTTGATAGACGAGTTTTTCAAGATGGAATTTATATTACTGAAAAAGCGGGAAAGATAGTAAAATGATAGATGTAAGAAAAAGAATAAAATCAAAAAAGCCAACATTTACTAGACAGGATGCTCATAAAATAAAAGGAATATCAAATACTTGGAGAAGACCAAAAGGACTACAATCAAAAGTCAGACTTTCCAAAAAAGGATATGTTAGAAAACCATCTCAAGGATTTAGAAGTCCTAATTTAGTGAGAGGATTAAACAATAAAGGATTAAAAGAAGTTTTAATTTCTAACATTAAAGATTTTTCTTCAATGGATAAAAATTCTGTTGCAGTAATTTCTTCAACAGTTGGAAAAAAGAAAAAATTATTATTAGTTAAAGAAGGGTTAAAAAATAAAATAACTTTTTCATTTGATACTAAAAAATTCATAGAAACTGTAGAATCTTCTTTAAAGAAGGCAAAGGAAGAAAAGAAAGCAAAAGAGAAAGAAAAGAAAGCAAAAGTAAAGAATAAAGAAAAACAAATAAAGAAAAAGGAAGAAAAAGAAGAAGAAAAAACAGAAGAACAAGAGAAAAAGGAGAAAGATAAAGTTTTAACTAAGAAAATTTGAGAAAATGAACCTTAAAATACAAAAAAAACTGGCTGCAAAACTCTCTGGAGTTTCGAAAAAAAGAATTAAACTAGACGAAGCTAGTTCAGAAGATATTAAAGAAGCAATAACAAAAAAAGATATTAAAAATTTAATATCTGAAGGAGTAATACTTGTAAAACCAAAAAGAGGAATTTCAAGATCAAGAGCTAATAAAAAACAAAAGCAAAGAGCAAAAGGAAGACAGAAAGGTTCAGGATCCAAAAAAGGAAAAGCAACAGCAAGAATTCCAAAAAAGAAAAGTTGGATGGCTAAAATAAGAATTCAAAGAAAATTCTTGGCAGAAATAAAAGAGAAAAAATTATTAGATTCAAAAACGTACAGACCTCTTTACTTAAAAGCCAAAGGCGGTTTTTTTAGAAATAAAAGACATATTAAATTATATTTAGAAGAACACAATTTGATAAATAAGAAAAAATGAAAATATTACAATTTAAAAGGAAAAGGGAAAAGAAAACAAATTACAGGAAGAGACTTTTATTAACTAAAAGCAGGATTCCAAGACTAGTAATTAGATTATCTAATAAAAATATTTATTTTCAACTAACTGAATATTCTGAATCGGGAGATAAAGTTGTTACTGGCAGTAGTTCAAAAGAATTAGAAAAGCTTGGTTGGAAACATTCAAGAACAAACATTCCTGCAGCATATTTAACAGGCTTATTATTTGCTAAAAAGTCCAAACTTAAAAAAGCGGTTTTGGATATAGGATTACAAAAAAACCAACATAAAGGAAGGATTTACGCAGCATTAAAAGGAGTTATAGATGGAGGGGTTGATATTCCTCACAATAAAGAAATTTTTCCTTCAGAAGAAAGAATTTCAGGAATACACTTGAAAAAAGAAGTTTCACAATCCATTTCAAAAATCATGGAGAAATTAAAATGACTAAGAAAAAACCTGTCGAAGATAAACAAGAAGAAATAGAAAATATTCCAAAAACAGAAGAAGAAATAGTGAAGATAGGTGTTGTTCTTAGTGAAGACTGGACACCAAGAACAGGGTTAGGAAAGGAAGTTTTTAACAAAAAAATAACTGATCTTTCAACAATTTTAGATTCAGGAAAGAAAATTTTAGAACCTCAAATAGTTGATTCTCTTTTAGAATCAGAATCTGAACTTTTACTTATAGGACAGGCGAAGGGAAAGTTCGGAGGAGGTCAAAGAAGAGTTTTTAGACAAACACAAAAGAAAACAAGAGAGGGAAACAAACCAAGATTTTCCACGGTTGCAGTGGTTGGAAATAAAAATGGTTTTGTAGGTATAGGTTATGGAAAAAGCAAAGAGACAGTTCCTGCAAGAGAAAAAGCATTAAGAAATGCAAAATTGAACATTTTTAAAATTTCTAGGGGTAGTGGTTCTTGGGAGAGTACTTCTAAAGATCCACACAGTATTCCATTCAAAGTAGAAGGAAAACAAGGTTCTGTTAAAGTAACTTTACTACCCGCACCTAAAGGAACAGGATTATGTGCGGAAAGCGAAATAGCTAAAATATTAACCTTGGCAGGAATAACTGATGTTTGGAGTAGAACTTTAGGTCAAACAAAAAACAAGATTAATTTAATTAAAGCAACAGAAAAGGCATTAAGAAAACTAACTTCAACAAAAATAATTCAAAACTTCGGGGATAATGTTTCTATTAGAGAGGGATTAGCATGAAGATAGCAGTAATTCAAATAAGAGGAACAATCAGCGCCAAGAAAGAAATTAAAGATACTCTAAAATTTCTAAACCTTCAAAGAAAACACGCTTGTACTGTAGTTCCTGACACTCCTAATTATTCTGGAATGTTAATCAAAGTAAAAGATTATGTTACTTACGGAGAAATTTCTGAAAATGTTAACAAAAAATTAATTTCGAAAAGAGGATTAAAAAATACAGATGGAAAACTAAAACCTTTTTTTAGACTTCACCCTCCAAAAGGCGGTTTTGAAAGAAAAGGAATTAAAAAAACATTCAAAGAAGGTGGAGTTCTTGGAGACAGAGGAAAAGAAATGTCTAAATTAGTTGAGAGGATGTTATGACAGTTAATAAAAGAAGCAAATTATCAAGATATAGAGGATCACATACTCATGGTGGAGGTTCAAAAAAGAAAAGAAGGGGCGCAGGCAATAGAGGTGGGAGAGGAAAGGCAGGATCAGGAAAGAAAGCAGACCAAAAAGCATCTTTGTATAAGAAAAAAGGATATTTTGGAAAACAAGGTTTCTTTTCAATACTAAAAAAACAAAAAGCAATAACTCTAACAAGATTAGCGATTATTGCTGAAGAAGGAAAATTAATAAACTTAACAGAATTAGGTTATGGTAAGCTTTTAGGATCTGGAATGGTGTCTAAACCAATAAAAGTCCAGGTTGAAAAAGCAACAAGTAAAGCAATAAAGAAAATAGAGTCTGCTAAAGGCTCTGTAACTATAAAATAATATGTCATTTTATCAAACCCTCTTGAGTTTCTTACCAGAGGTTAAAGGACCGTTACAAAAGAAGCTTTCATTTAAAGAAAAGCTTAAATGGACTTTAATAATTCTAGTTATATTCTATGTTTTAGGATTGGTTCCTTTAATCGGATTAGGATCTAACGCACTTTCACAATTTGAATTTTTATCAATTGTTCTAGCAGCTAGTTTCGGTTCAATAATAAGTTTAGGTATAGGTCCAATAGTTACTGCTTCCATTGTTTTACAATTACTTAATGGGTCCGGAATAATTAATTTTGATACTACAACACCTGAAGGAAAGAAGAGATTTCAAGGAACACAAAAGCTTTTAGCATTGTTTTTTATATTGTTCGAAGCATTCATTTTTGTTTTCTTAGGAGGGTTAAGTCCTGCAGCAGGATTCAGTCCGTTAATTCTGGTTGTGCAATTATTCATAGGTGGTTTTATGATTATGCTAATGGATGAAGTAGTAAGTAAGTGGGGTTTTGGTTCTGGTTTAAGTTTATTCATTGCAGCAGGGGTTTCTCAACAAATTTTTGTTCAAACTTTCTCTTGGACAATTCCTGAAGGTTCAGCATATACTGTGGGTGCATTTTGGAGATTATTGCAAGCTTTATTCATGGATCCTAATTTTGTAGTTGCTGGAGGAGCATTGTTTTCTATTTTAGCAACACTACTTGTTTTTGGATTGGCTGTTTATGCACAGTCTATGAAGGTAGAGATACCATTAAGTTTTGGAAGAATAAGAGGTCATGGAATAAGATGGCCTTTAAATTTTCTTTACACTAGTAATATTCCTGTTATTTTAGTTGCTGCATTAATGGCTAATATTCAATTAGGTGCACAATTTTTCTCGGGTGGAGGTTCTGCAATTACTCAATGGTTTTCAGCACCTAACATGTTAGAAGCATTAATAACTTCCTCAATAACTTTTGGAATGGTTTTAAGAGCTTTATTCTATACTTTGTTCATGATGGTTGGGGCAGCAATATTTTCCGCATTTTGGGTTACTAGTGCAGGCATGGATTCTAAAAGCCAAGCTAAACAAATGTTATCTTCAGGGCTCCAAGTGCCTGGTTTTAGAAGGGATAAAAGAATTTTAGAGAGGATGTTAGACAGGTATATTTGGCCATTAGCAATAACTGGAGGTTTGGCTGTTGGTTTACTGGCTGCTCTTGCAGATTTATCAGGGGCATTGTCAAGAGGTACAGGTATATTATTAACTGTAATGATTGTTTACAAATTATATGAGGAAATCGCTCAACAGCATATGATGGATATGAATCCTATGATGCGGAAGTTTATGGGGAAATAATATGGGCTTATTCAATATTTTAGATCCAGGACTTGATTTTTTATTATCTTGGATAGTTGAATTTCCACCAGGATTAGGATTATTGATTTTTTCTTTTATAATTACACTAATTATTACTTTAATTTACAAGTTTACCACAGATCAAGAATCCTTAAAAAAAATTAAGGCTATGCAGAAGAAATTACAGCAAGAAATTAAAGAATCTCGTAATGATCCTAAAAAAGCTATGAAGCTTAATAAGAGAGCGATGGAATTAAATTCTCAGTATATGAGAAAATCTTTCAAGTCCATGATTTATACTTTTATTCCAATAATAATTTTATTTGGTTGGATGATGGGACAATTTTCATTTCTTCCATTGGTCGAGAACGAACCATTTAATTTAAGTGTTAATTTAAAGAATGAAATTTCCTCTATTGAAATTATAGATCCTGACGGATTAGAAGTATTATCTGATAATTATTTTGAATCACCTACAGGCATGGTTTCATGGAGTTTAAGAGGACCCAAGGGGAATTATGATGTTTCAGTAAGGGCAGGATCAAACTCGTATAGTAAGCTAGTTGTTATAGGAAAGTCACAAACATACATAAATCCAGTAAAAATTCCAAGTTCTGTATTCAATATTATTGGTTGGATTTATAGTTCTAGAGAAGAAAGTTTACCTTCCGATGCAGTAATTTCAGGAATGGTAGTTTCTAACGAAAAGCTAAAACCTTTAGGATCCATTTCTATTCTTGGTTGGAGACCCGGATGGTTAGGAACGTATATTATTTTTTCAATTTTAATTTCTATGTTTTTGAGAAAACTTTTGAAGGTTCATTAAATTCTTCTAAGTTTGACATGAATAAGGTAGATATTGCACCAATCACTATTGCCACTATTAATGCGGCTCTCACATCTTTTAATAAGAAGATTGAAATTCCTAATATTATTAGGCTTGTGGCTCTTCCTAAGTGTAAGTATATTTCTCTTAAAAGAATTACTTTACTAATACCTTTTTTTTTAGAATTATTGTAAAAAATAGAGTAGAATGGCATTTTTATCATTGTAAAAGCTGCCGCGCCCACTCCTTGTACTATTGTTATTAATGACATTGTTTTAAGGAACGATCTTATTCCTAAACTTATTGCATGAATTATTGTTCCAGTCCTCAAAAGTGTTTTTTTGTTTTTTTCTTTAGTTATTTTTCCGATGTATATAGTGAATAGAACTAAAATTCCGTTTGAAATAGTGAATAAAGCACCTATTTGGCTAATGCTTATTAGTAGAAAATAAAGAAGTATTGGCCAGTAAATTCTTGAAGCATAATCTCTAACTCCTTCTGCATAAAAAGGCCAGTTTTCTTTTAATTTTTCTTTTGAGAATGTGTTTTTAATATCAAAATCAACAGGTTCTGGATGGTCTTTAGTAAAAAATAAGGGTGTTACGGAAGACATTATTATTAGAATAATTATTACAAATAACATTTTAAATGAATAATAACTTATTATTAATGCACCGACAATAGGCCCGAGTACCGAAAATAATATGCTTAATGCAGTAATAAAACTTAATTGTTTAGCACTGTCTTTTATTTGTGTAAATTTAGCAAAATCAACATGAAAACCCATATAATAGAATTTGACAGATATTGCACTCAGAATTGAAAGAATTGTCAAATAACAATATTTACCTAATATTACTATGAGTTCTTCCAGGTTGTGAAGCATTATAAAGAAAACTAATAGAAAAGGAAGACTTACTAATATACTATGTTTTATCCCTTGTTTAGCTATGAATTTTAAAGCACTATAGCTTAACATAATGCCAACAAATATGTTTATTAGCAGATATAAAACAATATCTAAGAGAGAATATCCTTGTTTTATGAAGAATATGGGTAAAAAAACAGATATTAAAGATAATCCGAGCGATCTTAAAGAATTCGTAATATATAACTCAGTTATTTCTTTTTTCAAGAAATATTCTATTTTCATATGAAATCGGTGGTGCATCTCTTCGTTACTATTAGTTATTTATTTAAGCTTTTCTCTAGGTAATATTTATAAACGAACTAAAATTCTACGAGTTTATGCCTAAACCAAGCGAAAGAAACAATACTAAAAGGAAAGTTTTTGTTAAAGCCACAAAGGGAACTAGAATTCATTACTTACTTAGAAAACCGGGGAAAGCACAATGCGCATCTTGTTCTAAATACTTGGCAGGAGTTCCTCATTTGAGACCTTTCGGAATTAGACAATTAGCTAAGACTAAAAGAAGACCTGAAAGACCATTTGGAGGCGTTCTTTGTAGTACTTGTTCTACTAAATTAATTAAGGAGAGTGCTAGAAATGTTTGAAGTTGGCAGACTTTGTTTAAAATTAAAAGGAAGAGATTCTAATAATTATGCTATTATTGTTGAAGTTCTTGATGATAATTATGTACTTATTGATGGCAATGTAAGAAGAAAAAAATGCAATAAGAAACATTTAGAACCTTTAGAGAAGAAATTTGACATTAAGAGCAAAGCATCAACAGCGGATATTCACAAGGTTTTGGAAAAGGAAGGTTTGCTCAAAGTTAAAAAAGAAGTTAAACGATCAAAACCAAAAAAGAAAGTAACTATAAAAGAAGATGTTAAGCAAGAAAAACCTAAATCTAAAATAAAATCAGTAATTGCTGCTGCAAAACCTAAAACTAAAGCAAAGAAAAAATAATTATTTCAACTCTTTTTTCTTTTTGTTTACAATAACTTTCCAGTCTTGTTGTTCTTCACTATCAACTAAATCCTTATCAAATTCTGAAAATCCTTTTTGTTTTTCTCTTTTTTTTATTATATCTAATATTTTATTTACTGCTTCTAGTGTATTTTCTGCAGAGAATATTCTTTCTGTTTTTCTAACATCTAAGTATGTTCCTGCCAATTTTTTAGCAGTTCCACCACTAGAGGCTAATGCAACAATGGGTTTGCTAAGCATGTACGCATAGCTTGCTTCATTTAATGTTCCAGCACCACCACCCACTATTATTGCGCCATCACAAGAACTTAAATTTATTGAATTTCTACTCCATCCTATTCCTGTGGCCACAACAACATCCGCATAATCATTCACTTTCTTAATATTCTCCCAAGGAAGTATTGCTAGTGTTAATCCATCCGCTTCTTTTGCTCCTTTTAATGCGGCTTCCATAACTCCAAGTCCGCCTCCTGTAAGAACAATACAATTCCTTTTAGCAAGTTCTTTCCCTAGATTGTATGCTTGTTCATATGATTTTTTTGTGCATATTGCTTTACTAGAACCTATTATTGCTATTTGTTTTTTTTTGTCTTTCATAGAATTAGTTTGGAAGTTCCATTTGATTCCATGCCATGTCGAACAATTCTTCAAGAGCAGATGCAAAGAAAGGAGTATTAACCCATATTCCAACATCATAACTAGGATGTACTTCTTGATCGTTTAAAACCATGAATATTAGTTCTTTTCCATCTACAACAACAAATCTTGCTTTAGAGTTATTATTTCTAATTTCTGCAATTCCTTTGATGTCTTTAACAGCATCTTTTGTTTCTTCATTCAACGGAGCTGCTATTCTTATTTTAACGCCTCTATTATGTAATTGTTCAAGAACTGGTTTTAGTCCTTCCACCTTTCTCATTAATCCTTGGCTGGTTGTTACTATTGTTACTGTTTTTTCAGCATTTTTTATCGTCAATTCAATATGATTATATAAATTATGTCTTCCTCTAAGACTTCCTGAAAGATCTGTTGGTTCTATTAATTCTACCCCTTGAGAATGAAGACTATTTAATTCTTGTATTAATTCTGTATCTTTTAGTTCATCTAGTCTGTTAGATGCTTCAGTAGCGTGCTGTTTTATATTTTTCTTAACTCTTTCAACTACTTCATTGGGATCTACAGCTAAGTATTTGATTGGTTTTCCTAATTTAACCACTACAAAACCTTTTTTTTCTAGGCTTTCAAGAACATCATAACTTCTACTTCTCGGAACATTAGCAATATCACTTAGTTCTCCTGCAGTAGACGTTCCTCTAGAAAGTAATGCCGTCCAAATTTTAACCTCGTAAAGATTTAAGTCAAAATATCTTCTTAGCCTGCTAAGCACATCGTCTTTGATAATCATGTTATTTTCACCCCTTTTATGTATTGATGTTGTGCTACTACTATTAATATGTTACGCTTTTTTATGATTGTCCAATGGGCACAAATAAACAATTTCATTTTCAAAGTCTATTGTTGAAAAATTTTCAAAATTTTTCTCAAACCATGCTCTTTTATTTTTTTGTATTTCTCGTCGACCACCCAAACTTTTTGTTGGGAAACTAGCAACTAAAACTTTCGCATTAATTTCGTTAATTATTCTTTTAGTAATATGTCTTTTTCTTTCTTCTAAACTGTCGAAAAGTTTAAGCGCAAGACACACATCTGTCTTAAACATCTTAATCTTTTCATGATTTTTAACAAGATCTATTTTGAAAGCCTTTCCTTTTATTCCTTCTATCTTAAAAAACAAATTTATGAATTTCACAGTATCTTCTGAAATCTCAACACAATAATGTTTTGTTTTCTGATTCAGTAGATTGTAAGAAAATGGATTAAAGCCACATCCAAGATCCAATATTGTTTCTACCTTTCCAATTTTTTTAAATATTTCATTATAAAAAGTTTCATAGAAATCTAGTCTTTCCCTGCTTGATTTGTGCAATTCCAAAATTTTATTTAACAATTCAGAATTTTTGGTTTTTTCATATTCTTGAAGATAAACTTCTTTTTTATTATAATTTTTATCAAAGAACATTCCATAAATTCTTCTCGCCTCACTTCTTGATTTTTTAAAGAATTCATTGTAAATTTTTTTCTTCTTTAACTGTTTTATGGGTAAATTAATCAATTTTTTTAGTTCAAAATTATGTTTTAACTCTTTTTTTAAGAATTCATTAAAGAAATCTTCTAAACCACGTAGTTCTTTTTTACTAGTAAGATCATTAATTATCTCTCGCATATTTTAATTAATCAGTAAATCTTTTTAAAATCCTTCCCTTTCTTTATTACATGTTAATTGCTAAAACGCTTTCTTACTATAAAAAACCAGAAGTCCAAAAATTATTGGTTGAAGCTTCTAAAGATAAAGAAATAGCATTCAAATTCCGTTATGGGTTTGGGAAAAGACCTGACACTTTAAAATTTGATAATGATGTTTTAGAACTTGCAAAAAAAGGAATGTCTTCATTACATTGTTCTGAAGAATTATGGAATAATCCTTTAAAATTAGATGCTAGAAAAGGATGGGATTTAGTTATAGATATTGATTGTGAATTTTTTGAATACAGTAAATTAACAACAAATTATATTGTTGAAGCACTAAAACATTGTAATGTTAAGAATGTCGGCGTAAAATTCAGTGGTAATAAAGGATTTCATATTGGTGTTCCTTGGGAATCTTTTCCTGAAACAATAAAGGGAGAAAAAGTTTCAGAAATGTTTCCTGACGCACCTAAGAAGATTGCAGAATATATTAAATTTTTAATTGAAAAACCATTAAGAAAAGAAATTTTAAAGAGAGAAGGGAATGATTTAGCAAAAATTTCTGAAAATACAGGAATTCCTGTTGAAAAGTTAAAGGTTGAAACACCAGCTGGTTTAAGCATAAATACTGATTTATTCATTGAAATAGACACTTTATTGATTTCTTCAAGACATTTATATAGAATGCCTTATTCATTTCATGAAAAGTCTGGTTTGATTAGCATACCTATTTCTTCAGAAGAAATATTGGGGTTTGACAAAGAAACTGCAAATCCAAAAAAGGCAAAGTTAGGCAGGGTATTTCTTGATAGAACTTCGTCAGGGGATGCTGAAGATCTTTTAATCAGGGCTTTAGATCATTCTCCAATTGTTGAAGATAAAAAAATAAAAAAAGAATATGTAATCCCAGAACAGGCAATTCCAGAAAAATTCTTTCCTCCTTGCTGGTTTAATCTTAAAAAAGGATTGAAAGATGGTAGAAAGAGAATATTGTTCGCGACATTAAATTTTTTAAGTAGTATGGGTTGGAGTGAAGAACAAATTAGAGAATTCGTCGAAGACTGGAATAAGAAACATTTAGAGCCTTTAAGAGGCAATTATTTAGAAAGCCAGTTATCTTATCATTTTAGAAAAAAACCAGTATTACCTCCTAATTGTGATTCTGAAGCGTATTATGTAGGTTGTGGAGTTTGCACTCCTGACAATTTATGTTCTAAAATTAAAAATCCTGCCCAATACGCTAGAAGAAAAACACAACAATAAATTTTTAAAGAAAAAACATTCTTGCTTATTCATGCCTGATTGTACTATTTGCAAGGAAAAGGATGTTACATTAAGAATGAAAAACACACAACATTATTATTGTAAACCTTGTGCTGAAGAACTATTTGCAGACATTTCTTACTTAGAAAAAATAGAAAATGAAGCTAAATTGTTAAAAAAAGAGATTTCTGAGAAATTAAAAAAATAAGACGGACAACTTTCTGGGGTTCCCGTGCAAAAACACAGTACAATCCAGAACGGAAACGTGCTTGACTTCCGAGTTCGAAATGGGATCGGGTAGGGCCACGCCCCTATGGTCGTCCTAGACTGTGTTATTTATTAGTTATTTATAAAATTAATCGACAAATGATACTTTCGCATTCTTAAGATGTTTTCTTAAATTATTATTTTTTTTAAGATTTTCAAAAATAACAGTTAGTTTATCCAAAATCCACGAACTAAAAGGATATCTGGAGATACCACTTTCTGGCCTAACAATCAATTCAGAAACAGCTATTCCTTCAGAAAATTTAATTATTATTGTAAAATATGTTTTTGGGAATTTTTTAGCAGTTATTATTAAATAAGGATCTACATTTACGAAACCTGCACCAGTCTCGTCTGATTTAGTTTTATAAATTTCAACAGTTGATTTCAGTCTTAATTGTTTAACATTTAATTCTTTAAACAATTCTAGTTTTATTACTTCACCAACATCAAATCTTTTGTCAATCAATTCATTTTTTGCCATATTCTTTTCATAACATATTTCATTTATATTACTTTCTATTTATTTTTGGAATGGGTGATAAACTATATAAATTAAGTATAATTCAGAGAATTTGAGCACCGATGGTCTAACGGCATGACTGCGGCCTTCCAAGCCGCCTATCTGGGTTCGAATCCCAGTCGGTGCATACCTTTTCTTTTTGTGATTCGAACTTTGTTGTTTAAAATAGTGATTTTTAACTTCAGAATCGATGATTCTGTGACGAATCCCTGTCGGCGCATACATTTTCCTCCGTATACTTGGAAGTATGGTTCCTTTCAGTCAAGCACACTATTTCTCAACTTATAATCCCATTAATTTTATAAAAGAAATATTCTTTTCAAATAATATGGTTTTAGATACGTTAGGCACTTCATTGAAGAACAGTCTTAAAAAGATAGCAAATGCAGTGTTTATAGACGATAAACTAATAAACGAAATCATAAAAGATATTCAAAAAGCACTACTGCAGTCTGATGTTAATGTAAAACTAGTTCTTGAATTAACAAAAGAAATTAAAGAAAGAGCATTAAAAGAGAAAGAACCTGCCAAATTAAGCAAAAAAGAACATATTGTAAATATAGTATATGAAGAATTAACAAAATTTGTAGGTTCCGAATTCAAAAAATTAAAGATTAAAAAACCATTCAAACTAATGTTTGTTGGCTTATTTGGTCAGGGAAAAACAACTACAATAGGTAAATTAGGTAAATATTTCAAGAATAGAAGTCATAAAGTAGCTGCTATTTCATTAGATATTCAAAGACCAGCCGCACTAGCCCAACTAAAACAACTGGGTAAAAAAGCAGGATTTGAAGTTTTTGGGGATAAGAAAATTAAAAATCCTACAAAAATCTATACTAAATTCAGCAAAGAACTTAACAAGTTCGATATTATACTTATTGATACTGCAGGAAGAGACGCTTTATCTAAAGACTTAATCAAGGAATTAAAAAGCATAAATAAAACAGTAAAACCATCAGAATCATTCTTAGTTATAGGTGCAGATGTTGGCCAGGCTGCAGAAAAACAAGCAGAATCTTTCAAGAATGAAGTAAATGTCACAGGTGTGGTAATTACTAAAATGGAAGGAACTGCTAAAGGAGGTGGCGCATTAGCCGCCTGTAAAACAACTAAGTCTCCAATCAGATTCATAGGAGTTGGAGAAAATTTAGATGATATTGAAGAATTCAAGCCAGAAGGTTTCGTTGGAAGGCTTCTTGGAATGGGAGATTTAGAAGCCTTATTAGAAAAAGCGAAAATTTCAATAGATGAAGATCAAGTCAAGGATTTAGGAAAGAAATTTTTGAAGGGCGATTTTACATTAATAGACTTGTATGATCAAATGCAATCAATGAAAAAATTAGGTCCACTAACAAAAGTTGTTGATATGATACCGGGAATGGGAGGAAAAGTTCCTAAGGAATTATTGAAGAATCAAGAAGGAAAGATAGAAAAGTGGAAGTTTATGATGGATTCAATGACAAAGCAAGAATTAGAAGATCCGAGTAAACTAGGAAGTTCAAAACTAGATAGAATATCTAAAGGTTCAGGAGTAAAACATTCAGAACTGAGAGAAATGATAAAGCAATATAAACAATCTAGAAAAATGATGAAAATGCTTAAAGGAAAAGAAAAGAACATGAGTAAATTAATGAAGAAATTTGGAGGTTAAATATGAACATTTCAATTTTCGGAACGGGATATGTCGGATTAGTTACTGGGACTGGATTGGCAGAATTAGGCAATAAAGTAACTTGTGTAGATAATGATACTGAAAAGATAGAACAATTATTAAATGGCATAATGCCTATTTTTGAACCAGGGCTTGAAGAATTAGTTCATAAAAATTATTCTGTAGGAAGGTTAAATTTTACTGCATATCCTGAAGATGCAATAAGAAATAATGATTTGATATTCATTGCTGTGGGAACTCCTTCAAATAATGATGAAACAGTGAATTTAGATTATGTGAAGAATGTTGCAAATTCTATAAGTACGCACATTAATGGTTACAAAGTAATAATAAATAAATCAACAGTCCCCCCAGGAACTGGAGAGTTAGTTAAAAAACTAATTTCTTCAAGATCTGATGAAGATTTTGATGTTGTTTCCAACCCTGAATTTTTGAAGGAAGGAGCAGCATTAGATGATTTTTTTAAGCCTGACAGGATTGTTGTAGGTGTAGATTCTGAACGAGCCAAAGAAATAATGCGTGAATTATATGAAGGTATAGAAAGAACCAATCAAAGAGTATTGTTTACTTCAGTAATAAATTCTGAACTAATAAAATATGCATCTAATGCAATGCTCGCAACAAGAATTTCTTTTATGAACGAACTTTCTAGATATTGTAAATTTATAGGTGCGGATGTTAAGGAGGTTGCTAGAGGAATGGGTATGGATTCAAGAATAGGATCTGCTTTTTTGCAAGCAGGAATTGGTTATGGAGGAAGTTGTTTTTCTAAAGATGTTACTGGCTTGATTCAAGATGCACACAATAAAGGAGTCGACTTATCAATATTAAGATCTGTTGATTATGCAAATTCTGATCAAAAAGAATTAGTAGTTCCAAACTTAGAAGAAAAATTAGGAAGTCTAGAAGGTAAAACCTTTGCAATGTGGGGTTTGGCTTTCAAACCAAAAACTGATGATATTAGAGATGCACCTTCAGAAATTATAATAAATAGTTTATTACACAAAGGAGTTAGCATAAGAGCATATGATCCAGAAGCAATGAATAATATGAGAGAAAAATTTGGAGACTTAATTTATTACGCTTCATCACCTTATGACGCTTTAAAAGATGCAGATGGTGTTCTTTTATTAACTGAATGGAATGAGTTTAGGAATTTTAACAAGAAAAAAGCAAAAGAATTATTGAAAACACCATTTATTTTTGATGGACGGAACATTTACAATCCTGAAGAGTTAAGAGATGCAGGTTTTGATTATTTAGGTGTTGGGAGAGG
>CAYPCY010000006.1:0-29867 GCA_964409385.1 uncultured Methanosarcinales archaeon | reverse complement strand
CCCAATACACTATTGATCATTATTCTTCTCTTGTTCCTAGGTTCGAATGAGTATTGGTTATATTGCTGAGGCTTACAATAGACTTCATAAGGATGAACAATTAGTTAAGTTAAGAATTATTCTTAACGAGTTAGATTTGAAAGAGCAAGATTATGTTTTGGATTTGGGTTGTGGCACTGGTTTTTCTTTAGATTATTATAAGTGTAAAGTAGTTGGAATAGAACCTAATAAAGAACTTATCAATCAGTCTAAACATAAACTAGTCCAAGCTTCTGCAGAGAACATTCCGTTTAAAGATAAGGAATTCACTCATACTATTGTCCTTTCTGCATTTCATCATTTCAGGAAGGAAGCGATTAGTGAAATAAGGAGAGTTACTAAAGAGACTGCTGTTATTACTATTGTTAAAGGTTTAACTAATTATAGTGAATTAATTAAAACAGTAAAAGATAATTTTAGAGTAGTTAAACAGATTGAGGAGAGTAAGGATTCTATCTTGTTTGTAAGTATTCTATAATTTTGGTTGAGTCTACTACTACTTTTTTATTGGCACTGTCTACTAGGACGGGTACTCCTTCTTGGCCTGATATTAGTTTGACCATTGTTCGTTCTTCTTTGTTTCTTGAGACATTTCTACATATATAGTCTAGTTCTAATTCGCTTAACATTGCTCTTACTTTTTGGCAGTATGGGCATTCTTCAAATTGGTATAATTCTAACATAAAAATAATTAAGAAATGGTTCTTTATATATCTTATGATGTGCTCTAAAACAGATAGTTTTAAATATTATAAGATATTTTAAAATATTATGTCAACACAAATTAATTTAAGAATGCCTGAAGAGTTTCTTGAACAAACTAAAAATTTTGCTAAGACACATGGGTTTTTAAATGTTCAAGAATTTTTCCGTGAAGCAGCAAGGGAAAAAATATTTGGAGATCTTCAAGTAAGGTCTGAATATTTAAAAAAGTTAGATGGTGAAGAAGCAAACACTTTTTTGTCTGAAAATGATTCTAAAAAGTTTCATGAAAAATTAAAAGAATCTTTAAAATGAAAAGAAGTTTTAGAGATAGTAATCTTTTCAGAAAAAACATAAAAAAATTAAAAGGCAGGCAACTTAAAAATGTGCTCAATAAGATTGATGAAATCTTAGAACGTGCTAATCTTGATCATTATAAGAATCTTTCTAAAAGTTTGAAAAAATATAAGAGAGTTCATGTAAATAATTCTTATGTTATATTATTTTTCGGAGCAAATAAAATAGTTTATTTTGTTGATTATGCTCATCATGATGTAGTATACAGGCAGGGTAGGAAGTATAAACAGGTTAAGTTTTGATTTTTTTAACTAAACCAAAAGGTTTCTGGGCTTTGTTTTTCCGAGGGAAAATCAAAAGATTTATATATTAAAATTATACTACTATACTAAAAAGTATATTAATTTAAGAAAATGGACAAAACTACCCCGGAATTAAAGAAACTAGCTGATACATTAAAGTCCTCAGGACTTGCAGCATCAGCAACGGAAGCTGCAAGAATGGCTTCTGATATCGACTCTACAGGAAGAAAAAGCCAAGCTTATTTCATGGAACAATCAAAAAAGATCGAAAATTATCTGGAAAAACAACATAATCCTGAAGAACCAAAAGTTAAAGTGCAAGTTACTAGGAATGCTGAAGTTAAAAGAAACCTTAGCAAAGATTGGGAACTTGTAGGTTCAAAAGAACAATCAGTAAATAATCAAGATCATGGAGAAATGAAAAAGGTTGAAACAACAACAATCATAAAACCAATAATTCATCACGAGGCTGAAAGGCCGATGACTCCTGTTGAGCCAATCGAGGCTCAACCTTCCCCTTCATTTGTAATGGAAACATCACCTAGTATTTCTAACCCCCCACAATCGGGTGATGAGGAGGAGCTTCTTAGTGAAGACTCTGATTTTATCTACGGTAATTCCGGGAATAAAGAGGAAAGCCAGGCTCCAAGCCTGGCTTCTAACACTCCTTTAGAACCAGTTCAACAACCAACATTCGTTCAAGAGTATGAAAAAGAAGCAGTTGTTGAAGAAACAAAAGAAATAAAGGAAACAGAATCAAAACCATCTTCTGAAATGGAAGAGTCAAGTGTTGATCTGGGAAGTATCTTTAATTTCTCTAGGAATTAGTTCCGCAAAGTTTATAAATTAATTATCACTTCGGAGTGATAAGAATTCCGTTCGGGGGTAATTATGAACTTTCAAAAGTTAATATTAACAACTTTTATATTCACTCTTTTAGCAGCTTTTGCGTCTGCAGATCTATCTTCTATTAATGTAACTGCAGGAACACAAGCCCAAGTAGGACAAGTACAAAATTTAACTATTGAAACACTTAATAGTTCAGGAAATACATTTAATTATACAGGAATATTAACTTTTAGTAATAATGCATCCGCTACTTACTCTTTAGTAAACGGTTCAGGAACACTAACCAGTTCACAATACGCATTCAATGCAAATGATAACGGTTCAGTAATAATAGGAATTACTTCAATTTCAACAAATTCTTTCACATTTAACGCAACTAATGGAAGTATAACTTCTTCAAACACAAACTTACAATTCACTCCAGGAAGTTTCAATGATTTCACAATCACTCATGATAATAATAACACTGCAGGAACTATCTTCCCCGTAACTTTCACAGCTGTAGATTCTTACGGAAATACTGTAACTTCATTCGGTGATAATACAGTATTCTGGAAATTAAATAGTGCAAATCAAGGATTAATAGATTTTACTTCAGGAATTCATTCTCTAAATTTAAACTCTACAATTCAAACTACAGGTTTATACAGTTTAGAAGTATTACAAGGTTCAGTAAGTGAAACTTCAACATTTACAGTATTACCTAATAATATTTCAACTTTTAACATTAATCACAGAAGTTTTGCAGTTGTTAATAACACTATAGATATTAGTATAACTGCAGTTGATGCGTATAATAATACAGTTTCAGACTACACAAATCTAGCATTGCTTAGTCCTACAGGAGATAATTATGAATGGTCTTCAGGATCTACAAATTTATCTAATGATTATACTTTCACATCAGGAACTGCAACTTTAACTTTCAAGGCTAAAACTACTGGTTCAGTAACTTTAAGTTTTAATGACGCGGTAGAAAGCATAACTAAAACATCAAATTTATTAGTTACAGCTTCTAGCTTTTCAATATCACCAACTACTGGAATTCCAGGAGATCTAATAACAATTACAGGATCATACTACGAACCAGGAACGGTAATTAATCAAATAACTTTTGGAGCTAGTTCAGCAACATTAGATCTTACAGTTGATAATACTGGTAATTTCACTACTAATTTTACAATTCCAGCAATCACTGCAGGAGATTATACGCCTATAACATTAGGCAATATACAATTAAACAGTAATTTAACAGTTCAATCAAATACTGAATTAACAGTAAATAATATTTCAACACAATACTTAAATCCTGAACAAGCAACTAGTAAACAAATAACTCTTTCAATGAGCAATACTGGAAATGTATTAATTGAAGACATTAATGTTTCAGTATCAAACCTTACAGGACAAACAAACAGTATTGAAAACATCAGTGTTGGATTAACTAATTTTGATCTTACAATGGGAAGTTCTCAAGATGTTATATTAACTGTTTACATAGGTTCAAATCAAACTTTAGATACTTATACTGGAACTGTAACCATAACTCATAGTTCTACAACTATCACTAAAGCATTAAGTTTAGTAGTTACTGACGAAACTTACGCTATTTCAGTACCTTCAAGTCTAAGCTTTACAGTAAAGCCAAATTCTACTAAGAATGTTGAATTTGATGTTTCAAACACTGGAAGTTCTGACCTAACTAATGTTCAAGCAACCTATTCAGGAGATATTAGTTCAAAAATAACATTATCAAGCTCTCAAAATATTGGGTCAGGAACTACCGAAAGTTTTACTTTAACAGTTGATACTAATGGTGTAAATGAAGGAACTTATTCAGGAACTATTACTGTAAGTAATGACAAAGTTGAAGAATCTTTCTCAGTCACTATTAAAGTTTCAGACTCAAAACTAGTAATTTCAGACCTTGATATTTCAGTTAATGAAGCCTCTGACGATAATTATGACGATAATGATAATATTACTTCCATAAGACCAGGAGATATTTTATACTTTGATGTTGAAGTTGAAAACAAATTTGATGATATTGACTTTGACGAGGTTGAAGTAACAGTTACTATAAAAGATATTGATGATAATGATGATATTGAAGAAGAAACTAGCGAGTTTAGCATTTCAGACGATTCCAAGGAAAGAGTAACTTTAAGTTTAACAATTCCTGAAGATGCAAGTGAAGGAAACTATGTTGTAGAAGTGCATGTTCAAGGTAGAGACGCTGACGATGATAATTTACATGAAGAAACATGGACTTTAGACTTGGAAGTTGATAGGAAAAGTAGAGATATTGAAATAACCAGTCTTGAACTATTCCCTGAAATATTAACTTGTCAAAATTCTATAGAGGTAAGTGTTAGAATAGCAAATATAGGAGATATGGATACTGAAGATGCAATGCTTGAAGTATACTCTAACGATTTAGATTTTTCAACTACTGAAATTGGTTTAGAACTTGATGAGGGAGAATACTTAAGAAGAACATTCAATATTCCAGTACCTGAATTATCTAACGGATTATATGTTATTACTGCAGTTGCTGATTATAATTCTGACTATGAAACTGATGTTGAAAGCATAATTATAGAAAAGCAAACTTGTAGTACTGAAACTCCAGAGGAGGAGGAAGAAGATAATTCCACAATAGAAATAATCACTACTGCACCTCCAGTTACAGGAAATGTTGTTTATGGAAGTGAAAATAACTTTTTAGAATCAAATACTTACTTGTTAATGCTTGGACTTATTGGTTTATTATTACTAATAGTTATTGGATTAATGATTAGTAAAATCAAGTAGATTTTATTTTTTTTCCACAAATTTTCTCATAGTATCTACAAAGTCAAAAGCTTCTTTGTAATATTGATCATAATTATGTCCGGGTATTTCTTTAATTTCTCTATGATTAATCATTTTACTTAAGGAATAGAAGTTTCTTGCAATCTTAGAATATTTTTTACTTATTAAACCAGGCTTTACTAATTTTTCTTCAATCATATCAGAAACATGCTCGGGACTTGGCGGAATTTCATTAATACTCATTAATGCACCATGAGCTGAATCAATGACTGCCCAGTATAAGTCCATTACTGCCTGCATAATATGCCATTGACTGTTTAATAATGTCATTGGAGCTCTTGATAAGTAACTATAAACTGACTCTTTAGAAGGTCTTATTCTTCCTCTGACAAGAAGCCTTTGTAAAGGATCAATAAATCCCTTGTCCAATATAGGTTTTCCATCACGAAGTATATTTACTGCCAAAGGATCTCCATTCCTTACATACTCCCAAAAATTAGTGAATTTTAAGCTAGTTAAATGTATTTCTTCAGAAACACTAGCAACAATTTTTTGTACGATTATTCTATAAGTATGTATTATCTCCCTAGTAAATTCAAATTCTGTATCATCAAGAATTACTAAAATATCAATATCCTTAGCTGTTTTTTGGCTTTTAACAGAACTTCCGAACAATACAATTGCCTTAATTAAAGGACCCATCTCCTTATGAAGCCTGGCAGAAAACTTGTAAGCAATATCTAACTGTTTCTTAGGATATTTTCCTCCAATCTCTTTTTTTTTCTTTAAAGGGAATTTCATTATTAAAACCTTAACTTACTTTTTTTATATAATTTTATCTTCATTATTGAATAGTTACTCAAGAGGAACTTCACTCCATAATTTAAAGTCATTACTAGGCGCGTATGCTCCTACAATATAGAATGGAGGAGCATTATAACCCATATGCTGACCATGCACTTGTGAAAAACTTCTCGGGTTCATAGTATGAATTCCATACACTTTAGTTCCTAGCCTACTCCAAGAATCATGCATTGCAGTTGTTGGATTGAAACTTCCTGTTTCTATAACAATATCTTTTATTCCCTCTTTTTCCATTAATGCAACAAATTCTTTTATAGGAGCATTACCCTCTCCAATTGTTAAATGCTCATCATCATAACCAAAATTATCACTCATGTGAACATGACCCAACACGCCCTTTCTAGACATAGTCTTTATTTCTCCAATAAGCCAAGTATTAAATCTTTTATCAAATTGTTCTTGATTCTCTCCAGGATTTCTTTCAAAATGCTGCCTCCAAAGATTAAAATGTCCTATATCAATAGTTGATTTAATATGTTTCTTTGCAAGTTTTGTAGCTTGTTCTCTAGAAACTTTATGTTGCTTACGCATTCTATCAACAAATGAATTTCTTGAAGCCTCCACTATCTTAACCATCTCTTGTGGATGACCTCCAAATTCTTGAGGCAAATAATTTTCTGGAGCAATATAAACATCATCTTCCAAATCCTTAGCCATTTTTGTTTGTTGCCAAGCCCTAATAGCTGCTTTTGAGAAAGTATCCGCAGTTTTTTTCAAGGCATACTCTTCAACCGTCTGCACTGCTTCTGCTTTTTTCCTAAGTTCTGTTGATTGTGCATCTGCAACTGCAGATGATTCATGAATATGCCTCATTGAATCTTCCATTCTATGTAGTTGTTGTTTGAAATAATCTTCAGGATCCATCTTATCTGGCATTCCAAAAACATGACTTCTAGAAGCACCTGTATCAATCAAATAGTCCTTCCATCTTTCTTTAGGAATGTGTTTTTCCTTCATTTTTTTCACATTTTCAATTGTTTTTATAAGATTTTTTCTTTCTCTCTCATGAGAATCATAGTCTCTCCCATAAAATATTGATTGTGATTTTGCCTTTAAACTTTCATTTAAGAATTGATTTTTTGTAATATAAACTTCCGGCGCTAATCCTAGTTCTTCTGCTCTTTTTTGCATATCTTCAAAAGTTAATTCTTTAACTTTGAATTCTGTAGTTTCTCTTTCGAATTTAGGTACTCTTTCAAACATTCCTTTAGGATCCAATTTTGAAATTTTATTATTGTTAATATCCAGCCAATCATCATCTTTCAAAACTTTTCCTTTTGCATCTATTAAATGTCCTGAACTATTCCTAGAAAGTCTATCTTTCACATCATTTGCAGTTATGAATTCTGGCTCGTAATATATTTGATCTTTTTTTATTGCGTTTACCTTTCCAGTAAGTGAATCCACTGCCATTATTGTAGCTTGTTTTTCTTCACCTTCAAACTCCTTAAATTTATTTGTTCCAGTACCGAAAGCTTCACTTATTGACCTTTGCCATTCTCCAGTATGAACAACAACAGCACCACCAGTAGTAGCATCAGCTGCAAAGTCTATTGCTTTATTTATTTCTTTAAGATTTTGTTGTCTTAATTGATCATCAAAACTTCCCGTTTGGGTATTAAAACCCGAATATCCTTGAATTCCAGGAGTTGCATGTGTTGAAGTTTTCATTTTATTAATTTTAGCCAAGTACTTCATATCTTCTCTTTCTGCCTTTCCAAAACTTTCAGGAGTGAATTGTTGTGAAGATCCTTTTCCCTTACCAAAAAATACAAATTCTACCTTTCCCGCACCTTCCCTAATTTTTGCTTGTAAAGCTTGTAATTGGTGTTGGAATGGATTTGCAGTAGTTCCTAATTCTTGAGGTGTCATCGAAGAATCATGAATATGCTGTTCCTCATGCATGTAATTATTTCTAGAATCTTCAGTTTCTGGCAAGTGATATTTCCTATCTAAAGGATGTGTATATTGTATATATTCCATTTTATTATTTAGCTATTTTATAATCTGACATTTCTTCAAGTCTTGAAGAATAACTTTCAATTTGATTAAGTAATTCCTTGCTTCTTTCAGTATAATGTCTAGGATCGTTTCCTTCATAAACTTTATTTTCTACAATACTTTCAAATTCTGTCTTTACTTTATTTAATTCCTGAACTTCTCTTGATGATAATTCTCCTTTTGCAGCTTTATTCCTTGCTTCTTTCAAAGTATTATAGAATTCAGCATTTGTTATTTCGTAAAGGTCCTTATCATGAACTGGTTTTATTATTTTATTAATTAATTCCTTATGCTCTTCTTCTTTTTCATCCTTTTTTATTTTTCTCTCTTCTTCTATAGCAATATCATCAAGGCTTTCTTTTATTTCCTTATTTGTTTTTTCAGATAATTCTTCAAGGTCCTTTCTTGTTTTTTCTTCTAGTTTTTTTAATGCTTTAATTCTTTCTAGAGGAGGGAGTGTTTTTATTTTTTTAATTACCATGCTACCAACCCATGAGATTTTTTATAATTTTTATAAACTTGCCACATTGCACCCGTAGCTGTCTTTTCAGCATTTTTAGGATTTAATTTTCCCTTCTTTTTTCCTTTCTTCCTAAATTTAATATTTGGAATGAATAATTCATTCACTCCTTGAAATAATGCTTTGAATGGTTCTAATGCATTAGCTTGTTGTTCTTTCTCCTTCTTTTCTTCCTTATTCTTTTTCTTTAATGGTTCTTCAGCCAATTCTAAATACTTTTCAATATCCCCTTCTAAAGCATCCATTGCATTTTCTAAAGAAGCATCTACATAACCAATTAATTCCCTGTCTTCCTTATCCTTCATCTTCTTATACTTGTCTATTTGGTCTTCAGTCCAGGCATAAGCTCTTAATTTAACATCTGCCCTACCAACATGTATTGGACCTCTTTGGTAACCTTCAGTCTGGTAAGAAAGTGTTGGCATTGTCCTATACTGGAAAGTAGCTAGTACAATTGCATAATGACTTCCTACTTTTTTCTTAGCCAAAAATTCCATTTCTGCAATACTACCTTCAAAACTAGATATTAACTCTGCACTTGTAGTATGACTTTCTTGCATTGACATTCTCTTAATATTTCTTAAGTAGGGTTTAACCCATGAAATATTAGTTTTTATTCCCACCCAGTGTTGTCTTAACATTCTAAGAGTGAAATTAAACTTATTAGAAACTTCCTTATCAGTATTTTTAGTCCAACTGATATACTGGACTAGTTTTCTTTTCAAAACATTTTTTATTGATGGATTATACTCCATCTTATCAATTTCTTTATCAACAGCTTTCAAGCTAGTAATATGTGTATTAAAGAATAAGTCTGGAAGGATAGTAAAACCAACTTGTTGTGCCAGTCCATAAACTGATGTTGGGTTTTTACTCCCTCCTTCCACCATATCAATAAATAATCCTTTCAGAGTAACATCTGCAGAGTGGGATTCTTTCCAATTATCATAAAGTTCTTTTCTCTCTTCTAAAATTCTTAATTCTCTAACTAATTGGAAGAGTTCCTTAACCATTTTACCAATACTTGCTAAATATTGAGATGCCCTATCTTGTTGGATTGCTAATCTCTGCTGCATATTTCCCCATACTGCAGAACTTTCACTAGCTGTGTAAACATCAGTTATTTTTTCTATTTCTGGAAATGCCATGTCTTGTTTTAAATGTCCTAGCATCCAAAAGTACATTTCTTCAATAGAATTAGTGGTTGATTCATATATTAACCTGTACCTATGTAGTGGTTTTGGATATCCTGTTCGTAAAGGCATATCATTAGTTTCTTCATATATTTCTTCATCAGCTATTTTTTCTGCAAATTCTTCTTCTAAACTCTTAAAATCTGTTTCTTTTAACTCGCTTAAATATTTCGCTTCTTTCCCTTTAAGGTCTATAGTAAAGCCATATTTAACTAGTTCTTTAGTATTCATTTTATTATAATTTATTTTTTACTATTTAAAACCCACTTTTTTTCAATTCTTTAATATGTTTTATTCTTCTTGTTATTAAATTACTAACATTTTCTGACGCTTCCTGAAGAATTACTGAAAAATGAGAACCACCCAGCATTTGAGGAATTAGGACATAATCAGCACCATTTTCATAAAGGTCTAACGCTTCTTCAGTCGTTCTTGCCACAAGGAATACTAAACATTTTTCATTTAGTTTTTTTGTTTTTTTCACTAAAAATTTATTATCTTCAAATTCATTAATTGTAGAAATTAAAACTTCAGTATTCTTAAAATCTACAAGATCAAGTATTTCATGATCTGTAAGGTCTCCATAAATACAATTATAATTTTTTTCTTTTAGTTTGTGTATTATTCCAGGATCATGATCTATAATTAAAAGTCTTTTCTTTTCAGTTTTTAAGTTTCTAATTATATTATTTCCTGTTCTTCTCGCACCTAGAATAACTATTTGATCCTTCCATTTTTCAGGTAGTGAACTTAATGAATTATTTACTTTTTTACCTTCAAATCTTACTAGTGTAGATACTAATTTTTGGAATAATTTCCTATTATTATCTATTAAATATGTTGAAAGGGTTATTGTAACTACTCCTATTATTGTTATTATTGCAAATGCGTTTTTAGAAACATGTCCAAGACTTAATCCAATAGCAAATATTATTAGTGAAAATTCACTAATTTGTGCTAGACTAGTTCCTGTAAAGTATGAAGTACTGCTTTTGAAGCCTGTAAAATTAGATATTATGAATATTATTAATGGTTTTATGAATAATACAAATAATACTAGTATTATTATTGGTAGTATTTCTTCATAACCTATCTTGAATGCTAGGCTACTTCCTAATATTACAAAGAACATTGTAATGAAGAAGTCTTTCAAACTTCTTACTTTTGCTATTATTTCATTATGGTAAGGGGTTGATGCCAGTACTAGTCCTGCAGTGAATGCTCCTATTTCCAGGCCTAACTGGTAATATTCTGTTACTATTGCAAATAAGAAGCATAATGAAATGCTTGATAAGAATAATAATTCTTGATTTTTAGAAACTTTTTTGAATAGTGTAGGTATTAAATATTTGGCAAATAACCATATTGCAATTGTTATAATTAACATTTTTAAGAAAGTGAATGCTATAAGGCTGGTTAGTGTTGTTTCAATCTTAACACTTGCTAGAAATACAAGCACGAATATTGCAAAGAAATCTTGTATTAACAAGGTTGAAATCGCCATTTTTCCGTAAATATTATTCACATCATTCTTTTCAGAGAGTAATTTTACAACGATTATAGTACTTGAGAATGTTAATGCTATAGCCATATATATAGCTTCAATATTTCTAAATCCTAATGCTAATACTGTCAAATAACCAAGTATTAAGGTAACACAAATTTGTCCAATTCCAAGTATTAATGCGTTCTTTCCAAGATCTCTAAGTTTTTTATAGCTTAATTCCAGACCAACTATGAATAATAAAAACGCAATTCCAATATCTGATAACGCACTTATTATTGGTTCTTTAGTTTGTATTATTTTAAGAATTCCAGGGCCTAACAGTACTCCTGCTAGTATATATGCTAGGATGGTTGGTTGTTTTATTAATCGTCCAGCATAAGCTAATACTGTTGAAACTATTATTATTGCGCCAATAATAAAAAATAACTCGCTCATATCAACCTCTTTTAAGTTTAGAGCCTCCCGAAGGAATTACCCTTACTGTTTCGTCTAAGTCTGTTTTTATTTTATATTTTACTTTTTTTGCTATATCAGTAGTTTTTTCTATTCCTGGAATTATATTAATATAATTTTCACAATGTTTTTTTATTGCTGATTCTGGTCCTGACATTACTTTATTTTTGTAATTTCCAATACTAAGTCCGATATTCCCCTGTAAATAATTAGTTTCTCCATAAACCATGAATGCTCCTTTTTTCAAATGTTCTCCTGACTTTGCCTGTTTTGTTACTTGTTCTGGCTTTACATGGAAGACTTCTAACATTACCATTCCTTTACTCCATGCTTTTGAGTATGATGCTGTAAAATCTGTAGCTTCCTGTAATGTTTTTTTGTAGGGTTTGCCTTCTGTTTTTATTATTACGAAAGGACTTCCTGCCATGTCAGTATGTAATATAATATCTTCTTTTTCAGCATGTTTTTTCACTATTATTTCATTGCTTGTAGCATCCCTACCTCCTATAACTAGTATGTTTTCTGAACTAATGAACCATCTGAACTTTTCATACCAGTCTCTCTTTATAGGTATTTTTTCTTTTATTATTTTCTTTTTTCTTTTTGAAGCTTTTAAAATTGCAAGTTCTGTTCCTTCAATCTTATTCCTTGCTTTTTTTGACTTGTTATAATATTTAGACGCATTTTCTTCAAGACTTTTTTCATAATCAATAATTATTCTCAAGTTAAACACCTGGATAAGTAAGTAGTTATTTTTTCTTCTTCACAAGTATTTGGGATTATGGTTAGTTTGTTAAAATCTTCAGGTTTTGGAAGAATAAATTGTTTGAGTTCGCCAGGGGGTTGTTCTCCTCCTATTTTGAAATTGTTTTCGTTCAGAATTATTTCATATCTTTTAATAACTATATCTCCAGTATTTCTTATTATTGACTTTACATTTTCATCATCAAAACAGCTTGAGGTTACATCATTAATTTTTAAAAATTCTATTTTTTCACCGTTACAAGTACTTCCTGTAAAGTTTATGTTCATTACTAAAACTCCGAAGGTTACTGCTACAGCTATTAATCCAAATGTTGTTATTAACGGGCTTAATCCTTTCTTTAACATTTTGTGAGTGTTTGAATAGTTTGTTTTTTTGAAGAGCATAATTGTTTATTATCGCCTATTTGTGGTACTAGTTCAATATATCCTTTCATTGGAAGTAATATTGCATAATTTTTACTTTTTTCAACTCCTTGAATTTCTTCAACATACAAGTCATAATTGGAGGATACTATGTATAGGTTAAATCCTGTTAGTGGTATTCCTTTATTATCAACTTTGAATATTAGTTTATTATCTTGTTCGCAAAAGTTTCTTGTTAGTTTATACTCTATCTTTTTACATTCTGTACCTATATTACTTACTGTCAGATTTAGTATTAAAACACCAATACCTACTGAGATTCCAATGAATATGAAAGTTGCTACTAATGGAGAGATTTTTACCATAATCTGATATTAAGAGTTTCCTATTTAAATTTATCCAATCAATAAGCTTTTTATATTTCTTCATTAACTTTAGAATAATGACTGATTGTTTATTTTGTAGTATTGTGAAGGGGGATGTTCCTTCTAGTAATGTTTATGAGGATGATAAGTTCATTGTTGTCCTTGATATTAATCCTGGCGCGGAGGGTCATTTATTATTATTAACTAAGGAGCATCATCAGGTAATGCCTCAAATTCCTGACGAGATTACTGCCCAGATGGCTTTGATTACTAAGAAATTATCTTCTTTACTTCTTAAAGTTTACAAGATTAATGGAGTTTCTATATTTGCTGCTAATGGTTTTGTTGCGGGTCAGAAGGCTCCACATTTCATGCTTCATCTGATTCCCAGGCGAGAAACTGATGATATTGATCTTAACTTAAAAAGTAGTTTGGAACTTTCTGATGATGAGGTTATTGAACTAAAAAATATTTTAAGTTCTGAACAGAAGGAAGAAGTTAAACAAGAAGGAAAGGCTGATCTTGATAAGATTGCGGGGATGTTTGACAAATGAGTTATCTTGAATTGTTAGAAAAGAATGATAATTCAATCATTTACAAGGATGAAGTAGTTGCTGTTCTTATTGAGAGGAATCCTGTTGTTAAGGGGCAATTAACTATAATTCCTGTAAAACAAAAGAAGATTCTTGAGGAATTGTCTGATGAGGAACTTACTAGATTATTCATTACTGCTAATAAATTGTCGATTGTATTGTTTGAAAAATTAAAATGTCAAGGTACTAATTTTATTATTAGGAATGGTACTTCTGCTGGACAGGTAGAACCTCAATTTAGTATTTCATTAATTCCAAGGTTTGAAAAGGATGGTTTAAGTCTTGAATGGAAGGCGCTGACGCTAAATTATTAAGTGATGCATTAAGTTCTGAAGTGGAAGTCAGTGAAGAAAAACCTGAAGAAAAAGAAGAATCTAATGATTATTTAGTTAAGAGTTTGAAGAGGGTTCCTTAACAATAGAATTATTTTAAAAAATTTCAACTAAAGTAATATATTTATATTAACCAAAACGATTTATGCTCATATGCAAATAATTATTAAAAGATTCAGTTACTTATTTGTTTTAATCTTTATATTATTTGAAGTGATTGCCTTATCCTTTATAGATATTATTAATGTAGATATGACAACTACGAAAGCATTATCTTTTAAGTTCGTAAGTGGTCTTTTAATAGGATTCTTTACTGCATTCTTAACCCTTACAATAATTAACTTAGTTCTTAATTTTCTAAACTTAAAATATAAGAGAATAGATGTATTTATTCCATCATTATTTAATTCATTATTTCTTGCTGTTCTTTTCGTTATTGAATCATTGATATCTCCGATAAAAAATATGAATATAATATTGGGAAATGCAATAGTTGGTGTAATAACAACTCCTTTAGCATTATACATTATATTAAAGTTTTACAATAATCAAAAGAATAAGTTAGAGGTCATTAAAGAAAAAAGAGTGGTAATAAAGAGTATAAGTGAAGGAAATACTGCATTATTTGCTGGGATTTATGAGCTTATTGCCTTGCCAACAATGGCTGTGCTTATATCAAAAGGATTAAATTTTACAATTACAGGATTAATTGCTGGATTGACTTCTATTATAGCAATAATTATCTATAATAAATTACCAGAAAAAAGAAAAATCAAAATAGTATTTTAATAAAAAAAATCATTTTTATTTAGAAACTAATCCAGAACCAACTTCCATAAACTAGTGTTAGTATATATCCGAATAAGAAACTAGGAACGAATGGTATTCCTTCCTTAATCAATACTTTCTTTCCTCTCTTCTTCAATAAGGCTATTTGTTTCTTTGTAAGTCCTGGATTGTTATTATTAATAGTATCCTTTCCTATTTTTATGTTTTCTACTATCCAATCTCCTTCTGTTAATTCATTTGGAGTTATTTTCTTATAGAATGCAATATCCTCTATTATTTTAGATATTAATAAGCCATAAAATGAAAATAATATCAAAAGTGCAAAGCCTGCGAATAATAGAGTGAATGAACTGAAGACTGCAATTAAAATTAACAATAAAGAAGTTCCTAAAACTAGAATTCGTTCTTTCCTTCTCTTACCCAATTCTTTTTTCAATATTAAATTAGCCTTCTTAAAATGTTTAATAAAGAGTCCTATCAACCAACAAATTCCATAAACTGCTCCTGCAATTAATATATTTACTATTAATATTGGAAAGAAACTTATTGTTTTCCAGCTCATTCCAAGAAGACTTCCAAGCCCCATTAGTAGTTTTGCATCTCCCCCACCCCATTGTCTAGTTTTATACATTGAATAGCCTATAATAAAAGCAATTACAAATCCAAAAATACTCTCTAACACTCTAACTAATGAAAAACTTAAGATAGAAAGCAAAAAACCAATAATGATCAACCCATAACTTAGAATGTCGGGAACTTCTCTCTTTTGAATATCAACTATTGAAGCTAAAGTAATAGTAACTAATGCAATACTGTTCATGTTCTAAAATTTACTAATTAGGTTTATAAGTTTTATTATCTTTCTATCATTATGATCACCTTAAAAGCGATTCAAAACTTAATTTCTAAATCTTCCTCAACTATTAATCATTTATTAATTAGTCTTAATAAGACTCCTGAAATAAAAACTAGTATTATTCATGAATTAATTAATTATCAATCCAGAAATGATATTCCTGTTTTAAGTATTGATTTAAGTAATTTGGATGATTCTCAAATTCAAGAAATTTTAAAGTTCATTAAAGAAAACCTTCCAGTTCAAACTAGGGTTTCAATAATTGGTCAATGGTATGATTCAGACTTTGTTGATCTTGCAAAGGAGATAGTGAACAATACTGAAATGCACGATAAGAACTTTCTTAATTTATTAGTAAAGTATGATGGCCATGAAGAAATACTCTCCGCAATTAAGGTTTTAATTAAAAAAATTGCGTTAAGAAAGATTTCTTTAAAGGAGTTGAACCTTGAAAACGTCAAGGAAAGCATTTACAGTTCTTACTTTGTAACTCCTGATATTATAATACAGACTGGAAAACCTAGGTTTGGAGGAAGTTTCTTGTGGGATAGTAAGAGTTCTTGTATTCACTTTACTAAAAAGTCCTGGTTAGAATTCAGCATTAATGAAATTGATAAGGCTAAAGAATTTTGTGAGTTATAATTTAGATAATGAAATATTAACATTGGTTTTCTTCTTAAGCAAGTTTTTAGTTTCCTGATTTAATTCTTTAACATGTTTAGTTAGTGACATTACGTTAGGCTTGAAAATTTCAAAGTTTAAACCTTGCTTTTCTAATTCTTTAAATAATTCTTTCTCTTTACCTTCATTTAATGAATAAGTTATTTTTTCTCTTAAATTAGCTTTTTTCTCGCTTCCCATTACTGCAGAATAATCATTTTTTAAGGCATAATTTAATATTTTTTCTTTTAATTCTTCTATCTTATTATTGATTTCTTTCTTTTGAAAATCCAACTCTGTCAACTTATCAACATAATTCTTAGCGTCTAAAGCATTAATTTCTTCCTCTTCAATCTTGAATTCGTGCTTCCATGCAGGGCATGAACTCCTGTATTGGCACCAGTCGCAAAGTCTAGTCACATTAGGAGGGAATTCTTTAGTATTTTCAATCTCCTCCACCTTCTTAATTAATTCTTGTTTTAACTCTTCTAATTGCTCTGGAGTTCTTTGACTCTCTAATATTTTATCAAATGCTAAATAATGCCATACCAGTTTGACTTTAGAATTTGGATGTTGTCTTCTTATTGCTAACGCATACAATGCTAATTGTTTATCATCATCAATTTGTGATTGTGTAGGTAGTGATGAGCTTGTTTTATAATCATGAATTATGAAACTGTCATTTTCCAAGTCTAAACGATCAATAAATCCAATCATTGAATGCTTTTCAGTTAGTGGCAGGTGAATTCTTGTTTCTATACCAACAACATTTTGTTTGAAAGGATAATGCGTCCTATAATATTTTTCAATAAATATTGCTGCCTTATTTTTATAGTCTTGTTCAGTTCCTTCCTTTACAATCTTAACATTGCCCTTCCAAGAATTACTCCATGCTGTCGGGAAATAATCTAGTAATTCTTTAAATTCAGGAACTCTTGCTAATTTTACTTGCTTGTATAATTCTTCAAGTACTGTATGAACTGCAGTCCCGACCGCCGCCTCTGCACTAGTGTCAAAGTCTTTCTTTGCCTTTTCTAAATATCTAAATGCAAATTGTCTCTTACAATTATTATAGGTTCCAATTCTAGAATGTGAATATGTTGTCATTACTAAAATGAATCTATTAATTTATATAAAACTATGCCCTTTTATCTCGAATGAACATAAAATTTATAAACAAACTCTTTTTTTCAGGGTTTACTGATGAAGTCATTATGGCTGAGGGATGTTTTCTTAACTCCCAGGAGGTATTCAGATGGAAAAAGCTTACGAAGCTATTGAAATTGCAAGGAACACTGGAAAAATTGCCAAAGGAACTAATGAAGTTACTAAAATGGCAGAAAAAGGAACTGCAAAGTTAATAATTGCGGCTAGTGATGTTTCTCCTAAAGAGATTGTTATGCACTTACCTATTATTGCTAAGGAAAAGAAGATTCCTTTCGTTGAAGTTGATAGTAGAAAACAATTAGGTGCTGCTGCTGGATTACCAGTATCAACTTCTGCAGTTGCAATAATTAAGGAAGGAGACGCTAAAAAACTTATTAAAGAATTCGAATAAAAATGGCTGAAAAGAAAAAACCTGAAAAGAGGGAAGGATTAACTTTCACTAGAGCATTCCCTGCTAGTATTGAAGAAATAGTTGGTAGGACTGGAACTAGAGGAGAGGCTATTCAAGTAAGGTGTAAAATTTTAGATGGTAGGGATAAAAATAAAATTTTAAGAAGAAATGTTCGTGGTCCTATACAATTAGGCGATATTCTGATGCTTAGAGAAACTGAAATTGAAGCACAAGCATTAAATAGGGGAGGAAGAGGAAATTGAAATGCAGCTTTTCAGGAGATAAGATAGAACCAGGAACTGGAACTATGTTTGTAAAGAAGGATGGAAAAATATTATATTTCAAAAATTCTAAGTGTATGAAGAATTTTCTTAAGTTAAAGAGAAAACCTAGAAATTTTAAGTGGACTGTAGAAGGTAGCAAGAAATGATTGAGAGAACTTTGATTTTGTTAAAACCTGATGCTGTTCAGAGAGGGATATCTGGTGAAGTAATTTCAAGGTTTGAAAAGGCAGGATTGAAAATTTCTGGTATTAAGATGGTTTGGGTTGATAAGAATTTTTCAAAAAAGCATTATTCTGAACATGTAACTAAAAATTTTTATCCTGGATTGGAAAGGATGATTACTGAAGGTCCTGTTATTGCAATCGCACTTGAAGGCGTACATTCTGTTGAAATTGTTAGAAAAATGGTTGGCCCTACAGAACCAAAAGAAGCATTGCCTGGAACTATACGAGGGGATTATTCTCATGTTAGTTATTCTTATGCCGATAAGAAAGGTATTGCAATAAAGAATATTATTCATGCTTCAGGAAATTCTGAAGAGGCAAAAAAGGAAGTTTCATTATGGTTTTCATTAGAGGAATTACATAATTATAAGACTGTTCATGAAATTCATACGAGGTAAATAAAAAATGGCAAAGATGGTAGATAGAGTAACGGCAATCATGAATAAACCTAAAAATATTAGGAATATTGCTATTTGTGCACATATTGATCATGGTAAAACAACATTTTCAGATAATTTATTGTCAGGCGCGGGTATGATGTCTGAAGAATTAGCTGGTAAGGCATTACAATTAGACTTTCATGAAGATGAGCAAGAGAGGGGAATAACTATTGATTCTGCATCAGTATCAATGGTTCATAATATTGGTGTTGAAGAATTTCTTATTAATTTAATAGATACTCCAGGACATGTTGATTTTGGTGGTGATGTTACTAGAGCTATGCGGGCTGTTGATGGAGCTATTACTTTAGTGTGTGCTGTTGAAGGTATTATGCCTCAGACTGAAACTGTTTTGAAACAAGCTTTAAGAGAAAGAGTTAAACCAATTTTATTTATTAATAAAGTTGATAGATTAATCAAAGAAGTTAAATTAACACCCGAAGCTATGCAGCAAAAATTTGTTGGTATTATTAATGAAGTTAATAAACTTATTAAAAATATTGCTCCTGAAGAGTTTGAAAATGGTTGGCAGGTTAAAGTCGATGATGGTAGTGTATGTTTTGGTTCAGCATTTCATAATTGGGGCTTGTCAGTTCCTTACATGAAAAAGCATAATGTTTCTTTCAAAGAGATTATTGAAGCTTACGAAACTGATGATATTAAGGGTTTAAGAAAGAAAGCACCATTACATGAGGTTGTTCTTGATTCTGTAATTAAACATCATCCTAATCCTGTAGATTCTCAAAAGTATAGGATTCCTAAAATTTGGCATGGTGATATAGAGTCTGAATTTGGAAAAACATTATTGGAATGTAATCCTTCAGGAAAATTATCTTTTGTAGTTACTAAGGTTGTTATTGACCCTCAAGCTGGTGAGATTTCTACTGGGAGATTATTTTCTGGAACTATGAAGAAAGGAATTGATGTTCACTTAAGCCTTGCTAAAAAGAATGTTAGAACACAACAAGTTTACATTTATAACGGGGCTAAAAAAGAAATTGTTGACAATGTACCAGCTGGGAATATTATTGGAGTGTCTGGATTAAGAGGTGCTTATCCTGGAGAGACTGTTTCTGAAGGAGGAGTTGAACCTTTTGAAAAAATAAGTCATATTTTTGAGCCTGTAATTACTAAAGCTATTGAGGCTAAAAAGCCGTCTGATCTTCCTAAACTTATTGAAGTATTAACTCAAATTTCTAAGGAGGATCCTTCAATCAAGATTGAGATTAATAATGAGACTGGGGAGCATTTAATTAGTGGAATGGGAGAATTACATCTTGAAGTTCTTGAGAATAGAATTGTTAAAGAGAAGAATGTTGATGTTTCAACAAGTCCGCCAATTGTTGTTTATAGAGAGACTGTTAATACAGTTAGTCCTGAAGCTGAAGGTAAGAGTCCTAATAAGCACAACAAATTATACTTTGCTGTTGAACCTTTAGAAGAGGGTGTTAGGGAAGCAATAAAATCAGGAAAAATTAATGATGGAAGGGTTAAGAAAAAAGATCTTGGCATTATTCCAGAGTTAGAAGCTGGTGGTCTTGATAAGAAACAAGCTAGAAAGGTAAGGGATGTTTTCAACGGTAACATTCTAGTTGATGATACTAGGGGTATTGTTCATATTGGAGAGATTATTGAGATGGTTATGGATATGTTTGAGGATGTGATGAACAAGTCAACCTTGGCTCAAGAGCCAGCATTAGGAATTAAGGTTAGATTGACTGATGCTAAATTGCATGAAGATGCTATTCACAGGGGTCCTGCACAGTTATATCCTGCAGTAAGAGATGGTATTAGAACTGCTATAGGTAATGCGAAAGCTTGCTTTTTTGAACCTATACAGACTTTACAATTTGATGCTCCTGAAGAGTATATGGGGGAGATCTCTAAGCTAATAAGTAATAAGAGAGGTCAACTTTTAGATATGAAACAAGAAGGAACTCAAATCACTGTAAAAGGAAAACTTCCTGTTGCTGAAATGTTTGGATTAAGCTCTGAATTAAGATCAGCTACTGGTGGTAGGGGTCTTTCATTCGTTGTAGATCAGACTTTTGAAAGAGTACCACATGAGATGCAGGATGCATTAAGAAAAAAGATTAGACAAAGGAAGGGTCTTGGAGAGAATGAATAGTTAACTTTTTAAAGACTTCAACTTTGCTTTAATTTATTCAAATATTCGGAGGAAAAAAATGGCTGAAAAACCACACGTAAACCTTGTATTTATTGGTCACGTAGACCACGGAAAATCTACTAGTGTAGGTAGATTGCTTTTTGATAGTGGAAATATTGAGGAGCAAACTATGAGGAAGTTAAAAGAAAAAGCCCAAGAATTAGGAAAAAAAGGGTTTGAATTTGCTTTTGTAATGGATAACTTAAAAGAGGAGAGAGAAAGAGGAGTAACAATTGATCTTGCTCACAAAAAGTTTGAAACTGATAAGTATTACTTCACTATTATTGATGCACCAGGACACAAAGATTTCATTAAGAACATGATTACTGGTGCTTCACAAGCTGATGCTGCAGTATTAGTAGTTGCGGCTAATGATGGTGTAATGGCTCAGACTAAAGAACACGTATTCTTAGCAAAAACTTTCGGTGTTAATCAATTAATAGTTGCTGTTAATAAGATGGATATGAAAGCTTATGCTGAAGGAACTTTCAATGATGTTAAGGATCAAGTATCCAAGCTAGTTGCTAGTGTTGGATACAAACCTGACGCTGTTAAGTATGTACCTGTAGCTTCACTTCCTGGAGATAATATTACTAAGAAGAGTGAAAATATGTCTTGGTACACTGGTAAGAATTTACTAGAAACTATTAATGAAATTGAAGAACCTGAAAAACCAACTAAGTTACCATTAAGACTTCCTATCCAGGATGTTTATAATATTACTGGTATTGGTGTTGTTCCTGTTGGAAAAGTAGAAACAGGAATTATGAAGGTCGGAGATAAGGTTACTGCAGTTCCTGGAAGAGAAGGTACTGGAGTTACTGGCGAAGTTAAGACTATTGAGATGCATCATTCTCAAGTTACTCAAGCAATCCCAGGTGATAATATAGGGTTTAGCGTGAGAGGATTTGGTAAAAAAGACATTGCAAGAGGAGACGTTTTAGGAACCACTGCAAATGTTCCAACTGTAGCTTCGGAATTCACTGCACAAATTATTGTGTTGAATCACCCTAGTGTTATTACTGTTGGTTATACACCAGTATTCCACATTCACACTGCTCAAATAGCTTGTCAAATTACTGCTATTGAGAAGAAGTTGAATCCACAAACTGGAGAAACTACGCAAGAAAATCCTGATTTTATTAAGAATGGAGATGCGGCTATCGTTAAGATAAAACCTGTACAACCTCTAGTTATTGAAAAACAATCTGAAATTCCTCAGATGTCTAGATTCGCAATTAGAGATTCGGGTGTTACAGTAGCAGCTGGTATGTGTACTGACTTAGTTAAGAAGAAAAACTAAGTCTTCTTTTTACTTTTTATTTTTTAAAATGCAAAAGGCAAGAATTAAATTAGCAAGCAATGAAATTGGTAAGGTCAATGAAGTTATTGACTACATTAAAGATATTTCTGAAAAGACTGGTGTTATTATGAAAGGTCCTATTCCTTTGCCTACTAAAAAATTAAAGATTACTACTAGAAAAAGTCCTTGTGGTGATGGTACTGCAACTTGGGAAAGGTATGAAATGAGAGTTCATAAGCGACTTATTGATCTTGGTATTGATGAAAGAGCTTTAAGACTTGTTATGAGAGTGCCTATACCTGAAGGATTGAATATTGAGATTGAAATGGTTGATGCCTGAACGGCTCAAAATTGTTTTTAATTTTTTCTGCCTGAAGGATTGAATATTGAGATTGAAATGGTTGATGCCTGAACGGCTCAAAATTGTTTTTAATTTTTTCTGCCTGAAGGATTGAATATTGAGATTGAAATGGTTGATGCATAGATAGTTTTTTATATTTTCTCTTCTAAACCTTATTTTATGAAATTAATTTCTCAGAATTCTAAACAGGAGGACAGAAAATGACAAAGATTATTTCCTGGAATGTTAATGGTATTAGGGCAGTATTAAAAAAAGGTTTTTTAGATTTTCTTTCTTCTGAAAATCCTGATATTATTTGTATTCAAGAAACTAAAGCACATCCTGATCAGGTTGATCATATTATTGATGAATTAGGTTATCATCATGAATATTGGAATTCTGCAGAAAAAAAAGGATATTCTGGAACTGCAGTTTTTTCTAAGATTAAACCTTTACAAGTTAATTATGGTATTGGTATTGAAGAACATGATAAAGAAGGCAGGATTATTAGTTTAGAGTTTGATTTTTTCTTTTTAGTAAATGTTTATACTCCAAACTCTCAACGTGGCCTTACAAGGCTTAAATATCGTCAAAAATGGGATGTTGACTTTTTAAAACACATTAAAAAACTTGAGAAGAAAAAGCCAGTGGTTGTTTGTGGAGATTTGAATGTTGCTCATAAGGAGATTGACCTAAAAAACCCTAGTTCTAACAGAAAAAATGCTGGATTTACGGATGAGGAAAGGTTAGGGTTCACTAATTATGTAAATAGTGGTTTTATAGATGCTTTTAGAGAGTTTAATCAAGAACCTAGTAATTATACTTGGTGGAGTTATATGTTTAATGCTCGTGCTAATAATGTTGGTTGGCGTATTGATTATTTTATTATCTCAAAGATTTTTAGGAAACATTTAGAAAAAGCATTCATTTTATCTAAAGTTATGGGTTCTGACCATTGTCCAGTCGGTATTATTATAAAGTAGTTAATTTTTTAAAATTGTAGAGATTTCTATCTTCATGTCTGAAAGATTATATACTAGGCTTGGAGAAGTTAAAGAAGAACTTAATATTAATTATGGTGAATGGTCTGAACAAATAGGTATGAATTCTAAGACCTTTGGAATTTTACGTTCTAAAATGAAGAAGGGTACTGAAACAAGATTTAGCACTCTTAAAAAAATAACTCCGGATGAGTATATTCCTTTATTATTTACTGATTTAGACCAAAATAAAAGAGTAAATTTGGGTAATAAACAAATACTTTGGGGTAAAAATTTTAATCAAGAGGAATATATCTCAAAAGTATATTCTACAAGTAGAATATTAAAAAAAGCAATTTCAAAGAGTAAAATTGCAAAACTTTCTAACATTAGTAACTTAACATATATAATCTTGAGAACAAACTTTTAATTCCTTCAATTAATACTTTAGAAGTTATTGCAGAAAATCTTGATTTAAGAGTTGAGTATCTAGTAAAAAAGACAGTTAGAAAAAACCATAAGCAAGAGGCCGAACTTCCAGCTGTAAAGACAGTAATAGATAGTATTAATCATTTATTATGGAAAAAATATGAATATGGTTTTGAATCTATTTTAGACCAGTCAAAAGCAAAAGAATTAAGAAAAGAGATTAAGGCAGTGCAAGAAATTAATTCAACACAATTTGTTATGGATGATATTAATGAACTATTAAGGACTAATTATTTAGATTTAGATCTTAGGAGTGGTAATAAATTCTATAAACAGCTTGAATCAATCGAACCTTTAATAGGAAAAGTAAAGGCTAAACTTAATATTGCTAAAAACAAGAAAAAAGGCAAAGTATAAAAACACTTCTTTAGTTTCTAAATTCATTTGCCACGATCGCATACTTAACACTTTGGTGTTGGTCGCGATAGTGAACAAGCCACGATCGCATACTTAACACTTTGGTGTTGGTCGCGATAGTGAACAAGCCACGATCGCATAATCTGGTATTGCGCAAGACTGGAACTCTTGTCCCGTATGGGATTCCCGGTTCAAATCCGGGTCGTGGCGTTCTCAATACTCTATTTATATGCTTTTCTGATCATCTTTTTAAATTTCTAAAGTAGAATTTACTTATGAAACCATTAAATGATTCAATCTATGATTTTTACGCTTCATTAATTTCTCAACAATTAAAATATTATAAACTTGAAGAAGTTAATGATTTTTATCATAATACTTTCTTATGGAGTATTGACGATACTCACAATTTTGACCTTAGAAAATTAAAAACAAAATTTAATAACACCAATAATTCTAAACTAAAAATTGTAGTTGCAGAATTAGAGAAAACAATTTATGAAGATAATAAATTAAAAAGTGATTTATCAAGTCAACTTAACTTTTTTTGATTAAGAAAGGTTCTTGAATACTTATTCTGGAGTTATTTGATAATCTCCAGGTATGTTAAGATTGCATTCTTTAATAACTTTTATTGCAGTAATACTATAATTCCATTGTTGAATTAAGTTATCATCAGCATAGTATTCTTCAGGTAGTGGAATATAATTTCCTTCTTTTGAATTAATTATAAAATCATCAATATTTTTTGTCTTTTCTAGTAAATAAGCCAGTTTATTAGAGACTTGTTCTTTAGATTCTTCTTTCTTGCCGAATAATTGTTTTATTTTATTTGTTAATCCCATAGGTTATAGTAGAATTAGGTAATATTTATTATTTATTACTAAAAACATATAATCTTTAAAAATAAGTATTCATTCTCTATAATAATGAAACTGAAAGAATTAGTATTAACAACCGGAGTTTTATTGGCTAATCCTGAATATAGTTTTATTAATTGTAATTTTGAATTTTCTGATAAAATCTTGTCTGAAGAGATAATTATTCATTATAATAAGAAAGAGTTTCCTAAACATTTCGAGGAATACTTAGAAAAACTTGATGAAATAAGCGGTAAAGATAATTATATTTCAAGAGATGATTTTAGATCTACTCTTAAAAGAACTCCTTTAGAACAATTTCCTTACTTGTATAATTCTTTCATGCTTTTAAGACTTATAGAATAGAAAAGTTTTTATTTAGTTTATTTATTGCTTTGGAAATGATTAGTATTGAAGAAATTAATGAGAACACTTTCGAAGTTAAAATTTCTGATTCTGGAGAAACAGTTCATAAAGTAACCGTGACTAATGAGGATTCTTTAGAATTAACCGAAAATAAACTTTCCAAGGAGGAATTATTAAGGTTATCTTTCAAATTTTTACTTACTAAAGAGCCTAAAGAGCTTATTCTTCCCAGGTTTAATATTATGATTATTGCTAATTACTTTCCTGATTATAAAAATTGGTTAAAAAGCAAAATTTAATATACTAAATTATAAAATAGAATTTCATGAAGAAAGGTTATGTTTCTGACAGGAATTTCATGATATTAATAGCATCTATTGCCATAGTTGTTATTTTTGCATTGGTTATTTTTGCGTATATTGATAGGAATGATGGTACGGTAGAATGTTCTTCAGTTGATGATTGCAGTTTAGAATGTGGTAATTTAACTCCTGCATGTATTTTTGATGCTAGTAATGATGGTACGTGTCATTGTATCGATATTAGTGTTTGAAAAATATTTATAAATTCTTATTAGTTGCTAGTAGTAATGACTATTGAAGATATTAAGAATAAGTTAAAAAAAGAATTTCCTAATTCTAGTATTGAATTGGTTAATACTAGTTCTCAACATTATGGTCATGATCATGGTGGTTTGCACTTAAAGCTTAAAATTATAGAGTCTGCCTTTAAGGATTTGAGCCTTGTAGAAAGGCATAAGCTAGTGTATAAGGCGTTAAAACAAGAAATGGGAACTGAGATTCATGCATTATCTATAGAGGCTGGAGATGGAAGTTGAGAAAGTAATAAATTCAAGTAAGATATTTCTTATGATGAAGGGAACTACTGACATGCCAGCATGTGGTTTTTCAGCTAGGGTTGTTAGAATTTTAAAATCTTATAATGTTGAATTTTCCAGTTTTAATATTTTTGATGATATGAACTTGGCAAATGAGATTAAAGAGTATTCTGACTGGCCAACCACTCCACAATTATATGTTAATGGTAAACTTATTGGTGGTTGTGATATTGTTGAAGAACTTCATAAGAATGGAGAGTTAAAGAATATTCTTTCTTAAGAAAAAATAAAATCCTGCTAGTGCGCCTATTAACGGAAAGAAAAATTGTATAAAACCAATTGGGGGAGTGATAAGAATCAGTACAACTCCTAGAATACTTCCTATTATTGTTCCTATTATTGTTAAAAAATAATGTTTCTTCTTAAAATATTTTTTTAAGCTTACAACTCCAGTAATCCAAACCCCAACACTATACCAGAAAGGAATAAATATTAATTCCCAACCATTCCCGACTCCTGCAACAAAAGTTCCAGTGAATGCTAGTATATGCCCAATTATTATTTGAATAATTATTGTGATGGTAATATTAAGAGGTTTCTTTTTCATAACAAGAATGAATAGTGATAGTTTATATTTCTTTTCGAAACTTTTGAAATTTAAAAAATTTCAAAGTTCAAAATTCAACGAATTTAGAAACTTTTAAATAATATATAATAATAAGTAATATTATGAAATGGGGATTATTAATTGGTGAGTTTATAGTTTGGGTCTTATTCGCATATTATGCATTATTTAGTGTGAAGAATGATGTGAACTTATGGTCTAGTGCTATTGTTCTAGTTTTGCTTTGTTATCTTGGTTGTTATTTGTGTCCTTGGTTTAGGGAAACCACTGCTTATAAGAAAATGATGAAGGCTTAATGTTTTAAAGAATTAAATCTTCATTAAGTGCATGTTTATTGTTTTTGAGGGTATTGATGGTGCAGGGACTTCTACTCAAGCAATAAGATTAGCCGAGCATATTCAAGAATTGTCTAAGTATAACGATGTTTTATTGACTCATGAACCTTGGGATAGTGATGAAATTAAGAATAAGTTAGCTGATGATAAGGATGCTTATTCTGATGCTGAGAGGATGACTAAATTATATATTGATGATCGTATTGAACATTCTAATAAGTTAATAAGTCCAAATCTTGATAATGGTGTGTTTGTTATTTGTGATAGGTATAGAATGTCTACTGAGGCATACCAGTCTACTCAAGGGATGAATTATAAGGATATTATTGGTTTGCAGAATGAGGCTGATGTTTTAACTTCTGATATTACTTTTTTTATTAATACTTCGTTAAATGAGGCTATGAATAGAATGAAGAATAGAGATATTAAGAAAGAAAAGTTTGAAGATCCTGTATTTCTTGAAGAGTTAATAAGTAAATATGAAGAATGTTATGAGATTGGTAGGGTTGATGATAAATTGTATGGTCTTATTCATTTGATTAACGGTAATAATTCTATTGATACTGTTTCAAAAGAGGTATTTTATCATTTTGACAGGTTTTATTTGGATAGATTCAGAAATATTTAAATAAATAGATTTATGTATTCTAAATAATGAAAAAATTAAAGAGAAAAATTAAATTTTCAAATAGTTTTATTATGGTTCTGGCAATAGTTAGTATTATAGGTTTTGTTGGGATTATAAGCAAGAGTTTATTTGATATTAATATACAATCATTTGTTGAAGCAGGATTGATGTTTACTGTTGGTATTGGATTATTGATAGAAGCAGATATTAATTCTTTAAAAAAACTTAAGATTCAGGGATTAACTCCAGAAAATTTTAATCATTTAACTACATTCACAATAGGTGCATTGGCTGTGATTGCAGGATTATTTAGTTTTCCTATTATTAGGATTGAAACTCCTGGATTTATAGCGATAAAGGGTATAAGTAGTATTATTGCAGTTATTGTAATAGTATTACAAACATGGGTTATAAAATAAAATATAAAGATTAATAAGTGATACTAAGTCTCTTCATGGTATGATTGGTAAAGAATTAACTAATAGAGTAGAGGTAATATACGGTGCTACTAAAAAAATTGATAGTAGTTATATGTTTGTTTCTAAGCTAGTAAGTAAAAAAACTTCTAGATTAATTGATAAACTTCAAATTGAGGAACTTAGTGATTCTGTTGAGAGAAATGATATTGTTGATATTTTAGAAATCAATACTTATTTCAGGGAAGAATCATTAAAAACGCCTGAAAAAACAATAAATTCTGATGATTTGTATAAAGCAACCACTTTTTTGAATATTATTCAAAAGTATGATGATTTGTTTAAGCATACTATTAATAAATAATCTGTTAAGCCTCTGCCGAGAGTTGAACTCGGGACCTTTACCTGTTCGTATTATATACCAAGGTAACGCTCTACCACTGAGCCACAGAGGCGTAAAATAAAGAGTTTCTAGACTATATTTAAACTTAACCAAAACATTATAAAGAATTCTTATTTAATAGTGTATGGCTCTGCTCTTAAGATCTAGGAGATTCCATTCGTGGAAACTATGAAATAGATTGAGTAAGCAGAGCTACATTATTTAGATAGTGAAGATAATACTTTCCATTGATAATGATAATCATAATAATCCCAACCTTTATCTTTAATTGAGGCGCCAACAAATAAATCAAAAGAAAATAATCCTTTCTTGAATTTATCATTATCAATAAATACTGGAAAAGGAATTTTATCACTTAATTCACGTTCTGGACCATTGCTACTAACTACTACCGCCACTAATTTTCTTACTGTCTCATCAGACTCTATCTTATTAATATTCTCTAGAGAATCCGCAGGTAATTGAATGTTTGCTTTACCTTCCCATTTAGGAAACCACTTGCTAGTTATTTCTCCATTATAAGACTCTCCTTTCAAGAATCTAAGTAAAGTTACAAAACATTTATGTGTTTTGAACTTCTAAAGTCATTCAGACTTAAGTAAATTTTATAAAAGACTTAATTTTCTTCTTTCGAACTATGAATAACAGTTCAATTGATGAAAGAGTAATAAAGGCTTATTTCAGGAATGAAATTACTAATGATTTACTAGCTGATGCTAGAACTATTTTTAACAAGTTAGAAACTAAAAAGAATGTTTTAAATTCTCAAGGTTTAGCTGGAGATTCTATTGTTGAGAATATTATGCAAGAAGGTATTGATAGGGCAATATATTCAGATATTAAATCTTATGGTGTTTGGAGAAGTTACGTTCTTAATAAGGTAAAATAATCTTTTTCTCTTTAAATTAGAATTATAAGCCCCCGATGGGAGTTGAACCCATGATCTGTCGCTGTCTGAAATCCAAGATTTCTGAACAAATCAAAGATTTT
>CAYPCY010000005.1:0-37754 GCA_964409385.1 uncultured Methanosarcinales archaeon | reverse complement strand
TGCTGTTAAAGAATTATTACCTAAAAGTTTGGAAATGATAAATTCTATTTCTGTAAATGATTTTCCTGCAGGTTTTGATTATTATGCTGGAGGACATATTCATACTGTTAAAGTTTTAGACAAATTTGTTTATCCTGGACCTTTATTTCCTAATTCTTTTTCAGAAGTTGAAAAGTTTGGAAAGGGCGGTTTTTTCATTTATGATGATGGAGAATTATTACGTAAAGATATTGAATTATATCCTCATAAAGGATTAGTTCTTGATTGTAACGGTTTAACTCCTGAAGATATTTATTTAAAGATTGAAGATTGGAATGAAGATTTTAATAATGCCTTAGTAACTTTAAGATTTAGAGGTGTTATTAATGGAAGAATTATTGATATTCCTTTTAAGAAAATATTTGATAAGTTTTATTCTTCTGGTGCCTATTTTGTTATGAGGAATACTAGCAAATTAAGTAGTGAAAGTTTTGATGATGTTACTAGTGAAGAAACAAATATTGATGATATTGAGAAGGAAGTTTTTAAAGGTAGAGAGTTAGCTTTGGAGTTACTAAAATGTTTGTCTAGGGAGAAGAATGAAGGAGAGAAGGTTTATGAGTATGAAGATAGGATTAAAAGTGAAGTTATGAGAGTTTTGAAAGATGAAACAGTGGAAAATAATTAATTATGTTAGAGGATTAGAACCTCATGGTATTGAAGAAATGGTTTATAATCCTAAATTTGTTAGTGAAAACATTTGGTTAGTTAAGAAAGGAATTGAAAATATAAACTCTGGTTTTGATATTGTTTATTTAGTTTGGAATAATGAAGGATTTAAACATAAAGAATTAATGGATAGTAGTAATTCAAGAGAATATATTACTATTGATTCTATTCTTAATGGTTTTGATAATTTAAAAATTAAACTTTCTGATAATGGAAATGAAAAAACTTTTGAATTTAGTAAGAAAGAATTAGGTTTCTAAAATTATTTTTTCTGTTCTTTCATCACATAATACAGACTGTACTAATGCTAAGTAGTCTTGCGCACCTGAAGATTTTGGAGCGTAAGCAAATATTGATCTTTTGTTTTTTGGAGCTTCTTTTAATTTAGAATTTATTCTTATAGGTTGGGATATTAATTGGTAGAATTCGTTGTTAATACTTTCTAGACTAATGTTGCAGATTTTATTTCTTTTATCGTATAATGTTGGGACTACTTTTGTGATTTTAACTTGGTGTTCGTTAAAGTCTGAAAATTCTTCTAAGTAAAGCATTGTTTTAGTTAGGCTTTCAAAACCTAAATAATCACAGGAAGTTGGTATTATTGCTTCTTCACAATATAATAAGATGAATCTGTTGATTGCATTCATTGAAGGGCCACAGTCAAAAATTATGTAGTCGTAATTATTTATTGTTTTTAGACTTTCATTAGCCTTTTCTACAAGTTCTTTATTTCTTACAATATCATCAACTCTTAATATTCTATTATCTCCTTTTACTATGTCTAAATTTTTTGCTACTTTGTTAATACACTCTTGTAATGGTATATCTTGAAAAATGAAATCATAGACTGTATTACTATTTTCTAGATTCATTGAAAGTTCTATATTGCTTTGAGGATCTAAGTCTATTAACAATATGTTTCTTTCATTTCTTGATAGGCCTGCTGCAAGATTTAATGCTGTTGTTGTTTTAGCAACACCACCTTTTTGGTTTATTATACAAATCTTTCTCATCTTAACCCTTGTGAAAAGGAAAAGGGGTTAGTATAAAAAACTAACGGAAGTTTCGGAGGGTTGTTGTTAAATTCTATTAAACACTTATTAGTATCTTTTCTTTAGAGATTTTATGAGAGAAATATATAATAAAATAGTAGCTACTTTATTATCTAGAATGGTTTCATTAAGGCTTTAGAAGTCAAATCATATCAGATATGCTAAATTAAAACATTGTGGCTTTCCAAAAGATAAATTAAAAGATGTTGAAAGAACCATTAATTTTTTACTTAGGACAGGATATTTACAATATTATAATAAATCGAAAAAAGCAATACAATTAAATTGGGAGAAAAAAGAAGAAATATTTGAAGAATTAAAATTATATCATAATGGAATAAATATAGATAATAAAGTTCTTAAAAAAATAAAAGATAAAAAATTAGCTAGTAAAGTAAAACATATTGGCTTGACCAATTATCAACATTTAATACAAGAAAATACCCAAAATAAACTATTCCATTTATTCTCAGAAAATTACTTTTTCGAATCCAACTACACACTAATAAGTCAAATACCCTTAAATAATCAAACAACAACAATAATAGAAAATTATGATTATGGAAATGCAAAAACGTGTGTTTCATTATTTTATCACTTGCTAAGACATATAACAAATATTAATGGAGAAGAAACGATTACACACCTAGAAGAGAAAGCAAGAAAGGTATTAAAAAATAAGAAAATTCTAGAATTAGGCTGTGGACCTGGATTTTTTCTACACTCACTAAAACAATTAGGCGCTGAAGTTACAGGAATAGAAATCAATGAAGACTTAAAGAAAAAAACAAGTTCTGAACTAAACATCATTTATGGAGATGCGAGAGAATTAACTAAATTAACAAAAGAAAATTATGATATTATACTAAGCAGAGATTTTCTAAGTATTAGCGTAACCAAAGATTATGCTCATGATATTATGAAACAAGCCTATTCTAGAATGAAAGAAAAAGGAATAAGCATACACCAAATAGACTACATAAGAAGAAGTGAAGAAGAATACTTACAAAATATTGAAGAATTAATAACTTCTAAAAAAACAATTTCTCAAATTAAGAAAGAATGGGAACAAATTGAAGAGAAAGATGTAGTATTAAGAAAAAATATCCTAAACATAAGCTTAGAATCATTAAGTAAAATAGGATATACAACCTTGACCAATTACAAATTAGATCTTGAAGATAAACTAACAATAACATTAGGAAGATGAAATTAGAAGAACTAATAAACAAAACAAAACCTGCACAAATATACTATCCTGTACAAAAAGAACCATACAAAAAATATAAATCAGGATATAGACTGGATGATTATAAACCAGAAGATCCTGAATCAGGAAATGGATCATCAGGCGCACCAGCAAATTTATATTTAGGTTAAAATCAGTCAAGTTTAAAAATTATTGAATATTCCTTATTTTATGAATGATTTAGAAGAATTAATTAAAATTCCAGAAGTTGATATCGACCTTGAAAATAATTTAGGATATAAATTTGTTCAGTTAAGAATAGGGGATAAAAACTATATTTATGGAAGGAATGTTGGTTATCATTGTCAATTAGTGGAAAATTTCAAGCTAAAACATGCATTGTCTGAGGAAGTTTCTCCAGTTGGAGGTGGCAGCATAAAAATATCTTATAATAAATTAACTATTGGAGGAAAAAGCGAAAAATACGGGAAATTCGAAGTTGACACAACAAAAAAACTTTTTAAAACATACATTGAAGAAAATCTTAAAGGATACTCACTAAACATTTACCAACCAATAAGATAATTATTTTATACTCTCTTTATTTCTCTTCTAAGAAAGCTTTATATACCTAAATTTTTATAAAGAGAATATGAAAACAGAACATAAGAATCTTCTTAAAGTTTCAGGATTAATAATTAGCTTGTTCTTAATAGCAATAATTTCACAACCCACACCAACAGGAAGTGTTGCAGGAACCTGTGTAAAGACAGAAATTTGTGAACATTATGAAACTCAAGAGTTCGAATATGAGATTGACGGCAATATAATAAGAGATTCAATCTCCAAATGTGTTAAGACAAGAGAGGTTTGCAAATGAAATATACCCTTGCGGCAATAACATTCGGAATAATAATAGTATTAGGAGCATTATTCAGTCCTGAAATTACTGGAAAAACAACTGAAGAATACTTTCCAGGACATAAAGATCCAGAATGTACAAAAACGGCAATAGAACAACATGCTAGCATATGTAATGATTTACTAGAAGAAACCAGAGTGAAGAATTGTATTAATGCTAGATTCTTATATTGTAACTTATAAAATTCTTTGAGAATTTTAAAGTTCAAAATCAACTGATTTTGTTATCTGGCTAACTAAACAACAGGATAATGTTTGATTCCCTTTTTTGTATGTACAGTGATGCTTTCTCGCTTAAGATCATTAAGTCTTGAAATAGTTCCAGGAATTGAAACTAGAATATTATCTGATCTTTTAACAGGCTTGTAATATTCAAGAATTGAATCTTCACAATCAGGCAATTCTGCAAAATCTCCTGAAGTTTTTGTTTTAGTCTCATGATAAAGTGTTTTGAAAATTGAAGCGTACTTTACTGATTCTCTTCTTATAACTTTTACAAGAAAATCATGCTTTCCAATTTGATTCCAAACGCTAGTTGTTTTTTCAGGAACATTATTTTTATCATATCCCGTCTCTTCCTTTAAAGCAGTTTCGAAATCTTTAACAACACTTGATAGTTTTCCTGCAAAATACTTAGCATGAACATATAATGCTGCAGTGGTAGAATTTAGAAGAATATCCCTTCTTGGAAGCATTAAAACATCATGAAAATTAGAAGGCCCATCATAAGTTATTGGTTGTGAAAGTGAAAATCCAGCAGCTTCCTTTTTAATATTTGAAAATTCATTAACTAAATTTTCAATACTAGTATATGGTTCCTCCTTTATTTTTATAATTCCTTCTTGCTTGATTTTATTAGTTGATTTATTCCTCAAAACAATTAAGTAATTTCTAAAATTGTTAAAAATGTCTGATGACTTTGGTTTTTTCGTTTTTTTATTGCTAATAATTGTAAATTTATAATCTCCCAGTTTCTCAACAAGCCCCTCTTCTTTTTCAGGAAGAAAATCATTATTAAATTCTGTTAAAGCTTTTAAATTAGATTCAAAATCCTTAATGATCAAATCATTTAATTTAGAAACATAACTTTCTGCAAGATAATAATTATCAGCATTTTCCTCATTCAAGCCAGTAAATTCAGGAAGTAACGTTATTCTTTCGGATCTCATAACAAAAAGAAAGCTTTACTTCTTTTTAACATTAATCCCTACGTCTTTTAGTTGTTCTTGAGAAACTTCTGAAGGTGAATTCATCATTAAGTCATCACCACTCTTGGTTTTAGGGAATGCGATAACATCTCTTAAACTAGACGATTCAGAAAGTAACATTATAAACCTATCAAGACCTAAAGCAATACCCCCGTGAGGAGGAGTTCCATACTTGAACGCTTCTAGCAAAAAACCAAATTTAGAATCTGCTTCTTTTTTTGAAATACCTAAGGTTTTGAAAATTTTGCTTTGTAATTCAGACTTGTGAATCCTAATACTCCCACCACCCAATTCCACACCATTAAGAACAAGATCATAAGCGTCAGAAAGTACTTTTCCAGGATCCTTATCCAAAAATTTAATATGTTTTTCTTTAGGTTTAGTAAATGGATGATGTATTGATATATGTCTTTTTTCTAACTCGTCATATTCTACTAAAGGAAAATCAACAACCCATAAGAAATTCCATTCTTTTTTTATTAATTTTAATTCTTTAGCTAGTTTTAGTCTTAACTGTCCTAGTGCAACATCCACAATATGATGTTTTCTATCTGCAACAAAGAACAAATAATCTCCTTTTTTTACTCTTGTTCTTTTAGCGATTTCTTTTAATACTTTTTCAGGAAAGAACTTAACTATTGAACTCTCTAATTTTCCATCATATTTCATCCATGCAAGTCCTTTAGCATCATAAATCTTAACAAATTCTATTAGTTTGTCAATGTTTTTTCTTGAAAAATCATTATTCGCCTTAATACATTTTACTCTTCCGCCCTTGTCTAAGACTGACTTGAAAACAGTAAATTTTGATTTTTTTACAATGTTAGAAACATCCATTAATTCCATTCCGAATCTTAAGTCGGGCTTGTCAGAACCGTATTTTTCCATTGCCTCCTTATGCGTTAATCTTTTAAAAGGAGTTTTTACTTTGATATTTTGCTTTTTAAGAACATATTTCATTAGTTGTTCCATAATATTAATAATATCTTTTTCTTCTACAAAACTCATTTCAACATCAACCTGAGTAAATTCTGGTTGTCTATCAGCCCTTAAATCTTCATCCCTAAAACACTTAACAATCTGAACATACTTATCAAATCCTGAAAGCATTAGTAATTGCTTGAAAATTTGAGGACTTTGTGGAAGTGCATAAAACTCTCCCTTCTTAATCCTTGAAGGCACAATAAAATCCCTGGCACCTTCAGGGGTTGATTTTCCAAGTATTGGAGTTTCAATCTCTAGAAATCCTTGAGAATCAAAAAAATCCCTAATATCCTTAATTACATTATGTCTTAAAATAAAATTATTCTTTAATTCTTCCCTTCTAATATCAACATACCTATATTTTAGTCTTACATCCTCTCCAGAATCAGCCCTTTCAGAAATTTCAATAGGTGGAGTTAACGACTTATTTAATATTTTAAGTTCATCCGCAAAAACTTCAATCTCACCAGAATCAATCTTTTTATTAATCATTCCCTGCTTTCTTCGCTTAACAACACCAGAAACTTGAATAACAAATTCTCTTCTTAAACTATCCGCACTTTTTAGAATGTTTTTCTTGTGGGAAGAGTCAAAAACAATCTGGGTTAAGCCATAACGATCTCTTAAGTCTATAAAAATAACTCCTCCATGATCCCTTCTAGAATGAACCCATCCTGCCAGAGTTACCTTCTTAGTAACATCTTTTTTTCTTAAGTCTCCACAAGTATGACTTCTTAACATATTAAGTATTGAATCTCAAAGAATATTTAAAGCTTTTCAACAACATTAAACAATAATTCTTCCTGGAAAGAGTTTGCTAAAACTTGAATTCCTACTGGTAAATTATTAATTTTAGTTAAAGGAACCACAATTCCAGTAATTCCAGCAAGATTTGCAGGACCTGTAAAAGCATCATAAGCATACATGTCAAGAGTAGAAATTTTCTCTCCTAGCTTGTGAGGTAATTTAGGAGTTACTGGACTTATAATAATATCACATTTCTTAAATGCATTATCAAAATCTTCTTTTATTAGTTTCTTCACTGCTAATGCCTTCCTATAAAATTTACCTTCAAATTCTGATCGTGAGATTTCTTTTCCTCCTTGAATTCTTCTTAATACTTCCTCACCACAAGATTCTTCAATTCTTAATCCGAATCTTCTACCATCAAACTTTCTAGTTCCTGAAAAGAATTCAGTATAAACTATAGGATAATAAGTAGCCACTGCTAAACTTAAATGTTTTAATGAAACTTCAACAATCTTAGAATTTGTCTTTTTTGCAAATTCTAATGCTTTCTCTTTGATTTTTTTATATATTTTTTTATCACATAATTTTTCAAAATCCTTACTAATTCCTATTCTTAATTTTTTAATTGGTTTTTTTCTTACTTGTTTTTCAAAAGTTGTAGGGTCATTCTCTGAATAGCCAGAGATTACAGAATAAACTTTTTTTAAAATCTTAATATCATTAGTTAATGGTCCTATCTGATCAAGACTCATACTAAGATCAACTAGTCCAAATCTTGAAACTCTTCCATAAGTCGGTTTTAATCCTAAAATTCCACAGTGAGAAGCAGGATTTCTTATACTTCCTCCAGTATCAGAACCGAGTGCAAAATCGCAAAATCCAGCGGCTACAGCAACGGCAGAACCACTACTACTTCCTCCCGGAATGAAACCTTTTGCAACAGGGTTTATTGTTGGTCCGAAAAAACTAGTTTCTCCACTAGAGCCGCATGCGAACTCATCCAAATTTGCCATTCCAAGAATTAAAGCATCCTCCTTTTTTAATTTAGTAATAACATCAGCATCAAAAGTTCCATTATAATCTTCTAAAGTTTTACTTCCACAATTAATATTCATTCCAATAACATTAATATTTGCCTTAATAACACAAGTCAATCCAGCCAGTTTTCCTGCCTTCTTCTGTTTTATTTTTTTTTCTATTTCTTTAGCTTCTTTTAACACGTTAGGATTTAATTCTAGAATAGCATTTAAGTTAGGATTTTCCTTTTTTATCAGTTCTAATTGTTTTTTAACTTTATTTATCATTTTACCAATGTTTCTTTTCGGCTATTATAAAATCATCATCTTTTGAAGGTGCATTTTCTAATATTCGTTCTTTGAACTTCTCATTTGTTTTTGGCTTTCCTTTTCTTGTTTGTTTATTTCTCACTATTGAAAAGTCTTCTTTAGATTTTACTCTAGAAAGTTCTTTCATGAATAAATCCATTATTTTCTTTGCTTCTTTTACAGTCATAATAACTTCTCTATTGTTTTTTTAACTAATCCTGGATTTGCCTTTCCCTTTGTCTTTTTCATTACCTTTCCAACTATTGAATTAATTGCTTTTTTTTGTCCTGACTTATATTCTTTTACTGCTTGTTCTGATTCTTTAATCGCTTCTTTACAGTATTTGTTTAAATCATCAGTTAATGATTCTAAGTTATTCTTTTTTACGTATTCTTTAATGTTGAAATCTTTCTTTACTAGTTTTTCTAATATTTTTTTTGCTGTTGACTGATTTAATTTGTTTTCTTTTACTAATTGTATTAATTCAATTATGTTTTTTGGTCTTGCTTTAATATCATCAAAGTCCAAGTCTTTATTATTGCATGCTTCTATAATATCTCTCCTGAACCAATTACTGGCTAATTTAGGATCTATTTTCTTAACAACTTGCTCGTATAATTCTGCTAGTGGTAATGAATTACTGATTACTTTAGCATTTGTTTTATCAACTTTTAATTTTAAGAATTTCTTTAATTTTTTGTTTGGACTTTCTGGAATTTGTTTCTTTAATTTTTCTAAATTAGCATTATTTATTTGTATTTGTGGAAGGTCTGGTTCTGGAATGAACATGTAATCTAAATCTCCTTCTTTACTTCTCATAAATACTGTTTCGTTTTCTTCAGCATCCCACGCTCTAGTTTCTTGCTTTACTTCTTCTTTTTCTTGTCTTTTTTCTTCATAATTTATTGCATTAATTATTGAAGTGAATGAATTAATATTTTTTATTTCAACCCTTTGAAATTTTGGGGGGATGGAAACATTAACATCAACTTTAATTCCTGCTTTCTTATTTACTGCATTTATGTATGACAATGTTGTTATTAAGTTTTTAATCCAAGAATCTACTTCTTCTGAAGATTTAAAATCTGGATCAGTAACTATTTCAGCAAGTGGAAATCCACTCCTATTATAATCCACCTTTCCAGTTAAAGGATCCCACCTTGCAGGATCTTCTTCTAAATGAACTTGTTGTATTCCAATACCTAGAAATTTTCCTTTTATTGCTACAGGACTTGAATAAGTTCCTGACATTGTCTTTTGAAAACCCATTGGAAGGTCTGGCCAGGAATAATGCTTTCTTTGAAACATTAATTTCTTGTTAATCTTACAATTTAACATTAATGAAATTCTAAGAATTGCATTTAGGGCTTCCTCGTTTGGAAGCATTGGTTTACTTCCTGGTTGGCCTGTACAAACAGGACAAGTAGCCCTGTTAGGAATTATTTCATTTAGTTTACAATTACAAAATAATTTAGTATTATTAGGAATCTCTAAATAAGTATGAATTTCTAAACCAACCTTAACCATGGCAATACAAGTAAGAAAGAACTTTAAAAAATTTACCCTAGGAAATAAGTGTTCATTACTCTTTCAAAAATGTGTTTTGGATCGTAATGTGGTTCTTCAAAAATTTTTAGAATGTAACTTTTATCGTCTATTCTGGAGATATTTCCAATTATTTTATTCATAGTTACGCCATTATTATTCTGAATAGTTTCTTTAAGAGTATACCCATTATACATTGGGAGTAGTTGAATGTGAAAATGTTCAAACTCACTAGTTAACTCTTCCAACGAATCCTTTGAAATTAATTCTGTTAACATTTTCTTATTTATTTTATAAAAGGTAGTATGAAATTACTTTTAAATGTTCTTACAAACGAAAAACCCGTGTTGCTTCTGAAAAGGGTCTAATTCTCTAAAATCAACCACTCTTAATTCTCGTTCTAACTGATTTCTTATTTCTTTATAGACTTGTCTAGGTGTTTTTTTAACATCTACACTTCTTGATTTTAAGCATAATATTGCAAAACCTTCTTTTTTTAGGAAATTTTTACAGTTTTCAATGAATATTTCGGCTTGATTCCTTTGGGCAATGTCTTGGTATATAACATCTACTTGTGATATTTTATCTTTGAATTTTTCTGTTTGGAACGCGTCTGCTAGTATTGGTGCTATATTATTCCTGTCTTCAGCCATAAGTATTAACTCTCTTAATACTCTTGGGGATGAGTCTATTGCAAATATGAACCCTTCCGTGAGTAAATCGCTTAAATGGCTTACTGTAGTTCCTGTTGAACATCCTAGGTAAAGAATTGTTGAATCTTTTTTTATTCCTAATTGACTAATTTTCTTCTTTATTGCAGAGGCTAACTTACTATGTTTAGGAATCCATTCTCTATATTCAATTCCTTTAATTTTGATTAGTTTTTCTTGATAAACTTTCTTTTTAGGAACTTGATTTTTTGTTAATAATTTTCCTTTATTGATTAATAATCCTTCAATCATTTTAGTTCTCTCTTTAGTTTATTTCCTATTGGTTCTCCTTTAAAATAGTCTACTTTTACTGCTATAGATATTTTATCAGCTAGTATTCTTGCTGCTTTTCCTTTGTTTTTAGATTTTTGAACATAATTATGTTGTAATACTATTCCGTGTTTTGGACTTTTGCTTCCTGTTATTAAATGTCTAAATAATGCTTTTTCTGCTCCTAAAAGTTGAATTTTTGAGGCTGGCATTAATGCTAATTTTTTTAGTGATCCTGCATGTTTTAGTAATTTTCCTGTTAGGGCGGGACCTGCTAGTTCTAATGTGTTTTTGCAGTAGTTGTTCATTAAATTGTCTAGATACTCTATATTATCTTGTTTTAACTTGAATAATTCTATTATTTTAGTTGCTAGTGTGTGATATTGGTTAGTATCTTGCTTTTGTAGTTCTTTTCCTAACTTACTTTCTTGTTTTTTTAGTGATTTTCTTGCAAATTCTTCATTATCTTGTATTTTATTGGCTAATTCTGGCATTTCTAGAGAGGACCATTCTCTAAGTCTTTTTGATAGAATATTTATTATTGTGTCTAATTCTTCAGTCAGGCTTACTGCTTGTATTATTAGATTATCTTCATTTACTGATTGAGCAACTTGATTTTTTGCTATTATGAAGTTTGCTTTTCTATAAAGGTTGAAGTTTTGTACTAGTTTTGAATTTGTTCCTTTGTATTTTGTATTCCATTCCTTTTCGTATTTTTGTATTGTTTTAATCTTGTTTTTTTGGAAGTCTATTATTTCTTTCTCTGTGAATAATTGTTTTTTTTCTACTTTTTTACTTGTTAGGAATGCTCCGTAACAGTTTATGTATAAGTCCATTTTATTTGTGAACGATTGTTTATTTATAAAAGTTAATAACCGAAACCTTTATAAAGTGTTATTACTGTTTAGTAACTACAATAGATATCGAAGACAAGATTTTTCAAGAACTAATAATGAAAAGGTTCGATTTAAAAGAATATTGTAAAGAAGGACATACTTCTGAATATAATTTTAACATCATGGATGCAGCAGTTGCGAAAGTAATAACAGACAATTTAACAATAGAAAAAGAAAACAATATAAGTCTTGTTATTGAAAATTGTTCTACTTGTTATAATAATTACCAAACAAGTTTTCAAAAAATCTACAAACTCCATGACAACCTAAGAAATTCCAATACTAAATACAATAAAGCATTGAAAAACGACAAAATGAATGCATACGTTATATTAACAGAAAACATAGCTGTAGATAACATTTTAAAATAAAAAATGAACTTTATATTTAAACTAATAATAATAATTGGAATAATCACACTAGTTTCAAATACAATACTTGCTGAAGAAGGCGAAACAAACTTCCTAAGCGGCTACTTGAACTCTGAAAACGGAATTTTACTTGCAGAAAATATTAAGTTGAACCTTGCAGAATTATTTAAAGATTTACTTAAAATAGCTGATGATGAAGACGCAATAGTAGCTTGTTCTGAAGAAGATGATCTAAAAAACTGCATTGAAGAAAGATCAACTGAAGAAGGAATTAAACAACAAGAACATAGACTTGGCATCATTCAAAGAGGTATTCAAAGCCTACAAAACTTTGGAGCTTTAGAAGGAAACGAGTTTATTCAAGACCTAAACTGAAAACTATTATAAACTATTTCTCTTTTTATCTTGTTTATGGAGACAAAACTAACTTCAAAACAAAAATTTGAATTAAAAAAGTTTGTTAGAGAACTCGAAACCTATAAAGGAAGACATACTGAATTAGTTAGTGTTTACATTCCCAAAGGATATGATCTTAACAAAATAATAAATCATTTAATGCAAGAACAAGGAACAGCAAGCAATATCAAAAGCAAACAAACAAGAGAAAATGTTATTTCAGCCTTGGAAAAAATGATACAACATCTTAAACTGTTTAAAAGAACACCTTCTAACGGATTAGCAGTTTTTTCAGGAAATGTAAGTGAAAAAGAAGGACAAGACAATTTTAAAGTATGGAGTATAGACCCTTCACTACCAATAAAAATCAGGATTTATCAATGTGACAAAACATTCGTTCTAAATTATTTAAGAGATTTACTTGATGATGAAAATGTTTTTGGAATGGTAGTCATGGACAAGAGAGAAGCAAACATCGCAATATTAAAAGGAAAAACAATAATCCCGTTATCCCACGCCACATCTAATGTCCCTGGAAAAACGCGAGCTGGAGGACAAAGTAGTGTCCGTTTCGCAAGACTTAGAGAAGGAGCAGCCAAAGACTTCTACAAAAAAATAGCTGATATGATGAAAGAACAATTTCTAAATAAGAAAGAAATTGAAGGAATACTAGTAGGAGGTCCAGGACATACAAAACAAGACTTTGTAGACAGAGATTATATTACTGGAGATATAAAGTCAAAAATCATAGCAATGAAAGACCTCAGTTATACTGGAGAATTTGGATTGCAAGAACTTTTAGCAAAATCCGAAGATGTTCTTTTCAAAGAAGAAGTTGCTAAAGAAAAAAAGTTGATGAATCGCTTTTTTACAATATTAGCCAAGGAAGAGAATAAAGCAGCATATGGAATTAAAGACTGTGAAAAAGCTTTAGAAATGGGCGCTGTAGATATTCTTTTAGTTTCAGAAACACTCGACGAGAAAAAAATTAATGAGTTAGAAAAAAGAGCAGAACAATTTGGAACTAAAGTAGAATTAATAAGTGCAGAAACTCGTGAAGGAACTCAATTAAAAGACTTTGGAAAAATAGCAGCAATATTAAGATATGAACTCTAGATTCTTAAAAGAAAGTTATAAGGAATTATATCCTGAAATGGAAATGCCTAAGTTAGAAATTACATATTCTGGCAGGTTTAGAAGTTATAATGCCAAAATCACTAGGATTGGTTGGAATTATGAATTAAAACTTAGTAATAAATGGAAGAACATTTCTGAAGAAATACAAAAAGGACTAGTACAAAAACTAATTCTAAAAATAAATAAAGATACTAAAAAAACATTAAGTATTGATTTATATGATAAATTTATTAGTAAGATAGGAAAATACTCTGAAAGAATAACTTCTCATCCTAAATTAATTAAAATGTTTAATGAATTAAATAATACTTATTTCAATAGTCTAATGGAACAACCAAACTTAAAATTTGGAAAAAATAATTTAAGAAAGCTCGGATCTTACTCTTATGAAGAAGATTTAGTAACTATAAGTTCTATTTTGAAAAAAGAACATAATTTAATCAAATATGTATTATATCACGAATTACTACATAAAAAACATGGAATGAAAAAAGGAGAAAAAAGAAATACTTACCATTCCAAAAAATTTAGGGAAGAAGAAAAAAAGTTTGAAGATCCTGAAATTGAAAAAAAATTGAGAAAATTCTTAAGAAAAAAGAATTTTTTCAGACTTTTTAGTATGGATTGACATAGAAACTTATTTAAATAAATCTCTTTTTCAAAATTAAATGGGAGAAACAAGAAATGCTAGTGTAGGAAGCCTAAAAAAAGGTTCTAGTTGTGTCATTGATGGTGCAGCATGTTCAGTTACTGATATGAAAGTTTCAAGACCAGGAAAACACGGACATGCAAAAGTAAATCTTACAGGCGTTGGCATTATTGATGGTGTTAAAAGAAATATTATGATGCCAGGACATGATACTATACAAATTCCAGTTATAGATAAAAGAAATGCGCAAGTTCTTAGCATATCAGGAAATTCAGTCAATGTAATGGATTCTGAAAGTTACGAAACTTTTGATATTGAAATACCTGGAGAGTTCAAAAGTGAAGTCAAAGAAGGATCAACAGTCTTGTACTGGATTGTTCTTGATGACAGAGTAATAAAACAAATTAAGGAGTAAAATGACAAAACATAAAAAATCGAAGATTTTTGGACTTTACCATAATTCTAGGAGGTTATAATTATGGCAAAATTCCCAGAAGCAGAAACAAGATTATTTCACAATGTTTTTGTTTGCAGAAAATGCAAAACAAGACTTAAAACTACAAGTTTTAAAGTAAAAGCAAAAACCACAAAATGCAAAAAGTGTAATTATAAATCTTTAAGACCTGTTAGAAAAAAGTAATGTTTTTATACTCAATAGTACTTTTCTATTTACATGTTGAATTTCTTAATGAACAACTGGAGTGTAATATTATTTTATTTAATAATTATAGCTCTTCTTATAAAATATAAGAAAAAATTAGAAATTCATGGTAAAGTTGTTTTCTTATACAAAACCCAATTAGGAATTAAATTAATGGCAAGAGTTGCCGAAAAATATAATAGGACAATAAAAATACTTAGTAGAATAGGAGTATATGTTGGCTTTGCAGGAATGGCATTAATATTATTCTTCCTAGTAAAGAGTTTTATAGACTTAATTATTAATCCTTCAGCTCCTGCGGCAATGAGCCTTGTAATTCCAGGAGTTAAAATTCCAGGAAGTGCAATTTTCGTTCCTTTCTGGTATGGAATAATCTCTTTGTTCTTTGTAATAGTAGTTCACGAATTTGCTCATGGAGTAGTTTCTAAAGCTTACAAGATAAGAGTTAAAAGTTCAGGATTAGGATTATTTGCAATAATTCCACTTGCATTTGTAGAACCTGACGAAGAAAGTCTAGCAAAAAAAGATGTTAAAGTAAGAAATGCAATGTTTGCAGCAGGTCCTTTTGCAAATGTATTACTCGCAATTCTAGCACTATTACTCCTTTCATTTGCAGTAAGTCCTGTTCTTTCTAACATGACTGAAGAAAAAGGAGTTTTCTTACTTCCAGAATCTGGAAAACCAGCATATCTTTCTGGAATGATAAATAAAACATTAATAACAAGTTTTAATGATGTAGAAATAAAGAATGTTAAAGAATTTATTTCAGAAATTGAAAATATAAGTCCTGGAGAAGAATTTAATGTTTCTAATATTAATGAGACTTTTTCAATAATACCCATAGAACAAGAAGGAAAAACACATATGGGTGTTAGAATACTACAAAATGTGGAAGTTGTTCAAGGAACTAATATGTTATTTTTCAACGGATTTTTTATTTTTGGAGAATTATTATTTTGGATTTATTTATTGAGTTTAGGAATTGGTTTGGCAAATTTACTTCCTCTAGGACCTATAGATGGTGGTAGAATGATACATGCAACATTCTCGAAACATTTCGGAGAAGAAAAAGGATTAAAAATATGGGCTAAGATAAGCATAATATTATTAGTTGTACTTTTGATAAATATCTTTTTACCCATAATTAGAGAAGTATTCTTCTAGATTAGAAACAAAACTGAAGCAAAAATAATAATTGTTTCTAAAAGCAAAATTGTTAATATAGGAAAAATATAAATTGCTAGGAAAGATCTTATTAAAGAAACCTTAGCTATTTTTGAAATACTAGTTATCCTTAAGTATAAAGTGTAAAATTCTGCTGCTAAAATTATCACTGTTAAACATATTAAGAAAATAGTCAATGGAATACTTATTCCTATCGAAGAATTATAAATAGTAAGAAGTAAAAGAAGAACAATTAAAGGAGTTACTAAATAAGATGGGGTGGCTCCATAATTCATTCCCTGATAGATTTTTTTGTAAACTGATTTTCCCTTCAACAGTTTTAAGAACCAATGAGTTAGTAATGGTCTTAGAAAAACTAGCATTCCAGTAATCAATATTAGAACTACTGAAATAAGAATATAAAAGTTTAAGGTATTAGGTAATTTACTGGAGAATTTCTGCAAATAATAAAAGGCCATTAATGGTTGTGTTAAAATAATAAAGAAAAAAACAAACTTGACAGTTTCTACAAATTTTATTTTATTAAGTTTCTTAAAAAACTTTTTAGGTTGTGAAACAATCTGAAATGCAGTCTTTAAATAATTCATTTTAATTTTCCACTTGGTTTTGCTTTCTTGCCAAGTTTAAAATAATTTCTTTCTGAAGAAGAACCCCAAGAGAATTCACCTATGGTTTTCACTGTTTCAACCTGAAATTCATTAGTTTCTAAACCCTTTTTTAAATTATAATAAATAACTCTCTGGGAAACTGCTGGGAATTGTTTTATGTACCACTTATGAATTTGATAACCATAACCTTTTCCCTTAACAAAAAGTAATTCAATAATATTTTGACGAACTTCACTTCCTAATGGCCTTCCTCTATTCATGATTCAAAATAAACACAAAACATATATAAAATCTTTCTTACCACCTATTATGATTTTAGAATTAGACAAGGAAAATTTAGAACTATCCAAATATGAAGCTGAAGCATTATTTGATAGAGGGAAATTGATTAATAATTTCTTAATACTTAATTGTTCTAATCCCTCAAGACTGGCATTAACTAAAAATTATTATAATATTCTTTTTGAAAGTTCTGAGAAGAATCTTGAAAATACATTAAAAAAGTTCAAATTCAACAAGTTTGTTGGCAGATTTTCTTTTAGAAGTATTGATAAGAAACTAGAAAAGAAACTGGGACGTTTGTTTGTAGAAAAATTACAAGATTCAGATTTTGAAGTATTTTTAGATTTAAAAAATCCTGATAAAGAATTTGTTTTATTAAAATTAGATAAATATTATTTTACTGAGAAGGAAACTATTAAAAAAAGACAGGAGAATATTTCTAAAAGACCTGGTTTTTTACCTATTTCTCTAAAACCAAAACTTGCTAGGGTTTTGATTAATCTTACTGGTTCAAAAACTAAAATTATTGATCCATTCTGTGGAACTGGCGGAATACTTATAGAAGCTAGTTTGTTAAATTTATATTGGGAAGGATATGATATAGATCCTAAAATGATAGAATTTAGTAAAAAAAATATTGAATATTATTCTCTCAATGGAAAATTAAAAGTTTTTAACAGTTTAAAATTAAAGAAAAAGATTGATTATATAGTGACTGATATGCCTTATGGAAAAAATACTAAACAAAAAGAATATAAGAAAATAATACAGGATTTTCTAGATTTACTGCCTAAAATTCTTAAAAAAAGAGCAGTTGTTGTAATTCCAGACATGAAAGTTAAAACTTCATTAAAGAAAAAAGAGTTTAAAGTATATATTCACAAAAGTCTTACTAAGAAAATACTTATTCTAGAATCTTCTCTTCAATAGCAGTATAAGTTTCTTTTAATCTATTATTATCTTCCTTAATACTTGATAAATCACCAGAAATTCTTGATAATGAACCTCTTAATTTTTCAAGACTTACTGTTTTTAATTCTTGAATACTAGGTTGGGATTCTAAAATTCCAATTATTTCTTGAATACTCTCTTCTATAGCATTAATCCTTGCATATTTATCGTTTAAGAAAGGTTTATCATTAAACAATACTTTGTCTTTTAGTTCTTCTTCAAGCACCATTATTTCCTTAATATTATCAAGTAAAGAATTAACTTTAATTTTCATCTCAAGAAATTCCTTATGTAGTTCCGCATAAGTTTTATCCTTACCAGCATAATCTCCTGCATAAATCATTCTATTGAATGATTCCAAACCTTTCTCAAGTTTTAAAACTCTAGATTGAACATCCCTAGTTAAAACTTCATCCTCTTCTCCTTTTTTTAAAAAGCGAGATTTTCTTTTAAAAAACATCATTTTACGAATTCTAAAGTGATTTGTATAGCTTCCCTTAATTCTTCCAAATCTAAGGACTTACCACTTAAGTATTCACTATTATAAAAATCTACTTTTTTTAAACTTTCTATATTATTAAGAGTTTCTTGTTCATTAACAGATTCTAATAAGAAACTAAACTTGTCACTTGAAGGTTCTGCACCGTACAAGTTATAATATGCTTCTTTTAATTTGTTAACAATTGCTAAATGCAAGAAAATTATGGATGAAGATGCAGAATCAGAAGCTTTATCTAATAAATTTTTAGAAAAGGATTCTTTTGAAGGGACTGGTTCTGTAGCAACATTAATGATAGAATCTTCTTGTTCAGGTTCTATTTTTTTTGGTGGAGTTTCAAAACCAAATTCTGACTCTAGTTGATCAAGAACATTCAAATCTTCCTCCATTGAAATCTTATCTTCATTAATTCCTAGTTCTGAATCAACATCAAATTTTTCGTCATAATCTAGTTCTTGTTCTTCCTCAACATAATTAGGAACTTCTAATGATTTTTTAAGCTCAGAATCGTTTTGCAATTCTTTTGTTTCCAAATTCGAAGAATTTTGAATCTCAGAACTTTCTTGAAGTTCTTTTGTTTCCAAACCTTCAGGTTTTGAAGCTGAGAAATCTTTGATTTCTTTTGTTTCCAAATTCGAAGAATTTTGAATCTCAGAATTGCTTTGCAATTCTTTTGTTTCTAATTTTATATTATTACTTATTAATTCAACAATTCTCTGACAATAAATTTTTTCATTAAGAACATACCAAAAAATAACAAGTGGTTTTTTTATTTTCTTAACAAACCTAGCTATTTCAGTTATTTGCTTATCATTTAAGGATTGCTCCTCTCCTATTTCTTTAAGTCTTTTCTTCTCAAACTTTTTATCAATTATTGTTAATGCGTAATCTTTTGTTTTAATATCAGAAGAAACAATTTTTAAGGATTCTTTATCTATTAAGAATTTATCCTGTGCAACTTCTGAATCAATAAGACCTCCAATTCCAAATTCTGAAGCGATAAATACTTTTGAATCATCAGAATTTTCAGGGTTTTTTGAAAGTGCATAACCAGAAACGTCAGGAATTACCATTTTTTGAATAATTATTGCATTAGAAATATCGTGTTCTTTGCCTAGGTTTTCTCTTATTTTAATCATTTCTGGAGAGTATAAACTAATAATTACTTCTTTTATTGCCTTGAACAATTGATGTTCTCCCATTACATTCATAACTAATGCGTTTTTTACAAATCCTGATTCGTGCACTGGAGATAAGAATACGTTAACTGCTGGTTTTTCATAATTTTCTACTAGTGTTTCTGTTGAAGTATTTTCTAAATCAATACCTAAACCTTCATAAGAGTCAATTATTGTTTCTTTAAGTTCTTCTGAAAATACTGCTTTTAAAATCATTTCTCTTATTTGAGTATTAATTTCTAAAAGTCTAGATATATTTTCAGTATCTATGGTTAATAATAAAGTTTTAATTCTGGAAAATAAATTGTTAGATTCCATAAATTCATTGAATAAATCTGTTGTTAACACAAAGCCAATTTCTACATTGCTAGAATTTTGAAAAAAATCGGCTAATCTAGTAGCTATCAAACCTACTTTTTTAGAATCCGAACTGAAAATATCATTAAATGTTAAGATATGGCTCATTTTCCCCCTTGGAAGTAGTATATCCTGGAAAGTTATAAACCTATCGGAACTCATTTAAAGATTAAAAGAAACTAATAATCATGGAAGTTGAAGAGTTAAATAAGCTTATTGGTAATGAAACAATTACTTTATTTCTAAATTGTAATGTTAAATATTCTGGCAGGGCAGAAAGTTTCTTGGATTCTGGAGATAGAATTGTAATAATAAAGCAGGATGGAACTTTACTAGTTCATCAACCTGAAGGAAATAATGCTATTAATTATATGAAATCAGGATCTTTAAATAAGATTGAAGTTAATGATGAAGAAGTAAAAATTATTAGTTCTAATCAAAAACTTAAAGAGAGTTTGGAAATTACTGGTTCAATTTATGATTTTCAGAGTAAAAGATTATTAGATGGCAAAAAACTAGAATTGAAAGGTAATGAGGCTGACATGAGTAATTTAATTTATTATAATCCTTCATTAATAGAAGAAGGTTTCAAACCTTTAAGTAGAGAAGAACATACAAAACATGGTTTTATTGATATTTTCGGATATGATTCTAATAATAATCTTGTAGTTATTGAATGTAAAAGATATACTGCTGATTTTAATGCTGTTGAACAATTAAAACGGTATGTGGAAAAAGTTAAAAAAATAAAGGGTTTAATGAAAGTTCGTGGAATAATCGCTTCTCCTTCCATTACAGGAAATGCATTATTATTACTTCAAGAATACGGATTTAGACATGTTAGGGTTGAACCTCCAAGAAGACATGAGCTAGATAAGAAGTATCAGCAGGAATTAGGAACTTTTACTTAAGCTGAGTATTATATCCTGGATTTGTTTTTGGTCTGTACTTGTTAGGAAAATGAAGATCTGCCTTAACATCTAATTTTGTTTTCTTTAAGAATTTAAAAACTTCGTAAGGATTCTCAACATGTGCCATAATGTCTTTTTTTGATCTTGCACCATGTGAGGAATGCATCATAATTTCACCAGTAAAAAATAATATTGAGCCAGTATTTGTTTTTGCGGCCCTGTCGAAAAAGTTAACATTAACTTCAGCATTCTTTATTTGATCATAATCTAAAATTTTAAAATCTCTACCAATCCAGCCAGATTTTAGCATTACCCTCTTATTAGTTATTGCATATTCTAAATGAGGATATTGTTTGCTAAACCACCAGTATGTTGTTAATGGAGAAAATAATAGTCCTAGAGAGATTACTATAAATGGAAGTAAGAATAGTACCATTAAAGGAAATGCTAAGATGGCTGCGATTGTCATAAAACCTACAACAACAGTCATTATAATTCCAGGAATTATCATAAATACTGAAGCTACCATTCTGGACATGAAGAAGGGTTTCCTGACAGGCTTTCCTCTCCAAAGAACCTTCTCTCCAGCACCTAATAATTGTTTTATTTCATCCATTTTAATGCTTCCTTAACTGATTTATTATCAATAATTATACTTCTTAAAGCTTTTGCTAATTTTAAAGGTTTTTCATGCTGCCAAACATTTCTTCCTACTAGCATTCCTACAGCGCCTGCTTTTGTTATGTCTTCTGCTTGTTTTAAGAATGATCTAGTGTCTAACTTACTACCTCCTGAAATTGCAACTTTAGTCTTTCCAGTATTCGCAATTATCCACTTCAAACCTTCAAAATCATCATTATATTTTATTTTAACCATGTCTGCGCCTGTTTCTAAACCTAACCTTGCAGCGTAAGCAATAACTTCTGTTTTCATATCGTCTTTAATGAAACTTCCTCTAGGATATGCCCACATTATTACTGGTAGATTTTGATTGTGTGCATCTTCTACTAATTTAGAAAATACTTGGAGCATTTCTTGTTCTTTGAAACTTCCTGCATGAACAGTGAATCCTATTGCTGAAGCTCCTATTTTTTTTGCTCTTTCTACAGAACATAATAAAGGTGAATTAGGCTCGGGTTTTGAAAGGCTAGAATGCCCATTCACTTTCACAATTAATGGAATTTTACTTTTGTATTTTGGATAGTATTTTTCAGCAATTCCATGACCTACGGCTATTGCATTGAATTTTCCTTTAATTGCTAAATTGAAAATAAATTCTGGATTGCAGTTTTTAAGATTAAAATCTCTAGGACCATGTTCCATTCCATGATCGTAAGCGAGAATTAAAGTTTTGTTTTTAGTAAATAATTTATTCATAAAACCTCTTTTTTAACATTGTGTTTTTCTAACTTTAATAATTTTTCTGCTTTGCTTCTATTCGGTAAATTGTTTTTAGAGCCATAATGTTGTAGTACTTGTTCTGCTAATACTTGGCCTAATCTCATACAATAAGGAATGTCTTTATTAAATAATTTTCCTGATATGAAACCTGACGCGAAAGAATCGCCAGCGCCTGTAGTTTCAATAATGTTTTTTGTTTTTGCTTTTAGGAAGTATTTGTGAATTCCATCAAAAGCGTAAGAACCTTTTGAACCATCTGTAATTACTACAATGTCTTTAATGAATGCTTTCAATGTTCTTAAACTGTCATTTATTTTTTTAGTTTTTGAAAGAAGGAAGGATTCTTCCTTGTTAAGAATTAAAATGTTAATTTTTTCTAAAGTTTTATTTAGTTTTTTCAATCCTAATCTTGCCTGGTAGCTTGAGGGGTTGAATGCTATTTTTATGTTGTTCTTTTCAGCATAATTTATTGTTGCTTCTAAAGTCTTGAAAGAATCCCCAATCATTGAAGAACAATAAAGCCATTTAGTTTTAAGTTTTGAAGTGTCTACTTGTGAAGGTTTTAGTTTATTATTATCTCCTTTGAATACTAAAATTGTCCTGTCTTTTTTTGTTGGTAGGATTACTGAAAATCCTGATTCTTTACCTATTGCACCTATAAATTTTACTTTTTCTTGTTTTAGGTTATGATAAATTCTATGACCTACCTCATCATTTCCTATAATACCTAAAAATCCTGTTTTAAAACCTAATCTTGAAAATGCAACTGCAGTATTAGTGCCACCCCCGCCTGTTGATACAAATTTTCTTTTAATTAATATCTTTTCTCCAATTGGAAAAGTAATATGTTTGTTTTTAGTCTTATGATTTGTAATCAAGAAAACATCCTCAACAGCAGAGCCTAGAGTTATTATATCAAACATTTTAGATACCTTTTGGAGGGAAGTAGAAAGGTTCTTTCTCGCTTCCTGAAGTGTGAAGTTCTAAATATTGTTTTATAGTGTCTTTAAGATTGAAAGATAAGTTTTGAAGTTCGTCATAATGCTCATCAATCCTTGACTTTCCCCAAAAATTAATATATCTATGCTCAATTAGTTTTAAGAGTTTGTTCTTTTTGAAATAATCATGCTTATCCATTATTAATGTTGATTTTCCTCTAATTATAGAATCTCCAACATTAGTGTTTACTTTATCACCCTCCTTCATAACCTTAGTAGATTTTAGATTAATAGTTTGGAAATCAATCCTAATTTTATAATCGAAAAAATCACTTTTTAGTCTTTTTTTAGTTCTCCACCAAATATGATGTTCTTTAGCTTCATTTTGATGAACTTTTTCAAAATATAAAGTCTCGAACTTATCTCCCATTCCTTCATTCTCTGATTCGAAACCATGATCAATTAACCAAGTATACATTAACACGTACAAATTCTTAAAATGATGAATATCTTCATATTCTATTTCGAACTCGTCAACTACTCTTGGAATCATTAGTTAGAATGTTGGAATTTGATTATATAAAATTTTTGATTATTCAAATATGTTTAATATTTCTTCTGTTTTGTTAATAAACTCTATTACTTTTGTTTCATACTCTTCAATTATTTCTTGATTAAACTTGCTTTTTGTTGCATAACTCGAGTCATTTCTATCTTCTTTAAGATTAGTGTAAAGTTCTGCATCTTCTTTATTTATTGAAAGTTTGTTTAATAATTCTGCTTCATCTTTTGTTATCGCATATTCTTTAATTAAAATTAATATTGTAGCATAATGATTTTTTGATGCGTAATTTTTGTTTGTTAATAATGCTAATGCTGTGTGATAAAGTGCATAATATAGTGTTACAATTAACCAATCATTGAATTTTTCATTAGGTTTGTTTAATTTAAAAAAGGCCAAATTATGTCTTGCTTTTTTTATATGTGCATTAACTAATTCTTTATTTTCTTCTATACTTCTTATTTGTTTTTTGATTTTAAAAAAATTAATTTCTTTTTCTAAATAATTCTTGTCTGAGAATAATTTATCAATATTCATTCAATATTACCTCGTAAAAATTTTGTTCTTTATAGATTGGAAAACCTGTTTTTCTTGCTTGAATTATTATGTCGTCAGTATTTTGTATGAATTGTTTTATTGTTGCTTTAAAGAGTGAAATTGGATAATTTGAAGTTATTTCTGCTTCTTTTTTGTTATTATCTAAATTAATTTTTTTGTTTGAAACAATTAAAATATCTATATCGCTACCTTTTTTTTCTTCTTTAATTGATGCAGAACCAAATAAAATTATTGTGTATATTTCTTTGTTGATATTTTTTAAAAAATGTCTTAAAGGATTATTTACATTAGTATTTAGTTCGTTAAATTTTCTGATTGCAATTCCTGAAAATTCCAAAGCGAATCTTTTTTTATCCAGTATTTTATAGAAAGTATTTGATTTTGTTTTTATTAATTTTAGGATTTTTAATTCTACCAATTTCTTTAAAATATTTTGTAGTGAAGAATGAGATAGGTTAGTTATTTCTTTTATTTGATTATAATATAGTTTTTCCTTATTTTCTTTAAAGAAAGCTTTGTATATTTTATTTTCTGATTTCATTATTTGTTTTATGTTCTTCTTATCTTATAAAGTTTACCATTATTTGGTAAGATATTACCATTATTTGGTAAAGTGATGATTCATATTATTTCTAAATCACCTGATAAATTTACAAATACTATTTATTAATTCAGGATTCTTAAGCTTTGCTAAAAAAAATCGGAAAGTTCACAAAATCGATATATATGATAAGTTAAAAGTAAAGGTTGAGGTGTATTAAATGGCAAAAAAACACGATCATAGATTTGAAATGATGGCAATAGTCGCAATTGTAGCTGTTGTTGGTTTAGTAATGATGTTTATTAATACTGGTGGTGATTTAGCAGGGGAAGCAGTTAGCTTGGTTGATTACGGAAAACGAGATATACGAGAAGATCCACGACCGATTAGAAGAACAGTAGCCACACTAGAAAATGACTTATTACTTGGTGTATGGCCTTTTTCTTCTTCAGGAAAATATTATTATCATGATGATTTAGACTTTTTAGATGTGGGAACAGTATATTACAATGGTCAAAATTACGAGTTTAGAGAATTTATGCAAATGAGTTCTAATTCTTTAATCGGAGAAACAGGAGAAGATCATGAAGAATACGGAACAGATGTTTATCTGGAAGTGCGTAAACTTAGTCAGTTAGGTTATTGGTTTAATTTTGTGGATATGGTTTTCCCTGTTTGGGAAGAAGATTCTGATTTAAACATTAACTTTTTAGGAGAAAATCTTGAAATCACAGGATCTGGAAATGACTTTCTTGTTATTTCAACTGCAGAAGAAAGATGGTTTAATCATGGAGAAACAATAACTACAGAAATTGCAGGAGTTGACTATACAATTACAGTACATAATGTATACTCTGATACTGAAGCACTGATTTCCGTTAATGGAGTTCAACAATTACTTTCAGAAGTTACAGGAGATACTGACTCTTGGGGTTATGAGAATTTTGAACTGCAATTAATGAATGCTGTAAATGATGATGGTACAGAAAACGATATTGCAAAAATAAGATATGGAAGTAATAATATAAAGCAGATATCATTAGTAACTAATTTAACAATCATAGATATGGTTGAATTTAAAAGAATAGCAAAGAATCTAGATTGGTCTGGCGACTATACAGAAGATTTAGTTTGGAATGTTGATTGGGTTGAGGATGATGCTACTACTGCTGGAGAATTAGTTCTAGGTTCTACAAATATAGGAACTAGAGATTATGACTTCATGACAGATTATGGAGTTGTAGTAACTGCTCCTGTACAAACATTAAGTCAAGGATATGGACATTTGAGACTTGCCTATCCTCCAAGTGCTGTTTCGTATGATTTAAGAATTGGAAAAGATTTCATTCCTCCAGTATATAACTTACCTTCTGCAAAGTAATTTTTTTCTTTTTTTTAACAAATTTTAAATAAGAAATAATTACAAACAATAGTTATGAAACTAATATTCCATGGCGGAGCTAGAGAAGTTGGAAAGAGTTGTATTGAATTACAAACTGGAAAGGACAGGTTCCTTCTCGATGCAGGATTAAAGTTTAAAGAAGGAGGATTTGAATATCCACAAGTTGTTGAAGTTGGTGAGATTGACGGTGTTTTCTTAACACATGCTCATCTTGATCATTCAGGAGCTTTACCAATGCTAGAAAATAAGCATTTAAACTATCCAATATTTACAACTGCTCAGACTATGGGCTTAATTAAAATTTTACTTAAGGATTCTTACAAGATTTCAAGAATTAGAAGATTACATAGGGCTTACGAAAAACAAGATCTTTTCAAAGTAAGAGAAGATATTAGAAGAATTAATTTTGACAGGACATACAATCATAAAAACTTAAAATTTAAATTCTATAATGCTGGGCATATTCCTGGAGGAGCATCAATAAAAATAACTGCAGAAAATAAGACTATTTTATACACTGGAGATTTTAACACTAAAGGTTCAGAACTTATTCAACCAGCAGATACTAATTATGGAAAGGTAGACATTCTAATTTGCGAATCAACATATGGAAATAGACAATTACCAAATAGGGACTTATCAGAAAAGAAATTCATTCAAACCATAAAAGAAACATTAAAACGAGGAGGTTCTGTATTAATACCTAGTTTTGCAGTAGGAAGGTATCAAGATATTTTGTTAATGTTAGCCAAAGAAAAATTCAATGTTCCAATATTTATTGATGGTATGGGCAAAAAAGTTACTAATATGATATTAACTACTCACAGTAAATATGTCAAGAGTAAAGACTTACTTGGTAAAATCTTTAGTCAAGTTACTCATGTAGGCAGTGAAACAATGAGGCAAAAAGCATTATCCCAACAAGCAATAATACTAACAACTTCTGGAATGATGCAAGGAGGTCCAGTATTAAGATATTTATCTGACATGTGGGGAGAAAAGAAACATTCAGTATTACTAATGGGCTTTCAATGTAAGAGAACAAATGGTCGTCATTTACTTGAAGACGGTTATATTTATATTGATGGTTGGAAGACATTCCCCAAGTGTCAAATTGAAAAGTTTGATTTTTCAGGACATTTAGACAGTGAAGAGATTAAAAGAGTTGTATTGAAAACAAAACCTGAACATTTAATATTTAATCATGGCGATCCAGAAAGTGTTCAAACACTTGTAGACTGGGCTAAAGAAAGTACTAGTTGCAAGGTTTATGGGCCGTCAGTAGGAGATGTTTTAGAGTTTTAATCACTCAAGAATAACAAGAAAAGTTTTTAATATAAAAAACAACCTAGAAAGTTAAAAGAGGTGAGCTTGATGGGGTTCTTAGATAAGTTCAAAAAGAAAAAAGAAGAAAAAACAGAAATTCCAGTACCACAACCTGAAGGAAAACCTTCTACGGAAGATATTAGAACTAAACTAGATGATGTTCCTAGTACTGACATTCCTCCTGCATTACAAGAACCTGCAAAGATAGAAGAACCCAAAGCAGAAGATTTTGGAACTCCTACAGAAGAATCTAAAACTATAGAGGGTCTTTCATTACCTGAATTTGAAAAAGAAGATGCAGCAAAATTACCTGAGCAAATTCCCTTTGCTGAAATAAGTTCAGGATCTTCAGACAGTAATTTATCTGCTTCAAGTACTCCTGATGAAGTATCTGAAGAACCAGCATTGCCAGAATCAGTCCCAGAACCTGCTGAAGTTCCCATGGCTGAAACTCCTAAAGAATCTAGAGAAGTAGAAGATGAAATCTTCATTAAAGTATCTGATTACAAGGAAATATTAAATAATATTGCAAATGTTAAGAAAGAAGTTAAAAATTCAAAGAATAATATTGATGATATAGTAAAAAACATTAATTTTGAAAATCAAGATATTACAAAAGTCAAAGAAAGTTTAAGTTCTATACAAAAATCAATAATTAAAGTTGATGATGAGCTTTTTGAAAAATGAAATCAGACGAAGTATTCATAAAAGCAGAAAAGCCTGAAGAATCTTCTGATTTATTATCTGAAGTAAGTACTGCTTTAGAAGAAGCATCTCAAATTGTTAATACTATAGAAGAATTACAATCTAAAGAAAAAGAACTTGTTGAAAGATGGCAAAAAGAAATAAACTTGGCAAATCTAAGCGTATCAAGCGCTCAAGAACTGCTTCCAAAAAAATGAATGTTTTCATAAAAATAAATAATCCAATAGATTTTAGGAGGAATACTTTGGAAGCCGGAAGAAATGCAGTTCTTGCACAAAAAAGCTCTAAAGAAATAGAAAGTTTAAGAAAACAAAAAAGAGCCAGACTTAATGAATTAAAAAGAACAGTAGGTAAAATAAACAAGTTAAATGTTCAATTAGACAGGATTTTTCCTTTAAAGAATTTGAAAGATATGGGTGTTAAAATAGAAAAACCTAAAATTGTTAAAAAAACAGTTTCTATTAAAGAAGATCCTGTTAAAGAAACTACACCTAAAAAAGATAAATTAGATTCTCAACTTGCTGAACTAGAAGCAAGATTGAAAGGAATGTGAATAATTCTATATTAAAACATTTTACTTAAAAAAAATTGTTAATATTCCGAAATTTCTTGAATAAGTTTTATTAAAATAGTTCTCTTAAGTATTTTTAGGATAAGCAAAAAAGTTAAATATAAGTTTTACTTATTTTAACTAAGGTGAACTAATTTGGTAAAGGCTTTATTAGAATTAAGTGATAACACAAACAGAGTATTAAATGTGATAAAAGCAAAATACGAACTTAAAGATAAATCAGAAGCCATAGAATTCGTAATAGAAGAATACATAGATAAAGAACCTGAACTAAAGCCAGAATTCATAGAAAAAATAAAACAAATAGAAAAGAAAAACAAGTTCACAAGATACAAGAGCTTATCCCGACTAAGGAACGAGCTCGAAAATGCATGAATTCTCAATAGAAAATAAATTAAAAACAAAACTAAAAAAACTTTTCAAAAAAGATAAAATACTATATGAAGTAGTAATAAACAAAATAAAAGAAATAATTAATAATTCAGATCTGAAACATTATAAAAACTTAAGAAACCCACTACAAAAATACAAAAGAGTTCATATAAAAAAATCATTCGTTCTTCTCTTCGAAGTAAATAATAACATGATAAAATTCTACACATTAGAACATCACGATAAAATATACAAAAAATGAAGGGATAGGGATTCGCAACAGAATCAAGATTCTGAGGTTACAAAATCTAAAATATTTTGAACAACAAGTTCGAATCAAAATAAAATGAAGGGATAGGGATTCGAACCCTAGTAGGCACTAAGCCAGCAGATATCTCATCAGACCAAACTTGAGTGTAGACTTTCTAGTCAAAATTTAGACTAAAAAACTGTCCCGTTTGGCCACTCCGGCATCCCCTCATAAGAAAAAGAATTCTGTTTTAACTTAAAAAACTAATTATTCTAAAGCAAAGATTTAAATAATATTAAATAATATTAAATAACTATGGTGTTGAAAACATTTAATTTGGAAAAAGGAACATACGACAAATTTTCTAATTACTGTAAAGATTGCGGAATTAGCATGAGTAAACAAATAAACACATTTATTCAATCAATAATTGAAGAAGAACCACAAGCCAAACAAGAATATTTAGCAAAACTAGAAATGCTTAGAAAACAAAGAAGCATTTACATAGGAGGATTAAACGATTTTAATAAAAAATATGGAATTAAATAATGTATCAGTTAGAAATTAACCCACAAACAAATAAAAAATTCTTAAAATTAAAAAACAAAAATCCAAAACAACTTCGAATAATTTCTAAGAAACTCGAACAAGTTCTCAAGAATCCTTTTCATTTTAAACCACTAAAAGGTGACATGCATGGAACAAGAAAAGTTCACACAAATAATTCATTCGTTCTAATATATTCAATAAAAAACAAAACAATAACCATACTAGATTATGCACATCACGATAAAATTTACTAACCCAACATTAATAAACCCTTTCTTAATAACAAAAAACAATGATAGAAGTATGCACAGTAAACGGAGCAAACGAAGTAGGCAGAAACATGTTCGCAGTAAAAGTAGATAATACTGCAGTAATCTTCGACATGGGCCTACAAATGGAACACTACATCAAAATAACACAAGATGACGATATAGAATTTGTAGATCCAGAAATACTAAAAACAGGAAAAGCAATACCCCAAACAAAACCATTAAAAAAATGGAAAGACCAAATTAAAGGAATATTCATAAGTCACGCACACCTAGACCACATAGGCGCTGTAGAATTCTTAGCAGGAGAATTTAATTGTCCAATATACGGAACAGACTTCACAATGGCAGTACTAAAAAAAATATTACAAGATCACGGAATAAAACTAAAAAACAAAATAATATCAGTAAAACCAAATACAGAAATAGACTTTCAAGGAATGAAAGTAGAATTCATCAATGTAACACACTCAACACCACAAACAACAATAATAGCATTAAAAACAAAATACGGCGATATAGTCTACGCAAACGACTTCAAACTAGATCCCAAACCATTACTAGGAGAACCAACAAACATAAAAGCACTGAAAAAATTAAATGTAAAACTACTACTAGAAGACTCACTATACTCACACCAACCAGGAAGAACAGGAAGAGAAATACATGTAAAAAAAGAATTAGAAGAACTATTCCAAGAATTAAAAAAAGAAAAAGGAAAAATCCTAATAACAACATTCTCAAGCCATATAGAAAGACTAACAACAATAATCAAAGCAGCAAAAATACTAGGAAGAAAACCACTAATACTAGGAAGAAGCCTACTAAAATATTGCGAAGCAGCAGAAGAAGTAAAAGTTCACAATTTCAAAAACATAGAAAGAGTAAAATACGGATCACAAATAAGAAGAAAAATATTCAACCTGAAAAATCCAGAAAAATACTTACTCATAACAACAGGACATCAAGGAGAAGAAAATGCAACATTATCCAAACTAGTAAACAAATACAACTACCTAAAAAAAGACGATACAGTAATATTCTCCTGCAGAGTAATACCAACAAAAACAACAATAGAAGCAAGAAGAAAACTAGAACAACAAATGAAAGAAAAGAAAATAAAAATACACAAGGACATACACGTATCAGGACATGCATACAAAGAAGACATAAAAGATTTCTTAAGCTACACAAAACCAGAATTTGTAATACCAGTACATTCAGAAATGGAACGAATGAAAAAATTCGAGAAACTAACTAATTCTAAAACAAAAGTATTACTAATGAGCCCAGGAGAATTTCAAACTATACAGTAAACAAAACAACAACAAAAGAAACAATAATAATTAAAATAAAGAAAACAAGTCCAGACAATAATAACCCAACAAAAGACTTACCCATAGAAACTTTATGAATAACACTAATTCCCTTAAGCATCAAATAAACAGAATAAATTCCTAAAGCAAAAGCAAAAAGAACCCACAACAAAATACTAATCAATAATGCCACTTGTGAATTAATAGTTAAGAAAAATAATAATTGAAAAACAAGATAAACAATAGCACTAATAATACCAAAATAAGCAAGACCCAAGAAAACCTTAATAGTATCTGAAAAAGACTTCTTAGACTTAAACAATCTCAAAACAATATTATAAACTGCAGGCACTGCAATATAAGTAGCAGCCAAACCCAACACTGCAAACAAAATAGTAATTCCAAAAGAAGGTTTTACCACCTCAGCAAACTGATTCAAAGGAGAAAACCTATCAACAACCAACTGAATAATCAAAACAGCAAGTATAACAGGAAACATCCTACTAAAAACAGTTTCTAAAGACTCCTTACTAATAAAAGTAAAATAAGACTTAGGATCCTTAACTAACAAAAGAGTCCGTTCATAAATTGATAATTTTTCTAATTTCATTCTAAATATTGATCAACATCCTGATACATGGCAACACAACCCAAAACTTGCATTCCATCCCCAGAGATTGCCGCTATTTTCTCACTACCAACAGTAACAAAGAAACCAGTATTTAAAGTTATTGATTCATCAAAACCCATATTAACCTCTACCAAACTATCCCAACCCCCCTTCAAATGTAAATTACCAGCAGAATCAATCAACCAATTAATATCTTCTCCATTCTCAACACTAAAATATTTATCAACATCAAAAGCAGAATTAACAATAATAGAACCCTTAATCTTCACATAACCCTGATCATCAAAAGCTGCAAGAACAATATCACCCTCCTTAACAATGAACTTCCTACCAGCCTCATTAAATTCTTCCTCAACCTCACACCTCCTAATATCACTACCATCAAGCCTTTCATAAACCAAATCTCCAAAATCATCATAAACATAAAAAGTAATACCAAACCTTGACTGTCTAACCGCCAAATTATTTCCAGAATCATAATAATAAAATATTGAATCAGTATCTCCTTTATAGATTGGGAAAGTCACACTACTCAATAAACCATTAGCATAATATTGAAAAGTAGTATCTCCACCAAACAAGTCAGCACCAGAACCGTAAGTTTCAACATCATCCAAAACAAAAGTTCTTTGAGAAACAGAACCATCAAATTCATACTCGTAAAGATAAACACCATCAGTAGAAATTCTGTTAAACGCATTTTTATTGACAAATCCATAAGTCAAATCCCCCTTACTCAATCTATTTCCAGCCTGATCATAACTAATATCAAAATCATCAACATTATAATAATAACCCTCATTATCAACAGTTTCAAGCCTATCAACAACATCATAAGAAAAAGAAACAAAATCTCCAGAAGTAGGATAAGTTATCCTTTCTAAATTACCAGACTCGTCATACTCATAATCTTCATTAAGAATTGTAAAACTATTACCATCCATAACACAAGTCGTTTCTAAACTATCAATCCAACTACGAGAAGTATACTCATAATTACTAACTACAAACCCATCATCATAAGTAACAATATCAATAGTAGAATCAGAATTATAAACATACTCCAACATTTTAAAATTAGAAGGTTCATTACCTTGATTTAAAGAAACATCATCAACCTTAATACTAGTACCAGAAACTTTACCAAATCCAACCTCTACAAAATCCGCATTTTGAGGAGTTGTGAAAACCTTAAACTTTCTCTCATAAGATCCGGAAGTAGAAAAAGACTCTGAAATTTCAGAAATATAACCTCCCTCATCATCAAAAAACTTAATTCTCAAAGCAAGATTGCCCCCACCCAATGCAAAAGCAGAAAGTGTATATTCAGTTCTAGGAAATACAGGAATTAAATACTTCAAAGTTTCATAATTATTTTGAGTCACGGACAAAACTCTATCTCCAGAAAGAGCATTTGCTGAAGTAGGATTAAAAGGACCCTGCCAGTATAAAAAAGAATCCTCATACAATTCAAAACTAGGATCAGGAATCAAATTATTAATTGAAGAAAACCTATCATTATTCATAAGATCATAAGCGTGAGCTTCACCAACACCAACAGGATTCAATTTAGAAATTAAATGACCCTTAGAATCATAAGCATACTTCACAGAAAACATACCAGAATCATAATCAATAACTTCATAACCCTCACTAAGCTGAATACCATCAAACAAACCATTACTTAATGAAATTTCACAAGTTGTAGTACCAGAACCAGTAGTGAAAACTTTATAATAACGAGTCCAAGAACCTTCAGTAGAACTTCCTGAATCACCAAGAGTGGCAGAATCTCCTGAACAACTAACCGAAATACTTCCTCCCTGAGTATATCCTGAAAGCACATACTCCTTATTAGGCTCAACATCAACATTAGTAGAACCAGAACCCTGAACTGCAATACCATTAAATAAAGCAGTATCACTTAAAGTTAAGCCACCACTCCATCCAGAAGTCCCCTTAGAAAAATCAGAATTGAAAATTTTATTATAAAATTTAAAATGAGAAATAGTTTCTAAAACCCTCCTTTTATTATCATACCTCTTATAATTATCAACAAACCTAGAAATTACAATACAAGGAATCTTATCAAAAATAATATTGTTTTCAAAAGGACATTCAGAATCTCCATACAATACCCACTTCTTAAAATCCTTCGTTTCATAATCAAAATCTATACAATCTTCTCCAGGCAAACTAGAAGGAACACAAGCAATCCTTTTATCAACACAATCATTATCAATCAAACCATCACAATTATCATCAACACCATTACAAACCTCCATGGAAGGAATACCATTAGTACAAGCACAATTTTCTAATCCCTCATCAATAGTATTAGGAATTCCCAAAGATTCATTACCATCACAATTATCATCCTGATTATTACATAATTCAAAAGGCAAGCAAGAAGAACTATAACCAGACCAAGTCTTAACCGTAACAGTTCCCAACTCACCCACCGTAGCATCAGCAGAAGATCCACCAACCAAAAAAGTAGAAATAAACACATCATTACCAATACTTCCAGGAGACAAACTATTCGCAAAATTAATTCCGCCAGAAGTAGTTACTATAGAACTCTCCTCAGAAACTTCAATAATAACATCACCACCATCACCACCATCACCACTAATTCCCGCATCACCAGTACCACTATGAGTATGGTAACAAGAAGCACAACTATCCGAATCAGAATTTCCTCCAGCACCACCAGCACCACCAATAGAAGTAACATCACACACCCAATCAATATACCTAGCAGAAAGTATCAATCCCCTACCAGTAGAACCAGACCCTCCATCATCAGCATCACTACAATAAAGACGACTATGCGCACAACCTGCATGATAATGATGACCACCACACCAACAAATAGCATGACCTCCACCCTCACCGCTAGTTCCAGACAAAGCCAAAGAAGAACCATTACAAGAAATTTCTGTAGATTGCAAAACCAAATTAGAACCTGCACTATCTAAAGGAAGAGTAGCATCAATATCTGCATTAATAGAAATAAACTCTACAGCAATAAGAACCAATTCAGGAATATCATCAGATATGGAAGTTTCAGCATTAATAGTAATACTCTTTGCACGAACAGGAGAAACATCCCATTCACAAGGATAAGTCACGACACAATCATTCTCCAAACTAGAACCTGGACAACAACCAGCATAAACAAAACTAGGAACAAGCAAAAAAACCAAAATTAAAAGTTTAAACCTCATGAACAACTACCTCCCTGGCAAGTAAAAGCATTCAAACAATCAGCATCAGAAGAACAAGAACAATCTTCATTAACACAATTAAAAACAGGACCAAAATTCTCGTTCCTATCCATAATCTGACTAGAAAGAACATTAGTTCCCTCCCTATAATAAAATTCTGTTTTAGTTCCCATAGGATTAGTTATGGACAAAGTCCTAAAAACATCATCAAACATTAACACAACCTTCCCACTATCAAAATGTTCCTTCTCCAAAATATTTCCAGCACCATCCTTAATAATTCTTATTTCACGATCGAGAGGATCAATAATACGCTCTTCATCAAGACCCTCCAACCAAGAAGCAGTAATAGAATAAGACCCATCAAAACCCTGCTCAACCAACAATAAATTATCAGCAAGGTCAAAAGTATAACGAGTCTTAACCCCATTAGGTTCAGTAACAGTAACTACAGGAAGCGGACCAGTAGAAGTCATTTTAGCACTATACTCATAAGTCTTCACATTACCATCCTCATACTTCACAGAAAGAATTCTTTCAGTAGAATCAGAAGCATAAGAATACTCTTTAAATTCCAAACCACCAGGCAAAGAGCCAACATAATTTCCAGAAGTTAAAGAAGTAAAAGAAGAATACTCCTTCCACAACTTCCCATCCTTATACTCTAAATGTTTAACAACAAAATTATCACCTGAAGATTTAACTTGCTTCTGTAAAACAACACCATTAACATCCTTAAATACTATTTCAATAGAATAAACCCCTTCAGAAACTTTTGACTTAGTAACATATTTCTTAGGCAAACTTTCTAAATCATACTCATAAATAACAGTAGGCGAAGCTTCAGTATCACCAGAATACGCCGCTTTTGACAATAATAAATTATCATCATAAAAATAAAAATTAGAAAATTCACTACTGAAAACTTTTTGCTCCTCAAGAAAACCATACTTATTATAAAAATTCTCAAATTGAGGATTAGTTTCAGAAGTCATATTATCAAACCACTGTTTGTAAACACGACCCCTATCATCCCTTCTAATATTAATAACAGTACCATCAAAGTTTTTAGTCCTTAAAGGCCTACCAAAAGCATCATACTCTAAAATTTCAGAATAAACCAACTCCTCCAAACCATCATTAGTCAAATCAGAATCAAAAAATTTATTAGTTCTTTTAGGAACAATCAAATAAGTATTAGGAAGTTCCCTACCCAATTTAACATCACAATCAGTAAGCCAATTAGAAATATCCAAATGAGAACTAGATCTTAAACAATTAAAATCCACACCATCCGAATAAACTTCATAAACAAAAGTATAAGAAGACCCTGCAATAGAACTTTCAATCTTTTCAGAACAATAATTATCCCTACTAGGAAAACTACAACTAACAACAAAATACTCACCAGAAGGATGTAATAAACCAACAGTAACACCAGAAGTATAAAATGAAAAAGGTTGTAAATTTCCAGTCTCAACATCTAAAATCATATAATTAATCTCCTCCCTAGAAACAATCTCATCATTAACATACCTCTCCACAGCATCAATCTTATTAGTCAAAGAAGGATTAATACCAAAAATATCTTCAGACCCACTTCCTTTATAACCCATTATTAAATTTTTCTTATCAAAAATAGTTTTTTCAGAAATCTTAATTTCAGAACCATCCAATTTCTTATTAAAATGAGTAATCTCCATAGGAGCATACAGTTCAGGATCATAACCTAATTGTATAGTTTTAACAACAGGACCACCCTCATAAAAATGTTGTTTAACAGTCGCCTCAGTCATCAACATAGTACCAGCAGAAACACCCTGATAATTCTCAATAATTTTACTACTAGTCTCATAAGGAGGCCTAGTCTCAATAATACCCTGTAAATTAGTACTTCCAACAAAATCAGCATAAAACAATACAGGAGAATACTTCCTACTAACTTCCATAACATCATTTCCTGAATCATCCTGAAAAATAGTATGATAAGGAAAACCCCTCATCCAAGCCTTAGAAAGACGAGCCTGATCCATAGCATTATTATTAAAAACTTCCGGATAATCCCAAAACTTAGTAAGATCCACCTCAATAGGTTCTGCTAAAGAAATACTAGTTAAATCTTCAAAATCAGAAAGTGACCACTCATTAGTTCTAGAAATATTTCCATCAGAACCCGAAGAACCTGAAGAACCATCCTCGGCAGAATTACGACCAATACCACCACCAGAACCGCCACCACCATTCACTTCCAACTGAGAACCACCAGGTTGACCACCATCACCAGCATTATGAAAATAAATCTTACCCCCAGAACCACCACCAGCACCACCACCACCACCACCAGAATGTAAACTAAGACAAGTAGTACAACCATTACCACCACTACCACC
>CAYPCY010000004.1:0-45982 GCA_964409385.1 uncultured Methanosarcinales archaeon | reverse complement strand
TATCACACCAACCAAATCCGTTAAAAGCATTAGCATCAGTTGTGAACTCACAATAACCTAATCCAGAACCTTCACAAGCTGATTTTGCCAGTGCTGAAGAACCCCAAGCACCACCAGTATCATTAAATTCACAAGCCCAACAACTACTTTCACAACTTTCGAAAGCGACACCAAAGCCCATTTCACACCATTGATCCTGTTGTAAATTACCTTGGAAATCAACAAATGTTTCTTCCATCCAAAGCCCGCCTGCAGCTTCACAAGTTGATTTACTATCTATATCTTCAAAATGAGAATCAAACCCAGTAAAATACTCATCTGCATTAAAACCACATTCATTAGTAACATTATCCCATGCACAAGGCATATACCAAGGAGTACCCGCTATTTGATTACATACTGTCTCATTACCTATAGCAACATAATCCTCACAGAAATAACCCCCATCAGGAGGTTCTTGCATACTATCCCAACAACTAGTTGAAAAAGTAGCATTACAAGTAGTTCCCTGCCAAGAACAACAAGTATCCATGAAAGGTGCTGAATTACAATAGCTTGATTCATTTATTGATTCACAAGTTACTCCAGAACCACTACCTCCACAACTACCACTACCCCAACTACAACCAGTCACATTATTACAAAAAGCTTCTTCACCAAACATAAAACAACCAACACCATCCCCACCACCAAAACTACCTCCTGGATCTTGACAACCAGTTCCGTTCCATTCACACCAGTTAGTATCAAAACATTCTGAAGTAGAATTATAATAATCACAAGAATGGAAGTTTTCATTACAGTAAGGAGAACTCCACGAACAATCTAGACCCAATGCAGCAGTATCATTAGCACACCCACTTGAATTACCATCAAAAGCCCAACATTCTAACTCATGACAATAATTATAAGTACTATCCCAAAAGCAACCTGCTTCCGTTGCATTATCACAAGCAGCATTAGTATTAAACATTTCACAACCTACAGGATCACAAAGTCCCTGACCCCATTCTTGATGCCAATAACAAAGAGTGCTAGCATTTCCAGATTGACAAGCAGTCTGATTACCATCAAACTGGTAACAATAATTTGCCAACGAAAAACTAGCAAGTACTACTAAGAAAAAACTTAAAATTAAAAGCTTTGAATATCTTACACCCATACCCATTATTATTTACCTTTTATTAATTACTATTTAAAACTTGCGAAATACAACGAATTTCTAAGTTCTAAACATCTTGTGTTTAGTAACTTTTGAAAAAAAAAAGGTTTTAATACCGATAAATCCCTGATTTATTTCGTATATAAATTTTGCTTTTATGAAGGTCCCATTCCACCTTGTGAAAAATCATCAGGAACATCTTCTCCTGGCCCTCCACTAGTAGGATAATCACAACTACAATCATCAATAGTAGCATCAACATCATAATTACTAGCTTCTGAATCTGTACATCCTAAAATATAACTTCCAACTTCTTGCAGTCTTGTCTTACTCGTTAAATCCTGCCATAATACTCTAGCATCATAAGTTGAAGTTATTTCAACCCTTGCAACACCACATTCATAAGTACAATCTTGTATTGCTGATTCGCAAAGGTCTTCTAACACTCCATAAGTTGCATAAACATCATAATTATATTCTCCATCATCATTCAAACCTTCCGCTTTAAAGGAATAAGCACTTATGTTATTAATTCCTACCTTTGCAGAATAGAATTTGTTGTAATTATCTGGAGTCTTCCCTCCCGTCTCTCCAAGTATTGTAATAACTCCCGTCAGAGGAACATCATATTCAGTAACTCCTCCAACATCAAACCCTAAAGAAGATAATATTCCTTTAATAAATCCAACAAATGCCTTCCACATATCTACTAGGAAGAAGTCTTGAGGTGTAATATCACCATTTGCAACAACTCCAACGCCAAAGTCTTTCCTTATGAACACAGTTAAATCACCATCTGAACATTTTGAAAAGAACTTATGATCTGAATCACTACCTTCATCAACATTATCACAAACAGAAGTATCCAAGCCCATTAATTCCATTATTTCTTGAAAGTCAACATACTCTTCAAATCCAAATCCGAAAGCCGTAACATCAGAATCTAAAATATTCATCAGGCAAGATCCATTCTGCATTAAACCAGAATATGCTTCTGTATAATCAGAAACTACATACTCATTCTCATCATCACAGAACAAGTAATAATCTTGATCTTCAACTTCTTTAATCAATGCCCCTGCTATTATTCTAATTTTTGGAATGTCATCAAAAGCCCTCCACTCATTACCAATACAAGCCCAATTTCCACGAATTGCAGAAGAGTCAACCTCTTCAGTAACTAAATCAGATTCCAAAACATTATTTGGATGATACTGAACATTCAAACTAGAATATTTTCCTTCAGTATCACAACCAATAAATGAAGAATTAAAGAATAACAAATCATCATACATTTCATTATTTACTGCCTTTCCAACAGTCCAATCATTAGGTACTGGCTTTCCCCTAAAACAACCCGCAAGATCATCAGCAAAGTATTCCTTAAATAAAATTATTGAACCGTTAGTTCCTGTAGTTTCAGTAGTATCATAATAGAATTTAGTATTACTACCACAACATTTCTTTCCACTCCAGTAAAAACTTCCTTGAGCTTCACAAGCAAACTTATACTGGCCATACTGAGTAAAGTCTTCAAAATCAGTATCTGCAGCAGGATTCAAATCATCAATCCAATAACCACCATAAGATCCAGTACAATATCTATTATCAGAAGGAACCTGTCCTGTATAATCATCTGTAATTAAACTAAAGTCACAACCTTCATCAATACCCCCAACACAATTATTATCTATACCATCATAACAAACTTCCTCAGTTGAAGGTTCTGAATACAATTCAGTATCATAACCATAATTACCATCATAACAAGTAGTTTCAACAGCTACACAATCACCAAGTGCATTAACTAAATTATCTGTTCCAGTAAGTCCTTCATCAACACTACCATCACAATCATTATCTATACCATCACAAGTTTCTAGAAAACCATCAGTACCGTCACAATTAGTATCTATACCATCACCACAAGAATCAGAATCTGAAGCATAAACATCACCAACACAAGTTAAAGAACTACCACTACACTCATTAATTCCTGTAGAACACTCTCCAACATTTGTTGTTTCCCCACATACTTGACCAACACTTAAAGTATCATCAACCATCCCATTACAATTCTCATCTATATTATTACATTCTATTTCTTGAATTGAACTTCCTGAAACACAACTAGTTATTTCAGCATCACAAAAAGAACTACTCGGACAAGATTGAGAAAAACTAAACTCCCATTCTGAATAAGAACCAACACATTGCCCTACTGAATTACAAGTCTTATATTTATACTTCCAAAAAACATCATTACCACAACCACTCCCTTGAAGAACCCCTCCTGGAATATCAGAATCTTCAACTCCACAAACATAACTTCCTATAATATCACAATGAGTTCCTTGTTCTTGATAATAACCAACAGTATTACAACATTCAGAAGCAGGATCACATTGACTTCCTGAAGACTGAGTACAAGTTCCAATTCCAACATCACAATTATTATCATAATTACAAACAAATCCAGACCCGCAAGAGTTAGATCCGAGATCACAATTACAATCTGGCTCTTCAGCAGCAATTACAAAAGAAACCATTAATACTACAAACAAGAAAAGAAGTATTCTCATTCTAACACCTCCATTCTAGAAAGTGAAAAATCATCGATGATTATTTGAGCCAAGTAATCACCAGGTAAATGAGTTGGCATAATCTTTATGTTTTCAATTGATGAATAATCAATACTTACAGAACCATCTGTTAAAGGAAGAATAATCATTGCTTTCTGCCATCTGTAAGGTTGAGATCCTGTTACTAAATAATTACTTAATTTTCCAAGAGAATGCTCTCCATTAGAATCAGTTAAGTAAATTTCAAAATAATCTGCACTATTAAAACCAACATCAAATTCTAAAATATTGAATCCTTCCCAATTCGTGGTTCTTAAATTAGCTGAACTAATAATCAGTCCTGTTTGAGCATTGTTTGTCTTCAATCGTTTCCCGTAATTCTGAAATTGGCCTGTAGTAGCATCAAACAAGTCGAATTTGGAAATTTCATGAAGATCAGAACCTGGTCCTCTGAAATTACGATCAGTTCCAAATATTAACTCTTGATTATTTAAACAATAATCATCAAAACAACATTCTGCAATTAAATTATTTCCAGTAGTGTCCAAATTTCCTTTATAACAAATAAATTTATCCGCACTTTCAGTTTGATATAAATCTAGTGAAGGAACATAAGTTCCAAAACAACAAGAATCTCCACTAGGCAAGGTTATTGCAAATGCTGGTGGAGAACAATACCCGTCATTAATATCATATACTGTGCCTTCATTATTCAAACAAGAATCCTCATCTATTATACTCGAAGAGTCTGAACAAGTAACTTCTTCAGAATTACTAACACAACATGTCTGTTCTGGATCTGAACTACCTTCCTCAATAGAATAAATCAAAGCTCCAGAACATATAGGTTTTTCTTCACTACAAATATCAAAGGAACTAAATCCTTGCTCTTCACAAGAAATAAAAGGATCTAATGTTTGACTTAAACAACCTGCAAGATCAAAACCACATAATTCTAAAAGAACAGAATTAGCGTCTAAACCAACTTCATTTTCTGTACAATAAAGTAAACTGCTAAATTGTTCAAAATCACATAAATCTTGACCAAATTCTGAAGATGTTGCTAAAGTATCTCCTAAAACATCAAAACAAAAACCACTACAAACACTCTCAAATCCATCCGGATCATCAACTGAAAAAAACGCGGCTTTTTCACAACAAGAAGCATAATCATAACTATCACCATATAAATCTTCACAATATCCAAAACTTTCAAATTCTGTTAATTCATGAAGAGCATCCAAACAAGTTTTCATGTTAAAATGCAACCCTGAAGGATCAGTAAAGGTTCCAAACTCTTCAATCATAGAATCATAAATTGTTCCATTAAAATAAGTCAGTGATGTTGAAGAATTAGCATCACAAACAAACCACTTTTGAGAATTTGTTATTATATGCTCTTTGTGATCATTTATATTAAAAGTAGTCCCTGAAGGAGAAACTTGCGAGTTTTCCCAAGTCCATTCTGGAGAGTCATCATCATCTGTATCTCTATAATTACAAAAGTAAGTTCCGTTTGGATCGACATAAGCAAAATCATCTCCTTCATTAATATAATTACAACCATACTCATCATAACAATTATCAAAAGAATCGCATGATGGACTACCTGTACATTCACAACCTATCTGATTAACATTATCCTCACAAGAATTAGCAGTTCCCACACAATCATTATGACCAGAAATCCACAAACAAACAGGTAAACCACAAAGATCAGAACCAAAAACTGCACATACTGAATCACTCCATAAGAAACCACTACAGTAAGAATCTTGCCATTCCCATGAACAACCTTCCTGGCTCAAACAATCAAATTCATCATTCCATAAAGAATCACAACTTGTTGCTCCCCCCGTTAATGAACACCCCTCAAAATCCCCACATTCATCATTTGGAATTGAAGGACAATATAAAGAACCTATACAACTAGCATCTCCTGCATCATCTCCACAAACACCATCCGCTCCAGTATTTGAAGAAGCATCAAACCAATCAGCTGCTAAATTATGAGCTTCTGTTTCCCAACCTAATTCATTTGCGGAAGTTTCATAACAATCTTCATCAGCCATATCTGTATTTCCATCACCATCATTATCTATTCCATCATTACAAACAAAATAAGGACTTCCAAAATAATTTTCTTTAATACTAACTCCAAACGCACCTTCTAATTCTGAAAGTTCCCATTCACCAGGACCGAATGCTTCTCCACTAGGACCACCTTCGCCAGTTCCACCATTAATAGCGTTGCTATATCCGTTACCACCCCCTCCGCCTGCACCTTCGTTCACAATCAAAGAATGAGTTACTTCTGAAGTTTCTACAGAAAAATATACTTTCCCTCCTTCACCACCACCTCCACCACCCCCACCACCACCTTCATTATTCCAAGGACCATCTTCTCCATCACCGCCAGCTCCTCCTTTACCTCCTTTTGCAACCAGGTTCAAAGCACTGTTTATTCCTTGCTGATCACCAACAAGTTCAGTCGCAACAACAAATAATTTTCCTGCGCCAGAACCACCTCCACCACCTCCACCACCACTTCCAGCATTGTATCCGTCAGTATCCATACAACCATTATCACCAGTGCCACCAGTAACTCCCTCAACAGAAATTGTGACTTCATCAGAAATTTCAATCTGAAAAGCAATTATACCAATTGTAGCCCCTGAAGGTTTATTACCTGTGCCTCCTCCTGCATCGCCACCTTCATCACAACCATCACCATCATCTCCACCTTCATCAAAATTTTGTCCATGTGCACCAGAACCCCCATGAAAACCTAAAATCCCACCAGTTCCTCCCTTTCCACCATCACCACCATGATCTTCTTGATCCCCTCCATTTCCTCCTTCACCATAACAAATTTGATCTCCAGTATCACAATAAAATCCATAATCAATTAGTCCTTCTCCAGCTCCAGAATCTACAAAATGAATACTAGCTCCAGAATCAAAAATTAATCTGTTGAAATAAAGAATATTATTTCCTAAACCATTATCAACATCAACATAATAATTACTAGAAATTCTACAATCAATAGTGTTTAAAGAATCTGTTAAATCATCTATCATTGCACATTTATTACTTTCAAAATTATCACAAAACAAGCCTCCGTTAGAATGACAGGAATATTTATCTGCATAATCTACAAATCCAAAAACAGCATTAACTAACAACAGAACTAATAATAATAACAAGCCTCTTTTATTCATGAATTACCCTCAATAAGAGTTTTACTTAGAATTACTATTTAAATTTTCTGTTAAAACTCTAATGCATTCTTAGCTTCTAATGCGGTCATTCCAAGAATTATTAACAAACCTTTAACATCTTCAGGATTCTTTATTTCTTCTTTAACAGAAGGAAAAAATCCTGCTTTCATTTGTACTTTAAACTTTCTACACAACCAAATATTTTGTTTCATTCTACCTATTAAAACCTCTCTAGAAAATCCTTTTCCCTCCTTTAACAAATTCAAATTAAAAAACACTATCTTACCCTGACGCGCTGCCAACCTACAAAGTATTTGATTTAATCCTCCTCTTCTGTAATGAAAAGAGTCTTTCTTCTCTATCAATTCTAAATTTTTAAAATAACATTTTTTTCTATTATCAAAATTTTTCCTATTCCCTTCTACAAAATTAACATTAACTACTTTGTCATAAACTTTCAATGCTTCCTTCTCTAGTTTTTTAGGCACTATTATACTGGTCATTTTATCTCCTCTATAATATTACAAGCATTACAAACTTCTCTGCGTGTTGGATTATTACAAATCCTACAAAACTTAATCTTTCCATCCTTCTTAATATTTATGCTTTCAAATCTTCTTAAAATATTCTCCTTAGTACCAGGCTTTTCAACCTCTAACGAATTCAATAAATCTCTTATTTTCTCCCTTTGTGAATTTTTTAAGTTTGGACATTCATTAAAATCTACAGGAAAATTCTTCAAAAAGGAATAAGTCATAACTTCTTTTTCAGTACAGTATTTCAAAGGTTTTATTCTTCTAACAAGATTCTTAATCTCTTTCTTACCACCAGGAAATAGTTCTTTCCTACCACTAACTAAGTTCATGAATGCAGCTTGGCTTTCATCATCTAAATTATGTCCTGTAGCCAATAAATTAGTAGCGTGTTTATTCAATAAATTTCTTCTCAAAACACCACAGTATTTGCAAGAATGAATCTTAACCTTCATTATTTCATCAAGTGTTTTTCCAAAGTCATTTTTAAAACTAAAAACTTCCAACTCAACACCCAAATCAGAACAAAACTTTTTCAAACTTTCTAGACTTTCATTTCTATAACCCTTAATTCCTTCATCTATTGCCAACGCTTTAACTTTAATGCCGAATTTATGAAGTAAATAGAGAATTGTTGTTGAATCCTTTCCTCCAGAACAAGCAACAGTTATTTCTCCAATAATATTCTCATTATTAATCTCTTCAAAGACTTTCCCTTCAAAATAAGCAATAAAATGTTCCTCGCATAATCTTGGTTTGAGCAATACCGCCCTTTTATTACAGTTATTACAGTTCATCCTCCTGAAATCACACTCATTATTCTAATCTCATCAGTATTTTTTAGAACATCCTCTTCAGTGATTAATTCATTATTATTTGCAACTATTACTGTTTCGGGATTTATATCTAACAAAACTAATAATTCTTTAACAGTTCCTTCAAACTCTAAATTTTTTTCAGTCTTTGGTCTTTCAATATAAACTTTCATAAACAAAAGAAAAAATTAATTAGTTATAAATCTCTCGTATTCCTGCTCTATTTCCTGCTTAGAATAATTAATTAAAGGATAAAAAACTGTTTCTTCCTTCTCAGGTAATTCTGAAAGTGTTTTTCCTGAAATTTCTGCTTTGAACTTCAATTTTGCCTCTCTCTTTAAATACTTCCTCAACAATTTAGAAGTGCCCTCCACATTAGGTAAACAACCTCTTTTCATCGCTAATAAACAAGCTAGTTCATCAGCTTTAGAACTCACTCTACAAATTACATTCCCTGCAGTTCCTACTGGTAATCCGCCAAGTCCTTTAATCCTTTCAGAAAACACTACTGCTTTATCTTCAAGAATTTCCACACCAATATTTAATTCAGGATTTCCTAAATCAACTTTTAATCTTTTTTCTTGAACAATAAATGCGCCAACTTTTGCTTGTAATTGGTGTGAAGTTAAAGGAAAATTCTTTGATAATCTCCTAGCGCTTATTCTGAATGTCTTCTCATTATTCACAATACTCAAACAAGTTTTTTCAATTAAAGAAACATCTTTCTCGACTATTACAGCAGGACTATAATTTACAATACCAAAAACTCTATTAAATGAAGGGATTTCTGTCTCCACTAATATTCTTCCACGAATTCTTTCAATAGTACAGGGTTTACAAAATTCTTTAATATTCCTTACCAAGGCCTTCTCAAAATATTTTCTATTTTTACCCTTAATTCCTATTTCACCATACCTTATTATGTAAAGCATAAAAACAAGAAAAGTAGAACATTATTAAAAGTTAGTGTTTGAATAACAAAAGTATATATACTAACTTAACAAAATAAATAAAATGGAAGTAACCCTTTATTCAACACCAACATGTCCATGGTGTAAAAGATTGAAGGAATATTTGAAAGAAAAGAAAGTTTCATTCAAAGATCTTGATGTTTCAAAGAATGATAAAGCAAGGGATCAAATGGTTGAGAAATCTAATCAAATGGGCGTCCCAGTAACTGATATTAACGGAACCATAATAGTTGGTTTTAATGTTGAAAAGATAAATAATGCACTAAAAAAAATTCACAATATTTAAATATGTGTTTTGTTATAAATTAATTATGTTTGATTTAATGACCTTTTGGAAACTGAATTTTTCCTTAGTCATTAGACCAATCTATTGCCTTGATTGTTGATTCCACCAGGGTTTTGCAATCAAGGAATAAATTCTTTTATTGTAAAACTTTTTGGAAACTTCAGAGGCATAACTACGAGGTGTTAAGAAAATGAATTGCAAAGTATGTTATGAAGCAGTAAAACACCCTGTTTGTCCAGAGTGTTTAGAGAAGGAAATTGAGTCTTGGATGTTAGAAACTAATCCAGAACTAGTAAGTGAATTAAGAATGAAGACTTACGAGATTAAAGACTTTAATTTCACTTCAGAAATTAATTGCTTACTTTGTAAACAAGATATTGATGTGTGTTCTTATTGTTATTCAGAACATATTATTAGTTGGTTACTACACCATAAGGCTTGCTGGAGTTTTGCGAAAATATTCAACACTCATTTAGTTAGGAGTGGTTTTGCATTACCAAAATGGGAAATTTCTCTTAAAAATAAAGTGAAATTAAAACCAATTAGATAGAATCATAACCTTGATCTTCAATTCGTTTAGCGAGGTTTTTATTTCCTTCTTTTATTATTTTTCCATTCTTAATTACAAAGATTTTATCAACATTAAAATAATGAAGCATTCTTCTATAATGTGTTATTATTAACACTATTTTATTCTTTAATAAAGTAATATTTTTACATACTTGCTTCAAAGCATCAACATCCAATCCTGAATCTGTCTCATCAAAAATTATTAATTCTGGATCTAACACTAATAACTGCAACATTTCAAGTTTTTTTCTTTCCCCTCCAGAAAAATCTTTCAAACTTCTAGTAGCAAAACTAAAATCTAAACCTAAAAGTTTCATTTTCTCCTTTAACAATTTATTAAATTCCAAGACAGGAATTTTTTCATTTATTGAATTATAACTAGTTCTTAAAAAATGTGAAATTTTAACTCCTTCTAAATTTTCAGGATTTTGAAAAGATAAGAATATTCCTTCTTTAGCCCTATTATCAACCTTTAACTTAATAATGTTTTTTCCATTAAAAACAATACTTCCCAAAACAAAATATTTAGGATTTCCCATTATTGCATGTGCTAAGGTTGTTTTTCCAGAACCATTAGGTCCCATTAAAACATTAATCCCTTTTTTTAATTCCAGATTAAGTCCAGTAATTATTTCTTTTCCTTCTGTTTTAACAATCAACTCATTAATTTTTAGCATTTTCAAACCTCACAATTGCAGTTTTTACAGCCTTTAAAGACAATAATGCACATTTTAATCTCATGGGATTTATTTCAATCCCTAACAATCCTAAAACTTTCTCTTTATTAAAAGCTAAAACTTTCTTTACTGTTTTTCCCTTCACTTTCTGAGAAAGCCGTGACATAGCCACAACACTTATTGCACAACCATTACCTTGAAATTTAATATTTTTAATTATATCTTTCTCAATTTTCAAATAAACAATTATTTCATCCCCGCAAGAACTATTCCAATCCTTATGTGTGGCTGAATAATTCTTCATCACACCAAAATTTTCTGGTTCTCTATATTCTTCCATTAATTCTTCAAGATACATTTTATTTCCTTCAAAGAGTTTATAAAAATTTCAATTTCTTTTTTAGTATTATAAGCTAAAAAACTTATTCTTGTCAAAGCATCCTTATTTGTCTTATCAACTAAAGGCTGGGCGCACATATGTCCAGGACGCACTGCAATATTTTTTTCACTTAATAACTGAGCTAAATCATGAGCATGTATTCCTTCAAGAGTAAATGAAATTATTGGTCCTTTATTATTAATATCACCAAATATTTCAACACCCTTAATTTTCTTTAATTCAAAAGTTGCATATTCTAACAATTCAGAATCTTGTTTTTTTATGAATTCATAATTTTTTTCTAAATATTCCAAAGCTTTTGAAAATACAATAACAGACGCTACATTTTGGGTTCCTGCCTCAAACTTTTGAGGTGGATCTGCAAAGATTGTTTTTTTCTTCGTTACCTTATTTATCATTTCTCCGCCAAACATTAAAGGATTTAATTTTTCTAATAATTTTCTCCTACCATATAAAATTCCAAGACCCATTGGTCCAAACATTTTATGGCTGGAAAAAACAAGATAATCTACTAGTTTGATGTTTGGTTTTTCATGAACTATTGATTGTGCGCAATCAAGAATTATTTCTGCATCAGGAGCCTTACTTCTTACCAGTTCAGAAATTTTTCTCACAGGATTTTTAATTCCAGTTAAGTTCGACATTGAAGTTATTGAAACTACTTTGGTATGGACATTAAGTAATTCTTCAAAAGTTTTCATGTCTAACACACCATTATTATCAACACCTGCAAATTTTAGTTTAGCACCTGTTTCTTTACTAATTTCTTGCCAAGGAACTATATTACTATGATGTTCCATTTCAGTAATTAATATTTCATCATTACTTTCTAATTCTAAACGTTTGGAATTAGCTAATAAATTTAGAGAATGCGTCGTTCCTGAAGTAAAAATTATTTCATTAGCTTTACATCCCAGAAATTCTGAAGTTTTTCTTCTTGTAGATTCATATTTTAAAGTTGCTACTTCTGCTAATTTATGAACTGACCTGTGAACATTAGAGTTTTCTTTCTCATAAAATTGTTTGATTGCATTAATAACTACTCTTGGCTTTTGAGATGTGGCAGCATTATCAAAATAAATTATATTCTTTAATATTGGAAAATCTTTTCTCATTTTAATTTAAACTCCATTAGTCCCAAAAAGTCCTGAAGTTACAACTTCTATAGAATCAGTCTTACTCAAACCTCTAGACATTAAATAATAAATTTGTTCTTCATTAATTGTTTCAATAGTTGCTCCATGTTTGCAAATAATGTTTTCATTGTAAATGTCTAATTCTGGAATTGTATTAGCAGAACTATCACCAAATAAAAGATTTTTTGAAATATATTCCGTTTCGGTTCCTGCAGCATCTTTCAAAACTCTTATTATTCCTCTCGTTAAAGCAGTTGAATCTTTCAATAAATTTCTAGATTCCAAATTAGCAAAACTTTTTTCCTCATGAATAACTTCCAATGTTGAATCATGTTCTTGTTTTTTACCAATATGTTTTGAAATAACTTTTAATTCCGAATTTTTTCTTAAATTAAATACTGAATGACTTACTGTTTTAAGACCATAATTTCTTTCTTCAAAAAACAATTTAGAATCTTCTTCCAAAACAAAATGTTTATTACTAAGTAATGTTCCGGAAGTATGCGAATAAAGAAAGTTAACAAAAGAATTTTTCTTTACTAAAACAATAATTTGTTCCTCATAATTTCCTTTACTATCTTGAATTAATTCTAAATTTAGTTTTGAATTTTTTTCAACCAATATTTCTAATTTAACGAATGGTTTTAAAATTATTTTTTCTTTTTGAATTCCTGAAAAAATTATTTTCTCTTTCTTTAAAGGAAGTTCTTCTATTTTAACTCTTGTCTCTATTCCTAAACCTCTTTTCAATCTTACTTCCTTCATCCTATTGAATTCTCCATTTCTAATTGTATTAACCTATTAAATTCTAGAGCATATTCTATTGGTAATTCTTTAACTATTGGTGCTATAAATCCTGAAACTATTAATTGAGTCGCTTGTTCTTCATTTAAGCCGCGAGACATCATGTAATAAATTTGATTGTCACTTATTTTTCCAACACTCGCTTCATGAGAAACTGAAGCTGTTTTTTCATTAACTCTCATTAAAGGTTTTGTTTTTGAAACTGAATCTTCAAATAGTAATGCATTACAATTAATGCTTGACCTTGCATTCTTCGCCCCTGGTAATATTTTAACTAAGCCTCTATAAGTTGAAATTCCTCCATCCTTACTAATACTTTTACTGATTAATGTAGATCTAGTATTTTCGCCAATATGGATTACTTTACCTCCAGTATCTTGATTTTGTCCCTTTCCTGCAAATGCAATTCCTAAATAGTCAGACTTAGAATTTTTTCCTTTCAATACTGAACAAGGATAAAGCATTGTAACTCCACTTCCTAAATTACCACCCACCCATTCTATAAGTCCATTATCTTCAACAATTGCTCTTTTAGTGTTTAAATTATATGTGTTTCTACTCCAATTTTCAACACTAGAATATCTCATCCTAGAATTTTTGGAAACAAAAACTTCTACACAACCTGCATGAATATTATTTTCAGTATATTGGGGTGCGCTACATCCTTCCAAATAATGAACTTCTGCACCTTCATCAACAATAATTAGTGTATGTTCAAACTGTCCCATTGCAGGAGAATTCATTCTAAAATAAGCTTGTAATGGCATATTGACTTTTACATTTTTAGGAATATACAAAAAAGTCCCACCACTCCACACTGCAAAATGCAATGCTGCAAATTTATGATCTGTTATAGGAACGCATTTACTAAAGTATTTCTTAACAAGAGAAGGATGTTTCCTTAATGCCTCATCCATATCTAAGAAAATAACTCCTTTCTCTTCCCATTCTTTCTTAAGATTATGATAAACAGTTTCAGACTCGTACTGTGCTCCAACTCCTGCCAATGCTTTTCTTTCTGCTTCAGGAATTCCTAATTTTTCAAATGTTTCTTTAATATCTTTAGGCACTTCATTCCATGATCTTGTTTGCTTAGCACCAGGCTTTACAAAATAAGTTAATTCATCAAATTTTAATTTAGAAAGTTCCGGCCCCCAATCAGGCATTTTTAATTTGTTAAATATTTTTAAAGCTTTTAACCTTTTTTTCAACATCCAAGAAGGTTCTTTCTTAGAAACTGAAATTTCTCTTATTATTTTTTCATTTATCATTTTTCAAAGCACAATTTGCAAGACTCTGGAACATCAGAATCTACTTTTTTATGAATCTGACAAAGTATTTCTCCTCTAGATTCTTTAACCAAAGAAAATATTTCTTCAAAGGCTGGTTTTCCTCTATATATTCTCCCTGCAGATTCCTTAACTTGCCATTTTAATTGTTCAGGCAATAAAATTTTCCCCCTTTTTAACTTTGAATATTGAGAAACTGCTGCTTCTGTAATTCCTAAATATTCTGCTATTTTTCTTTGTGACAATCCTTTTCTTTTCAATTCTTTAGAAAGTTCTCTTCTTATTGCAGGCAGTAAATACCATAATTCGATATGTTGAGGAAATTCCATTAAAAAAGAGAAATAATCAAGTTTTAAAAACTTAACGATTGTTAATTTTTAACCAGAGAGAATAAAAGAAAAAGAAAAAGAAAAATCTCCACTGGAAATGCTGGTGTGCTTTATATCCTTAAAAAACACAATTCAACAACAAGAGTATTTATAAAGAACTTTTGATTCTCATTTATAAACACTTTTTAAAAAACGAGGGGTAAAACATGGTTAAAAACATACAAGTTGTAAATATTGTTGTTTCTAGCAGTTTGGAACATGACATTCCACTAGAAAAAATGGCTGCTACGTTAAGTAACACAGAATATAATCCTGAACAATTCCCAGGATTAGTTATTAGGATTAAAGATCCTAAAACTTCGGCACTAATCTTTAGTTCTGGAAAAATAGTATGTACAGGAGCAAGAAGTTTAGACAAAGTAAGAGAATCACTTATTAAAATTGTTGAAAGTGTTGAAAAAATAGGTATTAAAATTAAAATAACTCCAGAGATTAATGTTCAAAACATTGTCGCTTCTGGCGATATTGGAATGGATTTAAACCTGAACACTCTGGCAATGAAGTTAGATAATACAGAATACGAACCAGAACAATTTCCAGGACTTGTTTACAAGTTAAGAGACGCAAAAGCAACATTTTTATTGTTTAGTAATGGAAAAATAGTATGTACAGGAACAAAATCTGAAGACGAGGTTCATTCTGCTGTTGAAAAGCTTATTGAAAATTTGAAAAAGGTTCAATAGATGGATGTTGTAAAACAAATCAAAAAATTCCAAGAATTTATTGACAAGTTTTACCAATCTACACTTTTTGAAGCTTCCCGAAAAGGGAAGCATTTTTTAATTATTGATTTTGAAGAATTACTTAAATTTAATCACAAATTAGCTGAAGAACTTCTTGAAAAGCCTGACGAAGTTATTAGAGCCATAGAACTAGCATGTCAAGAATTTGATTTGGAGTCAAACATTAATTTTAGAATAAGAGTTAAGAATATTCCAAACACTCAAAAAGTAGCAATAAAGAATGTTAGAAGTAAACACATAAATAAATTTATACAAATAGAAGGAATAATAAGACAAAAATCAGATGTTAGGCCACAAGTAACTTCTGCAAGATTTGAATGTCCTAGTTGTGGAAATATAATTTCTGTTTTGCAATTAGATACTAAATTCAAAGAACCTTCAAGATGTGGTTGTGGAAGAAAAGGAAAATTTAAAATTCTAAGCAAAGAACTTGTTGATGCTCAAAAAATAGTTCTAGAAGAATCTCCTGAAACTTTAGACGGTGGTGCACAACCAAAAAGACTAGACGTTTTCTTACAAGCAGACTTAGTAAGTCCTTTAAGTGAGAAAAAAACAAATCCTGGAAGTAAAATAATAGTTAATTGTGTTATTAACGAAGTTCCAATAATTTTAAGGAGTGGAGGAACCTCAATAAGATTTGATTTAATAGCAGAAGCAAATTATTTTGAAACGGTAGAAGAAGAATTTTCTGAAATTAGTATAGATAGGAAAGAAGAAGAAGAAATTAAAAAACTTTCAGAAAAAAAGAATATTTACGAATTATTAGTTAAATCCTTGGCACCATCTATTTATGGCCATGACAAAGTTAAGGAAGCATTACTCTTACAACTTTTTGGAGGCGTTAGAAAAATTAGAACGGATGGTGTAACAACCAGAGGAGACATGCATATTTTATTAATTGGCGATCCCGGTTCTGGAAAGTCTCAAATGTTAAAAAGAGTTACTATTGTAGCTCCAAAAGCAAGATTTGTAGGAGGGAAAGGTGCGAGCGCGGCAGGACTTACTGCATCAGTAGTTAAGGATGATTTCATAAGAGGTTGGGCACTAGAAGCAGGAGCTCTAGTTCTGGCAAATAAAGGTCTTTGTTCTATTGATGAGTTAGATAAAATGGGGGATGAAGACAGAAGTGCAATGCATGAAGCATTAGAACAACAAACAGTGACTATTAGTAAAGCAAATATTCAAGCCACCCTAAGAGCAGAAACTACTGTCTTAGCAGCCGCAAATCCCAAATTTGGAAGGTTTGATCCATACCAACCGCCAGCCAAACAAATAGAATTACCAAGCACTCTAATAAACAGATTTGATTTAATATTTCCAATAAGAGATATTCCTAATAAAGACAGAGATTCCAAAATGGCATCTTTCATCCTGAAACTCCATCAAACATCAGATGTTAAAGAAACACCCATCAAAGAAGAATTATTAAGAAAATATATTGCTTATGCAAAACAAAAAATCAATCCAATTCTTACAGAATCAGCATTTAATGAAATAAAAGAATATTATGTTTCAATAAGGAATTCATCTTCTACAGATGAATTCGAAGTAAAACCAATCCCTATTTCCGCAAGACAACTAGAAGCATTAGTAAGACTTTCTGAAGCATCTGCAAAAACCAGACTTTCTAAAACTGTTGAAAAAAATGACGCAATAAAAGCAATTGGTTTATTGAATTTCTGTCTTGAACAAATAGGCATAGATCCCGAAACTAAACAATTAGATATTGATAGAATAACTACGGGAATTACAGCTTCTGACAGAAGCCATATTGGAATTGTAAAAAACATAATTACTGAATTAGAAGAGCTATTCGGAAAAAGCATTCCAATTGAAGATCTTATTAGAGAATGTGAAAATAAAGGAGTTTCCAGAACTGATGTTGATGAAACACTAACTAAATTATCCAGATCAGGAGACATTTTCCATCCTAAAAGAGATTACATCCAAAAAATCTGAAAATGCTTGAACGTCCAACAGCCACAAAAGTAAGGATAAAAGATTTACTAAACGCTTCTTTAATTAGAAAACCAGGTTGGGAACTAAGCTATTTTAATTTTAACAACATTCAAGTGTTAAAAATTAATCTTATAGCTTTAATTGTTAGCATTGATAAAAATCAATTAGTTGTAGATGACGGAACCGGAAGCATAATAGTAAAAACATTCAACCAACCAAAAAATCTTGCTATTAGTAAACCTGTTTTAATAATTGGTAGTTTAAGAGAATCAAATACAGAAAAATATGTTGTCGCAGAAATTTTAAATGTTTTAAACACTAACGATTGGTTAAAAATAAGAAAATTCGAACTAATAAATATTAAAACACCAAAAAAAGAAGAGTTAGAAAAAATAAAACCTAAAGAGAATTCAAATATTTACGAAACAATTCTTAACACTATAAGAATTTTAGATTCTGGAGAAGGGGTTGACATTAATGAAATTGTGAAAACTTCAAAAATAGAAAATTGCGAATCAAAAATAAATAATTTATTGTTGGAAGGAGAATTGTTTGAGATTAAACAAGGAAAAATTAAAATCCTAGAATAATTAAAAAATTAAAGGAGTAATCCACACTTCTAACATTGCTGCAAGAAAGATTAATAGAACAGAAACCATTATTAAACTATAACTATCTGTTAAAATTTTATTAAATCCTTTTGAAAAAAAATCATGTTTTACTATCGCAACTGAAATAATTCCTCCTGCTAATCCTGCAGCAAAATAAGCTAAAATTTCTGGAATTCCGTGTATTAAATATCTAGTCAATCCATAAACAGTAGCATTAAAATAACCCGCTATTAAATTTAGTCCTACCATTGAAGAAACTTCAGCCATCGCATTTCTTATAGACATTCCTATTGCAACACCTATTACTGAAGCATTCCATCCCAAAATAAATATTGCTCCAGAACCATAAATAAACGAAAATAATAATGCTAAAACCATAACTCTTAAATTATTAAATAAAACTTTTTTAAAAAAAGCTCCTTGTTCCAAAACATTTCCAGACACAATTGCACTATTATGCCTTATTGCAGATATTTGAGCATCAAAAGTCGTAACTAATTCATTAGATGGAATAAAAACATAAGATAATGAATATGCAAGAGTCATTCCAAAAAACAACAACATAAAAATATTCAAAACTTTAGCATGTTTTTTTAATAAAGATTTCTCGTTTTTTGAAATCAATCCTTTCTCCTCTTCACTTCTTAATAAGGAATAAACAAAAGGTAATAATGCCATAACTGATAGAAACACCATTACCATTGAAGCTTCACTACTAAATATCCATAAACCCAACAAAACAGCCAAAACAGTATAAATTAATGAATAAGACATAATTTGTCTTGGTTTGTTTTCAATTTTTAACGGGTTTAGAAATCCTTCAAGCACCATAGTAAAAAAATAGCTTCAAAATTATAAAAACTTTTCGCTAACAAGTTAATAAAGAAATTTTATAAATAATCTTCTTTTTCCAAAAAACATGAAATATGAGGACATGCTAAAAAGAGCTAAGAAAGAATTGCCAGAAGAAAAGTCTAGTTCTCAACGTTTTGAAATTCCAAAAATAAAGGGACATATTGAAGGTAATAAGACCGTATTAAGTAATTTTGCAACAATAGCATCTCATTTGGGAAGAAAACAAGAACATTTACTAAAATACATTCTAAAACAATTAGCAACACCTGGAGAAATTTCCAATAATAGAGTTATTATAGGAAGAAAAGTTCCTGCAGCATTCATCAACAGGAAAATTGAAGAGTATTCAGAAACTTTTGTTTTTTGTAAAGAATGTAAAAAACCAGATACACAACTTTCAACAACAGGAAAATTTTCATTCATGAAATGTATGGCTTGTGGAGCTAAAAATTCTATTCCTTTATTAAAATGATTCTTGTTAAAGAACATAAAAGTTTGAATTCTTTAATTATTTCTGTTTGTGATTCAAACATTATAGGAGAAAAATTCGAAGAAAACAATTTACAACTAGATTTAACAGGTGATTTTTACAAAGGAGAAGAACTTCCTGAAAACAAATTACTAAAATTAATTTCTAAAGCAGACAATATTATGTTTGTGGGAGAAGAATCTATCCAATTTGCATTAAAAAATGATCTTGCTGAACAAGAAAACATTAAAAAAATTAAAAAAATTCCTCATTTACAAGTTTTACTTATTAAAAAGGTTTAAATATATCTTTCTCTTTCTGTCTTCTACAGTGGGTGATTCTAAAAATTTCGAGAAAGAATCTACTTATAGTTACTCCTCTTACCATACAGATTTAGAAGATGAAAATAAACTTCTTAAAGATACTGTTAATAAATTAAAAACAGATTTAGATAGGTTAAGACTTCCACCTTTAATGGTTTGTGAAGTATGTGACTTAATTGATGATGGTGCAATAGTGAAAGTTCCAAATGGAAATAAATTTTTTGTTAGTTTTTCTAAGGATGTAAAAATAATTCCTGGCGATACTGTTCTTGCAGATCAAAAAAATCTAAATATTGTTAGAAAAATAGACTCTAATAAAATTTTTGATGTTAATAAATTTGTAATTATTGAAAAACCTGATATTAAATGGAATAAAGTAGGTGCGTTAGATCAACAAATTCAAGAGCTTAAAGAAGTAATAGAACTTCCATTAATGAAGCCAGAATTATTTAAAAAAATAGGAATTTCTCCACCTAAAGGATTATTATTGCACGGACCTCCAGGAACTGGCAAAACTTTACTAGCTAAAGCAGTAGCTAAAAGCACGAATAGTACTTTTATTGAGGTCGTAGGTTCTGAATTAGTTCAAAAATATATTGGTGAAGGTGCTAAATTAATTAAAGAAATTTTTCAATTAGCAAGGGAAAAAAGCCCTTCAATAGTTTTCATAGACGAAATTGATGCACTAGCTGCTAAAAGATTAGATATTGGAACTTCTGGAGAAAGAGAAGTTCAAAGAACATTCATGCAATTACTTGCAGAACTTGACGGTTTTAAACCATTAAGTAATGTTAAAATAATAGGTTGCACAAACAGAATAGACATTTTGGATCCTGCAATTTTAAGGCCTGGGCGACTTGACAGATTAATTAAAGTTCCAACACCTGATAAAGAAGGCATTAAAGAAATATTCAACATCCACACTACTAATATGAGCCTTACAACAAATATTGATTTTGAAAGCTTATCTTCGCAAATGGATGGTTTTTCTGGTGCTGAGATTAGAGCAGTATGTACAGAAGCGGGTTATTTCGCCATTAGAAAAGATAGAAGTAAAGTTAAAGAATTTGATTTTATAGAAGCAATAAATAAAGTTAAATCAGTAGATGATGAAACTGATTATTTACAAATGTTTGGTTGAAAACCGAACGACAAAGAATTCTAAATTCTTAAGTATGTTTGGTTAATATTATATATCTTTTCTAATTTCATTAGATAATGTTAGGATTAGAAGTTTCAATCAAAGAGGCAGAAACCACAAGAAAAAAACTTCTTGAGGATTGCTTAATTTTAAAAGAATATAAGATTATTAAATCAAAATATAAAATTATATTTCCTATTAAAAAAAAAAGCAATAACTTTAAAGGAAATTTTGTTAAAAGAGAATTTAAGAAAAAAATAAAAAAGGAAAGATTTGAGGATGTTTTAAAACAAATTCTTTCTAAAAAAGAATTAAATATTCTTAAGACAGGAAGAGATGTTATTGGAAAAATAGCTATTTTAGAAATTCCAAAAGAACTAGAAAAAAAAGAAAATGAAATTGCCAAAGCATTATTAAAAACAGATAAAGTTGTTAAGACTGTTCTTAAAAAATCAAGTGGTCATGGTGGAACTTTTAGGCTTCAACAATATAAATTTTTAGCTGGTAAAAAGACAAAAGAAACAAAATATAAAGAAAATAATGTTTTACTTAAATTTAATATTGAAAAAGTTTATTTTTCTCCAAGAATAGGTTCTGAAAGAAAAAGAATTTCAAAACTTGTGAAACCAGGAGAAAAAATTCTTGTTATGTTTTCTGGTTGTGGTCCTTATCCTTGTGTTTTAAGTAAAAATAGTAAAGCCAAAAAAATTGTTGGTATAGAACTAAATCCTCATGGACACAAATATGGTTTAGAAAATTTAAAAATTAACAAAATAAAAAATGTAGAGTTAATAAGAGGCGATGTTTCAAAAGAAGTTCCTAAATTAAAAGAAAAATTTGATAGAATAATTATGCCATTACCAAGTAAATCTCTTGTTTTTTTAAATATTGCTTTAACTGTTTTGAAAAGAAAAGGAATTATTCATTTATATTATTTTGTTGAAGAAGATGAAATTGAAAAAACAGGGAAAAAACTAGAAAGAAAAAAGCTTAAATTAATTCAAACTATCAAAGCAGGACAGAATGCGCCAAGAAAATTCAGGGTTTGTTATGATTTCAAAAAACTTTAAATATATATTAACTTAACTAATTAAAAAAGGTAGTAAAATGAATGAAAGAAAAAGAAGAAAGGAAGGTAAAAAAAACTGGAAAAATAAAACAGTTGATGAAGTTATTGATTTTGAAATTATTCCTTCTGCAAATGAAGCATATTTCGGAAAACAAGTTAGAGAATTAGGACGAAAATTTCCTGAAGTTTCTAGAGAAGAAATTTCTTATTTTTCAGACAAATTTCCTAACTTTCAAGAAGTAGAAACTTTCTTTGAATCATATAGTATTGCTAACAAATTAGCAACAGAAAATAATGATCTAATTTTAAGTCTTGAAGACCATTTAGAAACTTACAAAGTTTTAAAATCTTCAGACAATTTATTAAATTGGAAACAAACAGTAATCTATCTTTCAAAAACAGCACATTCCAATAATTTGTATTTAATGCATGCATTTGAAATTAGTAAACTTCTAAAATCCTTTTCGTTAGTGAATGATTTTTTTGATTTCTACAAGGAAAATAAGAGATTGAACCTCCAGGAACAAATAATTTATTTTAAAAAATCTTTTGAACACGAAGAACTACAACAAACACCATTTGATATGGAACAAGAAACATATAAATTTCCTATGGAAATTTTAATGCAAGACTCTTACAGAGATGATCCTAGAGATTCTTCACATTTTTTTGAACACACTATGAGTAGACTTGATAGGGATTAAATTTTTAATCTCTGCTTTATTTCTTTTTCTCGCCAGCACCATGACTAGGTGAACACCCAATGAGGCACTGCCTGTGATTAGCGGAAGTAACTAAGGAGTGCTGGCTATTTTTATAAGAAATCAGATAATCCTTTTTGATTAACATTTAACTTTTCAAGAGTTTTTTCTACTCTTTCTACATCAAAATCGTGTCTCTCAACAAGAATTTTTTTTACTTTTTCAACATTAACACTTTTCCAGCCTATATTTTTTACAGATTTTGTTGGCATTTCTTTTATTAACTTAAAAACATCTTCCCATTTTATTTTTTGATTCCAACCAGCCTTTAAGAATGCTTCTTCTACAGAATTTTTTTTTAGTAAGTTTAATGCTTTTTTAGGACCTATTCCTTTTATACCTTCCCTACAATAATCTGTTCCAGTCATTATACCTAATGCTATTAGCTTATCCTGGTCTAATCCTGTTGAATTCAAAAGTTGTCCTAATTCTATTATTTCAGGGAAAACTTCTTTCATCGCATAAGTTCCATGGATTTTTCTCTTTTTACTTATTGTTAAATTTTTTATCATTCTAGGACAACCAAACAATAAAGTATCATAATCTTGACTAATTGCTGCATAAACCTCTTTTTCTTTTACCATTTTTGCAGCTTGTGCTTCTCCCTCAGATGGTGCTTCAACTATTGGCATTCCTAACGCAATTATTAATTCTTTAGCATCTCCAATCATTTCCTTAGTTAATTTTGTGGTTCTTGTCGCTTGTTTTTTCATTTCCTCTATGTTTTTTTCAGCAGCTGCTAATTCATACTTTTTCAAAGCAACATTTTTCAATTCTTTTCTCCTGAGGGTTTCTTCTTTTTTTAATTCCGGAACTTTCCCATCAAAAACAAAACATAACTTCAAACCTAGTTCCATTAACGCAACAGATCTATTAAATAAACCAATTAAGTGACTAGTTATATTTCCTTTTTTATCTGTTAAATAACTCCCATCATAACTTCTTATTGTCGTCAAAAATTGGTATAAAACATTATGAGCATCAACTGCGAATGTTTTCCCTCTTAAATCATTATAACTTACAATTTTTGGTTCTACTAGAACTGTTAATTTTGTTCCCATATTATATTTCCTTCAATATTAATCCTTTAAATTCTTTTTTTATCATTTCTTTTGCTTTTTTTGTTACTCTTCCGGTTGTTATAAATAAAACAGGAAGATTCATTGATATTCCTTTAACATATGCAGTACTTAAATCTCCATCATTGCAATTTTTTTTTCTTTTTGCCTTGCAGTAATATTCCATGCTACCTATTGTTGTTGGGATTTTAACTTTAAAATCTATTTCTGAACTTGATCTTATGATTTCTTCATTAGTTATTTCTATATTCTTACTTTGCAAATAAGATCTTATTTTTTCAAGAAAAATAATTGTTTCTTCTTTAGTTTTTGATTTTTTTAATGGAAGAGTTTTCTTTTTTTGAACAGTCTTTTTCTTTCCAAATCTTTCTTTTAATAAACTTTCTACTTCAGAATTTGAAACTAAATAATATTTCCATAATGTTCTTTTATCTCCATAAAAATTTATTTCTAAATTTTTAGCAAAATCATTAATTTGTCTTAGAGAAACTCTTTCTAAGGGGGATTGATTATCATCAAATAAAATTTTTTCTTTTTTTAACAAAAAACATGTTTTTTTATCTTTATCATTCAAGAATTCATGAAGATCTTCTAATTTTTCTTCTTGTCCTTTAACATAATAGAAAGGACTTCCTCCTTTTTTAACACTCGTAATTTCGACCAACTTATTAGTTACTAATTCTGAAAGCATAGCACCTATTAATGTCGTGTCTGATCCTAGTTTTTTTTTAATATCAATGGGTATTATTGGACCATTATGTCTTACAAATTCTAGAACCTGTTCTTTTTGCATATTATTTTAAAGAATGAATAAGTTAAAAAAGTTTATGGCCTAACCCAGCCTACTTCATAATAAGTTACATCATTCTCATCATCTACTATTCCCATAAGAAGTTTTTTCTTTGTAGAATGTGCAACTCTGTTTTTTGCAGAAAAATCATGCCAAGTTAATGTTTCTCCCTCTGTAACTGGAAAAACAACCCATTTTGCATGATCTTCTCCTGGTTTAACACCCCTATCATAAACTCTGAAATCCGCACCAAATTTTAATGCGGTCTTTACTACATAACCTCTTTCTCTTAAATCTTTAAAAACTTTATATCTTGTTTTAAAATTAGGTTCTAATTTTGCAGCTTTTTTGAAATATTTGTCTTGTTCTATTAGTTTTTTTCTTCCATCATAAACTTCAAGCTTTTCTTTTTCGAGCAAATAAAGACCTTCCATTAATGAAATACTTAATGTTTTTCCATCTAAATTTCCAAAACAGCTTTGGTTGTTTAATTCTCTTGCAGCATCACTATTTTCAATAATTAATGCATCTTTTACAAAAGTAGCATTTACAAAACATTCTTTTTTTGGCATAATCTTGATTAAGAGAGGGTTTTAATAAAGTTTACTAAACATTTATATTACCTTATTATTTCTAAAACTTCATGAAATTAACTTTTTTAGGAACAGGATGTATGGTTCCAACAAAGGAAAGGAATGTTCAGGGTATTTTTCTTAAATATAAAAATAAAGGATTACTTTTTGATTGTGGAGAAGGAACTCAAAGGCAAATGAATCTTGCAGGAATTAAAAGAACTGACATAAGTCACATTTTTATTTCTCATTGGCATGGAGATCATGTAGGTGGTTTATTACCCTTATTAATGACTTTGAGTAATGTTGAACCGACACCCTCAATAAAAATTTTTGGTCCGAAAGGTAGTGAAGAAAAAATAAATCAGTTATTCAAGAGTAGTTTTTTTGATAATGGTTTAAATATTCAAATTAAGGAAATTGATGCTAAAAAACCAACAAAAATTCTTGATAGTGCTGAATTTGAAATTTTTTCTGCTAATATGACTCATCAAGTTCCTTGTGTTGCATATAGTTTTATAGAAAAAGACAAGTGGAATATAAGTATTAAAAAAGCAACAAAAAAAGGTTTGAAAGAAGGGCCTATGATAGGTAAAATATTGAAAAATGGAAAAATCAAAATTAAAAACAATTTTGTCAATCTTGAAGAAGTAGCATCTTTAAGAAAAGGGAAAAAAATAACAGTAATTCTTGATACCTCCCTTAATAATAATTGTGTAAAATTAGCAAAATGTTCTTCTTTGTTGATTACTGAATCAACTTATCATTCTGAACTAGAAGAAAAAGCAAGAAAAAATATGCACTTGACAAGCAAAGATTCAGCATTTATTGCCTCGCAAAGTGAATCAAACAAACTTTGTCTCACTCATTTTTCTCAAAGATATAAGAGTGTTTCCGAGCTTGAAAAGGAAGCTAAAACCTTTTTTGAAAATACTATTATAGCTGAAGATTTTTTAAGTTTAAAACTTTAAGAAGAATATATAAACTGTTTATTCTTGTTTTATTCGTATGAGTAGAAAATCTAAAGGGATTAATGCTGAAAGGCAATTAATACATAAATTTTGGGATAATAATTGGGCTGCAATTAGAGTTGCTGGTAGTGGTAGTTCTAAATATCCTAGTCCTGACATTATTGCAGGCAAGAATGAACGAATTATTTCTTTAGAATGCAAGGCGATAAACTCTAATAAAAAATATTTTCCTAAATCCGAGATTTTTGAATTGGAAAACTTTTGTGAAATTTTTGGATCAGAACCCTGGGTTGGTATAAAATTTGATAGGACAGAGTGGTTTTTTGTTTCTACTAAAGATTTGGAAGATGTGGGAATGAATTTCTTAATTAGAAAAGAACTTTCTGGTTCTAAAAGCAAAACATTCGAAGAATTGATTAGTTTATGAATAAATCAAAAGCTTTTTTAATATTGTTCTAATTCTGTATATTATGGCTAGAGATAATAAAGTTAGACTTCCTAGCAGTACTGCAGGAATAACTCAATATTGGGATGAAAGTACGACAAAAATTCAAATAAGCCCTAATTTAGTTGTTGCCTTATGTGTTGTAGTAATAATTCTAGCAGTAATAGTTCATTTAATGGTGTGAATATGATTCCTGGTGTTAATCCAAGACAAGCAAAACAAATGATGAGAAAACTTGGCATTAGCCAAGAAGAAATAGTTGCTTCTCAAGTTATTATTAAATGTGCTGATAAAAACATCATAATCAATAATCCTTCAGTTTCTAAAATTAAGATGCAAGGTACTGACAATTTTCAAATTTCAGGAAGTATTACTGAAGAAAGTTCTGAAAGGTTTGAAATAACTGAAGAAGATATTAAAACAGTGATGGATCAAGCAAATTGTTCTGAAGATTCCGCTTTGAAAGCTTTAGAAACCTCGCAAGGAGATATCGCTGAGGCTATTATTTCTTTGAATGATTAAGTTTTTATACCCTCAAAACTCTATTTTAATAATGGATGAACCATTAATTTATCAAGCCCGGTGCAAGGTTAAAGCTGCAGATCATATGTTAACACAAACATATCCTTTAATTAAAGATCCTAAAATATTAGTTGCTGTTGTGAATAATTTGTTTAAAGGGTGTAATTATGCCATGTTTTCAGTCTTGAATTTTGAAAGAAAGTATAAACGAATTCCTATATTTACCAATAATTTTAATCATGCTTATTCTATATTTAAGGACAGAGTTTCTCCTAAATATAATTTAAATAAGGATGAAGTTCGACTTTTAAGAATATTACATGATATAATTCGAGAACATAAAAAATCTCCTATTGAATTTTCGAGACGAGATAAATTTGTTATTTGTAATGAAAGTTATCAAATGAGAACAATAAATGTTTCACAAATAAAAAACTATATTAATTTGGGAAGATTACTAGTTGTACATTGTGGTGAAATTATAGAATGATTGAAAATTTGAAAAACGCGAAGGATGAACTAAAACGTGTTGATCATTTAATTTTTGTAAGCTTAAAATATACTAGAACTGGTGATGTCATTTATAATGTTGTAAAAAGAATGGTTTCTTCATATGAATTTTTGGTTAGCTCTTTAATTAAAACTTTTGATAATGAAACTTCTTCTCCTATTGCTAAAGCAGAAATTGTTCGAGAAAAATTCAAAGAAGAACTTGTTCAAGAAAATATTAAATTATATCTTTTGTTAAGAAGAGTATTGAAAGCAGAACACTCTAGAGAATGTGAATATAGACGACATGTAGCTCTTATATGCACTGTTGACAATGAAGAATTAAAATTGAATATTGACAGGATGGGCGAATATTATGCTTTGTTAAAAGAGTTTTATACTTTTGTTTCTGAAACTGTAAAAAATGGTTAAATTTTCTGAAGATAGGTATTTGATGAGAGGATGGTCTGAAGAAGATATTAAAAAGACTAAAGAAATTTTGAAAAGAGAAAAAAGTAAAAAAAATACTTTTGAAGATGTAATTTATTGGTTGGTTTTATTTGTTGTTATCGTGGGTAATTTCGCTTTTGCATTATTGCTTATTCCTTTAATGATTGCAGGAGATACTTTCGTTCTTTATTCGATGGTTTTGATAGCAGGCATATTGTTCGGGACTGTTTTTGCTTTAATTCTTAATGAATTAGATAGGTCTAGTTCTGATAAGACTTTTTCTTTGTTTTTTGTTCCTATATCTGCATTCTTTATTTTTTTCACTGTAAGTAATTTATTTGCTGAAAATTTTGATTTTATTAAAAATAGAGGTATTTTTCCTGCTTTAGCATATGTTATTTCTTTCTTAATTCCTCAAACAGTTAATTACTTAAATTCTGAATCTTAAGATTGCTGCAATTCCACCCAGATTATCTAGTTTTTCTTTTACTTCTGAAGAAAATATTTTTATTTTGCACTTTGCAGATTCTGCTTTTTGTATTAATATTCTTTCTTTAATTAATGATTTTGAAAGTATTAATGTTTCAACAGCACCATAGTCTATTGCTTTTTTTATGTCTTTCATTCCATAAACTGCTTCTTCTTTTGAAATTTTTTTCATAACTTCTTCAAAAAGAATTTGTTCTTCAGCACAATTTGCTGTTTCCATTGCTTTTTTTAATTCTGGTCTTTTCAAAGTTTCATCTATTCCTGCTGGCTTACCTGTTGATATTGTTGCAAAAATTATTTTTTTCTTTAATTCAGTATTTAATGATTCTTGCATATTTTTCTTCCAAAAATTGGGCGATGCGAGAATTATACTATCAAAAGTTTCTTGTTTAGTGATTTCGTTTATAGACTTATTAATTTCTTTAAAAAAATTTGATTTTTCAATCTTGAATTGTTTTTTGTTTCCTACTCCTTTTAGTTTTAGAATTATCTTCTTCATATTTCCACTAATTTTTGCAAAATTTGCTTCTTCACTATCAAAAGCAACAATTAGAATTTTTCTTTTCTTCTTTATTGCCTCTTTTAAAAAATTTATTTCATAATCTTGCCATTCTTTACTTATTCTTATTTCATCTTCTAAATCTATATTTATTGATTGGATTGCACCTTCAGGCAAATCTTTCGGAGCATTTCTTATTTTGCCTATTATTTTTAAGTTATCTTTTAATTCCGTTTTTTCAACTTCTATTGTTAAAAAATATTTTTTCTTTACAGTTTTTGATTTATCTTCCTTTCCTGCTAAATTTACTTTTCTATAAGCAATACCTTTAACCATGTCTTGCTTGTTTAAATTTTCTTGAATTAGTAATAAATCATCATAGTTTTCAGGAATTAATTTTACAAATTCTTTAAAATTTTTGGTTAGAATTCTCATAGTTTACGAACAGAAAAGCTTATATATAAAATTAAGTATTGTTTAGTCTATGAAAAAAGGTCAGACTTCAGGAGGAGACGCGGCGCTTTTAGTTCTTATAATAGCTGTTGTTATTCTACTATATATTTTATTTCTTCCTCCTGGAGATAGGGATGATTTATTAGGTATTAATGATACTGGCAATACTGGTGATTCAGATTCTGAAGAGGAATCTGTTTTATTATTAGAAACTCCCGGAACCTTATTAGATCCTGGAGCTAGTTTTGTTGAACATTCTTTGCCTGCATTTTCTTTGTATGTAAAGTCTGAAGCAGCAATTATTAAAGAATTCCCTTATGTATATACTAGGAATTCTTTATTTTCGGATAAGACAGAGTCTATTAATTTTCAATTTAGAGGAGTTGTTGAAAAACCAATATTGAGTTTTAATGGTAAAGATTTTCTTGGAGATTTAAGCATTTCATTTAATGGTAAGAATATTTATACAGGTCCTGCTTCTGGAAATGTAGGTCCTATTGATTTAGAATATTTAGATTCTGAAAATAATTTATTTGTTGAAACTAAAAGTCCTGGTTGGAAATTTTGGAGGGTTAATAAGCATTATCTTGAAATGTTTAAAATTACAGGAAATATTATTGATGATTCTGCATCTTTTGCTGAACATAATTTTGTTGTAACTGATTCCGAACTTGCTGCAATTGAAAAGGCTCGTTTTAGATTTGTTTGTAGTAAAATAAAAGATGGTCTTTTAGAAATAACTCTTAATGGTAAAACTGTTTATTCTGGATCTCCTGACTGTTCTGGTTTTAATTTATTTGATCTTCCTAAAGAATATATTACTGGAACAAATAATATCCAATTCAAAACCACAGGACATTATACTATTGAACAAACTCTTATAAATACTGAACTTGAAGAACCTATTTATTCTGTTTATTATTTTGAAGTTTCTGAAGAACAACTTAATGAACAAATTACTTTAAGTATTAGATTTGTAGATGATGATACTAGAAAACAAGGAGATATTGTTATAAATGGTATTACTACACGAATTGATCAATCAGAACTTGAATATGAAAAAGAAATTTCAGACTTTTTAGAGGAGGGATCGAACGGCTTACAAATCATTCCTGATGGTACTTTGAACATTGTTGAGTTGAAGATTGAAATAGAATGAATCCTATTGTTCTTCCATCCAACAATAGTAGTAATTGGCACGGTTTAATTTTTGTTTTTTTTGGTTTCATACTTGGTTATTTTATGGGTGGTTTAGTTGGTGGAATTGTTTTCGGACTTGGTTTTTTCATAGGTTATGGATTTTTTACTAAAAAATTAGATGTTAAAGAATCTATTTTCTTCATTGCATTATTTGGGCTTCATTTTTACGATTTTTATGCGGGTTTTCAAAGAGGTGGAGGACAAGTTTATATTTTTGTTCTAGCTTATTTATTTCTTGCATTACTTGCAGTTTTCATTTTTACTAAGGCAAAGGGTGTTACTGAAATCTTGAAAAATTGGGGTGTTTTCTTAATTCCTTCTGCTATTGCCGTTTTTATTCCTTTATTAAGAACTTTTATTGAAGTTCCTGGTGTTGATTTCGTTCTTGTTTTCTTTCCTGCCTGGTTTTTATTCTTTATTGTTAGACAGGATTTGATTAAGAGCGAATTAATTAAGCAAGCAATGCTTATTATTCTTTTAGCTTGGGTTATTGTTGCTATTGTTTTTGCAATTAGCAAACTCGGTTTGGATAATTTAGATACTGGAAGTTATAGTGTTGATGCGTCTAGTGTTATTGGTGATACTTGGAAATTTGTTAGTGGTGCATTTTCTGATTTGGGAGATAAAATTGTTTTCCCAGATCTTCCTGATCCTGGAGAATTTATTAATAGAACTTTGGCGGAATTGACTGGTGAAAAGTATAAGGGAAAGGTTGAACAGGGAAGATATATGGCGTTAGGTGTTAAAATTTCTAATATTGAAACTCTCGATTCGGTAATTTATGAGAATTCTCCTTTGATTGTTTGGGCAGATATTACTGCTAGCACATTGGAAGATGAAGAAATTAATGTTGTTAATGAATGTAGTCTTTCTAAAGGTACGTCTGTTCTTGAAGTTGGTATTATTAGACCTGAAAGTTTTTCTATTATTCGAGAAGATTTTAGAAATTTAGAATGTGCTTTGAGTGGTCGTGAAAAGGGACAGTATAAAGTTAATTTTAAGAGCACTTTTGATTTTAACACTCTGGCGTATGTTCCTTTCCATTTTATTAGCCAAGAATTACTTAATAGTTACAGGAGGGAAGGTGTTGATGTTAATAGAGAGCTTGACGTTCCTGAAGAACCAATGGCAATTTACACACCGGGACCTTTGAAAATAGGTATTAATTCAGGAAGTCAACCTTTGGGTGTTGAGAATAATATTGAAACAAGAGTTTTTGGAGTGACTCTTGATCCTGATTGGCATAATGGTAGATTATTAAAAATTAATGAGTTAGTTTTTGCATTGCCTAATGAGTTGGAAATTGATTCTTGTTCTGGTGTTGCTGTTTCTGATATGAGAGTTTATGATGAAGGTTATACTGCTTATGTTTTTAATGATATTTCTGTTGTTAAGAATAGTTTTAAAACTATTAATTGTTGGTTTAGGGTTGTTGATGTTCCTTCATTGTTGATTGGTTCTTTGAATACTAGAACTTTATTGGTGGATGTTGATTATACTTATGAAGTTTCAAGTTATAAAGTTATTAATGTTATTGAGGTGCCTGTTGAGAATGAATAAGTTATTTTTTGTTGTTTTTGTTAGTTTTTTTTTAGTATCTTGTGGTAATTCTGGCCCGAGTAGTTTTGATATTAATTATCTTGAGGGAGAGGATGGTTTGATCATTGATTTTGCTAAAAATTCTCCACCTTCTGAAATTCCTGAGAATGAGCCTTTCACTATTCATGTAATTTTGAAGAATCGGGGCGCGAGTAATGTTTCTGAATTATATCATAAGATTAATTATGATAGTTTATATTTTACAATGGAAAATAGTGATGCTAGTTTCTTTTCACAATTAGGTAGTTTATTTAATCTTCAGCAGAGTATTCCTGGAAAATCTGTTGAGTTTCCTTTGGGTGGTGAAGTTTATACTAATTATAATATGAAAAGTAAGGAATTGCATGGTCAATTACAAAATCCTTCTACTACAATTAGTGCTGTTTCTTGCTATAATTATAGGACTGTCTTTACTGATGATATTTGTGTGCAGAGAAGTGAATTAGGTAGTGATTTACAAGCCCAACCTTGTGAAACTACTGATGAAAAATTTGCTAAAGGTCAGGGCGGTCCTGTTGCTGTCACTAAATTAGAAACTGATTTTTTTTCAGAAGGGGATTTAATAAAACCTTATTTTAAAATTTATTTTAGTAATGTTGGTTCTGGTACTGTTGTTGAAAATACTGAAGTTTTGAATGTTTGTTCTGGTCAGAGTATTGATATTGATGCTTGGCATGTTGTGAAAGTCAGGGCTTACTTGTCTGGTGAGGAGCTTGAGTGTTATAGTAATGGTATTGTTAGATTGAATTCTCCTGAACCTTCAATCAGGTGTATTGCGAAGACTTCTGAAAATTTTGCTAGGGGTGGTGCTGCTTATTCTCGTTTTTTGAGGGTTGTTGCAGAATATGGTTATTTTGATCAGGAAAGTAAGGAAGTTACTGTTGTTAGAAGAAACTAGTTTTTAAAAAAAAGAATATAATTAGAACTTATGATCCTACATTTAAAATTTGTTAGCAAAAATTTTATATAGTGTAAAGAACCCAAAAAAGGATAATGAAATTCAAATTTTTATTCTTACTTGCGATTTTTCTAGTTTTTATTGTTTCTTGTACTCCTGGAACTCGAGAGCCTGGAACTCAAGAAGATTTCTTTAGAGGTTCTGAAGGTATTCGGATGAGATTTATTGATAATATGCCTCCTCCAACTATTTATGTTAGTGAGGGTGATGAAAATACCTTTCCTGTCTTGGTTGAGGCCCATAATGTTGGTGCCATAACTACTGTTAGTAATTTTTACATTTCTGGTTTTGATCCTTCAATGATTAAAATTGAGGGTATTGATCCTGGACAACCTTCTGCTGCAGATTGTGACTTTACCATTGATTATTTTCAAGATTTTAATAGATTGGGTGCTGATTGTAATTGGGGTAATGTCTTCTTAGGGAATTTGGGTGAGGGTTCTGATTGGTGGAGTAGTATTAATATTAATAATCTTGATTTTTTTGAGAATCTTTGCGATTCCTTGACTGGTGAAGGTAGTGGTTGTTCTTGGTTAGGTGATTTGGATTTGAATATTGAATATGCTGATGGTGAAGTTTCTTGGCAGGCTACAAATGATAATCTTGCGTTTATTAGCAATAGTTTTGAGAAGGGGGCAAGATTTATGATTAAGGGCGCTATAATACTTGGTAGTTTTGCTGATAAACTTGCTAAAACAAGAGTTATTAATGGTAATAATAATAATTATTATGGTGGTGAGCGGGTTAATATTGATTTTTCTGGATGGGTTGAGAATATGCCTGAGGGCATGACTGATTATAATCCTAATTTGCAAATTACTAGTTGTTACTTGTATGCTACTGTTGCTACTCCTTCGGTTTGTGTGGATCCTAATCCTTATAGTAATCAAAAGAAGGCGTGTGTTCCTTTGAGATCTCAGTCTGTTGGTGGTGGGCAGGGTGCTCCTGTTGCTGTTACTAAGATAGATCAAGAAACCACTCCTAAGAAAGTATTTTTTAATATTTTTATTGAGAATGTAGGTCCAGGTACTATTTATGATTATTATAGAATTAATAAGTGTAGTCCTTATTATGATAAATTAGTTTCTCCTCTTGATTTAAACACTGTTTATATTGAAGATATTAGACTTTCTGGTGTTCAGTTGAAGTGTACTCCTGGCAGGGAAGTTAGGCTTGTTAATGGTCGTGGTCAGGTGATGTGCGAGTTTGATATGGATTGGACTGGTCAAGTGTCTGCTTATGAAACTCCTTTATTTATTGAATTAGGTTATGCTTATCGTCAAGAAATACAAAAGAGGATTAGTATTAAAAAGATTTGAGGTTGATAATATGAAATTACAATATTTAATAGTTATGAGTTTTTTGCTTGCTGCTTGTGGTAGTGAGCCTGGTTTGAATACAGAATCTCCTTTTATTGGAGGAAGTTCTAGTTTGGGAATTGCATTCCTTGAGGGAGAACCACCTTCAGAAACTTATGATTCTGGACAGTCTTCTTTCGATATTACTTTAGAGATTGAAAATTTGGGCGAACATTATGTTCCTATGGATGAAACACAGTTTAAACTTCGTGGTTTAGAAGCTGCTGCTTTTGGGGTTGATTCTTCTGCTTTTACTAAGAGTGTTGAAGCTAATTTGGAAGAGACTAAGAAAGATCCTGATAGTGGTGATGTGCTTCCTGGAACTTTTACTACATTGAGTTTTTCAGGTCTTAATTATATGGAATCTCTGGCTGGTAATAGAAATTTTGAATTTGTAATTGATGCTTGTTATAATTATGGAACTGGTGTTGTTTCTGATCTTTGTATTAAGGAAGATAATTTAGATTCTGACGAGACTGTTTGTTCTAATAGGGGGGAAAAGATTGTTCATAGTTCTTCATCTCCTATTCAAGTTGTTAGCTTAAGACAATCTCCTGTTAGTGAGGATACTACTGCATTTTCTTTTACTGTGAAACATCTTGGTTCTGGAGTTGTTTTTTCTAAGGATAGTTTGTGTGATGCAGATAATGTGAATGCTGATGATAGGGTTTACGTTACTGTAACTACAGGTATTGAAGGTAGTTTGTTTTGTAATGGGTTGAGTGAGGGAACTCATGGTTTGGTTAGGCTTCAGTCTGGAGAGAAAATTATTAGGTGTCAACAGCAAATTTCTCAACCTGGAGATTATATTAAACCTATTGACATTAGTTTGGGTTTTGCTTATGAAAAAACTTTACAGAATTCTATTCTTGTTAAGAGCTTGACTTAGTTATTAGGTCAACTTGTTCTTTCAAGTATTGGTTCTTAACAGTTAGTAGTATGTTTTCTTCTTCTACTAATTTTAGTGCATTTTCTAGCGAGATTATTTTCTTTTTCATTAATTCTAGCGTATCATGAAGTTCTGAAACTAGCAGTGATTTTGTTTTTATTTCGGAATTTAATAGGCTGATTAATTTTGTTTTTGCTTCGAAACTCTTGTCTGCTATTAGTGATGGGTGTGGTTTTTGTGGTTGTGTGTTTTTAGTGAAGTCTACTAATGGTTGTATTTCGCTAACATCAGGGATTGTTTCTTCTTCCATGTTTTTTGGTTTGTTATTTTTATAAACTTGAAATTTTTGCCATTAACGCGGCGAGTTGGATTTGTTCATCGCTTCCTTCTACTATTCTGAATTCTATCTCTCCTGCACTTTCTATTATCTTAAGCTTTTTATTATTTTCTATATCTAAATTCCAAATTTCTTTTGTTAATTGTTTGATGAAGTCAATTCCTGAAAGACCATCTTCTAGGATTGTTTTGAACATTAGTTTTTTTGCTTCTACAAATTCTTTATTTATTGCTTTAATTAATATTTCTTTTATTTTTTCAGGACTGGCTTGTGTTGAAATTTCATATAATACTTCTTTTGTTATGTTCTTATTTGACATTGTGCTTGCTTGTAATAAATTTTCTAGTTTTCTGACGTCACCTTCTGATAATTCAATTGATATTTTTATTGCGTCATTGTCTATTTGAAAATTTTCATTTCTGGCGATTTCTTTTATTAATTCTTCTAATTGGTTATTTTCTACTGGTTTAAACCTGAATACTGTACATCTGCTTTGTATTGGCTCTATTATTTTACTGCTATAATTGCAACTTAAAATAAATCTGCATGTTTGGGAGTATTTCTCCATTGTTCTTCTTAATGCTTGTTGTGCTTCTCTTGTTAGTGCGTCTGACTCGTCCAAGTATATTATTTTGAAGGGTATTTCACTTAAGGATTTTGTTCTTGCAAAATCTTTAACTTTTACTCTTATGACATCTATTCCCCTTTCGTCTGATGCGTTTAATTCTAGAAAGTTTCCTTTTCGTTCTTTTCCAAATAATTCTCTGGATATTGCTAGGGATAGTGTTGTTTTTCCTGTTCCTGGAGGTCCTGCAAATAGTAAATGTGGCAAATTTTGTTTTTTTACAAATGATTTTGCTCTTTCTACTATTGTTTTCTGTCCTTTTATTTCAGAAATTGTCTTTGGTCTATACTTTTCAGTCCAGATTTCACTCATGATTTTAAGAAAGGAATATTATTTTATAAAACTATACTATGTCTTCTTCTGCAATAACCATGAAATCTCCCATTGCCATTACTGCACTGAAGGGAATTAAGATTTTTCCTTCTTTGTTTTTTTCTAATTCCATTTTTTCAGTATATGGTGTTGGGCTTGAAAGAATTATATTAATTAATTCTCCAGATCTTGTTTCAAAAGTTATGTCTCCTACTTCTCCAAATCTCTTTCCTGATTTTGAAACTACTGTCTTTCCAATTAATTGTTTTGAGAACTTTTTTTCTTCTTCACTCATTAACTACCACCTTTTGTTTGAAAGGACTTCCACATATTTAAACGTTGTGGTTATTTTAATATGTTACTTGTTGAAAAATCTAACCCGACAAATTGATTTATGAAGTAGAATATTGCTGATATTATTAAAAAGTATATTATGTATTTTATTATTTTTCCTATCATGCGAACCAGTCTCCCAGGCCTGCTTGTTTTTCTTTGTCTTTTCCAAAAACTTCTTCTATCATTTGTTTTGTTAAGTTTAATGTTTGCATTATATAATCGTCTAATTCGTAATTTTTTGCTAGGCTTAAACTAGGTTCTAAATATTTTATTACTGATCCTTCTGATATTGTAAAAATTATTTTGCCTGTGCAGTTTGTGCATATTCCTGAAAGGGGGGGTCTTCGAAATTTTTCATTGCATTTTACACATCTGAATTGTTGTTGTGAAAACTTTCTTAAATTGCCTCTTATGTCTTTTATAAAATGTTTTTCTATTACTAGTTTTGCAACGCCTGACGTGTCTACTGCCCTTATTTTTTCTGCTAGTTCCATTTGGCCTTTTAGTTTTTCTTCCATTGTTGGAAGTGTTTTGTATACACTACAAAGAACGCCGTCGTTTATGTTGTCTGTGGGGTGGGTGAACCCGTAATTTTTGTATTTTTTTTCATCGTCTAAATGATCTCCTACTTTGTCTACTTTCACGTCCCATGGCATTTTGTATTCTTTGCATGCTTTGTAAAAGTTTAAGTTATAATTTGTTGCTATGTCCATGTCAAAAACCATATCGTCTACTTCTGCTGGATTAAGTGCTGAGGTTAATACTATTGGTGCGTCCATTGTTGATCCTCTTTTTTTTGGCAAGTATTTTTGTGAAAAGTTTAGGAAGGCGTCTAGTAGTAATAATACACAAGATTCATCACCATCGCATTGTTTTGTTAAAATATTGTTTACAACAACCTTATTTCCAGGAACATTCAGACAATAACTTGGTTTTTTCCTTCCTGTTTTTACACTAATTATTTCATCAAAGAAAAATTCATCGTCATATTCAAGAAATAAATTTCGAAAAGTTTTATTTCTGACCAAATAATTTAAGATGTTTTGTTTTTTTCTACTTAGAAAAACAATGTATTTGCTCGCTTTTTTAACAAACTTGCTTTGTATAATTCCTTTAGTTATTGTGAATTCCGGAATTTGCTTGTTTTTTTTCAGATAAAAATCTTTTAATTTTTGTCCGGGTTGTTTAGTGTAGGTTTTGTTTTTGACAAAAATATGTAGTTGGGCAAACAAGAAATCAATGTCTTTTAAAAGCCCTTTCGAGACGGTATCAAAACAAATTCTGAGATCTGTCTTTGAAACCGAGCCATCTCCCTCCAGATATCCTGATAATAAATGGCCTATTTGTTTATTTGTCGCGTTTAAAAATTGTTGTGGCATTCTTTTTTCGTGCGCGTTCGAGCCCATTTTTAACTTGTTTATGAATAATTCGTAAAGAAGTCTACTTGAGAATGTTATCCTGTCTGTTTTTCTTTCTGTTGGTTTTAAGCCTAATGTTTTAAAATGATTTTTTATGAAACGTCTGATTTCTTTTTTTTCTGCGGAAATATAAACTTGATAGTATCCTTTTCCTGTTCGTTTACACCTGGAAAATCCTTCGGCCACATACAAACCCAACATGTTTAAGAATTTTTTATTTACCTTAATTATTGGGTTTAGTTTGATTTTGTCTCTTTTTGCACTAATTGTTAATTTTGTCTTGTCGAGTTTGTATTTTTTTATTATTTTACTTGCTATTTTTATGGGTGTTGAATCTCTTGAATAATAATTGTGGGTGTTTTTATGTGTGTATTGTTTGAGTATTTTTTTAAAATCAGAAACTTCTTTTTTTAAACCTTGAACCATTCCCCAATCTTCTTCTTTAAATAAATCGATTAAATCAATTTTTTTGATGTTTTTTTTCTTAATTTTTATTTTATAAGGGATTTTTAACAAATATCCTTTTTTTAAGTTTCTTGCTTTTATAATCTTATTATTTTTAGTTATGTGTTTATGTTCTTCTGTTGTTTCTATTTCCCTCCCTAAGTTTGTTTTTATTTGTATTGTTTTTTGGGGTTTATGTTTTGTAAAATTATTGATGTCAACTTCTTCCACTTTTCCATCTACTATTCCTAAAGTTTTATAGTTGTTGACCTTTATTTCTTTGGTTTCGAAAGAATCTACGATTTGTGTTGGATTTAATTCTTCAACGACAGAACCTATTTTTCTTAAACGCCAGTTGTTTCCTTTTTTTATTGGTATTCTTGACTCATAAGTGAAGCAATCTCTCCTCATTGCTGCATGTAGTAGTGGATGTGCGAATAAACCTTGAGTTCTTGAAAAGCCTATTATTCTTGCTAGTGTTCCTGCTGATGTGTGTGGTGCCAGGCCTATAACATAATGTCCTACAAGGTCTTCTTTTGTTTTTAAGTTATAGTATGGTTTCATTTTGTATGCTTTTACTAGTAGTTCGTCCAAAAATTTTGTTGTTCTGAATAAGACTTCATCACCTGGTTCGTCTATTGTGTTTGTTGGACAAGGTAGAATTATATCTTGTGGTTTTAATTCTAAAATTTGATTGTTTTGTACTAATTCTTTTCCGTTTATGTCTTTTTTATAACCTAGTTTTTTTAGTTTTTCTATTGGTACAAAAAGTTCTTTTGGTTTGAAATGTGTGATTGGAACTTCTGAACAATCATATCTGGTTGTTCCGTCTTTATTTACGTAAATGTTGTGTTTTGCTCTTAGGATTCCTTTGCTTAAATGTTCTGGTATGTGTTCTTCATTGGTTGTTCCTCTAACTCCTTTTATTAAGTCTGGATAAACTTTTTCGCCTAATAATTTTAGGGTTTGTTTGAAGTGTTTTTTTATGTCTACATCTATTATTTTGTATGGTGTTGTTGTTCCATGTATTTTGCATTTTTTCTCGTTTATTTCTCCGCAAGAACTACAAAAATAGATTCTTTCTGTTTCATTATTGCATTCTGGACAGGAGGAGTATACTGTTTTTTCATCGCATTTTTTGCAGTTAAATATTGAAATGGGTGTTTTTATTTGTCCTTTTTCTAATGCTGCTTGAAAACTTCTTAATCTTCCTCCTGCTTCTCCTACTGGAAATAGTGAGTGTGGGCTTCCTGTCATTTTTCTCATTTTTGACTTTTCTGGACGTCCCATTCTTGAACCTATGAATACTCCTGCTTTATCTCTTATTTCTATTAGTGAAAGTTTATTAATTATTTTCAGAATATTATCTTCTTGTTCTTTTTTTAATTTTTTCAAGGTTGTTTCTAAATCTTCAAATTCTAAACAGCCTAGTGTTGCTAATATTGTTAATGTTTGGTTTTTTTCAATAATTATTTTTTCTTTATTTATTAGGTTGTGTGGAAGTCCTATTTTTTCCAATATTTTTTTGTCTTCGGAATTGTTAAGGATTATTTTTCCGTCTTCTTGTTTTCCTGTTAATAACCACCCAACTAAATTTTTTAGTTCTGTTAGGTTTATTAGTGTCCAGTATCTTGTATATCTTGGATGTAGTGGGATGTTCATCGTTGATGATATTCTTAGTGCTGCTTTTGGAGAAATTTTTGTTTTTAGTGGTTTTTGAAATAATATTTTTAAGGATTCTTCATCTATGTTTACTATTTCTGATGTTTTTTCATAGTCTAAATTTCCAAATAGGTTTATTATTTTCTTTTCGAATTCTAGAATCCACCATTCTGGACAATATCCTGGGGGGACTAGTGCGTGTGCTCTGTTGAGAAAATCTCCGTAATTTATCAGAATATCTCCGAGGAATAATATTTCTTTAATTTCTTTTTTGTATTCTTTTGCTATTTTTTCTGTTTCTAAAAATTTTACACTTCCATTTTTTAGTTTTACTATTGGTCCATCTATGCTATCACAAACTGTTATTGCTGCTGCTTTTCCTGGTCTTTCAACTTTTAATTGTGTTGCGGTTGCCACAAAATTTCCTAGGACTTGCATTGTTGCTGGATGTATTGCTTGTGCTGAAAATCCTGAAAATCTTCCTCTTCCATATCTTAGTCGGAATCCTCCTGGTCTCATAGGATATCCTATTACGGGTCTTCCTGCAACTATGTCTTTTATGTATGTGTGGTTTGGACTTATTTTTTCTTTTTTTTCTTCGCCTTTTGCTTGTGAGTCTTTTTGTATTTTTATGAATTCTTCTAAGAAATTCCAGTGGGTCATGTTGAATTCTTTGCCCCAATCATTTAGTTGTTTCCATAATTTTGGCGCTTTTAGTGGGATGCATGAACTGTGCATTAAACAATATCCACTTCTTAATCTATTTTGTCTTATTCTTGGAAGATCTTTATAATTACTAACTTCAAATTTTTCGCTTTCATCTCCTGATATTTCTATTGGGAGATTACTCATTAAAAATTCTGTTTCTTTTTGTGAGGGGAAATATTGTAGGTTGGTTATTCTTTCGTGATAATCTGTTATTTCTGTATAACATCTTTTTATTTCTTTTTCTGTTGGGTCATATTCTGAATATCCTAATTCTTTTCTTATGTAATCTGCTATTATTGCTGAAACTGCTGCTGCTGTTCCTCCTGCATTTCTTATTGGTCCTGCATAGTTTAAACAAAAGTATTCTCCTTTGTTGTCTCTTCTTTTTTTTATTTCTAATCCTGTGAATCCTTCTAATGGACTACTTACAACACCTACAGTTACATATGAGAATCCTGTTCTTATTCCTATTTCTATTGCTTCTTTTTTACTTTTGAACTTGCAAAATTTTTCTTGAGCTACTTCTTTGGCTATTAATAATGCAACTTTCCAGTCTAGAATTCCGTGTTCTTTTTCTAAGTCTATTATTCTTTCTGTCGCTTTCGAATTTTTAATTTCTGGCGCGACTATTGAAATCATTCCAATAACTCTTTCTGCCATATTTTTTGCAAGGGTTATTTCTACTGTTCTTGTTGGGTCTATTCCTTTTTTTCTTGCTTGGACTGCTACTTGGTATATTTGTTTTGCATCCTTATCTAATTTTTTGAAGTATTCTTTCATGTTTCAAAATTTAGTACTTTTACTTCTCTTGTTTTCAAATTTATAAGTGGTAATTTTGCTGGTTGTGGTATGACTCCGTTTTTTTCTTGAAATTCTGATTGTTTTGCCCAGCAAGATGCGTTTATCATTGTTGTTTTTTTATATTGTGATATTGACATTTTGTGTATGTGTCCTGTTATGAAAAAGTCTGGAATTATGTCTATTATTAAATTATCAAATTCTTTGTCGGGTATGAATTGGTTTGATTCGTGGACTGGCGCTAAATGTCTTCTTTGCAGTAAGAATTTCATTATTAGGTCTGCTCTGTCCATTCCTCCTTTTTCTCTTATTCTTTCTATTATGTTTGAGTAGTGTATGAATGAATATCCATGGTATAGGAGGAGGTCGAATCCTTCAAAATCTTTCGTTTGTGCTATGTTTACTGTTGAGGGGTTTGAAACACTTGTTAGGTTTGTTAGTTCGTATAGTTTTTCTCCGTATTCTTTTGAGATTGGATTTTGTGGTTCTGCTAATCTTCCTGAATCGTGATTTCCTGGGAAAATTATTATTTTTTTATCTTTTGGTATTTGACTTAAATAATAATATGCTAAATTATATTGTTCTTTTAGGTTTTTGAGTATTAGGTCTTCTTCTTGTCCTGGATAAATTCCTGCGCCTTCTATTATATCTCCTGTTAGTACTATATATTTTGTTTTTTCGGCTAGTTTTTTTTGTTCTTCTGTTCCTTGTTCTCCTCTAAACCAAGAAATTAATTTTGTGAATTCTTCTTTCATGAAAAGTTTTGATCCGAAGTGAATATCTCCTATACAGGCTAGGTGTATGTCTTCTGTTGTTTTTTTTATTTCTTCATTTGGTACTTCTGGAAGGATTATTTCTTTTGCGAATAATACTTTTTTTCCTGTTACTCCTTTTATTCCTATTACTTCATCTAGTACTATGTCTTTTCCTTTTTCGTGTAATTCTCTGTTTTTTTTCCCTATTATTATTTTTATTTTTTCTTTTTGGTCTTCTATTGTTAATATTATGTTGTTATTTTTTGTTTCTTGTTTTTCTAAGACCATTCCTATTAGGGACATTTCTTGGGAAGTGGATGTTTTTGCTCTGGAGATTGATGTTAGATTGTTTAATTCGTTTCTTGTTTTTAGAATGTTTTCAAAATATGCGAATCTTGAATTATAGTATTCTATGAAAGAATTCATGTCTTTTTTTTCTTGTATTTTTGTGTAGTTTTTTTTTATTATTACTGGGTTTTTTGTGTGTTCTTGTTTCCATTTTATGTTTGTTTTTTTTAATATTTCTTTTGTTAAAATGGTTAATTTTTCTGTTGGTTCTATGTCTATTGCTTCAACTTTTTCTAAATCTATGATTATTTCAGGACTTACTAAATATCCTTTTTTTGTTAATTCGTTAATCAGTTCTTGTTTTGTCATTTTTTCTTGAGAATCCTAGTGAAACATCTAATATTTGTTTTATTCTTTCTAGTAGGTCTGGGTTTATTGCTAGGTTTATGTTTCTTGTTCTTCCATATCTTCCTTTGCTTACTACATCTACTGTTAATATTCCTAGCATGTCAAATTCTGATATTATGTCTGATACTCTTCTTTGTGTTATTGGTCTTAATTCTATTTTTTCGCATAGGCTTCTGTAGTTTTCGTATACTTTTCCTGTTATTATTACTTTGTTTAATTCGTTTAGTAGTATTATTGAGTATAGAACTATTTGGAATTGTTTTGGTTGTGTTTCTACAATATCTATTACTTTGTCTCTTTCTAGTTTTTCTTCTGCATTATCTAAATGGTTTATTTTTATTTGTTCGGAGTTTTCTCTTTCTGCTAATTCTCCTGCAACTCTTAATAGTTCTAGTGCTCTTCTGGCGTCTCCGTGGTCTCTTGCTGCGAATGCTGAGCATTTTTCTATTACTCCTGTTTCTACTGTTCCTTCTTTGAATGCTTCGTTTGATCTTTTTTTTAGTATGTCTTTTAATTGTATTGCGTTGTATGGTGGGAAGACTAGTTCTTCTTCACTTAATGAGCTTTTTACTCTTGGATCTAGGTTGTTTGCGAATGATAAATTGTTGCTTATTCCTATTATTGATAGTTGGGCGTTTTTCAAGTCTGCATTTATTCTTGTTAAATTATAGATTATTTCATCTCCTGATTTTTTTACTAGTTGGTCTATTTCGTCTAGTATTAGTAGGACATTTTGTTCTTCTGCATCTAGTGCTTCGAAAAATATATTGTATACTTCGTCTGTTGGTAGGCCTGTTGGTGGTATTAATTTTCCGAATTTTTTTGATATTTCTGCTATTAGTCTGTATTCTGTGTCTACTACTTTTTTTAGTTTGCAATTGATATATATTATTTTTAGTGGTATTTTTTTTTGTTCTGCTAAGTCTTGCATTTGGTTTGTTACATATGTTACGGATAGTGTTTTTCCTGTTCCTGTTTTTCCGTAAAGAAATAGGTTTGATGGTTTTTCTTTTTTTAGTGCTGGTGCGAGTATGTTTGCTATTAGGTCTAATTGTTCTTCTCTGTGGGGTATTTCTTCTGGTGTGTATGTTGATTGTAGTATTTTTTTGTTTTTGAATAGTGTTTCTTTTTCTAAAAAATCTTCGAAAAAACTAAGTATTTTTTTGCTTGACATTTATACACCCCACTTTACTAAAAGTTCCAAAAGAAATAGAGGTTTAAATAATTTATTGTTTGTTTCTTCGTCGACGGAGTCTCTATGGTTTAGTATTACTAACCCCTTCATTTCCATTGGAACTTGTTTGTTTTGTTTATTGTTGTTTGTTTTGTTTATTTATTTTCAATAATGTAATTAATATTAATTTAATAATTTTAAGAGATATATTATAAAATAATACGAATCATTTTTTGTTATTTTTATTATTTCCAAGAGAAACCAAGGTGTCTTTCTTGATTTTTTGTCACTCAACAATAGTTATTAAAGGAAACGTTTATAAATTTTGATAGTTTTCAGTAATAACATGCATGATAAGAACTTTGTTGACAAATTGAAAATTCTAGGATTAAATTCTTATGAAGGCAAATTATGGGTTGCATTACTTTCTAGAGGAACGTCTACTGCAGGAGAACTAAGCAGTATTGCTAATGTTCCGAGAAGTAGAAGTTATGATGTTCTTGAAAGCCTAGAAAAAAAAGGTTTTATTATGGTTAAATTAGGAAAACCCATTAAATATAATGCTATTGAACCTGTTGAAGTTATTGAGCGTGTAAAAAAACAATTAAATAAAGATGCGGGATCGAGACTTGTTAAATTAGATGAAGCTAAAGATTCTGAAGTCATAACTGAACTTTCTTTATTACACAAGCAAGGTATTGAATTAATAGATCCTTCAGATATTTCTGGTAGCATACGTGGTAGAGATAATATTTACAATCATTTGTTGTTCATGATTAAAGAAGCTAAAGATTCTGTTGTTATTTCAACAACTAATTCAGGATTTAAGAGGAAAATGCCTCAATTATTATATCAATTAAAAAAAGCAAACAAAAGAGGCGTACAAATAAAAATAGCATCTAATTTGGATTCTTCTTGTGATGATTTAGTTAAGGAATTAAACAAGATTGGTGTTGTAAAAAATCTTTCTTCTTCATCTAGATTTTTGATCACAGACGAGTCTGAACTTTTATTTATGTTGTCTGATGATAAAACAATTCATCCTGATTATGATGTTGCTGTTTGGGCAAATACTGGTTTTTTTGCTAAATCATTCCAATCTTTATTTGATTCTTGCTGGGATTCTCAATAATTGAAAAGTTTTCTTCAAGTTCGTGGTTTATTCTTCAATGTTCGACTTATTTTCTT
>CAYPCY010000003.1:77726-78851 GCA_964409385.1 uncultured Methanosarcinales archaeon | reverse complement strand
GAAGTGAGTTTAAGAATGATATTTTTGAATATGGAATTTATAATAATTCTAATAATTTTGTAGTTAAGGCTAAGGGATATTTTAAGCAAAAATTTTTTGGAGTAAATGATGCAAGTTTTATTCGTGGACATGCAAATAAAGTTTCTTTTAAATTAAATACTAAGGCTAAATATATAAAGCAATTTGAAGAAGTTCCTCGAACATTTGACCTTATTAGAAAATCTTTGCCTCTTAATGAAAAAAAGTTAAATATTGCATTTTTAACAAAGGATTATAATACTGAAACTGTGGATGCAGGGTTTACTTCAATTGTAGAACTTGCAATTGGTCTAAAAAAGTTAGGTCATAATCCTGTTATGATTAGTAGTCAAGGCTATTCTTCATGGTATGGTCCTGCAGCAACTAAGAAGTATGAAGTTTATAGAGGGATTCCTGTTTATAGACCCTATGGTTTAAAATGGTTTAATATTAGAAAAATGTACTTTAACCCAGCAACAATATTTAATAGGTTTATTGCAGCAGGTATTGGTGTTGGATATGTTCAAAGAAAATTAAAACTTAAATTTGACATATTCCATGGTTCTAGTTCAGCTCCAATTCTTTTTACTAGTTCATTAATTGGGAAATTATATTCGCCTCGTGCAAAAATATTTCACACAATTAGGTCTGAGAGTATATTTAATGCGTATGGGAAAATCCCTTGTAAATTATTTAATCTAACTGATGGGATATTTGTGCCTTTGACTCTTTTAAAAGATAAATTACTTACGGGTGGAACATTACTTAGGAAGATACATTTAGTGCATTCGGGAGTTGTTTTAGATAGGTTTAGAAAACATGGTAACTCCGAACCTGCAAGGAATGAGCTAAATATTCCTGAAAATTCTAAAGTTGTATTTTATTATGGTAAAGGTGGTAAAAATAAAGGTGTTGAATATTTAGTTGAATCATTTAAGTATTTTAAAAAATCAGATAATGTACATCTAGTTTTAGTTCATCCAGTTGTGTGGTTACCTCATTTAGTTAAAATGGTTGAAAATCATCCATTGAGAGAAAACATACATTTAGAGGTTGGTAAGATTAATGTTCCTGATTACTTATCTTTATCGGATGTTTTAGTTTTAC
>CAYPCY010000003.1:0-77692 GCA_964409385.1 uncultured Methanosarcinales archaeon | reverse complement strand
GGAACTGAGGGTAATCCTTTATGTTTGATTGAAGGTATGGTTCATGGTGTTCCTGTTGTTACTACAAGACAACCAGAATTATTAGAAATTGTAACTCCTGGGGAACATGTGATGATGGCAAAAGGTAAAAATGCTAAATCTCTTTATCAGGAAATTTCAAAAGTTTTGACTGATTCTAAATTATCTTCAAAATTAATTAAAAATTCAAAAATAAGAGCAGAAGATTTTGAGATGAAGGATATAGTTAAACAACATTTGGATCAATATATTATTAGTATTAATAAATAAAATAACTTATGGTAAATAAAATGGCAAAAAAAGAATTAAGAAGAGCTTCAAAATTTTTACATTCAACTGTTCATAAATTAGTTGATGGGTATAAACCAAAAAAAGTATTGGATTTAGGTAGTGGTTATGGTGGACTTCCTTTAAGACTTTCAAATGCAGGTTATGATGTAACTATTACTGATTTGAATCCTGAGATGTCAAGAAAACATGGGATGAAATGTTTAAAATTAGATTTGAATAAAGAAGTAAAAGTAAAAACTAAATATGATTTAGTTACTTGTACTGAAGTAATTGAACATTTATATAATCCTAAAAAGTTATTTGTTGATGCTTATAATCTATTGAATGATGATGGTGTATTTATATTTACAACTCCAAATAATCAGAATTGGTTTAGTAGAGTATATATGCTATTAACTGGGAAGTTTCCGTCATTCCATGGTCAAGAGCATGTTAAATATGAATATGATTTTGAACCACATATAACTCCTATTTTTGTTTGGCAGGTAAAGTTATTAATCAGAACCTTGTTTAAAATTGAAAAAGTTACATTTAATAGAAGTGTTGTACCTGTTATTCATATCAATTTACCAATTAAAAATTTATTTTTTGGACAAAACTTAATAATTGTTCTTAAGAAGAAATAAGTAGGTTTCTCTTTTTTGCTTTCCATAAATAATACATATCTAATAATTGAAGCCAACACAACATTAGAAAAATTACAAATTTAGAACCTATTTTATGATCCACATATGCTCGCCAATCTGATCTAGCATGTTTTATTATGCTATGAGGTTGAAATTTTTGTTTTTCAAATTTAATATTTGATATTACTGTTTTTAATTTTTTCTTTTTACAAAATTTTATGAATTTATGAAATCCGAAAGAATAAGGATTGTTTATTAAAATAAAGATATAATCTAATTTATTTGTTATTTTTTTTAATGATTTAGTATCAACTATAATAACTTGATTATTTTTTTTTAGTTTTTTTACAATAAATTTCAAAACATACTTGTTAGAATAGTTAAAAACACCAATTTTTTTATTTTTTATTTTTCTCAATTCTTTTTTCAATTCACTTTCATAATAATTTCTTTTTAGGACATCAATATTTGTTTTTTTGGTTTCTTTTTCTGTTAATTTTAAAAAATTATTTAAATTTCTTAAAACAACTTTATTTTTATTTTTATTTATTTTTTTTAATCTTTTTTTCCAATTTTTGTGTTCATTTCTTTTGAATAGTTTAGAAGTATTATTTTCAATAATTAATTCATAATTATTATTTCTGATTATTGTTTTTTGAAAATTTTGTCCAATATATCTATTATCAATTCTTAAAAGTCGTTCATTTAATTTATTTTTAAATCTATAATTATTTGTTTCTATTGCTTTTTTTAAAGAAATGGCTTTTTTGTTTTTTGGTTTATATTCAATATTTAGATAATCAAAAATTGTTTCAAACACATCAATTAATGAAACTTGTGAATTTATTTGTTTGGAAGAAATTTCACTATATTTTTTAGGTATTTTCATTAATAAATTAGATCTATAACAATCTTCAGAAACGTATAGTGAATGATTTTTGGGTTTTAATAACCATCCAAGACTATGAATTTTTCCATAATCACAATATCCGTGATCTGAACTAATAACTATAAAAGAAGATTTAAAAAGATTTTTTTCTTTTAAAAAATTTAGTATATACTCTGGTTCTTCAGATTCTTTTGTAGGTGCTAAATGAATGTAAAAAAATTTGGGTTTGTTTTTTGATATTTTAGAAATCATAACTTCCTTAAATTTAGTTAATATTTTGTTATTTAATGATTTATAGTCATCTCTAGTCAAATGAACATTCAAATATTTTTCATAGAATTCTTTTCCTTCTCTACAGAAAAATATTGAATTTAATTCATATCCTTTTCTTTCTAATTCTTTTGGATAACTATCATACTCAAATTTTTTCATTGCTTCGTGTGCATAATATAATTCATACGAAAATCTTCCTGTGAAGAAAGAACTAGTTGACATTAATGTTGAAGTTGCAGTGGCAATTGTATTAGAAAAAAGAATTGCAGTATTAGAAAGTTTTTCAAAAATTTTATTTTTAGAGAATTTATCATAGCTTTCAAAGGATCTGTTTCCTTCTATCGCAATCCAATAAATATCAGGTAGTTTTTTCATTTTTGTAAGAATTTTTCAAATATTTCTTTATTTTTTTTGGGTGTACTTGTTGGTCTCCCAAGATTTTTTCTTGCCCCTTTTTTAACTATAATTTCAATAAAAGAAGGACCTTTTTTTTTCTTAAATTTGTTTAATATATTTTTTATGTCTTCAGATGAATCAACCTTTTTTACATTCAAATATCCCGAATCACTAGCTATTTTTGCAAAATCCAAACTATTAGCAGAAGTCGGCTGTCCTCCGACAGAATCATAAGAATAATTATTTAAAACAATATGAATAAAATTTTCAGGTTTTATTGCGCCTATTGTAGTTAAAGAACCCATATGCATTATTACTGCACCATCTCCATCTAAACAAATTATTTTTTTATTTTTTTTATTTAATGAAATCCCTAAAGCTATAGATGATGAATGTCCCATAGAACCTACAGTCAAAAAATCTTTTTCATGTGTTTGATTTAATTCTTCTCTATACTCAAATAATTCTCTTGATGTTTTACCAGTTGTTGAAACAATAATATCTTTCTCACTCAATGAATCAACTATTAACTTAATAGAATCTTCTCTGGATATACCTTTTTGGTCTTTTTCATTTATTTGAAATTTTTCAAAAGTATTTTTTTTAACAATGATTGCAAAAGGTGTTTTTTTTTCTCTAGAATATTTGATAGAATTGGAAATTATTTGTTTAGCATCTTCAAAATCTTTTGGAAGAATTTCATAAGGAATTTCAAGAACTTTTAGCATATCAAGCATTATTCTTCCTTGTTTTATGTGTTGTGGTTCATCTTTTTCACCAGGTTCACCTCTCCAGCCTATTAGCATAATAAGCGGAATAGAATAAACTTCCTTATCAGTTAATGAAGTTAATGGATTTACACAATTTCCTAATCCTGAATTTTGTAAGTAAACAAGGCCTATTTTGTTTGTAGCTAAGTAATGTCCTGCAACTATAGAAATGGCATTTCCTTCATTTGCAGCAATAATGTGCTTTTCGGGATATTTTTCTAATAAATACGCACAAAAGCTTTTTAATAAAGAGTCAGGTACACCCGTAAAAAAGTCTACCTTTTCTTCTAAAAAGCACTCAAAAAAATCTTCTACTTTTATCATTTTTAAGGTATTAAATTAATTATATCTTTAATAGGCATGCAATATTTGTTTGCTTCAAGAGATCTTTGGTTTTCAAGAATTGATTTTGCAGTTAATACCATCGTAGGATAAGCACTTCTTAACAGATGATTTGCATAAATAACTATATTAACTCCTGATTTTTTTAATTCATTCTCTTTTATTGAGTTATATGTGCTAGGAACCACAACAAGAGGGACTTTTTCTTTGAACTTATTATATTCTTTACAAAAAGCGAGAACTTCATTAGGGCTTTTGCTTTTACTGTGTATCATTATTCCATCTGCTCCTGCTTCAATATATGCTTTTGCCCGTTTTAATGCGTCCTCCATTCCTTTTCCAAGAATTAAACTTTCAATTCTTGCAATAATCATAAAATCTTCTGTAACTTGTGCTTTTTTCCCTTCTGAAATTTTTTTCGCAAAGTTCATTAAAGAGTCTTGTTCCTGTTTAACTTCAGTTCCAAAAAGTGAATTTTTTTTAAGTCCTATTTTATCTTCAATGATGATTGCAGAAACCCCCAATCTCTCTAAAGTTCTAACAGTAAATTTGAAGTGTTCAGGAATTCCTCCAGTGTCGCCATCAACAATTATTGGTTTAGTTGTTGTTTCTAGAATCTGGTGAAGTGTATTCATTCTAGCTTCTAATTCAATATCTGGTTTTCCTTTTGCAGTGGAATCTGTTAAGCTACTTATCCATATACCATCAAATTCTCTTATTTTGTTCTTATGTTTAATTTTTGTTTTTTCTACAATTAATCCTGAAAGTCCATTATGGGCTTCCATGAAGGCAACAAGGTCTTTTGTCTCAAGAAATCTTCTAAGCCTTTTCATTCTAATTTCAGGTGTTGTTCCTATATCATCCAAATATTTGTGAAGTCGCGTAGAAGATATTGCAGGAGTATATTCTATTTCTATAATTTTTCCATCCCATTCTTTTAGAACATTTATGACTCTTTCTCTTGTTTTCTTTTGAATTCCTTTTTTCCAATCATCACCATGTAGGACATAATCTGGTTTAATTTTTCTTAAATTTGGAACATAATCAAGAGTTTCTTGAGGAATTACTTTATCAACTCCTCTTATATGTTCAAGAATATGTTTTCTTTGTGAAAAAGTCAGGGCAGGAAGTCTCTTGTATGAAGCTATTGCTTTATCAGTAAGTAAACCCACAATAACATGTCCATATTTTTTTGCATGGTGTATTATATTTAAGTGGCCATGATGAATAAGATCTGCACTCATTCCAATATAAACAATTTTTTCTATTTTTGTATCTATCATATTCTTATTAGAGATATGTTAATAAATTTAAAAATTTTGTTAATTGTTAAAGTTAATTATTTAAATCAAAAGATTATTTTTTTATTGTGGTTAATATTTTACATGGTCCTGGAAAAATAAATAGGATTGAAAACATAGTTAAAACTTATTCTCCTAAAAAAATTCTTTTAATAACTGGAGGACGAAGTTACAAAAAAAATAAGGCAAAGCAAGTTTTAGAAGATAAATTAAGTAATTATTATTTTAAAGTATATAAGATAAAAAGAGGAAGTCCTAAAAGTGAAAATGTTTTGAAACTAGCAAACTATATTAATTTGTTTAATCCAGAATTAATAATTGCGATTGGTGGTGGTTCTGTTTTGGATTCAGCAAAATCTGCTAATTTACTTTCTTTTAAGAGAGATTTATCAGATAAAAAAATAAAAGAATATATTTTAAAAAGCACGAAATTTGATAAAAAAATTCCAAGTGTTTTTGTTCCAACTACTGCAGGAACAGGTTCAGAAATAACTCCTTTCGCAGTTATTTATATTGATGGTGAAAAATATAGTTTCACAAGCAAGCTAATGATACCTGAAGAGATTATTTTAGATCCTGAATTAACAATTACTTTAGATAAACATACTACTGCTAGTTGCGGTTGTGACGCGCTTTCTCAAGCGATAGAATCTTATTGGTCTGTAAATTCTACTGACGAATCTAAAAAACAGTCTAGAAAAGCAATTGAACTTATAATGAAGAATTTTTATAAAGTGATTACTAATCCGACATTAGAATCTAGAGATGCCATGCTTTTGGGAGCTCATTATTCAGGAAGAGCAATTTCAATAGCAAAAACAACAGCAGCTCATTCTATATCTTATCCCCTCACATATAATTTTGGAATTTCTCATGGTCATGCAGTCATGTTAACATTACCTTATTTTTTTGAAATCAATGAAAACATTAACAGAAGTAATATTCAGATAAAAAAAGGATTTGATCTTGATTATGCAAAAGAAACATTTTCTTCACTTTTAGACATTCTAGAAGTAAAATCTGGAAAAGAAGCAAAAAAGAAATTTTTAAATTTAATAGATGAAATAGGCTTAGAAAGAAAATTATCTAATCTTGGAATTAAAAATGAAGATTTTTCATTAATTGTAGAAAAAGGATTTAATCCTGAAAGAGTTATAAACAATCCTGTAAAAATAACGAAACGAGTAGTTTTAGAAATTTTAGAAAAGATATACTAATTATTTAATAGTTTCAATAATTTTTTCAATTATTTCATTTTCCATGACTTCTAAATTGTCTGATTTTATATTTATGCTTTTAATTTTTTTAGTTATTTTTGAGAATATTTTTTCTTGTCTGTATAAATCTTCAATTGGGTGGTTTTTTCTTTTTTCTAATATTTTTGGATCATTATATAAATAAAATATTAATGTTGGTTTTGGAAAAAAAAAGAATAGGATGTTCTTTAGAACTTTTGGAACTTTATTAATTAAAAGAATATCTGTAGAGTATCTATCAGTAATAGTAAACTGTTTTTTTTTCCTTAATGGTAGTATTTGAAAAAAATATCTTAATAATAAATCTAAACAAAATATTGGTGCAGCAATTGTTTGTAGTAAACTATTTTTTTCAGAAGTTTTAGCAGTTGCAAGATTAGGTTTTCCTCCTCCCTTTCTATATATTAAACCAAATAATTGAATTGGTAATATGTTATTTTTTCCTCTTCCAGTATAAACTCTTGAAACTTTTAAGTTATTATTTTTTAAAATTTCAATAACTCTATTTGTTATTGTTGTTTTTCCAGAACCATCCATTCCAATAAAAGATATTAATGGTTTATTTTTCAAATACCAATTTAACTTCCAAAAACCACCTAATATATATACTTTGAACAAATAATAATATTTATTTTTATAGTGGTTTATGAAGTACTTTAATATTTTTTTATGTCTTAATTCAATCTTTTCAAATTTTTTATTTTCAAGATTTTCAAAAACAAAATCAGTATTTTTATTACCTATTGTTTTCTTTAAACATTTTTTAACATAATTTTTATTAATTTTTTTATATAATTCAACTAATCTTATTCTATAATCATTTCGTATTTTATTTCTGTCTATAGTGGTATGTAATAATATTCCTAAAAATTCATTTTCTAATGAAGGAACATAAAAGAATTTTATTTTTTCCCTATTTGAAAGAATTTGTTTATGGTCTAAATATGTCAAATGACTTCCAGTAATTCCATTTATGTGTAAATGAAAAAATAAAACTTTCTTTTCAGAAGATACATATTTAATAAATCCAGAATGATTAGAAAAAGGATTGATAGGTATTTTTTTATATTTGTTTTTCAGGAATAATTTGTTAATTTTTTTAACATCTTTTTTTTTAATACAAAGATCAATATCTCCTCCTTTGTAAGTTTCATTTTTTATTAAAAATTCATAATTTCTATTGATTACATAATGAATTTTGTTTTTTTCAATTTTTTTGAGAATATCCTTAACTAATTCATTATATTCGCTCATAGAAAACTTAAAAGGAAAGTATTTAAAAATTTAATCATATTGTACAGAAAAATGGAAAAATATAAGAAGATAACTAGAGAATTTGGTGTTGGTTATCTTCTTCAAGCACTTTTGTTACTTTCTGGATTTTTTGTTTTTCCTATATTAACAAGAATGTTATCAGTTAAAGATTATGGTTTTTATTCTTTAATATTAATTTCTATTTTTTTAGTTGTTGGTATAATGAATATGGGTCTTAACAGGTTTATTGAGAGGGATTTAACAGGAAAATCAGAAAAGTATAAATTAAGAAGTTTTTCAAGCATGAATTCATTTTATGTTTTTATAATATTTTTAGCGTCTTTATTATTTTTAATTTTTTTCAAGTTAAACACATTTATTGATTCATTTTTATTAGTTTATTTGTTTTTTTCAGTAATTTTTGCATATTATTCTATGCTTTTAATTTCATATATTCGTTCAAGAAAAGAACTTATAAAATCTAATTTTTTTACTTATTTGCTTGGAGATTTTTGGTATATTTTAATAATTGTTTATGCATTTATTTTTAAGACTTTTGATATTTCGACATTATTTTTATTGAAAGCAGTTCTATTATTTGTTTCTATTTCAATCTTATTAATTTTCATAGATAATAAAAGAATGCTTTTCAAATTTAATATTAATAAACAGTACATTCTAAAAGGTTTGAAATTTGGTTTACCTTTTCTTCCTTTATTAATTGCTCAATGGGTTATAACCGCGAGTGATAGATATTTAATTAAATTATTTAATTCTAATTTGGAATTGGGTTTTTATTCTTTTATTTATACGCTTGTTGCATTAATTTCTATTTCGGGAAGACAGATAATAACAACTTTAAATATCTATATTGTTGAAGCTTATAATAAAAAAGATTCTGAAAATAGTAATTTTTTAATCAACGCGAGCATTAAATATTCGTTTATGATTGTTATTCCTGCAATTATAGGTTTGTTAATATTAGGACAAGAAATAATTACTTTAATTGCCGGAACGAAATATTTACCTGCATTATTTTTACTTCCTATTTTAGTTACTTATCCTATCTTTCGCATGATTAATTTAAATTTAGAGAATATTTTATTCTTAAAAAAAGATAGTATAGGAATTAGTAAAATATATTTATTTGGGATGACTTTTAATTTAACATTAAATTTTTTACTTATTCCTAAATTTTCTATTTTAGGAGCGGCAATTTCAACAATAATAACTTACATTTTAATGTCAATAATATTTATTTGGAAAACAAAAAGTGATTTATTACTAAATTGGAATTTTTTAAAACCTTTTAGATTAATCTTCTCTGTTTTTATAATGGGATTCTCAATATTATTTATAACTCCTGAAACAATGATATATAAATTATTGACAATACTATTTGCAATTTTTATTTATTTTAGTATGTTGTTCATTTCAGGATTTTTTGTTAAAGAGGAAAAACTATTGATTAAAAAAATGTTAAAATTATAAAATTTTATTTTTTCCCCAAACTTTCTTTCCTTACTGCTTTTGTTATTTCTTTATTTAAATTATCTATTTTCACGTAAATTTTGAAGATTAAATAAAACAATAAAATTATGCTTAAATAAATTAGTAGATCTGCACCTCGTCCTACTCCAAAGAAATTTGTAAGTATACTTGCAGTCCTTGGTAACATAACAAATAATACTGTTGCCATCCATAAAATAACCCAAAAAAATAGCGATTGTAATGTTACACTTCTATCTTTAAACCTTAAAATAACTCTTGATATTGCAAATAAGGAAAACAAAATAACTATTATTTGTATTGGACTCATAGTTCTTGATTAGGATAAATTATTTAAATAGTTTACCCCTCTCGCTAAGAATAGGGGGTTTTAATGTCTAAAGATGATGAATTCGAGCTTAATTTTTCTTTTTTGAAGAAACTTAATTTTTCTAATAAGAAATGGATTACTATTATTGCATTATTAATTCCTTTATTCCTGGCTTTTTTTATTAGGATTCAACCTATGTATTTGCCTTCTGTTGATGATTGGGCTGAAAGTTCTGTTTATAATAGTGTTGAAAATCAGGTTGCTCAGCAGATTAATTCTCAATATCCTAATTTGCCATTGGAGCAGAGACAGAAGTTGATTAATGAACAAGTTTCTGAAATGATTAGTTCATCTGGGGGAGAGTATTCTGCTCAAGTTAGTAATACTGCTAGTTATTTCAAGAATCGTTTTCGTTATATTGATGGTAAACCTTCAACGACTTACTTGGGTGATTTGGATTCTTATTATTATTTAAGACATTCTAGGAATATGCTTGAGAAGGGAACTATTTGTGATAGTGTGAATGATGGAACTTGCTGGAATGATCTTATGCTGTCGCCTGAAGGAAGACCTATGAGGACAAATACTTTACATCCTTACATGATTGTGTTTACTCACAAATTTTTATCTTTTTTTAATAAGGAGCAGGTTTTATGGAATTCTTCTTTTTGGGTTCAGATTATTATTGGTATGTTAAGTGTAATTCCTGCTTTTTTCCTTACCAGAAGGGTTGCTGGGAATATTGGTGGTTTTACTGCGGGCATGTTAATTGCTGGAAGTCAAATGTTTCTTTCCAGGAGTTTAGGTTCTGATACTGACTTGTATCATATTATTGCACCTTTATTACTTATTTGGTTGTTTTTTGAAGCTGTGGATTCTAAGTCGTGGGGTAGGAGAGTTACTTTTTCTGTTTTAGCAGGTGTTGCTACTGGTTTGGCTAGTTTTATGTGGGGTGTTTGGTGGTATTTCTTTGATCTTGTTATTATTGCTATTATTGCTTATCTTGGTTATTCTCTAATTAGATTATTAGTGGTTAAGAGGACTTTTGCTGCTGCTATTAAGAATAAGTTGTTTGTGGAAAATGTTTCTGCATTACTTATTTTTGTTATTGCATCTTGTGTTTTTGTTAGTTTATTTTCTGGTTTTGATTCGTTTGTTAATGGTCCTTTGTCTCCTTTAAAGACTACTTCTTTATTGGATGCTGCAAAGGCTGATTTGTGGCCTAATGTTTATACTACTGTTGCTGAATTGAATCCTACTAATATTCCTAATGCTATTAGTTCTTTGGGTGGGGGCAAGATTGGTAAATTATTGTTTTTCCTTACTGCTTTGGGTGTTTTATTATCTTTATTTTCTAGAAAGTTAAAGTCTAAAGATTATGTTTTTATTACTGGTGCGTCCTTGTTTTATTTGTTTATGTTGTCTAAGGTTGCTTTGGCTTCTTCTCCTTTAGTTTATGCTATTCTGTTTTCATTACCTGTTCTTGCTGGTGCTTTAATTTATATTAAGGATAGGGAGATTGATACTAAATATGCTTTTTTTGTTCTTGTTTGGTATGCTGTTTCTTTCTATACTTTGACTCAGGGGGTTAGGTTTATTATTTTCTTAGTTCCTCCTTTTGCTATTGCATTAGGTATTTTCTTTGGTAAACTTAATGAGATTTTTAGGGGTTTGAAGTTGGGGATTCATAAGAAGTTTGCCACTGGTTTTGTTTTATTACTTGTTATTTTTTCTTTATGGACTCCTGTTTCTGCAGGTATTAAGACTGGTCAGGTTTATACTCCTTCTATTAATGATGCGTGGGTTGAGACTCTTGAGAAGATTAAGCTTGAATCTTCTGAGGATGCTATTATTAATTCTTGGTGGGATTTTGGTCATTGGTTTAAGTTCTGGGCAGATCGTGGTGTGACTGCTGATGGTGCTTCTCAGAATACTCCTAGGAGTCATTGGTTGGGTTTGGCTTTGCAGAGTCCTGATGAGAAGGTTTCTGTTGGTACGTTAAGGATGCTTGTTTGTTCTAGTAATCAGGCTTTTGATGCTTTGAATGAACAGTTTCAGGATACTGAGAAGAGTCAGAATATTTTGGCTGGTATTCTTCCTTTAAATAAGCGTGAAGCAAGAATTTTTTTAGAAAATAATGATGTTGTTGAAGTTGATAGAGTTTTGAATTTGGTTAAGTGTGAGGATCCTCCTGAGGATTATTTCATTACTAGTGCGGATATGGTTGGTAAGGCTGGAGTGTGGGCTCATTTTGGATTGTGGGATTTTGATAGGGCGTGGATGTATACTAATATCAAGGGTGTTTCTCAAGTGGATGCTGTTGGTAGGTTGAAGGACCGGTTTGGATTTTCTGATTCTGAAGCGAATTCTTATTATTCTCAAGTTAATCAATTGTCTTCTGAGCGTCAGGCTAATTCTTGGATTTCCCCTTGGCCTAGTTATGTTGGTGGTTGGAGGAATTGTCAGGAGATTACTAATTTAACTGTTTGTAATGTTAATATTGCTTTGGAGAATAGGGGTTCGCAACAGGTTGTTTTGGATAAGGTTGTTATTCCTAAGAATTATTCTGCATCTTTCTTAATTTCTACTGTTGATACACAGTCTGGAGTTAGGTTAGGCACTACTGAAGTTAGTCCTAATAGGTTGGTTGTTGCTTCTGAAAATCTTGATGTTTATGAATTGGGTGGTGGGGTTTACTTTGATGTTTTATTAAGGAGTAATAAGGTTTTAATTATTTCTCCTGAACTTTCATTATCTACATTTACTAAATTATTTTATTTGGATGGGGAGTATTCTAGTGGTTTTGAGAAGTTTCATGATGTTACTAGTTTTACTGGTCAAAGAATTATAACTTGGAAGGTTGTTTTTGATGAGTGAAGATTTTAAGGTTGACTTTTCTAAATTTTGGAATTATAAATCTTTGTTTGTTTTGTTGTTGATTGCTTATCTGATTATTCAATTTTCTTTAATGGTTTCTTTGACTAGTCTTAACGGGCCTGTTTATGGCGGCGATTTTTATAGGGATAGGGGGTTTATTGAGAGTGTTGTTCAAGGGTTCATGCCTTGGGAGGATGGCTATTATCTTGGTGAGTTGCAGTATTATCCTTGGTTGTACTTTGCAGTTTTAGGCTTTCTTGCCAAATTTTTATCTTTTAATGTTGATAAGTTGATGATTTTCTTTCCTTTATTAACTACTTCTTTGATGTTGTTTATTCATTATAAACTTGCTGATTTGTTGTTTAAGAAAGAGTTGTATGTGAAGTTTTTGTATTTGTTTTTTATAATTTCTAGTATTGTGTTTATTGGTTCGAAGGGAACTCGTTTTGGTGAGTTTGTTTTTCTTCCAGCTTCTATTTATTTTTTTCTGAAGTATGAGCTGAAACATCAGCATGTTAGAAATTTGCTTTATTCTGGTGTTTTTTTGGGGTTGACTTCGTTAGTTCATGGTTCTAAGTTTTTGATTGGTTTGGCGTTCTTCGGAGTTTATTTGTTGTTTGATTATTTTTCTAATTTGAAGAAGAATGGATTCAATGGTGTTTGGATTTATATTAAAAAGTATTATTCCTTGTTCGCTTCTGCAATTTTAGTTTCTTTAATTTATTTTTTGCCTTTGTTTTTTCGTTATGGGAGTTCTCGTCCTAATCCGGTAATGCAATATGGTGATACTTATATTACTCATTTAGGTTTTGGTTGGTTATTGACTTCTTTGAAGAATTTTTTCTTTAATTTTTCATCTTTTGTAAATGTTCTTATTTCTTTATTTGTTGTTGTCGGTTTTATATTATTAATTATGAATTTTAAGAGGAAAGAATCTAAAATTTTATTGAGTTTTTTCTTTACTAATTTGGTTATTTTGCAGCATCATCAGATTACTAGGCCTTTGTTTGCTTTTTGGGTGTTCGTTCCTAAGTTGAATTATTTTGTTTTTTTCAAGCCAATATTTTTTGCTTTTGGAATTATTGGTGTTTATTTAATTGTGAAGAAATTTTCTAAACAATTTGTTAAGTTTAGTTACTTGCTTGTTTTTATTTTGGTGTTGAGTAATTTAGTTGTTAGTTATGGGAATGTTAGAGAGGGTCGCTGGTTTGAGCATGGTACTAAGGCAGATATGACTGAATTGCACAATATTGGGGATTATTTTAAGACGAATTTACCTAATGACAAGGCAATATTGGCTAATGATGAGACTTCTTTTGGTTTACAAGCATTATCTGGGAAGAAGGTTATGATTACTAGACGAACTCATGCTAGTTATTTTGTTGATATTAATGAGAGAATTAAGGATGCTGTTTTGATTTGGTATTCTAATAATATTACTTTGCAAAAGGAGTTGTTAGATAATTATTCTATTAAGTATTTGTACTTGGATCAGTATTTTATGAATTATCCTGTCAAGACATCTCCTGAATTTGAGAAAGAATTAATTGAGAATAATATTTTGTATGTTAAGCAATTAACCACTTTAGATCCTGCACAGACTATTGAGAAGGGTTTTGTTACTGAGATGCTCATTATTCCTCCTCAAAACATGTCATTAAACTTTGATGAGTTATTTTATCAAGAGAATATTTTCTTTGTTAATGGTAATACTTATGCTTATTTGTTTAGATATAATAAGAGTGGATAAAGATGAGTAGTTATTTGAATGTTATAATTCCAGCACATAATGAAGAAGGAAATTTATTTAGTTGTGCGGATGCTTTGATTACTGAATTAAAAAAAACAAGGGTTTCTTTTAAATTAATTGTTGTTAATGATTGTAGTATTGATGGGACTCGGGAAGAAATTAATTTGTTGGTTAGGAAATATGGTTCTTTGATTATTCCTGTATTAAGGAAGAGAAATAATGGTTTTGGTAATGCTGTTCGTGCTGGTTTGAAGAAGTTAGATTCTAAGTATTTTTCTTTGGTTATGGCTGATGCTTCTGATGATCCTAAGGATTTGTCTAGGATGGTTAATTTGTCTGAGGGTGGTTTTGATGCTGTTTTTACTAATCGTTTTATTAAAAGAGAAATTTCTAATTATCCTAAGTTGAAATTGTTTGTTAATCGTTTGGGTAATAATTTAATTTCTTTCTTGTTTTTCACTAGGTTTAATGATTTGACTAATGCTTTCCAATTAATTAAGTCGGATTTGATTAAAGGTTATAAGTTTAAGTCGGAAGGGTTTGAATTGACTGCGGAGATTTCTCTTCTTGCTTTGGTTAAGGGAGAAAAGTTCAGGCAAACTCCTGTCAGGTGGATTGGTCGTGAAGTGGGGGTTTCAAAGTTTAAATTGTTTTTTCTAATGTCTAAATATTTATTTATTGTTTTCAAATTTCTTCCTTACAGATTGGGAGTGGTTAAATTTAAATAATTCTTTCTTGTTCTTTATTTCATGAAGAATGTTTTAGTTACTGGCTCTTGTGGTTTGATTGGTAGTGAGGCGGTGAAGTTTTATGCTTCTAAAGGTTCTAGGGTTGTTGGTGTTGATAATGATATGAGGCTTAAATTTTTTCATGATGAAGGCGCTTCAACAAAGCCTATGCTTGATGAGTTAGAGTCTTTTGATAATTATGTTCATCATTCTGTTGATATTCGTGATGAGGAGAGTGTTAGTAAGATCTTTAAAGAGAATAATTTTGATTTAATTATTCATGCTGCTGCTCAGCCTTCTCATGATTGGCCTGCTGTTGATGAAATTTTGGAGAAGGATAAGAATGGTTTGTCTAAGATTTTGGATTCCTCTGGTCCTATGACTGATTTTACTGTTAATCAAATGGGCACTTTGGTTTTGTTAGAGGCTACTAAGAAGTATTGTTCTGATGCTGTTTTTATTTACACTTCTACTAATAAGGTTTATGGTGATATGCCTAATAAGTTAAGGCTTGTTGAGCAGGATACGAGGTGGGAGCTTGATAAGGGGCATGATTATTGGAATGGTATTCCTGAAGATGTGCCTTTAGATATTAATAATCCTGATGATTCTTATTTGAAGAGTTTATTTACTGACTTGACTCCTCCAGTTAGGAGTTTGTTTGGTGTTGATAAACTAGGTGCGGAATCTTTAGTTGCAGAGTATGGTAGAAATTCAGAAATTGCTGGCGGGAAAGTTTTGAAAACGGGCGTGTTTAGGGGTGGTTGTTTGACTGGTCCTGCTCATGCGGGAACTAGGCTTCATGGGTTTCTTGTTTATCTTGTTAAGTGTATTTATTCTGGTGAGAAGTATGTTGTTAATGGTTATAAAGGGAAGCAGGTTAGGGATAATATTCATGCTAGTGATGTTTTGAATGTTTTTGATGCTTTTGCTAATAATCCTAGGCCTGGAGAAATTTATAATTTGGGTGGTGGTAGATATTCTAATATTTCTATGATAGAATCTATAGACTGGATTGAGAATTATTTTGGTAGGAAGGGAAATATTGAATTTTCTGATATTAATAGGACTGGAGATCATATTTGGTATGTTTCTGACATGTCAAAATTTAAGAAGCATTATCCGGGTTGGGATTATGAGTATGATATTGATATGATTCTGACTGAAATTTGTGAGGCTGTGAAGAATGAGTAAAATTTTAGTTACTGGGGGTGCTGGATTTATTGGTGGGTTTCTTGTTGATAAGCTTATTGAGTTAGGTCATGAAGTTACTATTTTTGATAATTTGGAGGAGCAGGTTCATAATGGTAAGAAGCCTGATTATTTGAATCCTGATGCAGAATTTGTTTTTGGTGATGTTTCTAATTATGATGATTTTAAGAAGGTTTTAATTGGTAAGGAGTTTGTTTTTCACTTGGCTTCTGCTGTTGGTATTGGTCAGAGTATGTATAAGGTTTCTCATTATATGAGTGCTAATGTTATGGGGATTTCTAATTTGTATGATATTATTGTTAATGAGAAATTGGATGTTAAGAAGGTTTTAATTCCTACTTCTATGAGTTCTTATGGGGAGGGTTTGTATAAGTGTTCTTGTGGACAGTTTAAGATGGGTTTGAGAACTTTTGAAGATATTGATGTGGAAAAGGGAATTTGGAATCCGGTTTGTGGGGATTGCGGTGAGGAAATGAGTCCTGTTCCTACTAATGAAGAGACTGTTTTTGATCCTTCTAATGTTTATTCTTTGAGTAAAGAAGTTCAGGAGGATTTGTCTTTATTGCTTGGTAGGAGGTATGGTATTAATACTGTTTGTTTGAGGTTGTTTAATGTTTTTGGTCCTCGGCAGTCTTTGAGTAATCCTTATACTGGTGTTTCTGCTATTTTTATGAGTCGTTTGAAGTCTGGTAATGAGCCTGTTGTTTTTGAGGATGGTAATCAGACTAGGGATTTTGTTTATGTGACTGATGTTGTGGATTCTTTTGTTAAAGTTTTGGAGTCTGATGTTTCTTTTGAGGTTTTTAATATTGGTAGTGGTGTTCCGACTAGGATTAAGGATGTTGCGTTAGTTCTTGCTGATATTTTTAGTTCTGATATTCGGCCTAGAATTACTAAGGAGTTTAGGAAGGGTGATGTTAGACATTGTTATGCTGATATTTCTAAGGCTTTTAAGTTGCTTGGTTGGAAACCGTTGGTTTCTTTTGAGGATGGTTTGAAGAAGCTTGTTTCTTGGGCTGAGAATGAAGATTCTGTTGATTTGTTTGATGAGGCGGATAAGGAGTTGAGAAGTAAGAATTTAATCTAGTCTTTTTAATTGTTACCATTTTATAATTACTACAAAGACAAATCTTTATAAACATTGTTCTACTTCTTAGTGGTTAAAAGAGGCATTTCCGGGGGATTATATTGAATAGACAATTTACTATTGCTGTAAGTTCAGATAAGGGGGGAATTGGAAAGTCTACAATTTCTGTTAATCTAGCTACTTTGTTAGCTAAGGAATTAAATAAACTTAAGAAAAATCCTGGTGTTGAAATTGGAGATTACAAATCTGACGAGACCATTCCTCAATATATGCGAGGTCATCATTTAGTTGATGAAGAAGGAGATTGGAATCCAAGTTATGGAAATCAAGCAGTTTCTATTTTACCAAAAAAGTCAAGGTCTTATTCAATTCTTCTTTCTGATGAAAATTTTGTAAATCCTAATGTTCCAAGACGGGCAGATATTGATTTAGGAATTTATGGTCCTTCAGAAGAGGGACTTCCTGAAGATAAGGATTTGTTCGAGGCGTATTCAAAACAAGAAAATGTTAGTAGGTTAGGCGCAAGTAAAATTATTGAAATGTTTCCTTTTGAAAATTTTATTATACCTTCTAAATATTTAGAAAGATTATATTATTCTTTAAACAATAAAGTTCCTGTTTCTGGAACTGATTATTATGCTACAAGTTCTAGAGAAAAATTTCACAGGTTTAAAGATAAATGGTTAACAAACCAAAATATAGATGTCATTGTTAGAGATTTATCTAGTGGAACTCATAATTTAGTTTATGAAGTTTGGAGTAATGCAGATGTTCCAATTCTAGTTTCAAGTCTTGATTTTGCAGCAATGCAAGATGCTTATGATTTTTATTCAGAAGCTGTAAAAAGAAATAAGGAATTTGAATTAAATAAATTAACTTCCGAAATTAGTCATTTAGTTAATGGTCAAACTTTTGGTTTATTAAAAGATGCTTTAGAAACAGATTGTTTAAATGATGTTCTTAATAATGACTTGGCTAAAGATCTTAATGTTGATGTTTACAATAAAATAAATAATATTCTAACTAAAGAGTATTCTTCAGTTTTGATATTAAACAAGGTTAGAAAGAATTTTTTCACTTCTGATGAGGATTATGCTCTTGATTTAATTTCACAATTTAAGGATTCTATAAGAAATGATTTTGGGAGTAATCATTCTATACATGCTACAATACTTCCAGAAAAGAAAGAAATTAGGAAGTCTGCAGATACTGGAGTTCCTTATGTTCTAATTAACGAGTCTTTTTCTGGTATGGATGGTTTGACAGCATCCTTATCTAAAAATCCATTTCAAGAAATTACTGATTATGTGATTTCAAAAATAGGTGATAAGAATGAGTAAGAACTTAAATTTCAAAAAGCCGAAGGGCAAAATTAGAAAATTTAATTTAATGATTGCACTTGCTGGTGCAGCGACTGTAATGACTGCAGGTTCATTAGTTTATAGAAATAGTGTTGATAAGATTGCCGAATTAAAATTAGGACCTTATATCGAACAAACTGAAGTTTTGTCTGACTCATTAAATCAAACAAATTTGTTCTTAGAAAATTTGAAGGAAGATTATTCAAGTGAGAAAAAGGTTTGGAAACAAAAGTTAAATAATCGTGAAAAAACAATATCTGAATTAAATAATGAAAAAACTAATTTAATTTCAGAACTTCATTCTTTAGAAAATAAGATAGAAATTCCTAATTTGGAAAATTATGATTCTAACAGAGCATATATTGTGAATTTTGATAATAATAAAATAGAATTTTCTTATGGTAAGAATGGTATAAAAGAAAATGTTCCTGCATATAAAAATTTCATGAATTTAATTGATGTTTTATACGCTGCAGAAATAAATAAGGAACATCTTGATTTGTTCATAACTCACGACGATAAAAACTATGCAAGTACTATTATCGTAGAGCAATTAAGTGATTCGAATCTTAGAAATTATATTAGTACTAGGGATGAATTAAAAAATGTTAAAAAACAATTAGAACAGCAAGAATTGTCAATTGTTAATTTCACTTTTGATAATGGTTCTAAACAAATTCAATATGAAATTGTAGAAACTGAAAAATTAGAAGATTTATTTTCGGAGGGTAAAAAATGAAAAAAGCAATAACTGTTGGAGCTTTAGCTTTAAGTTCTTTAATGCCATTAAATGGTCAGACTGTTGATGAAAGTTTAGAAGGTATTACTGATTTTAGAAACAAAGTAACTAAAGACCTGAATTCTTTAGATAGTTTAACTAATGAAGTTGATGATATAATTTTCAATTCTTCAGACGAAACACTAACTTATTTAGGAACTTCAAGTAAAATGTCCAAAATTCATTATGTGCAGCCTTTAGAAGAAACTTCTTTGGCTCAAGCAGTAAGGGATTTAGGAATTGTTAACAAAAAGAATCTTGAATCTTTCTCATATGGCGCTTTGGTTTTCAAACTAAATAATACTCCTGAAGAAGTAAGATATTCAAACTTTTCTTTTGTATATAATAGTAATAATGACATTACTGATGTTCGTTATAACGACAAATCTGTAAATTTTACTCCTGAAGATACTCTGATGATGCTTTCTTCTGATGATCCGGTATATTTTGGAGGAAATAATAAGGGAGATGTTTTATTTAAGGATTTGAAAGAAATTTCTGATTTCAGTTCAAAAGAATCTTTAGATATTATGGATTCTTACTTTAATGATATGTTCTATAACGGAACTGCATTAAATAATAATTCTGATAGTTTAAGAAGTTTAAATCCTGATGAAATATTACTTTCTGCATCTACATTATTTAATGATGAAGAATCTAAGAAGATAGTTGATGTTGCAAGATTTTTGAATTCTTACGCACCAGTTGATTCAACAGTAGATACAGACTCTTCATATACTTCATTGGATAGTTTGTTTCAATCAACTGTTAAAGATACTAGTATGAACAAATATTCTAGATTTGTTAAGAATTTATTGAAGAAAAACAAGAAAGATTCAACAAGATTTAAACCAAGTAATGAAGACTGGTTTTTAGGATATCAAAGAATTAATGATCCTGGAACTCAATTAAATTGGGTTGGTAATGGAAATGGTTTAGTTCTTGGTAAGAAAGTAGGTCCTGTTTGGTTTGAGTATTCTTTTGCAAATTCAAAATTAGGAAAGAAAAATCCTACAGAAACAGTTAATGAAGAAGGTTTAAGTTTCACTAATTATGGAACTAAGGATGTTTCTTCAGACCTCTCTAATAATTATCATGTTCTTAGTTTGGGAATTCCTGTGAAGGATTGGAACTTGTTTTTAGGAGTTGGTTTAGAAAATAAACTTGTTGAAGAAACTACTAAAGTTTATGAAGAAATTAGTAGAAATGGAACTGTATTGGCTAGTAATTCTGATTCTTATATAGAAAATTCTAATGAGCAAAATAATATTTTGAATGTTGGATTGGGAAGAAAGTTTGGAACTTATGAAGTTAAAGGAAATGCACTTCTAAATTTGAAAAATAATGATATTGCTTACGGTATTTCATTATCTAAATTATTGAGAGGTAAAAAATGAAGAAGTTATTATTCATTTTACTAAGTTTATTGCTTGTAATGAATGCTTCAGCAATAGTTACTTATATTGAATGGGATGACCAAACTTTAATAAAAACTATTGATGTTGGTGATTCAGTTAATTTCTTGGCTGATGCATTTACAATGAGTCCTCCAATGACTTATTCTGTTTATTTAATAGAGCAAGATACTACTGAAAGTTTATATGATTTTTATGAAGGAACAACCACTACTAATAGTAAATTCTTCAATCATTCTTTTGGAGAAGAGACTTATTTATCTGTCGGGACTTATTATGTTATTCTTAGCGCGGAAGATTCTTTAAATGATGGTAGTCAGTCTTTCATTACATTAACTGTTCAAGAAGAAGAACAGGAAGATAATGAAACTAATAATGCGCCTGTTGCTGATTTTACTTTCAATCCTGTAAGTCCTAAAATTTATGAAGTGATAAGTTTCACTAGTGCTAGTTCAGATCCTGATGGGGATAGTTTAAGTTTTTCTTGGGATTTTAATTCTGATGGGTTTGTTGATTCGACTGAAGAATCTGCAACTTATTATTATACAACTCCAGGAAATAAGTTTGTTACTTTAACAGTTCAAGATCCTAATGGCGAGACTGATTCAGTAACTAAAACAGTTCCTGTTTCTGCTGATTTGAATATTACTGGAATTTCTTGTTTTGAAACAGTAATTCAAAATCATAGCCAGTTTTGTTCTGTTGATGTTGTTTCAGAAGGTTTTCCTGCAGAATCAAATGTGGAATTTTATTTTTCAGATAATTCATTATTTGGAACTTGTACTACTGATTCGATAAGCGGATCTTGTGGAGTTAATATAAATATGAATGAATTGGGAACATTTTCTGTTCATGCAGAAGCTTCAGAGGAAGGTTATGCTTCAACAATTTCTGACTCTTTTAGTTTCGAAGTTATTCCAGAAACATATGATATTATTGATTTAAAAATTTACAATGATGCAGACTTTTCCATAGAAGATTATGAATTTTATAGAGGAGAAACATTGTATGTTGATTTTGATGTTCAAGACATGTCTGGAAATTCAGTTTCTGGACTTGTAAGTTCTGCTTACTTAGTTAGTCCATTAGCAGGCGGTAATATTGAATTAAATTCTATTGGCAATTATGAATATTCAGTAACCATTCCATTAACTCACGAGTTTTTTGGAGAATCTCAAGTTTTTACTTTTGTTTTTAACTTTACTGATGATACTGGAGGTCAGGAAGAGGTTTCATTAACTATTTTGAACAATCCTCCTATTATTGAAGAGATTTCAGTCATAAATATGACTTATGGAGAAACTATTAATTTAGAATTAGAAGCGTCTGATCTTGAAGATAACGAGTTTAATTGGGAAGTTTTAGAAGTTGATGTTAGTAAACTATTAGTAAGTCTTGATAATAATTTATTAACAATGACTTCTGTAGATGCGGGAGTTACAGAATTCAAAGTAAGAGTTTTTGATTTGGATAATGATTTTGATGAAACAATTGTTTCAGTTAATATTTCAGAACAGGTCTTTGAATATCCTATAGCTATTGCTGGAGATGATATTAATGTTCTTGTTAATGAAGTTTTTGTCTTAAACGGTAGTCAAAGTTATGCTTTAGGAAATGCTACTTTGGATAATTTTGTTTGGAGTATTGAAGGGGATGTTGTTGAAGGGAGTTTCATTAATTATTCATTTACTCAAGCAGGAAATTATACTGCTACTTTAACAATTACAGATTCTAATAATCTTTCAAGTTCTGACTCTTTAACAATTACTGTTGTTGAAGAAGAAATTGAAGAACCAGAAGAACAAGAGGAGGAAGAACAAGTTTCTTTCAGGTCTGCGAAGAATGATTTCAAAATAAGCAAGTTTTCATTGTCTACTGCAGGAAATGCTCAACAAGGAAATGTTATTGATGTTGTTGCTGGCGATTTGTTAACTACAAGATTAAGATTTGAAAACACGGCAGATACTAAAATGGAAGATATTTCAATAAGTTTTTCAATTCCTGATTTGGGACTAAGGCATAGATCAGGAACTTTTGACGTAAAACCTGGCAGAAGTAAGAGTGAAACTGTCAGAATTCACATTCCTAACGGAAAAAAAGGAAACTATTATGGCAAGTTAACAGTGAAGGGAAAAAACATTTACAGAAATAAATACTTACTACTGAGGATAAGGTAGGGAAAGATTTAAATAAAAGTATTAACTTACGAATAGTTAACAGGAGTTTTTACTCCAGAATAAAAAAATAACGAGGGGTTTAATATGAATTCGGGGAAAATAATTATCATGTTGGCACTTAGCATATTAATGTCAACTATGGTTTTCGCAGATGCTGTTCCAGTTACTGTTTCGACAGTAAAATTAGATGGAATAAGCCTTGATGAAGATTATAGTAATGTGTTAAGTCTAGAAAGAGGTGAAGAGTTTGATCTAACTGTTGTATTAGACTCTACAGCCGCAGCTGAAAATGTTGAAGTAGAAGTTACAATTAGCGGTTATGAATATGGTTCCATTTCAGAAACATCTTCTTTGTTTGATATGGAAAACGGAACTTCTTATGTTAAGAATTTCGATTTAGAACTTCCATCAAACATGGATTCTGACTATTACCAGTTAAAAGTTAGAGTTTCTGCAAGAAATATGGAAGATTTCAGTAAATATTTCGATTTAAAGATTGATTCTGCAAGGCATCAATTAAAGATTTCAGACTTTAGCTTGAGTCCTTCAAGTGAAACTGAAGCTGGAAGATCAGTTATTGGAAGAATTAGGGTTAAGAATACTGGAACAGAATCTCAAGATGATGTTAAAGTTACTCTATCTGTTCCTGAACTAAATCTTCAAGATGTTCAGTACTTGGACGAGTTAGTTGCTGAAGATTCTGACTTTTTTGAAGACTTAATGGTTTTCATTCCAGAATGTACTGCTGAAGGAACTTACACGGTGAAAGCTGAAGTTTCTTACGATGAAGGTACTAGGGAAGTATCTGCTGAGAAGACATTAACAGTTACTGCTTCAGACTTGTGTGCTTCACAAGAAAATGCTGAAACCGTAGTTACTGTTTTAGACGCTCAGGATGTACTAGCTGGAGAATCAGCTTCATATCCTTTAACTCTTCAAAACACTGGCTCAAGCGCTAGGACTTATACTATTAGCTTATCAGGAGTTTCATCCTGGGGTGTAGCTACTATTGACCCTAGCAACGTTTTAGTTGTTGATGGCGGAGAAACAAAGACTGTATTCATCCAAGTTACTGCTAACGAGGATGCTTCAGGCGAGAATGTTTTTACAGCTACCATATCAACTGACGGTGAAGAAAGCCAGGTTAGTCTGACTGCAAACGTTTCAAGCGCTTCTGATTCAAGTGCATTGAGAAAAACTCTTGAAGTTGCTTTGATTGTTCTAGTAGTTATTTTAATACTGCTTGGATTAATTATAGGCTTCAGAAAGATGAACGCATCAGATGAAGACGAAGATCAGACTTATTACTAAGTCTGAATTTTTTTCTCTTTTTTTTACTATGAGATTAACTATTTTTTTATTATTACTATTGATTTTACCTATTTCTCAAGCTATTGAAATTAACACCCAATCAGATTCTTTTCAAGTTTTCACTAATAGTTTTGTTCAGGGATGTAGATGTTCAGAAATTGAAGATTCTATAATAGTTCAAAATACTGGTAGTTATGGTTCTTATTATATTTTAGAATCAGAACTGAATGTTGATTCTAACCAATTATTTTTAGAGCCTGGACAACAAGGAGAATTTATTATTTATTATCCTCTATCTTGTAAGAATAGTGAAGGAAAATTCAATTTTAGGATAAGTTCTACTTATGGAAATGTTAAAGAATTTTCAAAAACTTTTAAGACTGGGATGTGTCAGAATTTAATGGTTTATGGCACTAGTAATGAACAAGTTTGTTTTGATCAACAAAATACTTACAATTTAACTATTGAAAACATTGGTAATTTCAAGGAATATTATGAAGTGGATTCTAGAGATTATTTCAAGAATTTTACTTTAGAATCTGCAGCATTCAATAATTTAATCATAGAATTAAATAGTACTGGTGAAGCGAATACGACATTCACAGTTAAGGCACTTAATAATAATTTAAAAGCAAAAATTTCATTTCCTGGATTTAAGTCTTGCTATTCTCATGAGTTAAGAATGGAAGAACAATATTCTTTATGTCAGGGAGTTTCTGAAGAAATCATAATTTCATTAACTAATAATAATTTAAGTTCGGATAATTTCACTTTAGAAACTAGTTTTGGAGAGTTAGATAATACTTCTTTTTCTTTAGAAGCTCTAGAATCTAAAGATTTGAAACTTTCTTTATTTTCTGATGTTGAAACTTCTGAAGTTTTAAAATTGAAGGTTTATTCTTCTTCCAAAACAAAAACTTATTCAATTAATATTTCTACCATAAATTGTAATATTCCTAAATTATTGGTTGAAGATCAACAACTTTGTGAATCTCCTGTAGAAGTCAATATAGAAAATACAGGAGTTTATTCTGGAGATTATGTTGTCTCACTATTTAATACTTCAAAAGAAGTTAAGGTAGAAGTTAATTCTTCAGAACTTATAGAATTTGAAATAATTAACGCTTCTGATTTCTCCAGTAGAGAAACAGCGATTGTTTATTTGAAGGGATATGAAGAACTTTCTGATGAAGAGTCTTTTAAGATAGAATACCAAACTTCAGAATCTTGTTATAAACCTAAATTAAGTAAAGATTTCTTGGTAATAAAACCACATTATAATAGTATTGACTTGTTTGTAAAACCTTCAGGTTTTCAAGCGTCTTATTTTGATGTTGAGTTAGAATCTGAAATATTATCTTTGGAAACAATGAATATTTCTATTCCGGGAAGTTTGAAGTTTAATGTTAACACTACTAAACCTTTTGCAATTTATGAATCTAATATTACTTTAACTTATGGAGATTTCTCTTATAATTTCACTATTACTACTAAATATAGGGATTATAATGAGTTTGAAAAGACAATTATTGCGTTTGGAGAAAGTAATGTTGCTATTCCTTCATTGGCTGTGATTACCTTGATTGTTTTGTTGTTAGCTTGCACTTTAATTGTTAAGACTGCTAAGATTAAGAGGAAATTCAATAAGAACCCTTATGTTTTTATTCCTGTTTTAGCGTTTATTTTCTTTGTAGGATTTGTTGTTTCAACTCATTTAGATTTACAAGAGCCATATTCTAATGAGTCTTCTTTATACTTTGAATTTTTTGTTAATGAATCTTTAACTTTAGACTTGAATGATTTCATTTCTGATGCAGATTTTGATAATATTTCTTTCTTTTACAATGGCTCTGAAGATATTTTTGTTAATACTTCTTTAATTACTGTTAATTCTGCTAGTTTAGAACAGTTTAATGCTGTATTCTTAGCAGGGGATGAGTCTGGACTTATTGAAAGTCCTATTTTTACTTTCCAGCCTATATTAAGAGAAGAAAAGACATTGACAGAGTGGATTAATGTGTATGGTAATTATATTTATTTAGTGTTGGCTTTCTTTCTGGTTGGATGTATTAATATATTTATATCTTCTATTCATAAAACTTCTAAGAAGAAATGAAAAAGCTTATAAGTTTCTTTTCTTGCCTTTTTTCTATTGGGGGCGTAGTATAACCTGGCTAGAATGGCTGGCTCCAGTTATTGTGGAGCGATGAGCTTTATGCGATGACTTACAATAGGCTAAACCAGCAGATTCCGGTTCGAATCCGGACGCCCCCACCTTATATTTTCTGCCGTATCTTCGGATGTGTGTTTCGCTAACGTTCAAGCACACTAATTCTTTAGATTATTTATTCCTTACTGTTAGTATTTTAGAGCCTATAGAGACTTCATTGATTAATCCTTTAATGTCTTCTAAGTATCTATAAAATGTGGCTTTAGAGCAGTATTTATTCTTGTCTACGAGGATTTCTTTAATTTCAGGTATGGAATATCTTTCTAGATCAACAAGCTCTAGAATCTTTGATTTGATTAATTCCTTCTTATTCCTGTTTAATTTGTTTATTATTTCTCTCTTTAAAGGGTCTTTATTGTTTAAATCGTCTATTTCTTTTGTTAATTCTTTTACTTTACTCTTTAGTTCTATATTGTCTTGTTCTAATTTGTTTATTAGTTCTTTATTAATTTTAGAATTTTCTTTTAATTCTTCCATGTCCTGTCTGATATTTTGGAAACTAGCTATTATTGCTTGTTTGAACTCCTCTCCCATAATTGTTTCTATGATTAAATATTTAAAAAGTTTTGTCTCAAAACATACTGTCTGAGACAAGTCTGAGACTCTTGTGAGACTACTTTGAGACACCCCCTCATTTCCACTGGAAAGTGAATTTATGCTCGCAGCGACGATGATTTTTGTAACTGAAAACCAGAACATTTTGAATATTTTGTCTCAATGAGACAACATTGAGACAAGTCTGAGACTCTTGTGAGACTAATTTCGGAAGATTTTCATCTATAAAATCCGAAAACATTAAATACTGGCTATACAGTTTCTAAACATGATTAAAATGAATAGAACAGGATTAATATTGATTTTCATCCTTTTAATTAGCTTAGTTACACAAGTAATAGCAGTTCCAACAATGCCTGGAGAAGATTCTAAATTATCCGCTATGAAGTTAATAAAACAAAAACACAATTTAGCAAAGAACAAGTATCTGATCGCAAAAAACGCGTATATTTCTTCAAAAAGTGAGTTTTTAACGGCAAGAAGCAATTGGCAATTAGCAAAAAGCATAGAAAACAAAGAAGTTGTTATTAATAAGGGAAAGAAATTCCTAGCGAAAGCAGTTGACAAAATAATTAATCAACTAGAACAAATAAAAACAAGAGTGGAAACATCAGAATTCATAGTTAAACCTGAAGAATTAATAGATGAAATAAACATACATATTAACTTATTAGAAGGTTTACAAGAAGACATTATAAATATAGAAACTCAAGAAGATTTAACAACAGTTTCTAAAACAATTAAGAGAGAATGGGTTAAGACAAAATTAATAGTTAAAAAACATAGTGGTTTTGTATTAGTTTCTAAAGCAAAAGCAGGAATTTCAAAAGCAAGAAAGATTTCTGGAAAGATAGAAATAAAAATACAAAATTTAGAAGATAATGGTTTTGACGTTACAGAATTTAATGAAAGACTGTCTTTAGTAAAAAACAATTTAATAACTGCTGAAGATTTATTAAAAGAAGCGCACAATACATATTCAGAAATTTCGGATGTAGAAACAGCAAATGCAATATTTATCAGGGCTAGTTCTAGCATAAAACAAACAAATAATGTTTTGAAGAAAACATATGTCGAAATTAAAGATATTGTTATTAAATTAAGAACTATAGAGGTATGAAAATGAAGACGCTACTAATATTATTAATTGCTCTGTTTCTAATTAGCTGTGCTCCAATTGTTAATGAAGGAAACGATACTGTAGATATTGTTTCTGATGAAGATCTTGATGATTTAGTTGCTGAAGCTGATGATTTAAACACATTAGAAGATGATATTGATGCTGATGAAGATTTAGATTTAGATCTTGGTCTTGAATAAAATTTTTTCTCCTTTTTTCAAATTAAGATTTTCAACAGTTTCAATAAGATATTTTGATTTTTTCTTTGAAGTAAACAAAGTAAAAGGAATCAATCTTTTTATTTCTACAATCTTCTTTTCAGAATCTAAAAAATATGCATTTATTGGATAAAAAACAAACCACATATGTAATGGTATTCTTTCTTCATTAGGGAATTCAAATATTAAAGTTGTAGGTTTTGAAAACATCAATCCTATACTTCTTGAAAGAAAGGTTTTACAAAACTTTCCTGTAACAACTCTCATTTAACATATTGAAATCAAAAAGTATTTAAACCTGTCTCCTTGTGTTTAAATTGGGTGGATTTATGCAGGGAGAATTTAATAAAGATTTAGATGATTACTTGAGTTCTAGAAAAGGATTTACAAAAAAAGAACCTTTATTTTCCAGTATAAAAATTCCAAAACTTTCATTTCCTAAAAAAAAGAAGAAACAAACTCCTAATGAATTATTTGAAGATTTCGAAGAGTTTGAAGATATAGAAGATGATTTTGAAGAGTTAGAAGAACCAATAAAGAAAAGTTTTAGTCTTTTCAGTTTTGCTAATAATCTATTTAGAAGAAATAGAATTGTTACTGAAGAGGATGATATTCAAGAAATACAAGATATTCTTGAAATTAATGAAGAAATAAAGGATGTTTTAAGGATTCAAAACGAATGGTTAAAAAAACTATCTCCTACAAATCTAAAAAATTTTAAGAAAAGCCCTGAGTATTCAATATACAAGGCGACTCTTGAAAAATATAATTTATTAAAAAAAGAAGACTAAAGATCTGAAGAAACTAATATTTCAACAGATCTTGAGCTTTTAACTTTCGAATCTTTAGCAATTAATAATTTAACTCTTGCTTTCTCTGCAGATTCTATGATTGATTTATCACAATTTCCTTCCATAACCACAGCATAAACTCCAGAGTTCAAACTCTTTAATGTAGATTCCAGTTCAGAAACAGGTACTCTTCCAAGAACATTAAGATTTTCATCAAGAATGAATGCTCCTCTAGTTCCTAGTAATTCATCCAACATTTCAGAGAATTTTTCTTTCTCTGCTTTACTAACTACTTTTCTTCTTCTATTAGAGTTAGAATTTGTAGTTGGAGTTGATTTTCTAACTGGTGTTTTAGGTCTAACTTCTCTTGTTTTTCCAGTAGATTTTTCTGTTCCCATTTCTAGTTTAAACTGTTCAGCAGTCATTTTAGATCTTAAGGATTTATGAATCTCCTTACTTGTGATTTCTTCAACTTCTTTCCCATCGGGTGCTTTTGCTACAAAGTCAATTTCTGCAACATTTAATAGTTCTTTAACTATTAAATTTCCACCCCTGTCTCCATCTACGAAGACTGTTGCTGTTTTTTGTTTTGTTAATTCAGCAACTTCTTTAGGTATTGAAGTTCCATTAACTGCAATAGTGTTTTTAAAACCAAATTTTAAAAGATTTAGAACATCTGCTCTTCCTTCTACAATTATTAGTTCATCAGAATCTTCAATATTAGGTCCTGCAGGTAATTTTTCTTTACCATAACTAGTAATTTCAGCAACTCTTACTGAATATGCTACTTGGTCAGATAAGTCCTGACTGTCAGGCATAACATTATTAACAAGATCTTTCAATAATTCTTTTGCCCTGTCAACAATTAATGTTCTTTTACTTATTCTAATATCTTCTATTTTTTTTACATTTATTTTTGCAGTACAAGGACCTATTCTTTGAATAACTTCTAATGCTGCTCCAATAATTGCAGTTTCTGCCTTATCTAAAGAACTTGGAATTATTATATTTCCTGAAGTTTTCCCACTCTTTGTTTGAGTATCAACTTCTATTCTTCCTATCCTTCCTGATCTTTGTAGTTCTCTTAATTCTAATTCTGCACCTAAGAGTCCTTCTGTTTGACCGAAGATTGCACCAATAACGTCTGGTTTATCAACGATTCCTTCAATTGAAATGTGCGCGTTAACAATGTATTTTGCGGATTCTGGTCCGATTTTTCCCATTTTATTTCCTCCCAGAACCTAATAATACCAAGAAATAAGCAATCTAAGTTAAAATAAACTCTTTGTACTTTGTGATTGTGAATTTGATGATAGTTAGGTTCTATATAATTATAATGTAGCCCGAGTCACTAACCCCTAAGCTCATTGCTTGACATTAAAAGCGTAGCGATGCTCTTGTTCGTCGTGAACTCCATTAGGTACTCTCGCGACGGGCTACCACCTAGAAAGCAAAAACTGTTTATAAAGCTTATTGTTCAAGTTTCAATTAACTTTTTATATTCGGTTAATAACAATTATATTATGAACAAAATATTCTCTTTATTTGTTTTATTACTAGCAATTTTTCTCATAATTCTTATTAATAAAACACCAGAACCCACAGGATTCATCACAGAAGATTTTGTTGAGATAGAAGGGGAAGAGATGAAAACCTGTTGTTATTTCCAAGAAAATAACATTAAAAGAGCTTGTACTATCTTAGAAAAGTATGATTGTTCCTTGTGTAATGAGTATTGCAAATAATATTTAAACTATTGAATTCTTCATTAATTTATGAGAAAAGAAGAGTGGAAGATCTACAAGAATGTTTTTGATAGTTTTACTTTAAGAGAATTGTTCAAATTATCTGAACATTTTATTGAACTTCATGGCCAAGTTTCAGTAGGAAAAGAGGCAAATGTCTTTTCTCTAAAAACAAAAAAAGGATTTTCTGCTATTAAAATTTGGAGGTTGGATAATTCTAATTTTAAGAATATGTTTAATTATTTAATTCAAGATCCGAGATATTTAGGTTTGAAGAGGAGAAAGAGAGAAATAATTTTTGCTTGGGCTCAGAGGGAATACAGAAATTTACTAAAGGCAAGGGAAGTTATTAAAGTTCCAACACCAATAGCAATTAGGCACCACATTATAATCATGGATTTTATAGGAAAACAAGACATTCCAGCACTAAAATTAACTAAACATCCTCCAGAAGATCCAAAAACATTCTATAAACAAGTAATTAAAGATATGAAAAAACTCTACAAGTCAGGATTAATTCATGGAGATCTAAGTCCTTACAACATACTAAACTATGAAGAACAACCAGTTTACATAGATTTCTCTCAAGGAACATTAACAACAGCATATAATGCAGAAGAATTATTAATAAGAGATATTAAAGTAATAAATAAATTTTTTTCAAAATATTCCAAAACAAAAACAGACGAACAACTACTTAAGTTTATAAAAGATTAAGTTTATAAAAATTCTCGATTTCCTTAAGGATATGGATTACTCTTACAGTTTAAAAATTGCAAAAGAAAGAGTCGGGGTTTTAATAGGTCCTAAAGGAGAAGTTAAGAAATATTTAGAATCATCAACAAATTGCAAAATCAATATTGATTCTAATGATGCAGAAGTTAAAATAACAGGAGAAGATCCACTAAAATTATACGCATTAAAAAACACAATCAGTGCTATAGGAAGAGGATTTAATCCAGATATTGCACAACTTCTCTTAAAACAAGATTATATGCTTGAATTAATTCATTTGAAAGAATTTGTTAACGAAAAACAACTTCCAAGAGTAAAAGGAAGAATTATAGGAACTGGTGGAAAAAGTAGAAGAACAATAGAAGAATTAACCGAATGTAATATTTCAGTTTATGGAAAAACAGTAGCAATTGTTGGAAGAATAGATTCAATATCACTAGCAAGACAATCAGTAGAACTTCTACTTAAAGGAGCAAATCACAGTACTGTTTTCAGAATATTAGAAAAGAAAAAAAACCGTTAAGTTTATTAAAATATCAAATCAACAAGTCTCTATGTCTACTAAAGCTCACGAAATGGCTTCCAAGCAAAGAAATATTTCTATAGCCGAATTTTTTGAGAAAAATAGGCATTTACTAGGTTTTGACAATAAAAGAAAAGCATTAATGACCACAATTAAAGAAGCAGTTGATAATTCTTTAGATGCTTGTGAAGAAGCACACATTCTTCCAGAAATACAAGTTGAAATTATAGATTTAGGAAATGATCGCTTCAGAGTTATAGTAGAAGATAATGGTCCAGGAATTGTAAAGGCTCAAATCCCAAAAATTTTTGCCAAATTACTTTATGGAAGTAAATTTCACAGACTAAAAATGTCTAGAGGCCAACAAGGTATAGGCATTAGTGCATCAGTATTATATTCTCAATTAACAACAGGCAAACCTGCTAAAATAATATCTAAAATTTCACCTAATGAACCCGCACACTATTATGAATTACAAATAGACACTACAACAAACAAACCAAAAATACTAAAAGAAGATATTAGAGAATGGGATATTCAGCATGGAACAAGAATAGAGTTTGATCTTGAAGGTTCTTACAATAAAGGAAAACAAAGTGTTGATGAATATATTAGAGAAACAGCAATTGTTAATCCACATGTAACTTTAGTTTATACTAATCCTAAAGCAGACCAAATTATTTTAGCGAGAGCAATAGATAAACTACCTCCAGATCCTAAAGAAATAAAACCACATCCTAGAGGTATTGAATTAGGAATATTGATGAAAATGCTTCAAGCTACAAATACAAGAACATTAAAATCATTTTTTCAAGAAGAATTTTCTAGAGTTGGGGCAAAATCTGCTCAGGAAGTTTGTGATCAATCAGGAATTTTATCTAAAGCATTTCCAAAAAGAATTTCTAGAGAACAAGCAGAAAGAATTTTTGAAGCTATAAAAAAGGTCAAGTTTCTTTCACCACCAACAGATTGTGTAGTTCCTATAGGAGAAATTGCTTTGATTAAAGGATTAAAAAAAGAAATAAATGCTGAATTTTTCACTTCAGTTTCAAGAAATCCTTCAGTTTATAGAGGAAATCCTTTCATTGTTGAAATTGGTTTAGCTTATGGAGGAGACTTATCTGGAGATACACCTGCAGAAATTTTAAGATTTGCAAATAGAGTCCCATTATTATATCAGCAGGGAGCTTGTTCAATAACTGATTCAATAGTAAAAACTAAATGGAAATCGTATGGGTTGCAACAATCTCAAAGATCATTACCAGTTGGTCCGTTAGTAATTCTTATTCACGTAGCTTCAGTATGGGTTCCATTCACTTCAGAAGCTAAAGAAGCATTAGCTCATTATCCTGAAATAATTAGTGAAATTAAATTAGCATTGCAAGAAGCAGGAAGAAAATTATCTTACTATGTTAGAAAGAAAAAATCTGTAAAGGACGAGTTAAAAAAAAGGAGTTTAATTGAAAAATATATTCCACACTTAGCAACGGCATTACAAGAAATACTAAAATTTCCTGATTTAGAAAAACAAAATCTTGAGAATAATCTAGGAGAAATTCTAGAAACTAAAAGAGGAACTATAGAACAAATAGAACAAGAAAATAAGGAGTATGATAAAGAACTAGCATTATTAGGAAGAGAGAGTAAGGAGAAACAAGAAAAGAAAATAGAAGAAAAAAAGTTGGAAAGTTCAACTACATTGAGTGATTTTGAATGAATATTATTGATAAGATTAATAAGTTGGCAACAATAATAAAGAAAAAAATAGGTTCTTTAGAACAACCAATACTTAACATTCCAGTAAGATCATTAAGTAATGTAATTTATGATCCTAAAGATGGTTATTTTGAACTTGGGGGTTCTAACAAATCAAGAACATTAACTGTTAATACTGTTAAAACTTTTTCTCAGACTTTGAAAGTTATGGGATTATCAAAAACATTAGTTGAAACTGAAGATATTGCTACTAAAAGAGAAGCATACTATGTTAGCAAAAATTGGGGTGGTGTTGGATTTAAAGAACAAGTAGAATCAGATACTGTAATGGATGATGTTGAGGCAATGTTTGGAGTTAATAGGGAACAATTAGGGTTCATTCCTGAAGAAAAAGGGGGGGATATTGCAGGTGCCTTAATTGTTATTGATAAAGATCCAGGAACGGGAGAAGATATTAAGATTGACTGTACTAAATTTGGGAGTGGAGCATACTCAATTCCATCAAGTGTTGAAGAATTAAAGTTTGAAACAAATGCTCAATTCATTCTTGCAATTGAAACTGCTGGTATGTTTCAAAGACTTGTTAAGCATAATTTTTGGAAGAAATCAAATTGTATCTTAATAAGTATGGGGGGTGTTCCAACAAGGGCTTGTAGACGGTTCATTAGAAGATTAAGTGATGACAAGAAATTACCTGTTTTAGTATTCACAGATGGGGATCCATACGGGTTTCTAAATATTTATAGGACTCTTAAGGTTGGTTCTGGAAATGCAGCTCATATTAACAAATACTTTTGTGTTCCTAAAGCAAGATTTATAGGAATAACTCCTCAAGATGTTATTGACTATAACCTTCCAACACATCCTTTGAAGGATGTTGATATTAAAAGAATTAAAGATGGTATTAAGAATGATCCATTTGTTAAGAATCATAAGAAATGGGAAAAGGCATTAAAACAATTGCTAAAAATGAAAGTTCGTTCAGAACAACAAGCCTTAGCCACTCACGGATTGAATTTCGTAATTTCTAATTATCTTCCTGAAAAGTTAAAAAATAATAAAACTTGGCTTGATTGACCGCAACTTTTTTATTTCTTGTTATTTATATAAGAGTATGTACTCAAAAGAGTTATTGCTTGAAAAGTGGAAATCATTGCATATTTCTGAATCTCTAATAAGAGCATTTGAAGAAGTTCCTCGTGAAGAATTTGTTCTTGATAATATGAGGGATCAAGCATATAATGATAATGCACTTCCAATACTAAGAGGAAAAACTATTTCTCAGCCTTCTACTGTTTTATTAATGACTGATGCTTTAGATGTGAAGGAAGGAATGAAAGTATTTGAGGTCGGTTCTGGTTCTGGTTATCAGTCAGCAATTATTTCAAAGCTAGTTGGCGAAACAGGAAAAGTTTATTCTTCTGAAGTATTGCCAGAACTTGTAATGTTTGCTCAAGATAATTTGAAGAGGATCGGAATAACTAATGTTAAAGTTCACGAATCAGATGGAAGTCAAGGATTAGAAGATTCTGCACCTTATGATAGAATAATAATAACTGCCGCTTGTCCTATGATTCCTGAATTATTATTGAATCAACTGAAAACTACTGGGATAATTGTGGCACCTGTAGGAACTGAAAAAGAACAGCAAATGAAGAAAATCATAAAGACTGAAAAAGGAATTGAAGAAATCTCTTTAGGAACATTCTTATTTTCTCCAATGATTGGTAAGTTTGGTTTTGAAGAAAGAATATAATCTCAAAAATTATAATTATTAAATGTTATAAACCTAAATTTTATATACTACTCTGCACTCTGTAAAAATGATGAAATTCATTCAAATTTTACTATTTATTATTTTATTAGTGAATTTTACAACTGCAGAATATATTATTGAAAGTTCTGAAGAAACAATTCTTGACTCAATATTTTCTTGGTTTTCTAATTTGGGAAATTTAATTACGGGGTTTGCTACTCAAGATGACAAATCTGAAGAATATCTTGTTGAAGTTGGAGATGTTGTGATTTTAAAAAAAGAGGAAGTAGTAACTTACACATCTGGCCTAAAATTTCAGTTTTTGTCTATTTTTGACAAGAATAATGTCTTATTATTAAACCTTGCCACAGGCAAAGAATTACTTTTGGAAAAAGGAAAACCTAACGAAGAATCTTCTATTGATTTATTATTCATAGAAACTGTTGGAGATAGTCTTGTTTTTACTAGTGGAATTGCAGATTATCCTCTGTCAGGAGCTAAAAGTCCTGTAGTTTACACAAATTCAGGAAATTCATTTTTGATGAATATAGATTGGCTATTTAAAATTTCAGATAAGGCCAGTTTCATACTTAAAACAGTAGAAGAAAATAAAGTAGGCTTGCTTGATCAAGAAGGTATAGAGTTGGTGCTCGTTGTTAACCAACCACAAGAGTTCCAAAGTTTAAATTATAAATTAATAAGTATTGATCCTGTAATTATTAATGTTAAAGAAGTTTCCGGTTGTAAACAAGGAGAAGTATTAATTGCAAGAGGAGAAATTGATGGTTCTATAGTCTATCAATGTGTTGAAGTTCTTATAAATATTGATATTTCTAAAATTCCTAATGATTGTTCCATACCTATATGTAATAGTAATTTGAAAGTTATTGGTCAAGAATCTGATGGTTGTTTAACTTTTGATTGTGAAAATAATCCTGATTGTGAAATTCTTCCTTCTTGTACAGGAGGAGTATATGAATTAACTAAAGTTAATGGAGACTGTTTAAGTTATGAATGTATAGGTGGTTGTCAAGAACCTCCAGTTTGTAGTGAAAATTTAGTTATTAAGTCTTGGCAAGATGCCTGTCCTGTTTATGATTGTGAAATTCAAGAAGTTGATTGTATAGTCCCTTACTGCGAAGGAACTTTGAATATTGTAGGAACTGATGTTGATGGTTGTAGTATTTATGAATGTCAAGATATGGCTGCAGAATTCAGTTTAGAATGTTCTTACCTTGAATGTTCTGGAAATCTTGTTGATACTGGAGCAGTAGATGCGATAGGATGTATAGTTTATGCGTGTCAAGAATTAGTTGTTGAGTCTGGAGAGTTCACTCTTGAAATTTCTTTAAAAACTGGAGAATTATCTGGAGAGAATGTTCAAGTTTATGTTTTGAATGAACAATGGGCTGTTCTTGATAAAAGTATCACTGATTCTAGTGGAAAGACAACTTTTGCTTTACTACCTGAAAATTATATTATTATGATTGATAATGAACAATTCTTATTGGCTCAAGAGAAAATAATTTTAGAAAAAAATACAATTTTAGAAATTGTTCTTGAACCTTCTGCTTCTGCACCTTGCCCGACTGTTCAACAACCATTATTACAGGCAGGTTGTGTTGCTATTCCGATTAAGGACGGTGCTTGTATTACAAGTTTTGATGTTAGTTGTTCCGGAGATAATGAAGAAGTAGTTGTTCCTGAAGATTTAGAAGAAGTCGAACAAACAAGTGTTAATAGTATAAAACCAAAAATTACTGAACAAAGATCTGTACAAGTCATAGAATTAGTAGAAACTGTTAAAGAAGTATTAGTTAAGCCTGCTTGTAAACCAGTCTGTACTGTTCTTTGTGGAGGTTTTGATGGTTGCGGAGGTCAATGTCCTGATGATGACATTAAAACGCCAGGAGAATGTGGCAATCCATCTATTGAAGAAGTAGAAGCAGAACCAAATCTAGTTACTGGAACTTCAAATGTAATAACGACTTTCTTTAATTTCTTATTTAACTAAGCAAGAATACTTCCTATTAGGTCAGGAAGGTAAGTTTCCATAAATGCAGCTATTACAATCAAAAAGAATGCTATTCCTGTGAATATCATACTATCGGTAAATACATGATTGAACCTGTCAGAACCAATATCTTCCTTAGTTATTGCCTTGGACAATACTCCTCCTGAAATAGAAGCTGCAAAATAACTTAGTGCTTCTGCAAGAATATGAGGAAATACAGGTATCATTATTACTAAAAAAGTGATTAACATACTCTGTCCAGAAACTAATGACGACATTTTAATACTATATCCAAAAACTGCACCCCATACAGATGCATTCCATACAATGAATAATATTGCTCCTGATCCATAAATTATAGATAATAAAACACAAGCGAATAATACTTTAATATTATTTTTCAATACTGATGAGAAAAATCCTTCTTCTATGGCCTGTCCTGCTAATCCTTCAGTTGCTTGTCCGGTTATTCCTGCCATTGCAAGTTGTGAACGAGAATTAGATAATGTAGTATCTGTAGATGCAAACATTGAAAAGAATAAGTAAACAAAGAAAATTCCGAAGAAAACAGCAATATATATTTTAAAAACATCTTTATGTTCTCCAAATAATCCTCTAATTGAAAATTTAGATTCTCTAGCTTCTAATTCTTCCTCTTCTGTCGTTATTTTGTTCAAGCCATACATTAAAAGCATTGAAGTAAATGCCAAAGCCATCATATCAACATTTGATGCAAAAACCATCCTCGCACTTAATATTCCTAAGAAACAGAAGAAAATACTCATTAAGAAAGCATATAATCCTTGTCTTTCATACTTCATGTTAAGCATTACTTCTTCTAAAGCCATGTTATTTTTTTAGTTTAGTTTCTATTTAAATTTTTGTAAAAATCCAAGACAAGTAGAAATTCTTCTTAACATTAAATTTATAAAACTCTTATTTCTTCTTTAAGTCAAGGACCTGTAGCCTAGCCTGGCAATCCTTTGCGAAAAGCAGGGTTGGGAAAATAAGGCGACAGCCTTCTATTTCAAAGCAAGGCTTTGTAATCCTACAAAAGCTTCGCATTTGAAGTAAGCTGTAAATCGGGGGTTCGAATCCCTCCAGGTCCGTTAGGAGTTGGAGGTTTAGGATGTGAATCCTTTTATCTTCAAGTCCGTATACATTTTCCGCCGTATCCTCGGAGGTATGTTTCCTTGCAGTCAAGCATACTAATGTGATTGAGCCTTGGCGAAGAAACACATAGGGGATCAAACGGCGTACTGTTTGCGCGGGTGGCCAAGCGGCTAAGGCAATCGGCTGCAACCCGATGATCGTGGGTTCGAGTCCCACCCTGCGCTTTTTTTTATTTAGTGACTAAGCGGAGCGCATGTCGCTTATCCTGTTGAACCTTGATAAAGGTTCTTCATAGTTCAACCTTGCGCTTTTTTTTAATGGCTTAACACCATGGCAAAAGTAATTATAGCTCCGGAAAAGAAAGTTTTTGTAGATGATTTAGATAGAGATGTGAGGGTTTCTAAGTTTGAAAAGTATTATTTGGATAAAGGAAAAGATTTCCAGTCTAAATATGGTAAAGCAGTAGTTAAGGACAAATTTAAGGTTAAAAACAAAGAATTTTTCTCTTTTGATTCAATGTTTATTGATGATTATAAGCAGATTAAAAGGTCTGCCCAAATTATTCCTTTAAAGGATATTGGGTTTATTATTACAGAAGCAGGATTAAACAAGAATTCTTTAGTCGTAGAGGCAGGATCTGGAAGTGGCGGGTTTACTTGTTTTATTGCAAATATTGTTAAGAAATTATATAGTTTTGATATTAAAGAAGAAAATATAATTTTAACGAAAGAAAATTGCAAGAAACTTAACATAAAAAATGTTGTTTTTAAGAAGGAATCTATATATGATCAAAATAAAATTTCCGTTGTTGATGCTGATTTGTTGCTTTTAGACGTTCCCGAACCATGGAATGCATTGAAAACTGCCAAGAAGATTTTGAAAAAAGGAGGATTTTTAGTGGTTTATCAACCTTATTTGCCTCAAACAATTGATTTCATTAAAGGATTAACTAAAGATTTCTTATTAGAAAGAACTGTCGAAGTGAAAATTAGGGATTGGGAGATTAAAGGAAGAAAAGTGAGGCCTGATAAAGAAAAGATTTCCCATTCTGCTTTCTTAACTTTTGTCAGGAGGATTAATTAAGTATTCTAACCACTTAACTTTTTTATTAATAATTGCTTCTTTCAAGTTTTTTTCTTGTTTAGAAAGTTTACTCTTGCCCGTTTTCACCTCTACAAAAATCACTTCTTTAATTTCTTTTTCATTCATTCCTTTAAATACAATAAAATCAATTGGACTTCCTATAAATCTTGATTCTGAAGCTTCATAGGGAAAGTCTGGAAAGTAAGGACTTATTTGTTCAGAAAATTTTCCAGTAAGTACAGCTCTTGATTTTTCAACTGCTTCTTTACGCAATTTAGGTTTTTCTCTATCAAATTCTCTATTAGCAATTAGTCTTCCAAATGTTTTCCCTATTAAAAAAGAAAATAAAGTAAATAGGAATAGGATTAAAACCCATAAAATTTCGTTCATAAAATAAAGAGTATTTTTCTATATTAAAAAGTTTTTTTAGTAATTTTAGGATAAACTTTAAAAATAAGCCACTCATTTTTCCTCTTATGTTAGCTTATGTGTTAATAGCATTACAGGAAGGAAGCGAAGCTTCTCTTCAAGACAAGCTTTCCGGCTTTAAAGAAGTTTTAGAAGTTAAAATTTTATTCGGTGAATGGGATATACTTGTTAAAATTTCTGCTGAGAATCCTGACGCTTTAGCCACTTTTGTTATGGATAAAATAAGAAGCGAACAAGGTGTTAAATTAACAAGCACATTAATAGTTGCAAAATAGGGGGTTTTATGGTGAAAAAAAACATCGGAAAGAAAAAATTTAAATTAGGGATGCCTACAAAACTCGCAATTGTAGTTTTGGCAGTAGTATTTATTTTCATGCTTACTAAAGGTCCGTCTTCTGAACCTGTTGATTATTCAGGAAAGGTTGTTCTTGATATGTATGTTATGAGTCAATGTCCTTACGGAGCTCAAGCAGGTAGTGAAGCAATAAGATCTATGGAATCATTTGGAGATAATGTTGAATTAAATTTTGAATATATTGCAAACAGTCAAGGTTCTGGTTTTGGAAGTCTTCATGGACAACCAGAAGTTGATGAGAATATAAGACAATTATGTATTGAAAAGCATTTTCCTGAAAAGCATTTTCCTTATGTGCTTTGTTTTAATGAGAAGTACGGTGATGGTATAGCACAGTATCAAACTTGTGCTAGTCAGGTTGGTATTGATACTTCAGTCGTAGAATCTTGCTTTAATGGTGAAGGTTCAGATTTACTTTCTGAAAGTATTACAAAAACAAATTCTGTAGGTGCTAGTGGAAGTCCTACTATTTATTTGAATGGTGAAAGATATACTTCTGGGAGGTCCAGTGCTGATTTTGCAAGGGCTATATGTAAAGAATTGAACTGGGAAGATCCTGGATGTAGTAATATTCCTCAACCTGTTGAGATTCAAGTTAAGGTTTTAACATCTTCTGACTGTGGAAATTGTGATACTTCACAAATGCTGAGTGTTACTCAACAATTATTCCCTGGTGCAACATTTGAATTTTTTGATTTAGTTAATGGTGAAGGTCAAGACCTTGTAGATGCTTATAATGTTCAAGTTTTACCAGCTTATTTATTTGGAGAAGATCTTCAGACTACCAATACTTGGAGAACTAATACTCAAATAAGAGGTTATTTTGAAGTTACAGAATATGGTTATAAATTAAAGTCTCAAGCTACTGGAGCTTCTTATAATGTTGATCCTGCTGCTAGAGAGGAAGCTTTAGCCAATTTAGGAATTGTTACTGGAGATAATAAACCTCAAATTGACTTTTTTGTTATGAGTTATTGTCCTTATGGTAATCAGGCTGAAGAAGCAATATTTCCTGTTTTTGAACAGTTAAAAGATTCTGCTGATTTTAATCCTAAATATGTAATTTATAATAATTACGGTAGTGGTTATCCTGAATATTGTTTGGATGAAGCGAATGTTTATTGTTCAATGCATGGAATTCAAGAATTAAATCAGGATGTTAGGGAATTATGTGTTGCTAAGTATTCTGGAATGGCAGACTGGTTTGATTTTGCTTTAAAGATGAATTCTGATTGTACTTTTGAAAATGCGGATATTTGCTGGACTGGAGTTGCTGAAACTCTAGGGTTAGATACTGGGATGATTTCAACTTGTCAGCAGGAAGAAGCTATTGAGCTTTTAGAATCAAGTCTTTCAATGGGAAATACATTAGGAGTTAGGGGAAGTCCAACTGTTTTTGTTGATGGAAGTCAATATGGTGGTAGTAGAACTGCTAATGGCTATTTAGGTGCTTTATGTGCTGCTTTTGAGGATGCTCCTGAAGCTTGTGACGGTGTTGTTCAAGAACCAGTGACACAAACAACAACCTCAACACCTTCAGCAGGTCCTGGTTGTGGGGCTCAATAAAAACAAAATTTTATAAATAATATTTCCCCGAAAGGGGGAATGATTACTTTTTTTGGAATGTCACATTGGAATAAGACTTATTTGAAAAGTAAGTTTCCAAAAGCAAAATTTTTTAATTCTAAATTAACTTCCAAAAAAATTATTAAAATAAAGAATACTGAAATTCTGGTTGTTTTTATCTTTTCTAAACTTACAAGGGATGTTTTGGAAAAACTTCCTAAATTAAAGTTTATTTCTACAATGTCTACAGGTTATGATCATATTGATTTAGATTATTGTAAAAAGAAAGGAATTGTTGTTTCTAATGTTCCTTTCTATGGAGAAAATACTGTTGCAGAGCATGCTTTTGCTTTAATGATTAATCTTTCTAAAAAAGTTCATCTTGCATATGATAAGATTAGAAAAGGTGAATTTTCTTTGAAGGGAATTAGAGGTTTTGATTTGAAAAATAAAACATTAGGTCTTGTTGGTGGGGGTCATATTGGGATGCACATGGCAAGGTTTTCTAAAGAGTTTGGTATGAAAATTTTAGTTTATGACCTTTGTGAGAACAAAGAATTACAAGAAGAAATAGGTTTTAAGTATTCTAAGTTAGATAATTTATTGAAGAATAGTGATGTTGTTTCTTTGCATGTTCCTTACAATAAGTATACTCATCATTTGATTGATAGAGATAAACTTTCTTTGATGAAGAAGGGTTCTATTTTGATTAATACTGCTAGAGGTGCAATAGTTGATATGAGGGCTTTATATTCCTTTGCAAAGAAGGGTTGGATTAATGCAGGAATTGATGTTTATGAAGATGAAAATTTAGTTCTTGGAAAAGAAGTTATAACATTAAAAACTTCAAAAAATGTCAGGGAACTTGTTGAGATAGAAAGAAAACTTATTGATTTACCTAATACTTTAGCAACACCTCATGATGCATTTAATAGTGACGAAGCATTAAGAAGGATTGAGGATACTACGATTAAAAATATAAGATGTTTTCTAAAGAAAAAACCAATTAATGAAGTTTTAAAATTTGTTTGTTCATAATTTAAAGAGTTTCTTTCATGCCTCCTTTAGGAGTTCCTTCTTCACATTTTTCTAATTGTTTTATGACATCATCATATTTTTTAGTATATTCTTGTTCGTTAGGATCAGGTTTTGGGAGTTCTATTTCTGTAAAGAAGTTTTTTCTTCTGCAAAGAGGACATTCAATAACTTTTTTTGTAACTCTTGCTCCGCATTGTTCACATTGCCATGCTTTCATAAAATGTGTAGAATTAATGAAGCTATTTATAGATTTCGCCTATATTAGACTGTATTCCTGAATAGGTTACATTACTTGATTCAACTTCTTGACCATAAATATTTTGGAAGTCTTCCTGTTCAAACTGAACATTATAATTATTTGTTTCTATTTTTGGAGCTGTTACTGCAAGAGTGTTTTCAGAACCTTCTTTTCTTAATAAAAGTCCACACGCACAACCTCCCATAACAATTCTTTTTTTAAGACTAACTTCTTGTTCTTCTTTATGTTCTATTTTTTTCTCTTGTGATTCTTCAACTTTTCTTCTTAATTGTTCATCCATTGCTCTCTTAAGTTTTTCTTCTTCTTCAAAACTAAATCCGCCTATTGGAATTAATTGTGCACCAGAATGTTTTTTTAGATGTTCTTGCCAAGCAAGACTATTTTCTAAATGTTTTAATTCTTGTTCAGAAAGATTGCTTTTATGTAATATAAAATCCTCTAAATTATTATACTGCACCATCTAATAATATAAAAAATCCTATGCTTAAAAAGCTTGCGCAAAAATTTTTGGAGAACAAACTTAGTATTTTTCAATATGTATCCTTTCAGGATTAACATTTAGTTCTATAATTAATTTTTTCATTTGATCAACAAATGCAGGAGGTCCACAAATGTAGATTAATGATTCAGAATTTAAGTTTTCTTTTATTAATTGTTTATTAATTCTTCCTGTTTTACCTTTCCAAGAATCTCTAGTTAGTGTTATAATTGAATTTTTTAATTCATTATGACAAATAATTTCATTTTTTGTTCTTTCAGAATATATTAGTGTATAATTATTTTTCAAACTTCTCATCATGGAGATTATTGGGGCTATTCCACTTCCTCCTGCTATGAATAAATATTCTTTTGCTTTTTTTAGTTTGAAGAGTCCGAAAGGACCTGTAAGTTTCACAGTATCTCCTTTTTTCAAGTTTGTTTCTAAATGATTTGTCATTTTTCCGTCAGGAGTTGATCGTATAATAAATTCTATTTCTTGTTTTATAGAGTTAGAGGCTATTGAATATGGTCTAATTATCTTTTTAGGATTTTCAATTATTAAATTTAAGAATTGTCCTGGAACAAAATAAATTTTTTCTTCTGGTTTTAATGTTATTATTTTTACTGTTGGGGTTTCTTGTTTTATTTTGATAATGTTTGCTTTTATGATTTTCATTTTATTTGTATTATAAATCTAACTTTTGAATGCTATAAAGATTCTTTGTATATAAAATATTATGAAGAACCATGTTATTATCCAACTAATTCCGAAAACAAGCATTAATATTAAGTAAATTGCTAATGCTAAATCAATTAGTATTAATGGTTCGTCTTTGAATATTAAGAATTTTCCTATTAAATAAGCGATTATTGTTATTGTGAATCTCCAACTTTGAGAAACATGAAAATGTTGTAATAATAAGATTATCATTGCCAGCAAGTCTAGAAAACTAAACAATAAAATCATTTCATCCACTTAGTTTCTTCTTCAGTATTGGAAATGCGAGCCATTACGAAGAGAAGGTCTGAAAGCCTATTGATAAATATTAGTATTGAAGGATTGACTTTTTCTTTTTGATTTAATCTTATGAGGTTTCTTTCTGTTCTTCTGCATGTGGTTCTTGCATGGTGTAGTATTGCTGAAGGTTTATTTCCTCCAGGAAGAATAAATTCTCTTAAGGGTTCAAGATTATTTTCATAATTGTCTATTCTGTTTTCAAGAATTCTTACGAGTTCAGGAGTTATTGTTAATTTACTTCCTGCTATGTCTGCGCCTGTATTGAATAAATATTGTTGAATTTCTTCTAAGTCTTTAATTAAGTTTTCTTCTTTAGAAAATGATTTTGCAAGTCCAATTATTGAATTGACCTCATCTATTAAGCCAATGCATTCAATTCTTAAATCTGCTTTGCTAATTCTTTCTCCACTACACAATCCTGTTTCTCCCGAATCTCCTGTTTTTGTGTATATCACTTCAAGTCACAACTTCCAGTAAATCCACATCCTGAAGAACATTCTGTACAACCTCCCATCTTAACCATTTTTCCTTGTTCGCAGTTTGGACATTTATTTCCTGGTTCTGCTCCTTCTTCCTCTTCTTCATAGTTTGTAGAATTTTTTTCTTTGGTCTTATCATCTGTTGATAAAACTTGTTCGGTTCTACTAGCATCCCTGTATATTGTAACGCCTTTACATCCTAAATCATATGCTTTTTCGTATAGTTCTTTTGTTTGTTCTATTGTGAAATCTGCTGGCGCATTTGCTGTTTTACTAATTGAAGAATCAGTCCATTTTTGAACTGCTGCTTGAACTTTAATATGTTCTAAAGGTCCTAAATCCAGTGCGCTTGTGAAATAGTTTGGAAGTTTTCCATCTTTCTTATACTCTTCAGCTAGTGGTATTAGTACTTCATGAAATCCTAGTCTTGATTGTCTGAAGAATTTGAATGCATAATAGGGTTCTATTCCTGTTGAAGTTCCTAGCATTGTTCCAACCGTTCCTGTTGGTGCTTGGGTTGTTAAAGTTACATTTCTTATTCCTTTTTGTCTAATTTCTGTTCTTACTTCTTCAGAGAGTAATTTTGTGAATCCACTATTTAAGAATTTTTCTGGGTCGAATTTTGGGAATGGTCCTTTTTCTGCTGCTAAATTAGCTGATGTTTTATACATTTCTTCACAAATTGTTTTGTAAATTTTATCTATTATTTCTAGACTTTCGTCAGAACCATACTTAACTCTTAATTTTATTAGTAATTCTCCAAGACCTAATGTTCCTCCTCCAATTCTTCTTTCTCCTTTTTGATTTGCTTCATTTTCTTTGAAATGGTATGGTGTTACTTCTATTACATTATCTAAGAATCTGGTTAATACTTTTGAAGATCTTGCTAGTGATTCCCAGTCCATTTCGTAAATTGGACCTTCAGAGTCTTCTCCTGTTTTTTTGGCAAAGGAACCTAGGTATAAATGTCCTAGATTACAAACGCCCCAACTTGGTAGTCCTTGTTCTCCACAGGGGTTTGTTGCAATTATTTTATTGAAGTAGTGGGAATTACTTAGTTTATTGTATCTTTCCATGAATACTACTCCTGGTTCTGCACTTGTCCATGCTGATTCTATTAGTTTATCCCATAATTCTTTTGCTTTTACTGTCTTGTAAATTTTTACTGGATATCCTTTTTGTTTCCACCCATCAAGGTCTCCATTCCATTCTTTATCATAAATTTCGTTGTATACTGGATGTTCATAATCTGGAAATTCTAAGTTCCAGTCTCCATTTTCTTTTAATGCATTCATGAACTTATCAGATATCATTACTGAAATGTTTGCATTTTCTATCATTCCTGATTTTCTTTTTGAATCTATGAATTCTAGTATGTCTGGGTGCCAGTCTGCTTGCATTAGCATTAATGCTCCTCTTCTTGATCCTCCTTGTTCTATTAATCCTGTAGTGTATGAGTAAAGTCCTCCCCATGATATTGAACCTGAAGATTTTCCGTGTACGCCTCTAACATAAGAATATCTTGGTCTTAGTGGTGATAAAGAAATTCCTACACCTCCTCCTCGAGACATTATTTCTGTCATTTGATATAATGTTTCTTTTACTATTGATTTTCTAGAGTCTCTTGGTGATGGGATTACGTAACAATTGTAGAGTGTTAAATTAGATGTGTATTGTCCTAGTTTGTTTATGTTTGCGCCTGTCATTATTCTTCCTGCTGGTTGAATGTGACTTTGTTTTAATTCTTGCCAAAAGTTTTGGAACCATTTTTCTTGTAATTCGGGTGTTTTTTCTGCTGTTGCGATTGCTTTTGCGACTCTTTTATATGAATCGTCTATGGATTCTAGTGGTTTATCGCATTTCCATTTGCTTTGTAAGAATTCAAAATTATTTTCTTTGTCTGCATGAACTCCTGTGATCATGTGTAATAATAAAGAATCTTTTCTTAATATTTTTTTTACTATTCCTATGTCTTTCTTTGGATATTTTGGGTCTTCTTTAGTTACTACAACTAGGAGGTCTCCTTCTCCTACATCTTCTTTTTTTGATTTTACTGAGTATCTGTCTAGAAATACTGCTCTTCCTAGTTCGTCTAATTGTTGAGATCCGTTTAGAATATTTACTGATTGTTTGCTTAATTGAATATTTAATTCTTTTAGTTTTTTAACTTCTTCACAATCTAATTTTTTTTCTTCTTGTTTTCTGATTTCTTTTCTTTCTGCGCGGTATAGGATGTATGCTTTTGCTGTTTTTGCATGGCCTTTTTCTATTAGTTCTTTTTCTACAATGTCTTGTATGTCTTCTACTTCTGGTAGTGATTGTTGGTATTCTTGATTGATTATTTTTATTATTTCTTGAGTTAGTAATTCTGCTTGTTTTTTGTTGTGGCCTCCTACTGCTTTGGCTGCATTGAATATTGCTTTGGTTATTTTTTCTTGATTGAATGGAACTATTCTTCCGTCTCTTTTTCTTATGTATTCTATTTGTTTTTCTACGCTTAATGATTCCATTTTATTACCTCTATATTATTTTTATTATTTCTTTTTTGAAACTGTTTAAATCTGCAAATTCTCTATATACTGATGCAAATCTTATGTATGCTATTTTGTCTAGTTTCTTTAGTTTTCGCATTATTAATTCTCCGATTTTTTTACTGGGAATTTCTATGCTTTCTTTTTGTCTTAATTCGGATTCTATTGAATCGACTGTTTGTTCTATTTGTTCTTGTGTTACTGGTCTTTTTTCACAGGCCTTTCTTATTCCTGAGATTAGTTTTTGTCTATCGAAGAGTTCTCTCGAATCATCTTTTTTTATTATGACTAATTCTACTAGTTCTATTCTTTCATATGTTGTGAATCTTTTGGTGCAGGTTAGGCATTCTCTTCTTCGTCTGGTTACTGTTTCAGAAGTTTCTCTAGTTTCGACAACTTTTATCTCTTCTTTGTTACAGTATGGACACCTCATAAACTACCTACGTGGTAGTGACAAACCCTATACCACTACCTGTAGTGTTTTATTTTTTTATTAGTATTTAAAGATTTTGATTCTGTAACATATAATTTCGAATGATATTGTTCAAGAAATTATTTCAGTAAGCTTGCTTTTTAAGTCTTCTTTAGACATTCCACCAACTAACCTTCCAATCTCTTTATTCTCTTTGAAAACAATTAATGTGGGGATGCTCATAACACTATGTTCTGCAGCAATATCTCCATAATCTTCAGTATTTAATTTTGCAAAGTTTAGATTGTTCATTTCTTTGCTTGTTTCCTCAAATATTGGAGTCATCATCTTACAAGGGCCACACCAGTCTGCCCAGAAATCAACAACTACTGGAGTGTTAGAATCTATAACTTCTTTAAAATTTTCATTTGTTAATTCTTGCATTTAAACACCTCAATCTTTGAAATTTATGATTGTATAAAAAGGTTTGTAAAAAAACAAAATTTATATATTATAAATTAGAATTAAAGAGTATGGCTAAGAAGCACGATCATGGTTTTGAAATGTTAGCAGTGGTTTCTATAATTGCAATAGTCGGCTTGGTTTGTTATGAATACTGGAGGAACTACTTCAGTAGGAGATTCTGAAGGCAATTTGGCTGGAGAGGCATTTAGAACTTCTCGTAATACAGTAGTACATGAGAATATTGCAGAACAGTGTAAGTGGGTATCAAGTATTGTTGATATGAGGAATTATGGTTCAACTCCAGAATGTGAATTAGATGAATTTTTATTAGATGGGTTTTGTTCTCATCCAAACATAGTATCCTCTAATTTTATTACAACTGGGGCCACCCTTAAAAAAGGCCAAGGATATAGATGCATATATGATTCTATTGCGGATGCAAATTCAAACAGGATCAGTTATGCACTTTGTTGTTCACCATCTACTACAAATTATCAAGTAAGTTAATTTTTCAATACTTTTGTTAGAAAGTTCAAAAATCTTGATTTTTCAATACTTTTTTATATTCTTTCTTTCTTTTATTTGTTTAATGAAGAAAAAGAAGCTTTGGTGGAAGGTTAAAAAGTTTCTTTATAGTGCTGAGAAGGATGTTGCTTTAGTAATGGGGATTTCTTTCATACTAATAATTCTTGTAACTATTTCAGAAACGTTGGATAAAGAAACAAAAATACCAAATATTGACATTGTTGAAATGCAAGCAGATTGTGAATACTGTTCCGACTTAACAGAAGTTTCCAATAATATTTATTCGTTAAGTAATGTTACCTCCCATCAAGTTTTTAATTATGCGGAAGCAATTAATATTGTTAAAAACTATAATATTTCTAAATTACCGACTTTAATACTAACTGGAGATATTAATGAAATTTACATTCCAGGATTTGTTGAAAGTAACAATGCTTTAGTTTATGATCCTATTATTCCTTACATGACTCCAGAAGGTATTATCAAGGGAATTGTTAAACTAACTGAGATAGTTCCTGATTGTGAGGTTTGTTTTGAATTAGATTCTTTCAAGCAAGTCTTAAAAGAACAATTGTTAATTACTGAAGAGGAAACTTTAACAGTAGATGAAGCAAGTGAATTAATCGAAAAGTACAATATTGAAATTCTTCCTACAATTATTCTTTCTGAAGATGCTTTATTGTATGAACTACAAACTTGGTATCAGATAGGAAGTTATGAACCTGACGCGTTAGTTCTTAGAAAGACTAATCCTCCCTTCTATAACTTATCAGCAAACAAAATTGAGGGTTTGGTTGATGTTACTTACATTACTGTTTCTTGCGAGGATTGTTATGAAGTTACTGCTCATAAGGAAATTCTTGAAAAGTTCAATGTTGGTATTAATTCAGAAACTTTTATTAGTAAAGAATCCGCATCTCACTTGATTGAAAAGTATAATATTGAAAAACTTCCGACAGTATTGCTTTCTGAAGATGCGAGTTTGTATGATCAATTAGTTAGTGCTTGGAATCAAGTTGGTAGTATTGAAGAAGATGGAACTTTTGTTTTTAGAACTGTTGAGGTAATGCAAGGTAACTTTGTATTATCTTGATTCTTTCTCAGCAACTATTAATCTTGTCTTGACTATAACATCTGGGCTTAATGACATGCTTTGTATTTTTTCATCCACTAAGAATTCTGCAAATTCTGGGAATGTCGATGGTGCGTCTCCACAAATTCCTATATACTTATGTTTTTTATTACATATTTCAATAACTTTCTTTACTAGTCTTTTTACAGCATCATTTCTTTCATCAAATAAGTGACTTACAATTTCTGAATCTCTATCCAGTCCTAATGTTAATTGTGTAAGGTCATTACTTCCAATGCTAAATCCGTCAAAGACTTCTAAGAATTCTTCTGCCATTAATACATTACTTGGAATTTCGCACATTCCATAAACTTCAAGATTGTTCTCTCCTTGTTTTAATCCATATTCTTTCATTGTCTTAATAACATTTTTTGCTTCTTCTACTGTTCTGCAGAATGGTATCATTAATTTCAAGTTTTTCAGTCCGAATCTTTCTCTTACTATTTTCATGGCCTTGCATTCTAGCCCGAATGCGTCCTTGTAGCCTTCACTATAATATCTTGATGCGCCACGCCAGCCAATCATTGGATTATCCTCTTCAGGCTCGTAATTTGTCCCACCTATCAAGTTTGCGTATTCGTTAGTTTTAAAGTCTGAAAGCCTGACAATTACTGGTTTTGGATAGAATGCAGCTGCTAACATTCCCACGCCTTGCGCTAGCTTGTCAATAAAGAATTTGCTCTTGTCAGAATAACCATAAGTTAATCCATCTATTTTTTGTTTAACATCCTGTTCTTGCTCTTCATAATTGATTAATGCGAGAGGATGAATTTTTATGTAGTCATTGATTATGAATTCTTCCCTAGCAAGGCCAACACCATCATTAGGAAGGAAACTTAGATCAAAGGCCATGTCGGGATTCCCAATATTAAGCATAATATGTGTTTTAGTATCTGGAATTTCTTTAAGGTCTGTTTCTTCAATTTTATATTCTAACAATCCTTCCAGAACTCTTCCTATTTCTCCTTTTGAACAGTCTACTGTAATGTCAGTTCCTGACTTTATTTCTTCAGTTCCTTTTTCTGTTCCTACAATGCAAGGAATTCCTAACTCTCTAGAGACGATCGATGCATGGCACGTCCTTCCCCCTCTATTAGTTACAATTCCTGCTGCTATTTTCATTATTGGCTCCCAGTCTGGATCTGTCATATCAGTTACTAGAACTTCTCCTTCCTGGAATTTGTCAATATCTTTTACATCCTTGATTATCCTGCATCTTCCATGACCTATTTTTTCACCAACAGACTTTCCATTCACTATTACTCTACCATCTTCTTTCAAAACATAATTTATTAGTTTGTTACTGTCTTTTCTTGACTGGACAGTTTCAGGCCTTGCTTGTACTATGAATAGTTCTCCTGTTTTTCCATCCTTGGCCCATTCCATATCCATTGGTTTGAAATATCCTGCTTTTTTAGAATAATGATCTTCAATTATGACTGCCCATTTTGCAAGTGTTAATATTTCTTCCTCCTCAAGCGCGAATAATTGTTGTTGTTCTTTTGGTACTGGAACTATCTTAGTATTTTTATTGCCTTCATTATCGTAGATCATCTTTATTTTTTTAGATCCTACTTTTTTGCTTATTATTGGCTTATAATTTTCTCTTAAGGTTGGTTTGAAGATGTAGTATTCGTCCGGATTTACTGATCCTTGAACTACAGTTTCGCCAAGGCCATAAGCGGCAGTTAGTAATACTGCATTCTTAAATCCTGATTCTGTATCTATCGAGAACATTACTCCACTAGTTGCTAGATCGCTCCTAACCATTTTTTGAACTCCAATACTAAGGCCAATACTGAAATGGTCAAAGTGCTTGTCTTTCCTGTAACTAATTGCTCTATTAGTGAATAATGACGCAAAACATTTTTTGCAAGAGTCTATTAGTTGGGATCCGCCTTTAATGTTCAAGTATGTTTCTTGTTGTCCTGCAAAGCTAGCATCTGGTAGGTCTTCTGCAGTTGCTGAGCTTCTTACTGCAACATCCACTAGTTTTCCATATTGTTTTTCTAAGTGAGAATAAGCTTCTAATATTGTTTTAATTAATTCTTCAGGTAATTCTGCATTCCTAATTAGGTTCCTTACTTTTTCTCCTCTTTCTTGCAAATTCTTAATATTTGTAGTGTCTAAATCTGAAAGTATTTTTTTAATATCATTCTTAACTCCTGCTTTTTCCAAGAAATAATGGTATGCTTCTACAGTTACTGCAAAGCCATTAGGAATTCTAACTTTCTTCTTTGTTAGTTTCTTATACATTTCTCCTAAAGAAGCATTTTTTCCTCCTACTAATGGAACATCCTCTATTCCTAATTGGTCAAACCATAGAATGAATTTTTTCACTACCCTCTCACCTCTTGATTTTTTAAGCTTGTCAACTATTTAAATTTTGTGTGAGCTTCTATTAGTTTTGCATATAAACTCTTACTAATGTCTATTTCTTTCCTTGCCTTGTATATAGTGTTGTAGAATGGCATGGAGAATAAGTAGTTAGAATAATCTTCATAATTTTTTAGTTTGAATATTTTGCTATCTATATTAATAATTTCGTAGATTAAAAAATCCCTAGAGTAATTTGTTGATAATTGGGCTGTTCTTTTTATTAAGGCATTCCAATATTTATTATGTAGTTTAGCTTGAAATAATAATTTTATTTCTTTTAATAATCTTATTTTATATATATTCCAGGGAATTCCTTTGGTTCTTGAAGAAACAAATTCTATGTTTATTTTGTTTATTAAATTTTGAAAAATTTTTAAGAATAATTCTTTTGATCTTTTCATGTGGAATCCTTCTGTGATTAAAACAAGATTTATTTTTTTATATTTATTAACAATATTATTTATTATTGGAAATGAAAAAATCATATTTCCTAGAGTGTCTAATGATTCTTCTTCCTTAATAATTACTTTGTTTGGAATTCCTTGATGTACTAAAAAAGTTCTTACTTCTTCAGCAACAGAATATTTTCTTGGAAGGTTTGGATTAAAGCCTGACAATCCACTTATTAGTATTGTTTTATCATTCCAGAACTTTTCTAAAGTATTATTTTCTTTTAAGAAAATTAGTTTTTCATTATTTAATAGTTTAATTAGTTTCTTGCTTCTAGATTTTCTTTTTGATTCACCGCATAATATAAAATAAATATCCATATGCAGTTTAAGAAATTATGTTTATTAATATTTATTGGTCTAATTCGACATCGCCAAGAACTTTACATTGACACGCTAGTCTTTGATTTTCAGTAGCTTCAAATAATTCTAGTGTTTCTTTTTCTTGTCCTGTTTTTTCAGTTAAATTTTTTGTTCCTTCATTAACTGTCACTATACAGGTTCCACACAATCCATCTGTACAACCGAAGGGTATTGTCAAGTCTTCCTTATTAGCAATATCAATAAGTTTATCTCCTTTTTCACACTTAACTTTTTTACCGTCTGGAATATACTTGATTATTACCATATTCTTGAGGAAAAGGAATTATTTTATAAATATTCTCTTACTAATTATTCTTATGAAAATTCCTTACTTGTTGAAAGAATTACATTCTCATTATGATACTATGACTCAATTAAGGTTTTCTAGTTTGCATGAATTATTATTTTCTGTTATTATGTCTGCCCAAACTACTGATGCTCAAGTAAACAAGTTAACTAAGAAATTGTATGAGAAGTATAAGACTTTGGAAGACTTTGCAAATGCTAATATTAACGAATTACAAAAAGATATTAGTTCTATAGGAATATTCAGGAATAAAGCTAAAAACATTAAGGCATCTGCTAATAAGATAATTAAAGAATTTAATTCTGAAGTTCCTGGAACCATGGTTGAACTGTTAACATTGCCAGGAGTCGGCAGGAAAACAGCTAATGTAGTTCTCGCATATGGTTTTGGAAGGTCTGAAGGTGTTGCAGTGGATACTCACGTTAAAAGGATTGCTAACAGGCTAGGATTGACTAAACAGTCTAATCCTAATAAGATAGAACAGGATTTAATGAAGTTATTGCCTAAGAAAGAATGGGCTTTTTTCACTCACTTACTTATAGAGCATGGTAGGGCATTATGTACTGCGAGAAATAAAAATTGTAAAGACTGTTTTTTGAGTGAGGACTGTCCCGGTTCAAAAGTTAATTATTATTTTTCTGTTTGATTTTTCTTTTCTCTACCAAGTAGACCATCAACAAACGCTCCCCAGTCTATGACAGTTAATTCATGACCTAAATTATTTGGTGGAGTGTTTCTTATCGCTTGACCTCCAAGGTTATTATTAGATGTTTCGTCCATGTTTTCAGAGTTCGTAAACATTATAATAAGTCCAACTACTGCAACTATTGCTACTATACCCATCATTTCAAAACCATGACCGTGTTTTTTTGCCATTTAATACACCACAATTATTACTTTTAACTAATCATATATATATATATATATATTTCGTTTTTACTCTGACAACTTCTTTCCATTACTCTTGCTCTCTTCAAAACCACTATGGCTTATTTTTATAAATTCTGCAGTTTCTTGAACTTCTTTAATATTAGATGCTCCGCAATAACTAATCCCACTCTTTAAGCCTTTAACAAGTCCGTTAATTATTTCTTCTACAGGTCCTTTATAATCTACAAGTGTTGATACTCCCTCAACAAAAATATTTATCTTTTCCTTGTATATTTTACCTTCAAGTTTCTCTTTTCTTTCATGATTACTATCGTAAGATGCACTTCCCATGTATCTTTTGAATCGTTTACCATCTATCATAATTATCATTCCTGGAGATTCGTCAGTTCCTGAAAATAAACTTCCTGAATATACAGTACTAGCTCCTGCAGCGATTGCTTTAGTAATATCTCCAGGATATTTAGCACCACCATCTGCAGAAACAGGAATATTGCCTGCAACAGAACAAACATCTAAAATTGCACTTAATTGTGGAACTCCACTTCCTGACATTATACGAGTAGTACACACCGGGCTTGGTCCAATCCCAACTTTTAAACCATCAGCACCTGCACTTATCAAATCCTCTGCAGCTTTTGCGGTTGCAATATTACCTACCATAATATCAATATTAAAATTTGATTTTAATTCTTTAAGTTTTTCAATTATAAAGTTTGAATGTGCGTGTGCAATGTCTAAAACTAGAACGTCAACTCCTGAATTTACTAATGCTGAACTTCTCTCAAGACAATCTTTAATACCAACAGCCCCTCCAACAAGTAATCTTCCTTTCTTATCCCTGCAAGAGTTTTTCCACTTTTGTAATTTCATAATGTCCTGTCTTGTTACTAAACCAACAAGTTTTTCATCATTAATTAAAGGTAATTTTTCAATCTTATATTTTTTTAATATGTTAGCAGCTTCAGAAAGTTTAATTCCTGGTTTTGAAGCAATAAGTTTTGAAGTCATCACTTCTGACACTTTCAAATCTAAATTTTTCTCTAAGGAATAATCTCTTTTTGTCATTATTCCAACTAGTTTTTCTTTATCAAGAACTAAAACGCTAGAGACTCCTTCTTGTTCCATTAAAGAAAGTGCTTCTTTTAATGAAGCTTCCTTGTTTATAGTTAAGGGATTTTCAATAACATAACTAGTACTCTTCTTAACTTTTTTAACTTCTCTAACTTGGTCTTCAATGCTTGAGAATTGATGAATAACACCTAACCCTCCATTTCTAGCCAATGCAATAGCCATTTTATGTTCTGTAACTGTAGCCATGTTAGAACTAACTAATGGAATGTTTAATGAAATGTTCTTTGTAAATTTTGTTTTAGTATTTGCCTCACTTCTAGATGTTAAACTAGTTTTTTTCGGCACTAACAATACATCATTATAGGTTAAACCTTCCCTCATTTCTCCTCATAAAGAACAAAAACTGCACATTTATTGAGTGATTCTCCAATAACTTTTGTATCTAGAATTTCATGACCTTGTTTTTGTATATCTTCTAGTTCAAAATTTATTTTTGTAGTCATAGCATCATATTTTATGTTAAATAAATCTATAACTTTCATTTTTTTCATATTCCACCTCCTACCAATCATAACCTTCAGAATCGTCTATTAGTTTATCACCGGTAAATTTATTTTCTTGAACATTTTCTTTTCCACAATTAGGACATATTAATCTTGCCTTACTTTTAATATTGAATTTGAATTTGTAAGAACAATCATTACAACTGAATTGTTTGTATTCTTTTTCTATTTCTTCCTGTTTTGTTTCTACAGGTTCAGCAGTGTTTTTCTTATCATAGCAAGACTTACAAATTAATTCTTTATCTATAGCTATTAAATCTTGGAATTTTCTTTCTATTCCACAACTTTTACAAATAATTCTTGTTTGTGAGAGTACCATTATAACCTATTAATATCAAAGATTTGATTCTTTTTAAAATTTGCGCAAGTCATTCTTCACTCTATAGTGTAAATATTTCTTTATAAAGTTCTTTTATTCTTTTAATGAAATGGTGTTTTTTCACGAGTTAGCTATTAATTTTCAGTCAGTGTTACCAGTTAATATTCCAAACATTTCAGCATTGACTTTTTTGGTTATTTCATTAGTTATTGCTTTTATGTTGCATTTATTATTTGATGATTTCCTTATTAAAATTTCAAAAAAAAGTTCTAACTTTTTAAGATTATTAAGATCTCCACTTGTTTATTCAGTATTTATAATTGGATTATTTGGTTCTATTTCAATAATAACTCATGAATTTATGAATATTCTGGAAAAACTCTATAAAACAATAATTTATGTAATTTGGATTTTCTTCGCTACAAGGTTCTTAATATTAATTCTTGACACTTTTAGAAAGACAGACACTAAAACTAGACTTTTAAGCAAGAAAGTACTGCCTTTTTTTGAAAAAATAATAAAAGTTGTTATTGCAATTATTTCTTTCTTTGTAATTCTAAAAATTTGGGGTACTGATATTACACCATTATTAACTTCTGCAGGTATTGCGGGAGTAATTTTAGCGTTTGCAGCTAAGGAATCAATAGCGAATGTTTTGAGTGGAGTTGCTATTTACATGGATAAAACTTATGAGTTGGGAGATTTTGTTCAAACACCTGATGGAGAAAGAGGAAAGGTTGTTGATGTTACTCTAAGAACTACAAAGATTCAGAATCGTAATAATATTTTGATTACTATTCCTAATTCTGTAATGGCCAATGCGAAAGTAGTTAATGAAACTTCATTGAAAGGACCGACAAGATTCGCTATTCCTTTTTCAGTAGTTTACGGCACTAAGGTTGAAAAAGTAGAGAAAACTTTAGAAAAGATAAAAATTCCTTCAATGATTTCAAAATCTCCAAAGCCTTATGTTAGATTTAGAACTTTCGGAACTTCAGGTTTGGAATTTGAATATTTGTTTTTCTTACTTGATCCTGAGTATAGGGGAAGGGCAAAAGATATTTTAATAAGAACAATTTATGATGAATTAAACAAATCAAAGATAAAATTTGCATTCCCTCACCAACAAATAGTGTTTGATAATGAATTAAAAGTTTCTTTAAAGAAGTCTAGTAAATCCTAACACTTTCTAGATTTTTAGGAGCTACTGTTTCTATCCTATAAGTTTTATGTATTGCACTTGCAAGGTCTAAGCATTTTTTGCTTTCACCATGATTTATTACTATTTTTCTAGGTCTGGGACTACAGTCTTTGACAAAGTTCATTAGTTCTTTTCTATCTGAATGATTAGTAATTTCTACCCTGTGATGTTCTATTTTTAAATTGACTCTTTCAACTTTATTTCCTGCAGGAAATGCTATTTCTGTCTCGCCATTCATTATTCTTCTTCCTAAAGTTCCAGGTCCTTGATATGAGGAGAAAACTAGAGAATGTCTATTATCTTCACCAAGTCTTTTAAGATATTCTACTGAGGGTCCTCCAACTAGCATTCCTGAAGTTGCTAAAATGATACATGGTCCGTCACTTTCGATAACTTCCTGTCTTTCTTTTTTAGAACCTACACGTTTAATGTTTTTTCCTAAGAATGGATTATTATCTTTATGGAATATTTGATTTTTAACAGATGAATTAAAAAATTCTGGATATGCTGTGTGGATTGCTGTAATATCCCATACTAGTCCATCTACATATACTGGAATTTCTTTTATCATTTTTTTCCTTATTATATAATCTATAATAACCATTATTTCTTGTGCTCTTCCACTACCTAATACTGGACATAATATTTTTCCTCCTCTTTTTACGGTTTCTACAATTATATCTTGCATTTGTTTATCTGAAGTATCTGTTCTAGTAGAAAAATCATCTCTTCCTCCATATGTGCTCTCTATAATCATGCTTTCTAATCTTGGGAAAGTTGTGTGTGCAGGGGCTAATAATTGTGTTTTTGCATATTTTAAGTCTCCAGTATACATTAGATTATGAAGTCCATTACCTATGTGCATGTGAACCATTGCAGCTCCTAGAATGTGGCCTGAATTATACATTGTTATCCTAACATCAGGTGTTACGTCTGTGACTTCTTCATAATCTAAGGTTATGGTGTGTTTAACCATTTCTTTAATATCTTCACTAGTGAATATTGGATCTTTACCTTCTCCCCTCATTAATTTCACAGAGTCTAATTGTAATAATGCCATTACGTCCCTTGTTGGTTCTGTACAATATACTGGTCCTCTATAACCAAATTTGAATAAGTAAGGTAGTAATCCTGTATGGTCGATATGTGAATGGCCAATAATTACTGCATCAAGTTGTTGAAGATCAAACTCTGGAGCTTCAAGTATTGGATACATTTCTTTATCATTAGAAACATCAATTCCACAATCTAAAAGAATTCTTGACTCAGGAGTTTGTAATAATAAGCAACTTCTTCCTACTTGTCTTCCAGCGCCAAGCATAGTAAGTCTTATCCATTCATGTTTTTTCTGTCTTAACCAACCATTATAGATTCTTTGTCCTGTCTTGTGTAGAAATTTTTTCCTATAATCTGAATTTTGATATAATACGGATCTTATATTTTCTATAAGTTCTGATCTAATAGGTGGTTTTCTTTTTATTATTGGCACCCAAAAAGTTTTGGATTTAATTTCAGTAAGTGTAGAACCGCTTTTTCCAATTACAAGTCCTGGCTTTTCTGCTTCTATAATTACTACTGATCTTTGAGGGTCAAAAATTATTTGGTCAACACCAGCATCTTTAGGAATTATTTTTTTTAGTTCTTTTTCTGCCTTTTCTCTAGTCATGCTTAAGGAAGGATCTGGTCTTAATTCTATTCTTTTCTTTATCTTATTAACTATTTTTTTAGTAAGGCCCTTATCATCTAAGAAAAAGGCTGTATCTTTAGTATATAATACAATGTTTGCTCCTTCAAATAGGGCTTCACTTATTTTTCCTGCGGGAATATCTTTTAATATTTCCTTTAATATGTCGTTTGCCATAAAGAATGTTATTAATTGAAGATGGATAACCTACAAACTATAATAAGTTTAGTTATTAAATAGTAGCTGTTTCAGTCTTCATTTCTGATTCATTAATTGTTAATATATCAATACCGTCTCCAGATGCAGAATCTCTTTTCACCGCTGCCCTTATTGCAGTAGTTACTAATTCTTTTGCTTCCTTAACTGTTATTTCTTTCTTGTAATTAATTTCTAAAACTCCATATACCATAGGGCTTCCACTTCCTGAACTTATGAATGTTTCTTCTTCTGCTATTGAACCGTCTGGGTATAGATCGTAAATATGAAATCCTTCATCGTCTCTGCCACCTATTAAAAAATGTGTTATTCCAGGCATTGTTGATAAGCTTCTAATATTAGAATAAACAATTCCACTAAGAAGGTTTACTGCTTCTTTTACTGAAACTTCTCTTCTAGATTGTAGTTTTTTAAGTTTTAGTTGTGCTTTTATGTATTTTGTTATTAATTGAACGTCACTAACGCTTCCCGCGACTGTCATTCCTATCTTGTCAGTTATAGGGTAGGTTTTTACAATATTGCTGTTTGCAATAATATTTCCGGCAGTAGCTCTTTTGTCTGCTGCTAGAACAATTCCATTCTTGCACTTTATTGCTACTGTTGTTGTACCCGTTTTTAGTATTTCTTGAGTCATATCAAACACTTAGAACTTTTATATCTCAAAGTGTTGTTTACTTATTTATAAATTTTACTGATTCAAAAGATTTATTAATTAATTATTATTCGGTAGCTTTATGGGGGTTAAACAGTTTTATAGAAAATTTCATAAGCCTTTACTTATAATACCAACTTTATTGTTAATTCTTGCAATTATGCAAATTTCTTTTCAAATTTCTTCTACTGGTGATTTTGTTAAGAAGGGTGTTTCTTTAAAAGGAGGGGTAGAATTTGAATTGAAGGAAGATATTGATATTGTCGAGTTAGAAACTTATTTGAAACAAGAATTTCAAACTGCTGATTTTTCAATAAGGGAATTAATAACTCAAGATGAAAGTTCTATTTCAATAACAGCTACAGATTTAGAATTTTCAGAATTAATAGATTCAATAAAAGAAAAGTATGGTGATGTTAGTCATACAGAACCCACAATTACCTCTGCTTCATTAGGAGATTCTTTCTTTAGACAGACAGTGAAAGCATTGATTTTTGCATTCTTATTTATTGCATTAGTCGTTTTTGCTTATTTTAGGGCTTTAGTTCCAAGCGGTTTCATTGTTTTTACATTATTTTCAGATATTATAGTGACTTTAAGTATTGTTAATTTGTTAGGATTAACAATTTCAACCGCCGGAATTGTTGCTTTCTTAATGCTTATTGGTTATTCAGTAGATACTGATATTCTACTAACTTCAAGATTATTAAAGAGAAAAAATGAGGATTTATACTCTAGGCTTGTTTCAGCAATGAAAACTGGAATTATGATGGTAGTAACTACTTTATCAGCTATAATAATTGCTTTATTATTGACTAATTCTCCTTTTATTCAGGAAGTAATGACTATAATATTCATTGGTTTGATTGTTGACCTAATATTTACTTGGTTCCAGAATGCACCAATACTACTTTATTATTTAGAGAGGAAAAAATGAAGCTGCTAAGAAATTATAGGATTATTATCTTAATAATATTCTTAATTTTTTCATTAGTGGCTATTAAACCCATGCCGTGGATTGATGGCATTTCAATAAGGCATGTTTCTATAGACAGTCCTGCCTTTTACGCTGGAATTTCTTCATCTCCAGGAGTCTCTCCAACATCAAGGGAAAGAATTCTTGAACTTAACGGATTTCCAGTAAAAACTATTGAAGAATTTTATAGTATAGAATCAGAAATTCAGGAGGGCAGTACTGTTTTATTAAAAACTAATAAGAACACTTTTGTTATTGATAATGCTTCTTCTGACTTAGGAATTGCCGTAATGAACTCCCCAACAAGTAATGTTAGAAAAGGTTTGGATCTTCAAGGAGGAACTAAAGTTGTTCTTCAACCGGTTGATGAAATTTCTGACGAGGATGCTTCATTAATTGTTAGTTCAATTACTGAAAGATTGAACGTTTATGGACTTGCTGATGTTTCTGTAAGGAGTTCTAAGGATTTAGAGAATAATATGTTTTTCCTTGTTGAACTAGCTAGTTTAGATGTTGAAGAAATTATAGATTTAATAACAAGTCAAGGAAAGTTCGAAGCAAAAATTTCTAATGAAACAGTTTTTTCTGGAGGGGAAGACATAACTAATGTTTGTAGAACTCCAGAATGTTCAAGGATAGATTGTAGTTCTTCAGGGAATTCACACAGTTGTACTTTTCAGTTTGAAATTTCATTAACTCCTCAAGCAGCTGAGAGACAAGCAGAGGCAACTTCTCAATTAGATGTAGTTTACGAATCTGGAGGGTCTTACTTGTCTGAAGATTTAGAATTGTACATGGATGATAGTCTGGTTGACACTTTAAAAATTGGTTCTTCACTAAAAGGACAAGCCGCAACAAAAATTTCTATTTCAGGACCAGGAACAGGAAACTCCCGAGAGTCTGCAAAGGATAATGCTGTTGATAATATGAAAAGATTACAAACAATTCTTATTACTGGAAGTTTACCAACAAAACTTGAAGTTGTTTATGCAAAGCCAATAAGTCCAGTTCTTGGAGAGGAATTTGCTAAGAACTCTTTAATTGTAGGATTATTTGCTTTTTTAATGGTTTCACTAGTTGTTTTCATAAGGTATAGAAACATAAAGGTTTCAATTCCTATGTTTTTACTTATGGTTTTTGAACTAATAATATTATTAGGGATTGCTGCAGCTATACGTTGGGAGATTGATTTAGCAGCTATTGCAGGTATTATTATAGCTATAGGAACTGCTTTAGACCATGCAATTATTATTTCTGACGAAACTTTAGAAAAGAAAAAGAATATTATGTCTTGGAAACAGAAATTAAAGAATGCGTTCTTCATAATATTCGGTTCTTACTTCACTGTTGTTGTTGCAATGATTCCATTATGGGCTGCAGGTGCGGGATTATTAAGAGGATTCGCAGTTTTTACATTATTAGGATCAACTATTGGAGTTTTAATAACTAGACCTGCATTCGCAATAATTCTTGAGAAATTTACTGAACAATGACTTACAAAACATCTATTATTTTAGTTGCAATTTCTACATTATTATTATCTTTTGGTCAGTTTTTGTTCAAGAAGGGATTGAATACCTTTCCTGAAGTATTAATTAATTTTACTTTATTAGCTGGTTTTGTCCTTTATGGATTAGCATTAATTATTTTACTCTATTCTTTAAAGAATGGAGAACTTTCAGTATTATATCCTATTTTTGCATTGAGTTATGTTTGGGTCTTGATACTTTCAGGATTTCTTCTTAATGAAGTCATTACAGGATTGAAAATTGTTGGTGTTAGTCTTATTTTCTTAGGAGTTAGTCTTATAGGAGGAGGAAGTTGAAAATTTTATTGAGTTTTTTACTGGTTTTCCTAGCTTCAATACTTGGTGCTTTTGGAGCATTATATTTGAAGAAGGCATCTTCTAAATTTAGAATTAGTCTTTCTCAGATTAAGAATATTAATTTAATAATAGGCTTGTTTTTTTATGGATTTTCAACACTAATTTTTTTATTCGCCTTAAAATTTGGTGAATTATCCATAATTTATCCTTTAGTGAGTTTGACTTATGTATGGGTTGTTTTACTTTCTTATTTCAAGCTTCATGAAAGTTTGAATAAGTTCAAGATTATAGGGATTTTATTGATAGTTTTAGGCGTTTCTTTAATAGCATATACTGCGTAATATTTATAAAAGCATTATTATTCTTTCGACATAGGGGCTGTGGGGTAGCTTGGCTAGCCTTTTTGGTTTGGGGCCAGAAGACCTCGGTTCGAATCCGAGCAGCCCCATACGCCAGAGTTAAAAATGAGTACTGCAAAAAGATTTGGAGCAAGGTATGGGAGAACCCTGAAGAACAAGTTTGCTAGAGTGGAAGCTATGCAAAAAATTAAGTATAACTGTCCAAGTTGTGGTTATCCTGTTTCTAAAAGACTTGCTGTTGGAATTTGGTATTGTAGAAAGTGTGATTCTAAATTCACTAGTAGGGCTTACTCAGTTGCTAAAGTACCTGTTATAAAATCTAAAAAAGAGGAGGAAGAATAATGGCAGATTACAAATGTTTTTCTTGTGCTAAAGAAGTTTCACCCGATTATTTGAGAAAAAGGGTTAGATGTCCTTATTGTGGTTGTAAAATAATTTATAAGCCAAGAACAAGAAGTACTGTTGTAAAAGCAGTATGAAAGCAGTAATAAATTTTGATTGTTATTCAAAAAACTTAATTAAATTATTTGCTCCTGAAGAAAAAAGTTTCCCTAATAATAGAGCATCATACTCTATTGAAGAAACTTCAAAAGGAGTAAAGTTCAAAATTGAATATTCAGATATTTCAGCTTTGAAAGCAGTAATAAATTCAATAACAAACATATTAACTATTTATTCAAAAACTAAGGAGATTGTTGAAAATGGACGAACAACTGATTGAAACAAATTTGCAGAATATTATTATGCAGAAGCATTCTTTACAGTCTCAATTGGTAGAGACTGAATCTGCCTTAAGAGAATTAAAGAATTCCAAAGAATCATTTAAGATTGTTGGTAATATTTTAGTGGAGTCATCCCCTAAAGAATTAAGCAAGGAATTAAATAAAAAACAAGAAACTTTAAATTTAAGAATTGAAACACTTGATTCTCAAGAAGAATCTTTAAGAAATGAGATGAAAAAGTTAAGAAAATGAATGTTTTTGAAATAACTAAATTTTTGGAAGAAATGCAGGAAGATTCTCTATTACCTAGAAGCGTTAAAAATCGTATTACTTCAGTAATTTCTATTCTAGGGCAGGATTGTGAAGTTTCTTTACGTGTTAATAAGTCATTACAAGAATTAGAGGATGTTAGTCAAGATCCTAATTTACAACCTTTTCTAAGAACTCAATTATGGCATGTTGCTAGTTTACTTGAGACTGTTGAGTAAATAATTATTTGGAACTTTTAAAAATTCTGATTTTCTAGTTTCTATTTTTGTTTCTGTAAATCCTATTTTTATTATTTTACCTTTCATTCCATTGAAAGAAATTATTTGTTTTTCTTTAATTTTACTCATTAATTTTCTTCCAGCAATAAGTTTAGGAACTAAGTCTTTAATACTTAATAATAAACTAACAATAATTACTATTAGAAAGAATACTATTATAATATTGAAGAACGTTTTTGTAATTCCTAATTGGCCCAACATTATAAATACTGTAAAGAAGTATGTTAGATAAATAGTAAATTCTGAAATTAAGTTTTCTGTAGAAATTTCAATTCCTGTTTTTCTTAATGTTTTATCAACATCTAATTCTTTAAGTATTAACTTCACTAATTTTCCCAAGACTCTTGCAATTACAATGCCCAAAATTAATGTTATTATTGCTAAAAGAATATTTTGTGCAGGAGTTATTATTTGCTCTACTTCTTGAGAGCTTTTAATTAAGGTATCTTCTAATCCCATTTTAATTTTTAACTTTCTTGAATATAAAAAGCTAATGCTTTCTTAATATTTCATAAACGACCAAGAATGTTTCTTTAATATCAATAACGTCTGCAAATTTACTTACTTGTTCTTTTATTAAGTCTATGCTTTGTTTTTCTTGTAATTTTTCTCCTGCTAATTTTGCATAATTTACTGTGTAAGGACAGGAAACATTTTCTAGTCTTGTTAGTATGTAATCTTCAGAAATTTTAAATTTGTTATTTCCTCTTATGAAATATCCTTTTTCTACTAATGAATTGACTTCCATGTTCAGGTCAAGACTGGATTTTAATTGGGAAGCGAGAGTTGAGTGATTAAATTCTTTAAGTAAAAATCCTGCTTGTAAGATTGTAATTTCTTTTTCTGTTAAATTTTGAAGATCAGGGAGTTTTTTTTGTTTGTTAGTTTCTATATCTATAACAATTCTTCCAGTTGTTAAGTCAACAAGAATTTCAAATTCTTTATTTGTTTTACAAGTAACTAGTTTGCAAGGCACTAATTTTGTAGTGATTTCTATTGGTGTTTCTTCCATTAATTTAAGATCAGTAGGAGTAATTTTTGGTTTTATGACTGGAATTAATTCTTGCTCTTCAAAATCGTTCATTTGTTCATAAATATCTTTATCTTCTGGCTGACTAAGAATATCAATTGCTACACCCCCATGTCTCGTTCTTCTAGGTCTTATATTTACTAATAGTGGCATTTCTGAAATTCCTGTTAATAATGCAGTTCCTACAGGAAGATTTTTAATTTCTGCTTCTGCTTCCAATGTTAATCCTTCAATACTAGCACTTAATGCTTTTAGATCATTAGGATTTGTTACTTTTAATATTATTTGGGTAGTGCATTGGCTTAATACTGATTTTTCAACCCTTGCAGGTCTTTGACTTATTACACAAAGTCCCAGTCCAAATTTTCTTCCTTCTGAAGCTATTGTTCTTATTATTTTACTAGATTTTGCTTCTCCAAAACTTCTTTCTGGACAAAAATTATGTGCTTCTTCAATTACACAAAAGAAGGGTGGGATCTTGTTTTTTTTTCTTGCTTCAAATAAATCATTTAGTAATTTGTATGAAATAATTTCTTGAAGTTCAGGAGGGATTCCTTTCATATTAATTATTGAAGCAATTCCACTCTTTACAAGATCGTTCAGATTTGTTGGATTATCACTGAATATTTTTGTATTTTTTAATCCTTTTAAAATATTTATTAATATCCATTTTGAGGATGATTCTTCCGCTTCTAATTCTAGAATTAAAGAGTCAAAATCCATTTTATTAGTTGTTTTCATTGCTGAATACATCATTCCTAATTGAGAAGCATTTAATTTTCCAGGTATTAAATGATCTAATTCTGATTGTGAAATGTGATTGCTTATTTTTATAGGATAAACATTTTGTAATATGGTTGTATCACCGTATTCTTTTGTTTTGTACGCTTTTGGTTTAACTCCGAAAATTGCCATTTTTTCATTATCTTTAGGATCATTATTTCTTTCTGCAAGACTAGCATATTCTCCATGAGGGTCGATTATTATTAAAGGAATTTTTTGTTCTAATATTTCTTCTAATATAACCCCCACAGTGTAACTTTTGCCCGCTCCAGATTTAGCAAGTACTGCTAAGTGTTTAGTGAGTAATTTTCTTAAATTTAGATTTACTGTTATATCTTTACCTTCTAATTTTCCAATATATGCTCCTGTTTCTGAGCCAAGAATTTGTTTTATTAATTGATCTTCTGCTTTTAGAACTTCTGTTCCTGGAGAGAATGGAATTCTTATAGTTTTTAAGATTTCATTATCTAAATAACCAATAACTTGACATTTACAAAGTGTTTCTTGAGTTCTTTCTAATTCTAGAATTTGGCAAAGTACAAAACCATAATCTTTATGTACTATTTGTAAATAATCAAACTTTTTTACTGAAGATTCTGCTATAAATGAAAATTTATTAGTTGTTGTTTTCCCACTAATTCTGCCAAGAATCATGATTTCAAGAGTTTTTGTTGACTTAAAAACTTTTTCGATAATAAATCACAACTTTTATATACGAATATTCAGTTCAATTAAGTTGAGGGGTTATGAGATTAGCATTGTTTATTTTGTTCACAGTTTTATTTTCTTTTTTAGTAGTTGCTTCGCCATCTTCTGAAGCTAATGATTGTGGTAATAATTTACGTTGTGTTTATAGGGTTGTTGCTGAAACTGAAAGTGTTGATGCATGTTCTAATTTAGAAGGTGATCAGCAAGCTGCATGTTATGGTTTTCTTGACGCGCAAGATCCTGAAGTGTCTGTAAGGGAACAGCTTAAGGAGAAAGAACCTGAACTTAGGAAGTCTTTAATATTGGCGTTTTCAATAATTATTGTTCTTGTAATGATTATTATTATGTACTTGCTCTATCAGAGGAAGAAATTGAAAAATGAATAAATTTCTTGTTTTGTTAAGAAAAGATTTTTTTTCTTATTTTCTTGAGTGGAAAGCGATTCTTGCTCTTGTAATGTTAATTATAACAATGTTTTTTGGTTTTTATATTACTGATGCTATTAATGAAAAACTTCAAGATAGGGATATTGGAGTTGATGTTTATGAAAAATTAGAGAATGAATTTGGCAGTTTGAATATTTTTATTCCTTTCATTCTTTCAATAATTTTTTTACCTTTAGTAATTTTAATTTTATCTTATAATTCTATTTCAGAACATAGGCAAAATAATAATATTAGGTATTATTTATTGCGAGTTTCTAGAATTGAGTTTTTATTGTCTAAAATACTTTCTGTTTTCTTTCTTTTATTTTTTATTTTAGGAGTTTTCTTTTTGATTACTAATATTGTTTTAGTTTTCAAGTTTGATTCTTCATTTAATTTTTCTGGATTTTTTCATCCTTGGTTGTATCTTTCAATTTATTCTTTAGGATTGGCTTCTTTCTATACTTTCTTATCTTCTTTTTTGAAAAGTTCAGCATTATCATTAGTTCTTGGGTTTGGTGGTTTTTTATTCTTAATTTTTGCATGGAGTATTGATTTAATATCTTGGCTTTCTATATTTTCACATGTTAATATTGGATTTGCAGAATCTTCCAATAAATTTTTGAGTTATTTCAAATTGATTATTTATTCATTTACTTTTTTCTTGTTATCCTGGTTTAATATTGAGAGGTCTGATTTGTGATTAATGTTAATAGTTTGGGCAAGAATTATGGAAAGAGGAGAGCATTAGTTAATGTTTCATTTACTATCCCTAAAAATTCAAGGTTTGCAATTGTTGGAGAGAATGGTGCTGGAAAATCTACTTTTATTAATATTCTTTCAGGTTTTGTTCATAAGACTTCTGGAAATTTAAGAGTTAAATCATTAAAATTGGGTGTTATGCCTCAAGATTCTAGTTTGGAGGTTGGAATGACTTGTTCTGATTTTTTGAATTTAATGTGTTCATTATATGCTGTTTCTGGAAATGAAACTTCTAAATTGTTAAGAATGGTAAGTCTTGATTCTGAAGCAAACACTAAAATTGGTAAATTATCTCATGGTATGAGGAAGCGTTTACAAATTGCACAGGCGTTAATTGGAAATCCTGAAATTCTTGTTTTTGATGAGCCAATTTCTGGTTTAGATCCTAAAGTTGGAAAGAGCATTAGGGATTTAATAAAAAAAGTTTCTGAAAACAAGACTATGATTTATTGTTCTCATAATTTGAGTGAGGTTGAAGAACTTTGTGATACTGCATTGATTTTGAATAAGGGCAAAGTTAAGAAAATTGTTAAAATTTCTGATTTGATTAAGGAATGTAAGATTATTGCTAAGTATTCGTCAAGACCTAAGCTAATTAATGACATAAAAAGAAAAAAATATATAAAAAGTTTCATCTACAAAGATAATACTTTAGAGGTTATATTTAGTAATAAGGGGGAGGAAAGTAAACTTTTAAAGTTACTTTTAGCTCCAGAACTAGTGAGTGTTAAAAGAGGGGTAAGTTTAGAATCGGAGTTTTTGAAGAGTTCAAAATAAGGTATTTATTAGTATTTTTATTGATTTTTTTAGTTCTACCACTTTCTTTAGGAACTTCTTACTTAAGGTCTAATCAACAATTGATTGCTAAAGTTCATGACGAGGGGGGTATTGATTATTATCAGCTTGATGCTTTTAATAATGTTAGGAGTATGTTTAACGATAGTATTTGTTTAAAGGATATTCAGGATTACTTGCCTTTTGGTAGGGGAATTTACAAAACTTTGGAGACTTTACAATATAAAAGTGAAATTAGGGAGTGGACTTCTAATTTGTATGGTCCTTATTCTCCAGATAGTGGGCGGTTTATGGTTGCGAGGCCTTCAATGACTTTTTCTGATCCTCAAACATTGAATGCGTATACTTTTTCAGGAAATAATCCTTATAGGAGGGTAACTCCTGAAGTTCCTGGTCTTTATAATTTAGAATCTTTATTTGAGGCGCCTTCAGGAGCTAGATCTAAAGGGTCTGTTTCTGGTAGTGGTCCTTTAATTGCAGCTTCTGCTCCTAATTTTATAAAAACGGGCGGAATGGCTCATCCTAGAGCATTAATTCAGCCATTGGTTGATATGACTAGTAGAATTATTAGTTTTAGTAGTTTTATTAGAAACACTTGTCCTGATGGTAGTAAAATTCCGTGTATTGGTGAAAGACCTGATAGACCTTACGTTCCAGTTCAAGATGAGGATGAATTTTTGGATGAAGATATTATTATTGAGGATATTCCTATGATGGTTACAGAAACATATGAAGCTGGTGACGCTTGGACTTTCGGAAGACAAGTTTTAGGGCCTGATGCGACGGATACAGATCTTGTTCAGTTCATTCACAAAATGGGCGCTGAATATCCTGATTTAATCTATCTTAAGGATGGGGCTGCAGATATTTATTCTTCTAATAATTGGCAATTGAATGTTCAGGCTGGAGATGAATTAATGTTTATGGATGATAGTAGTAATATGTATGTTTGGAATGTTTGTACTTGGAAACCGGGTGGTTATTGTTGAACACTAAATTAAAATTTTTAAGTTTGTTCATGGTTTATCTAGTTGTTTCTTTAGTTTTTTTACAATCTGTATCTGCAGGAAGTCCTAGTGCGTCTGATCAATTTGGAGAATTAAGTTATGGAGAAAATCTTGTTGTAGTTCCTGGAATGAATGAATTACATCAAAGTGTTGGTTTAACTTATACTGGTGGTGCAGGTATTAAAACTTATTCTCCTTCTTCTTGGGTTGGTCTCGGTTGGGGATTGGATGTTGGTTCTATTTCTCGTCTTGTTAGTGGAGTTCCTGACGATTATGCATTTGAAGAGGATAAAACTGTTTATGTGAATAATATTGATGTTTCTAATACTGCTGATCAAAGATCTTGGTGGGAGAAGTGGGGAGATGTTTTTATTATGATTATTGTTGTTATTGTTGTTATTGTAGTAGCTATTTTAACTGGTGGTCTTTCACTGACTGGATCTGCAGGAGTCTTGACTTCTGCAGCAGGAGCTACTGCGTTCGCAGCCATGTTGCCTTATGTTGCTTTCGCATTAACTATAGCTTTAACAATTACTGTGGCGGCGTTAGAAGGTGGTTGGGAGGGGGTGATGAAATTAAAATTAGGTAAGGATGTTTTGTTTCCTGCTCTTAAAAATTTAATAATATCATTAGTTACTGCAGGTCTTGGTGAATATGCTAATTTAGTAAGTACTGCATATTATGATGGTGCTAAGGCTGCTGCGGAATTGGCTGCTACAGCATATGCTTCTAAGATGGCTTATGATGCTATAAAAACTTATGAGGTTGTTATTGCACTTGTGAAGTTAGGGGCTAAACTTAATTATTACAAGACAATATTGACGTTTGGAGTTGGCATGGTAAGTAGTATTGATCCTATTTCTGGTTATGTTAGAGGTTTTCCTGCTTATCAGGTTGGTGGTGATTGGAAGAGTATTAATAATCCTAATACTGCAGCAGGAGATTTTATAGAGAGTCCTTTTGGTTATATTACTTTTGATGAGTATTTTTCAGAGCCTACAAAATTATCTAATGATGGAGTTAATAGTGTTCGGGATCAATGGTTTAGTTTTTTTGATACTGCAAATCCTGATGCTGTTTTCATTCCTAGGAGTGCATTGTATGGAGTGTCGGATATTAAGTCTAAAGTTTTCCAATTTCCTAAGATTCAGTTTGGTATGAGTGATATTGGAAAGCAGGATTCTTGGAGTATTTCTGGAGGTCCTGGAGGAAATATGTATTATGAGCCTTTTAAGGGTTTTAGAATTTTAAGTAATCAATTTCATAATCCTAAGATTGAGTATTTTAGGGGTACTTCTGGACTTATTGAAATGTTTGTGGTTACTGATTTGGGAGGTAGTAGGTTTGTTTATGGTTCTTTGGATGAGGATGCTCTTGATAAGACTTGGACTTATATTAGTGGAAGTCATACTTATACTCATATTAGTTATGAAGCGGACGGGTTTGTTACTGATAATATTAATAGACATTCAGAATTCACTGTTAAACCGTATGTTACTAGTTGGAAATTAACTGCAATTTTAGGTCCTGAATATAGGGGAAAATTAAATCCTTTAGAGGATTCTTTGGTTAAGCATGGTGGGAGTCAGAGGAGTTTGGGAAATCCTGGAACTTCAGGTTCTGTTGTTATTAGTGATAATGGTGATTATTTGTGTGGTGATAGTTCATCTAATTGTGAAGTTGTCCATGATACTTCTAAGGGTTCTTGGATTTCTTTTACTTATGATAGGATTATTGAGCACGAGTCAGGATTAGCTGGTAATTGTGGTTATAATTTTGGACCTTTAGAAGGTGAAAACATGCCTACCATGGAAGCGGATTGTTCTGGGGATAATGGAATAAAGGATGGTGGTGGTAATTGTTGGACTATTGAAGCTGATGAGTCTTACTTTGGTGGTTTTAATTCTGTTGAGTATATTCATAAAATATTTACTCCTTTTGGAGAGGCTGAATTTTCTACTTCTCCTAGACTTGATAGTTTAGAATCTGCACCGTGGGGAGATGATACTAGTAGTGCACCTAAAGGGATGTTGTCTAGAACATCCAGTAATGAATATGAAGATTATGTTTATTATGGTTCTGACAGTTCGGATGGTTCTTCTTCCAATAGTCATTCTTGGAAGACTCCTTGGAGTTTTGACTTTTCAACCAAACAATTTAAGTGTAGGAATTCGGGAGGTGGTTGTTCTGGTTCGGCAGTTGATGATTCTGGTTATATAGCTGGTGATGCTTTTACTTGCGAGGCTGGGGCTGTTGATTATCAGCATAAGCTTGATGATATAGAATTATTTATTTATGATGATTATTCAAAGAGGGAGAGGATTAGAAAGGTTTACTTTAACAAGGATGTTTCAGTAAATAACCAATATAGTTTAAAGAAACTTTCAAGAAATGGAGCTCCTGCTTATGGGTATGGTGTTTATACTTTGAACAATGTTGTAACTTGTGGTAAGACTGATGGGGTTTGTGACACGATAAGTTTTGAATACAATGATTAAGAAGATTTTGTTTGGGTTGTTGTTTTTGGTTAGTGTTAATTTTGTAATGGCTGGTGGTTTGGAGACTTATTGTTTGGAAAGGTATTGTGAGCCTATTTGTGAATGTAATAATGTTGATGATTGTAAGTCTGGAACTAATTCTTTTTGGAAGGCTTCTTTAAGAACTGTTGATATTGAAAATTTTTGTGCTGAATTGTTTGAGACTGGTGGGATTGGTGATGACGATTGTAGTTTTTTAAGTGGTAGTATTGATGTTTCTTCTCTTGATGAGTATCAGGCAGTTGTTCCTTGTACATACAAATATTATCCATTTGATCCAATTGATTGTGATATATCAGGAAATTGGGAACTTTGTAGGAGTCAAGGTTGTATAAAAGAGGGAAGAAAACAAGCTAGAAAAGACATTCACGGAAAAAGAATTTATATTAATTCGGATACTGTTGGTCAGTGTAGGCTTACTTCAAATGGGGATGGTGAGGTTTCTAACGCGGTTAGAGAAGTTATTGGTGGTGTTGGGGGAGCTTCATTTTCAGATTGTACTTTTGGTGAGTTAAAGAAGCTGTCTTCTAATTCGGGAGCTCTTTTGACTTCTTCAGAGTCTAATCCTTCTTTATTCTTGTATGATTGGAATCTTGAAAAGGTTGGGCAGGAGTGTACTACTGCTGATGGTGGTGCTGGTTTTTGTTCTTTTGAAATGGATTCTGATGGTAATATTGGTGTTTGTAAGGGTATTGAGTATATTGCTGATTTTAGTGATAGTTTTGGTTATTTCTGTCCGGGATGTAATGAGAATGAGAAGAATGCGGGTACTAGTACTATGCAGAAGTTTTCTGCATTATTAGGTCAGGATATTAATAGGTGGACTTTGAAGAGGATTGTTAAGTCTAACGGTAATTCTTATAATTTTAATTATGAGCCTAAGACTTGGTTTAATTCTAGGGGTGATAATAGTAATAGTTATGCTGCTTCTTTTTCTCAAGTAATGGCTGAAGGGGCTGGTTTTCAGTATAATTCAGGAGATGAAGCTTGTAATTCTTTTGCTAGTGGTTCTACTTGTAATAGTATTTCTTACAGTTGTGCGTCTATTGGACAGACTTGGAATAGTTATTCTGATGATTGTAATAATATTCTTGTTGATTATGGAAATGTTAGTGTTCAAGCTAATAATGAGATTATTTTGAGGAGAATTCCTGTTCATGATATTAAATCTGGTGATTCTTTCACTCTTGCAGGGAGTAGCGATAATTCTGATTCTTTAATTTTTGTTATTCCTTATGATGATGAGAATAATAGAATTAACGGAGATAATTTGCATATTAGTCCTGGATCTTGTAGTCTTGATGAAGGTCCTAATAATATTTATCTTCCTGGAAGTTCTAGTTCTTGTACTTTCTCTTTCAATGCCAATCCTGATAGTTCTGTTAAGTTTATTGAGGTTATTGCCAGGTTTGGTGGTGGTGCTAGTTTTACTTCTTCTAATAATGAAGCGTTAGGTTCTGGTGTTAATGATGTTTTGAAGGTTGGTGGTGTTGTCTGGTCTGCTACTAATGCGGGATTGGTTGGTTTGAGTAGTGATTGGAGTGTTTATAATACTGGAAATTCTGGGATTCCTAGCGATACTGTTTTAGATTTAACTGTTGATGATTCTAATTTGTTGTGGCTTGCAACTACTAATGGTGTTGCTAGTTTTGATGGTTCTTCTTGGAATGTTTATAATACTGAAAATTCATTATTGCCTAGCAATGATATTTTGTCTATTGAATTTTGGGATGGTAAAATTTGGATTGGTACTTCTGATGGGTTTTCCTTCTTTGATGGCGGGTTGAATTTGGGGCAGGTTTGTAGTGGTGGTTCTACTCAGGATTGTTCAATGTGGGATGATGATATGGCAAATTGTGGGGGTTCTTGTTCTACTTCTGAGGTTTGCACGGGCAGTCCTACAGTGGCTTGTGGTGTTATTTATTCTGAAACTGGTGGTTGTTCTGGGTCTTGTAGTTTGGATGAAGTGTGCGAGGGTGATGCTTCTATAACTTGTCAGGAAGCGTATGATACTGTTGGTAATTGTGTTTCTCCTGTTTGTGGTTTGACTGGTGCTTGTACTGGAACTATAAATAGTGGTTGTGATGTTTTTTATAATGAAGGTTATGGTTGTGAATCAGGATTTAATGAGTGTTCTATGGATGGTTCTTGTTCTGGTAGTCCTTCTTGTCCTTCAGGTTCTTTCGTGGGTGTTTGCGCGAGTGATGAAACGCATGCTGCTTGTGTGAATGGTCAGTGTGTTGAAGTTTCTGGTTCTGGTTCTGACGTGTGTTATGATAATTTGGATTGTCGTCATAAGTTTTGTGCGGGTGATTCTTGTGAATGGAGTATGGATAATGAACCTGGTATTCCTGATACTTGTAATCAGGATGATGATTGTGAAACGAGTGAAAGTGAGGGTCCTTCTGTTATTCTTCCTTTTGAAGATGCATTAAATTTAGATTTTGAGTGTGAAGATTGTGACTTGTCTTTTGCTCCTGAGGGTGAGGGTAATGGTGATGATGAAATTCCTACTCTTGGTGCTTGTTGCTTCCCTGACGGGCCAGAAATGTGTATTTTTGATTTAGAAGTTGATGAATGTCTTGGAATTTTTATAGAGGGTATAACTTGTGATGTTGCTTGTGGTCAGTATCCTGGAACTTGTTGTGAGGAGGAGACTCCTCCTCAAATTGAGGATAATTGTCCTATTGGTTGTGATTGTTCTGATTCTCCTTCTAATTCTTATACTTTTTTAGATCCTGGATATCAGGGGGATATATTAGGTTATAATCCTTCAGATCATGAATATGTTGCTTTAACTGCTAGACAGTTTTGTATTGAATATGGGTTTGATGATTTTGAGAGTTATGATACTGCTTGGCGGCTTTGGCCTCATGCGTGGTATGATGGTAATAACTGGGATGATACTGGAGCATCTGTATTTTATAAGATTGAAGATCTTGTTTGTGTTAGGTTTGCTAGTTATGAATGTAGTGGTAATATAGATTGTGGTGCTTATTCTAGTGATGATTGTCCTGATTCGTGTAGTGTTGAAGGATCTTGTTCTGGGTCTGACTTCACGATTGGTTGTGAAGAGTATTATGCAGAGACTGATTCTTGTCCTGGGGAGTATTGTTCTTCTTCTGATGTTTGTGTGGAGAATAGTCCAGACTTCACATTTTCTTGTTCTGATGTGATTGCTAATTGTGCAGAATTTTCTGATTTTGGTTGTTCTTCTTCAAGTATTTGTGAAGGTAGTGATTCTGTTGTGGATTGTAGTTCTTTTTCTATTGGTGATTGTCCTAGTTTTTGTGGTTCGTCAACTGTTTGTGAGGGTAGTTTTTATTATGATTGTAGTGATGTTTCTGTTGGTGATTGTGAGGCTAATTCAGGGTTTGGTTGTGGTTTGGTGGATGTTTTCCCTTCTTACTTGAATGATGTAACGATTAATTCTATTGAGGGTGGTGATGTTTTAACTTTGGGTACTAGTATTGGTATTGTTGTTTATGATGGTAGTTCTTGGAGTAAGTATGATGATTCTGAGTATGGGTTTGAGACTGAAATAACTAGTGCGTCTTATAAGTCTGGTAAGATTGTGGCTGGGACTAATAAGGGAATTGTTTATTTTGATGGTTCTTGGAATGTTTATAATTTTTCAAATTCTGGAGTTCCTGGTGAGTTAGTGCAGACTGTTGGTTTGTCTTCTGATAAATTATTGGCAGGAACTCAATCTGATGGTTTGGGAATTTTTGACACGACTTGGTTATTGTATGATTTTGATAATGGTCTTTCTGGAAATTCTATTAATAGTTTAACTTTTGATTCTGATGTTGTTTATGTTGGTAGTAATGGTGGTTATTCTACTTTGTCTTTGGAGGTTGAGGGTGTTGTTTCATTGTCTGATGTTTCTCTTTCAAGGTCTAATTCTCGTGATTTTACTGATGCTGTTTGTTCTTTTAGGGCGGAGTGTGAGTTTGAATCTAGTAATTTTTATCATCCTTTCCCTGAGGGGGAGATGGCTTGTGTTCCTAATTATGGTGGCGGCTTGAGACTTTCTAGTTTGGAGGCTTGTAATGATTTGGGGGTTTGTATGAATTCTAGTATTGATTATGAAATGTATGATTCTAATTTGGGTTGTGATAGGACTTCTGGTGTTATTGATTTGGTTCCTGTTGCTAAGTCTAAGGCTGGTAGGCAGAATTTAATGTCTCCTATTATTGATAATGTTGGGACTTATTCTAATTCTCCTCAGCCTGGAAATTATAGGGAGGTTATAAAACCTGAATTGGATATTAGAAAGCCGTCTCATATTGCAGGTCCTAGTATTATGGGTGGTGTTATGTATAATCAGGTCGGTTTTGTGGTTACTGGAGTTCCGGGAAAAGTTATTAATAAATACTTTACTACTGATAGTGATGGTTTGGATTTGCCCGCGTATTTTGATGATTTGTTTATTGAGGGAGGGTTTATTATAAGATGAGAAAATTGTTTTTTTTAATTGTTGTTTTATTATTGGCTAGTTTTTCTTTGGGGACTGTTGATGCTTGTAATGTTTATACTACTGTTTCCGATTGTAATTATGGTGGTGGTCTTTGGTGTAGTAACCAACCATCTTCTGATGATGAAGGGAATGATTTAAGATGTCGTTGTATTTTTAGTGAGGATGATAAATTTGATTGTGAGATAGATGACTCTCAAACTATTGATGTTTCGTTAAGAAATTTGGATATTAGTAATGGGTTTCTTTACTTTTTAGAATTGAAAATTAATACTGGGAGGAAGCTTCATTTTATTAATGGTTTGGGTTTTTCTAATCAGGCTAATTTTTTAGATAATGCTGGTTTTGGTGGTGTTGGTGGTGGTTCTTATGGTAAGGCGGGTGGTAATGGTGGTGTTGGTGGTAAGATTGCCGCGTCTGGTAA
>CAYPCY010000002.1:179696-207959 GCA_964409385.1 uncultured Methanosarcinales archaeon | reverse complement strand
AATACTCATTCGAACCTAGGAACAAGAGAAGAATAATGATCAATAGTGTATTGGGAATTCAAAGTTATGGCCCCCAAATCTTCCATCGTATCAACATGGTCAATATTAGCACTATAAATATAGAATGTTAGTTCATCTTTATCCATATCCTCAGGAGTAATCTCAAAATAACCAGTTACTTCATCAAAAATAACACCACCAATAAACATAGTATCATTAAATGAAGTTCCATTAAGAGTGAAACATTCTTCCGAACTAAACAATCCAGGATCAACACACAATTCCTTATCAGGAATGACAATCTCAGACTTAGCCCTATCTTCACCTAACTTCCTCATTAACATACCAGTAATAGAATACTTCCCAACAGTTAATTCAATAGAAAAATCACCCACACTCAAATTAATAAGGTTATTAGAAACTAAAGGATCCTCAGCAGGTATTTCAGCCACTTTCTCAACAATAAAGATCAACTCATCGTCAGTATGCAAAAATCCTTCAGACTCCTCAAAAAATTCAAATTCGGGATCCACTGCATCTAAATCATAATTTTTCTCAACACTTCTCGTTCTAATCTTAGCATTAAAATTCTTAAGAGGGAACATCTCCAAAGTAACTTCTGCAGATTCTTCCAATAAAGTTGTAATAATAACAGCGTCTGAAAAATAATTATCCTTAAAACCAGTAATTAAACCATTAAGACAGACAGGCAGATTATCAGAAACTAAAGCAGAATTCTCCACAATTTTAGTAACTCCAAGACCTACTGATTCGTCAGAACAAACAAATGTAACTAACACATCCTCAATAGGTTCTAGCGAAACACCATCCACAACATTAACAGTTACCAATCCAGAATTTCTATTATTAACATCATCAAAAGCCAAAATTTCAAGATCAACAATACTAATATTCTCCTCTACCAAAGGATTATTATTCCTAATATTAACTTCATAAGCAAATTGTAAAGTATAACCCTGACCATTAAAAGATTCTACCTCCTCCAGAGTAAACAATACAGGATAAGAAATATCATAGGCAAAATTATATTTTTGAATCATTATAGGGAAAAAACCGCCAAAATTCTGAATATTAGGACCTATCAAACCACCCTGTGAAGGTTTTATATTCAAATAAATATTCCATAAAGGTAAATAATCAATATCCACCTTAACTTTTCTCAAATCATTATTGCTAATTCCATCAACACTTACCAAGTAATTATTAACAATATTATCAAGAGCATAATTTCCAGAATGTAACAAAGAATAACCAAAAGAATTCTTAACTCTATTATATTTGATAGTATCTGCAAGAACATATGTTAATTCTTCACTAATCACTTGTTTAAACCAATAATTAGGAGAGGAAAATCCAATTTTGGACCCACCATATCTTGGAGGAATACTAGAATCAATACCACTAAAAAAATCAAGCATATCAAGAGTGAAAGATTCTAAAATTTGAAAATCTTCATTAATAGCATAATTCATAAAAAGCGAAAAGGCAGTATCATAAATTCTCTTAAACTTCAAATCAAGCCTTGAAGAATAAAAATTAGACTCTATAACTCTACCTGGAGTTGATAAATCATTCAAATCAGCAAAATAAATAAGTTCAATACTAACATCTTCATCATTAATAGAAACATAAACATCAGGATCACCCTTTAAATCTACAGTGACAAAATCACTCAAGTGAGAAAAATCAAGACATTCATCAATATTATCTTCAATAAACCTTTCAACCTGCCTCTTAATAGAATTCGAACCATCCTCTAACAAAGGAATATTATTATCAAAATAACAAGTAGTACAAGAATCTGCAGATTTTAAATGCCTCCAGTAAGGAACTAAAAATCCTGATTCTGGGAAAATCTCAAGAGCATTACCCTTAGTCGAAAATCCATCGATAGAATAAAAACCACTTTCTACCGGATCAATATACCCTCCATTTCTCCCCAAATTAACAAATGCATTCTTTCCAAGTTCTTTAATACAATTTTTAAACACACCATCAACAGAAGCAAATTCAGTAGGTACTGGGTGTGGTTCAATCTTAGGTCTTTCTTTAGTACTTAATCCTCCTAAGTATAAAACAACCGCCACTGTCAATAATAATACAACTCCTAAAATAATGAATATTGTAATTTGACCTCTTTTTTCATTCATTCTATAATCAACTCCTGACATAACTTATTATTAGATAAACTATAATCATCAAAATAATCCCCTAAATTATTATTAAGGAATTTAATACAAACCTTACTATACTCCTTGTTTTCTGAAAAGTATAAAGTAGCCATGCCTTTTTTAGTGAAAGTTTCTCCCTCTGCTAATTCAATCAGGGTATCCCCTTCAGAATTTAACTCTACCAAACTACTACCAGGATCTTCTAAAACAATATTAAATTTCAAACCATCCTTCTTCATATTCTGAATATCAACAGCAATAATATACTCCCATTCACCAGATGAAATATCTGCCCTACTACCATAAATCATAGCAGCAGGCATCAAACCACTCCTTGAAGCAACCATTACAGAACCAGAAGTTCCAGGACTGTTTAAATTACCTTCACAAATAGTTTTTTCAAAATCACTGGCTGTCCAAGTAGTTACAAACTCTTGAACACTAACTTGCCAATCTTCCTTCTCCTGATCATGAAAGAAACCAGCAATTGTAGATGCAGCCCTTCCAAAATCTAAGAAAGTACCCCAAGTCTGCCAAGAAACAAAATTACCAAAAGTTGTATGATGCAATGTTTTTGCTGCGGCAAACCTACCGCTAATTTCTGCAATTTCTTCAGCAATTCCTAACTCTTTCTTCAAACCAGAATCTTTATCACCAATAGCACTTTTTAAGTCTCCAATAGTTCCAGCCTCATCTATTTTTTTTTCAAGGTCTGTTTTAGCTTCATCCAACTTTTTATTATATTCATCATTTTCTTCTCCAATTTCTAGTTTTCTAGCATCATCAGCTGTGTCAAACTCCTTCTCTAATTTTTCAATTTCTGAACTAAATTCTTTAACATTTTCTTCTAATTCTCTAATTTCAACAATAGATCTTTCTTTAATACTTATTTCTAAATTTATTTTTGCAACATCTGCTTGATCGTTTTGATACGTAATAAATTCTTCTCCAGTTCCCAACTCTACAGCTTTTAAGTATTGTTCATGTACATCTCTAAAACCTTGTTTTTGAGCATCTTTAAAACGCATAATATTGTGGAAATTATTAACATTAATAGTTCCATCAGAATTTACGAAACCCATAGACTCAAATAATTCCCGCATTTCATCATTATCAATCATTGTTTCAATGGCTTCTATAGCGTCTTCTGAACTAATAGCAGCTATTCCGAAAGCTTGATCAACTTCCTCAATAGTTCCAGAAGCTATTAAACTCTCAATCTCCTCGTTCATCTCATCCTGTGAAGGAGTATCTTGAACTGACTGACCAATCACAGGATCAACTTGTAACACTCCTCCTTGTGCAGTAATTATTTCTCCAAGAGTTTGCCATGCAGAATCAATAGCAATATACTCTGCAGTTCCATCATCACTAATAACAAAGAATTCCATGTCAGTAATATCAATTTCAGAATCAGGAACAAACTTATTATTATCTTTATTGTCAAATTCAAGATTGAACTTAATCAAGAAGTCACCATAGACACAACCATCATAACCACAAGTCATAGTATCACCATTATCTAATGTATAAGTATTAGAAAGATCATTCAACTCTTGAGGTTGGTGAGTCAACTCCCAAACTAACTGATCCATACTATATCCTGAAGTTAAACTATCACATTTAGACTGAGCAGTAGGATTAGTAAAACTTGATTTTATATTATTATAAATTGGAACAATCTTTCCTAACTCACTAATTTTATTAGCAATTTGACAAGCACCATATGCAATTCCTCCTTCTTTTCCAGTAAGAAAATCTGCAGCCTCACTAGAACAAACAGCAGTAACTACTCCTGCAGCTATAAACCCATAAGGATCTTCAGCAATTTGATTAAGTTTAGCTCCTAAAGTTCTTGTTAATGCAGTATAAGGAATAGCATCAAGAACAGCCCCACTAACAAAAATGCATTGATTATACGCTTTGGATAAATCACAATTTCCTGAAGGCATACCCAAATATGCAGACCTTTCAAGACAACCTGAATAATGACATTCATTAACAACAAGAGTTTCAGCATGCATTACCATTGCAGGCAAACACATGGTCGCTCCAGCAACTATTATGCTTCTATAGGGATCTATAACTGGAGCAATGTCATTCACATCAGCAACTTTTTTAAAAAAATCAATACCTGGTAAACTATTTACCAAACTATTAGCATTTTGATTAGCGTCATAACCAGTCCATTCCCTCAATTTAGTATTTGTATAATTGCAATTTACAACATTACATGCCCAATGAGTTTTATCCCCAAGTTCACCTGTAACATCAGAAATTTTTCCTAAAGTAGCTTGTAATGGTTTTTGATCTGCAGTCGCAGCGACTGCAGTACCTCCTCCAAATGCTGAAGACACAGTATCTAATACCCTTTCCTATCCTGACATATTTAGCCAAATCTGAAATTTTCTCTTGATATCTTATAAGATTATTCTTAGACTCGTTTAATTTTTCAAGCAATACTTCATCAACTCTTGAGGCCTTATCAAACCTAATTTCAAAATCAAACCATATTTTTTCGTAACTACTCTCTAACATATTTCCCTTTCTTGAAAGAACATCCATACTACAGGAATAGTTAACAAATTCATGACCTTCATAATTATCTAAATTATTCAGAAAAACACCTTTAATATAAAAACTCTTATCTCCCAATCCTGGATTTACAACATGCATTTCTTGAAGATCTGCATTACTAGAACCCTCTGCATCACCAGAAAAACAAGTAAGACTAGGTATAACATCAATAATTTCAGAATTTCCTGATGTTGATAAAGTCAAATAAGCATGAATATTTCTATTAAGCATCATATTTCTTTTATTCACCTTATTAGGTGATACTTGTAAACTTGCCACATTCCAATTACTTGGTTCTTCAGTGCCTGTCAATCCCAGCACTTCAATTTCTTCAGTGTAATTATCAAAATTATTTAATAAATCCTTTACAATAACTTTAATAGAATCCGTCCTAGCAAAATCAATCCCGAAATTTGATGTTACTTCACAATCCCAGTTTATCTCTCCAAGAGAACATGACCCTTCAATTAATTCATCAATCCCGAAATTTGACATATCAAGAAATATTCTTGGTTCTGTTCTTTCTTCCTTTACCACAGTATTAACTATTATTGAATCATCCACAGAAATAAAATCTATTTCAGAACTTGAACTAACATTAAACTCTAGAATTTCAGGAGCTTCCCTGTCTACATAAATAGTTTCAGAATTTAATCCAGTAAGTGAATTTCCTGCATCGTCAGTGCTTAAGTATTGAATAACCGTTGCTGTGAATGAATTAGTTTCTGGAACATTTACGGAAACTTTACAGATATTACCTTCACAAAGGTATGCCTTGACTTGACTTCCAAGTATGGAAATGTAAATATTAGCATTATTCAAACCACTCTCTCCTTCTGAAATGTCCAAGTATAAAATTCCAGGTCCTGGCTTTAAGTAGCACTTGTCAGCAAGGCAATAATCTGTAGTTATAGAAATTAATTCAGGAGCAGTATTGTCAATATTAAAAGTTTTAACAACTTCAAAACCTACATCATCAACAGTTCCTGTAATAGTTGCTGTTTCACTAGTTATCCTAATATCCCTCCTCATTACACATCTGAAAACTCCAGAAGCGTCATCACAATCAGAAGGGCTTAATGAAATACTATTTGCGTCTAAACTAGTTAGATCAACAGTCAAGGAAGTAAATTCGTTATTGTCCGGAATAATATTAATATCAACATCATTAATCAATCCATAAGAAACATAATCAAGTTCTTGTCCTCCCTTTCTTAATTGAATATCTACTGCGAGAATCTGAAAACTAAGAAGTAGAATTAAAGACAGTATAATAAAGGCCCTCTTTTTCATTAATTAAAATTGGCTCAGAAATACTATATAAAATTTGCGAAAATAAAACACAATTATTTAAACCCTTCAGGCCCAATCTTTGTTAAAATTATTCTTATTTCATTTATTGTTTCTTGTTGGTGTTTTTTATCAGACATTCTAACAAATCTTAATAATAAATCTTTTAATTCATTTTCAGATAAAAATTTCAATTTAAATCCGTCTACAAGAAAATAAAACCTGAAATTCTTGTATTTTATTTCTTTAATAAGAATTCCACCAACACTTCCCAGAATTTTTCCTTTATTAGGTAATTCTTCTAAACTTTCTATTAAATCAATTATTTTATGAGCTTCTCTCTTAAACTTTTTTTCTATTGCTTCGTATAATGATTCAACTATTTCTACCTTGGCCATTTCTTTTCTAATCTCCTTCTGGCCTCATCAATAGATATAGTATTCTTGGAAGACATTAAGAATTCTCTTAATTGTTCTTTAACTGCAAGATCATACATTCTTCTAATTATATCTTCATAAGTATCACTTTTTGTCCCGAAAGAACTAATTAGATCTTTAGATTCTTTACTTATTTGTATTGTAGTAATCATCCTATAGCTACTATAGCGGCTATAGTTTATAAAGTTTATCTAACCCTGCCCGTAATATCCTTATCACAAACAACATCTTTAGAATCAGCATATAATCTCCTATGCTTGTAAAATATTTTTCCTTCTTTAGAAACTAATTTTGTCTTCAAAACCTTATCAATATCAACTTGTTTTTTAGGAATTGCCTCCTTACCTGCAGAAACCCTAGAATTAACCTTTGCATCAGTAGTTAATAAACCAACATTTTTCTTATCACTAGCTGCCAATAACATACCCTTACTCTTTTCACCCATTAAGACTGCAGGTTTTAAATTAGCAACAATAACTATTTTTTTATTTTTCAACTCTTCAGGATAATAATGTTTTTGTAAGCCAGCAACCAATTGTCTCTTTTCCATACCTAAAGAAACTTGTAATTTATACAGGTTATCGCCGTGCTTTTCAACCTTTAATACCTTGGCAACTCTCAAGTCTAAATCATCAAAGACTTCCCTTCCAGAAAATTCTTCTTGTAATTCTTTAATATCATCTAATTTCTCAAATAATATTCTTGCATCTAAAATTTGTTTTTTAGCAAGTTTTTTGTTTAGATCTTTCCATGAAGGATTTACTCCTAATATTTGAAATACTTCCTTCGATTTTTCTGGGGTTATAGGCTCGAGCAATATTGCTAAGTCTTTAATTAGTTTTACTAAATTAGCAAGTACATTACCAGCCTTTTCAGAATTAGACTTTACTAATTCCCACGGCTTATTCTCTTGAAAATACTGGTTTCCAAGCTTGGAAAGTTCTAATATTTCCTTACAAGCCTTTTTCAACTCTATAGTTTCATAATGATATTCTATCTTCTTCAATTGTTTCTTATAAACTAAATCTTCCTTTTTCAAACTAGGAATTTTAGACTCAAAAAACCTGTTAATGAATGTTAAAGTTCTATTAACCAAATTACCATAATTACCTACTAATTCAGAATTTAATTTTTCTTGAAAATCCTTCCAAGTAAATAATGAATCAGACTTTTCAGGCCTGTTTATAATCATATAAAATCTGAAAATATCCGGGTGAATTCCTGTATTCATAGCATCATTCCCAAAAATACCCACACCTCTTGATTTGGAGAATTTACCAGATTCGTAATTCAAGTATTCATTAACATTAATAGTCTTCATCAAAGTATACTTTTCCTTGGTTCCTATCAAATAAGCAGGAAATAATATTGTGTGGAAAGGAATATTATCCTTGCCCATGAACTGTGTCAGGTTAACTTTATCATTAAACCACCATGACTTCCAATCTTTTCTTGCCCTCTTAGTTATTGAAATATAAGCTATTGGTGCATCAAACCAAGAATATAACACTTTATTTTCATAACCTTTTACAGGAACTGGAATTCCCCATTTCAAATCCCTAGTTATGGCTCTTGATCTCAAACCTTCTTTCAACCAAGAATTAGTTGTTGATAATGCATTATTACTCCATGATTTCTGGTTTAGTTTAATCCACTTCTTTAATTCAGGAGTTAATTTATTCAGTTCAATATAGAAATGTTCGGTTTGTTTCAGTATTGGTTTAGTTCCAGACAATGTAGAAGTTGGTTTTAGTAATTCATTTGGTTCTAGTAACTTACCACAATTATCACACTGATCACCTTTAGCATCATCAAACTTGCAAAATTTGCAACTTCCCTTAACAAACCTATCCGCTAAGAAAGTCTTTTCTTTCTCATCATAATATTGTTTAATCTTCTTTTTTGTTATGAAACCGTTCTTTTTTAGTTTAGTGAATATATCTTGACTAATATCATAATTTTCTTTGTCTGAAGCTCTGCCGTAACAGTCAAAGTCACAATTAAACCAATTATAAATTTCAGTGTGTATTTTGAAGTATTTATCTACTAATTGTTTAGGAGTTAGTTTTTCTTCCTTAGCTTTTATTTCAGTAGTTGTTCCATGCTCGTCAGTTCCTAATACTGAAATTACTTTTTCTCCTTTAGATCTTAAGAATCTAGTATAAACATCTGCACTAACGACACAAATTAAATTACCTAGATGAGGAATGTTATTTACATACGGTAATGCGCTAGTTATTAAATAACTCATTTCCCAGACTAGAATCTTTAACTTTAAATATATTTCCAAGAGTTCCACATGAAATTTAATCGAAACATTTATAAAGCTTTGTGTTTCTACTATAGAGTTGTTGGGGGCCAATAAATTCTTGCAATAAAGTAAGGAGTATTAGGCAAAAGACTAAAATGCAAGCTAAAAAATGTCCGGAATGTGGAAATTCAAATTTAAAACACCATGCCGAAAAAGGCGAGATCATATGCCAAGAGTGCGGATTAGTTCTAGAAGACAAATTAGTTGATTTTGACAAGGAATGGAGAGAATTCGAATCTTCAGACGGTTCTAAAAGGAGAACTGGCGCTCCACTAACTTATACACAGGCAGATCAGGGCTTAGGAACAGAAGTTGGAAGATCAGCAGACTTATCAAGATTAACAAAAAGACAAAGAGACAAATTCTACAGATTAAGATTATGGCAGAGAAGAGTAGGAACTGCTATAGAAAGAAATTTACAACTTGCACTTTCTGAAATTAAAAGATTAATATCATATTTAGAATTACCTGCTAATGTTGAAGAAGAATCAGCAAGAATCTATACTATGGCAGTACAAAGAGGCCTAGTTAGAGGAAGAAGTACTGAAATAATCTCAGCAGCAGCAGTATATGCAGCATGTAGACAGAATGAAATTCCTAGAACAATATCAGAATTTTCAAATGCTACGAGCATTGAAGAAAAAGAACTAGGTAGAAATTACAGATTCTTAACAAGAAGGTTAGAATTAAAGATTATGCCAACAAATCCTGCAACTTATGTAGCAAGACTTTCATCTTCATTAAAATTAAGTCCTGAAACACAAACTTTAGCAGTTACAATTATTGAAAGAGCTCAAAAGGCAGAATTAACTTCTGGAAAGAGCCCTCAAGGAATTGCAGCAGCTGCAGTTTACATGGCAGCAATGATTAATGATGAAAAAACTACTCAACAAAAAGTTGGGGAAGAAGCTGGAGTTACTGAAGTTACTATAAGAAATAGGTATAAAGAACTTCAAAACCATATTGATCTAAAAGCTATTGCTTAAACTTCTTCATTTTTTTTGATATTCCAATTTTTTCTTGGCAATTGCCACAATTGAAAATAAAAGATTTAGCTCCTTTGAAAGTTTTTCTTTGATAAGGAGTAGTAGCTTCACCCTTATGTTCACAATGCGGACAAGTATAATCAACAGAAACTTCTAATTTCTTTTCATGCTCTAACTTTTCTTCGACATTACCACAACTTGGACAAACATATTCTTTAGCCCTAATTTTAACCTTTCCTTTTTCAACAGGCTTGCCCATTAATGCATTACTACATTTATCACATGTTTTTTTTAAGGCCCAAGCCATAATCTTTCCTTTATCACCTAATGTTCTTCTAGTAAAATAAACAACTTCATTCATTCCTTCTGGTCTTTTTAACATCTTTTAACCTCGACTGAAATTCCTTTTTTTAATAATCTAATGTATCTTGGACATTCAGTATATTCATATTTATTATTTTTGCAAATTTTTATTATATTGTTTTTTTCTTCTTCAGTATTGAATAATACAATGATATTAATACCTTTCTTTTCTACAATATTAAAATCTTTAAATAAGTTTTTAGCTTTTTCCTTTTTTTCTTGTAAGAATTTAAGTCTCTCTGGTAATTCTTTTAACTTTTTCGCAAATTCTTCCTTGTTGATTTTTACTTGTTCAATATCTAGTTTTTCATCAGTAGCAATAATACCAACCCTTTCATAATTCAAGGGCTTATCCTTATTACTACTTACTAAAATATAATCTCCTATTTTCGCCTCTTCCAAACCAATAGAACCAGAAGCATCATTAATTAAAACAATATTATTCTTCTTACATTGTTTTTCAATGTTTTTCATATCCAATAAACTATGATAACCCGCCATTGAATGAAGAATTAAAACGGCATCCTTAAAATGAATATCCTTGTTTAAACTTATTTTAGTAATCTCAAAACCTAATTTTCTACCAAAAGGTTCGTAAGTCAACCAACCACCATCATCCTGAATTAATAACTTATTAGAATGTTCTTTTGTTATTTTTAATAGAATCTTAATTGCGACATTACCTCTCCCAACAAAATAAACATATTTTTTACTGAATAAGTCCTTCATTAACTAGTTCAATTAAAGTTAGAATATAAATATTTACAAATCAAAAGACTTCTTAATATAATCAAGAACTACAGGCTTATTAGCATAAACTTCCCTAGCTTCATTTTCAGTAGCTAATTCATAATCATCCTTATTACCAGAATAAGGATTGTTAGAAACAACCTTAGATAAATTTCCATTAAAAAAATCATCCCTTGCATGAATAAACTCATGAAGAATAGTCAAATCCCTATCTATTTCAGAAAATAAACTCTCTTCAAAAAGCTTAATATGAAAGAAAGAAGGATCATACAATCCCTTTAAAGGAGTTATTTCATCAGATAATTCCACTGAAAGTCCAGAATCATGAAGCTTAACCAATTGTTCAATATTTAACATAATTTATCCTCTATCGTCCTAATAATAGTCCTACACTCCTTAGTTTTTTCATACTCTTTAATCTTATTAATAATGAAAGTTCCATAATTACTAAAGAACGAATCTGTTTTTTTATTACTTCCTTCTCTTTTAAAAATTTCAAACCTATTCTTATAAAATATAACTTCATAATAATCAGGAATTTTCTTGTTAAAATCAGCAAGGCCTAAAACAAGATCATTATCCTCACTACTAAAATAAGAAATTCCCAATTCTAAATTCTTATCTTCAGAATAAACAATATTATGCCTGTCAAAAAAAGATAAGCAATCCTTTATATCATCAACTAGATTCATTTTTTAGAAGGAACTTATTATAATATATAAAACTGGTCTAATTACTTAGTCGTAGTAACAAACACAATCTTTATATTATATTATCAATTCTCGACAACAATGAACCTAGAAGAAAACATAATAAAAATCCTGCAAAATAGTGAAAATACCATAATAGAAGTACAAAAACAATTCAAAGCTCCAAGAGAGAAAAAAATAATTAAAATAAAACCAGAAAATACAACATACAAAACAATAAATATTGAAAAATTCATACCATACATAGACCCCCTAGTAGACAAAATAGAAAGTTACAGATACGCGTTTAGTGAAGCAAACAGAGAAGTTATGCAAAATCTTCACGAACTAAAAAAAATATCTACATATGTAAAAAAACAAAACAACATATTTGGGAATCTCTATGACGAAAACGAAATTAAACTAGACAAGAAAGACCTTCATAAAACAAACACCCTAGTAAACAAAACACTAAACAAAATAGTCGATACTAAAAACAATATTCTAAACCTAGAAACAAACTTAAACCTGATATCCCAATTACAAACTACTAAAATACACATTTCTAACGAACAAGTAGAAGAAACACTAATAAAAACATTAAATAAAGAAATAAACAGATCAAGAGCAAGAAAAATAATACTTAAAAAACCAATAACTAAAAAACCTGCAATAATCCAAAAAATAATTAAAAAAACACCTAAAATAATAATACCATACAAACCAACACAATATGATAAAGAAGAAATAGACTTTCTTAAAACAAGAGGAATAAAAGGAAGAAAAGCAAAAAACCTAATAGAACTTCCAAACTATAAAGAAATAAAACAATTCATTAATTGCATAGAAAACATATTTGAAACACACGGATACAGAAAACAAGAAGCAACCCCATTATTCAAAAAAAGTGCAATACTAAAAGAAAACTTTCAAGAATACAAATACGCACTAGAAGACTTACTAGACGCGTACAACGGAGTAAGAGGAATACTGCCCAAATACAGAAAGAAAAGATTCACAACAGCAAAAAAAATAAGATCACTAATAAGCGAAGACAAACCAAAAGTATACATTGAAGGCCTAACAATAATAGAAAACAGAAAAGACAGAGACAATATAGAAAAACAATTATTAGAAAATCCATTCAATACAGGAAGAAGAATAATGAAATTTTCAAAAATAGTAAGAGCATCATTCTATGACAGTTGCGCAACTTCCAGAGGACACGAAGGCCACTACAGAAGAGAAGGATTTGGAAGAAGAAGAGCATTATTTGAAGTATCAAGAAATGAAGATAAAACACTAACAGTAGAAATATTTAAATATTTTACAAATCACAATGATTATGAGGCATTTTACAAATGAGCATAGACAAAGCAATTAATAAAGCAAGAAAAAACTATCCTGAACTTTCTAGAGGACAATTACAAAGAAAAAACAATGCATTATACACTAAAATAAAAAGACAAGGAGACCTGAATAAATTACCATTAGCAAGCAGATATCAAGGAGACCCATACAAATTCTACAATACACACTATCCAGGAAAAACAAGAGGAGAAATTTACAAGATTGACAGACCACTACATAGTTCACTATACTACCACAAACTACTAGATAAACTACCCGGAAAGAAAGTAATTAAGAAAAAAATACAATCATTAAGAATTCTATAATAAAATTATTTTAGTTTCATTCAGAAAATTAAAATAGAAAAATCTACCGTTTTCTTACTGATTTGTAAATTCTATCACCCAATTCAAAACCAGTCCTAAACGCCAAACTATAAACAGTCATTTCTCCAACATTAGAATAAATATTACCTTCAGATAATTCAGTAGCTCCAAAACCACCAATAAAAGCAATTGAAGCCTTTATCAATTCACTATCTAAATGTTTATCCTTAGTAAAAAACTTATTCTTCTTAAGAACCCTATCAAACTTTAAATAATTAGATAAAACGCCAGTAATAACACCAGTAGTACCAATAATAGCCAATTTAGGAGTTTCAATATCAAGCAGTAAATCAGAAAGTTCCATGAAGAAAGGAATCTTAAGAAGTTATTAAATCTTCCCAAAGAGTTTTAAAACTTAATTTCTAACTAACACTATGCTACACTTATTATTTTTATTACCTACAAGACAATTCAGTAAGGAAGAAGAAGTTCTAGAGGACAGAATATTGGATGTGAGTGCAAGAATTTGCTTATTAAAAGAAGAACAAGAAAGGTTAAAACCCGGATTTTCAGTAATTAAATACTTTCACTCCAAAATTTATATTCCTCTAAAAATAAGAAAATACGAAAGAATACAAAATAAACTAGTTGAAGAATTTGATAGGTTATGACCCCTTCCGGATTCATTACAGAATCAAAACAATTCTGAAGTTACAAAATCACAAAAAAAAAGATTTTGAACAACAAGTCCGAATCCAAAACTAAATAAAAAAAATAATGAGTCTGCCCGGATTCGAACCGGGATCTAGTGGTCCGAAGCCACTTGTTCTATCCATTATACTACAGACCCGTAATAAATTAAAATAAATAATTAGAATATAAATTTATTGGGTGGTTTATTTCTTCTTAAGAACTATTTCAATAGTAGAAACCCGAACTTCCTTATCTTCCTTATTCTTAAACTCTTCACTATCTATAGAAATCTTACTAATTTCAATCTGATCAGTTAAAAACCTCTTAGTGGCAACTTCAGAAACATCAACTGCTCTAGAAATAAACTTTCCCCTGGCCTTAATAATTACTTCCTTAGCCTCTTTTGTCGTAAACTGCATAACAACAGCAGTAACATAATTCATGAAAGGCTTGTTCCAAATGAAGATAGTATTATCACTCATGTTTCTTTACTAAACCAGTTATTGAACCTGCAATTAAATTTCTAATCTTCTTACTAGGAATATCCGCAGTTTCTTTAAGTAAATCCTTATTCTTATCAAAAACTGTAGTGAACTTGCCAGGATTATCAGCAATTAAATCTGCAGAGACTCTCTTTACAAGTTGTGTTTTTATCCTTCCCATTTTAAACTTTAAAAAAACTTTTCTTTTATAAATTTAATTATTTAACTAATACAAGCCTTACAAAGTGCTTTATTAGTCATAAAATATAATTTTTCACCAAATTCACCACAATCTTCACAATTACCCTCTGAAATACCTAATGGTTTCCTAGAAGCCTCTCTTAATTCAATCTTTTCAGCAAGTAATTCAAACAATTGAGGTTCAATCTTCAAAATATCCTTACCAGTTAATAAACCAAGAAGTTTATCTCCTTCCATAACAGTAACATGTCTAATATTCTCATCTTTCATGATCAGTAAAGCCTCAAAAATATCCTCTCCGGGAGGAATAGAATAAATATTACTGGAAAGAATATCCTTTGCAATAGTCTCTTTAGGGTTTAAACCTTCAGCAACCACTCTTCTAACAATGTCCTGCTCCGTAATTATACCCTTTAATCTCTTATTCTCAACGACTAACAAAGCACCAACATGTTTCTCCTTCATTAAAGAAGCACAATCAGGAATTAGAGCAGATTCTCTAATATTAACTGGTTCTGTAGTCATGGCATCAGCGCAAGTAATTCCTGTCTTCATAATCTAACTTCAACCCCTGAACCAAAAAAATCTCTTACAAGCTTAAAAAGTTTTTGATTCAAGGCAACTTTAGACATTGCCAATTCTTTTATTGCTTCATTAAACTCTTTCTGTGAAGAATTTTCTAATGAGGAAAAAGAATAAGTTGTTTTCTTAATTTCTTTTCCTTTAACTAAAAAAACAGTATTTTTTGTGAAAACTATTTCGCCCGGTTGATCATCATAAACAACACGAATCTTAGAAGAATCTAAACTCCTAGAAGTTTTTCTTTGGGAATATTCAATAATAGCCCTAATAAACTCCCTTGATTTCTTCTCAATATTATGAGATTCAGACTTTGAAAATGACTTTTTAGACTTTAGTTTAATTAATTCTTTTAATATTCTTAAAAACTTATCAGGAAGTTTGCCTCTCTGTATTAAGTCTTCATCAAACTTTTTAGTAATGTTAGCTTCAGGAATTTTTCCTTTAACTCCTTCAATCTTTAAAGCCTCCCTAGCTACTGAAACTACAGTTTCAAACTGTTCAGAAATACTATCTTGCTCTTTAGTTTTTCCAATAGTAGTGAATAATTTCTTTATCCTGTCTAAATATTCCTTTGCATTATTTAATAATTCATCAACTTCCTTTCCGCTTATTGATTTTCTAGAACCATGCTCTAAATCTTTCCTTACTTGAATGTTCTTTTCCAGAATCTTAACATATTTTTCTTCTAATAATTTTCTGCTAACAAAAACCTCCCTCATCAAATCAGGAGTCTCCTTAGGAGTTGGTGGTGGAATACCATACATCATCAAAGCAGCCTGTGAAGGAGTAAGTATCGCCCAGAAAGTATCTTCCATACCAATATCCTTAACCTTAAATTCAGCCCTTTCAAGAAATTGCTCTCCAGAATGCATGAGCATATCAATAGATTCAGGACTGGGCTTTACACGCCCCATTTTAAGAAGGTTCTTCCAAGGCATGAAAATACCCCTGTCATAGAAAGGAATACCATCCCTTAAGAAAGTAAAAATCACAGGGTTTGCTTCTTTCATGAAATCCCAAAAGTCAGTAAGAATGTAAACTTGAATGTTAAGCTTGTTCTTAATACCAGTAATCTCACCAGCTTCAAAACCCATTTGAAGAATAATCATCCTAAGCTTATCCTTTAATTCCGCCCTAGTCATCCTCTTAACATCAGTATCATCAATAATAATACTAACATCAATATCAGACTCACTAGTTGCCCTTCCCTGAGCTAAAGAACCAACAAGAACATAAGCAACAATATACTTCTCGAACTTTTTCAAGACCATACTCTTATGAATTTCAGAAATCTTAATAGCAGACATCATACCCTTCTCATAAATAATATGAGATAAGGCAATACTCTGCAATACTTCATTCTTTCCATCATAACAAGCCTGCCATAATTCTGAAAGAAGCATAGTATCAGGTTTTAAGTTCTTGTCTAAGGACTCGGCAATATTATTAATTACTTTAGAAGATTTTTCTTTAATTTCCTCCTTGGACATTTTCTTACTATCAGTATCATCCAGTAAAACAAGAACTCTTATAGAATCCTTATTATCCTTATCAGGAGGTAAGAGATTAATACCCACAATATTATCAGAGAATTTAGAAAGAATTTTATCCTTGAACTTATCAACCTTTTTCTGTAAAACTTCAAATTTTTTTTGCATGTCTTTAGGGATCTTATCCATTGTTTTAGTGCAGTAAAAGAATGCTTATAAATTTTTTGTTAAAGAAACAGGGAAAAATACAGTTAACTAATAATTTTCTATTTTTCTAAATAATCTAAAAATTCAAAATTATTCAACAAATCTTTAGTAGTCATTACATTTATTACTTCTTGTTTTTTCAATCGTAAATCATTGGACCAGAGCGTAGTTTCTAACTTTAAGGCCAATGCAAAAAAATCAATATCATTAGGATCAGGACAAATAAGTATTGCTTTTTTCAAGAATTCATGATATTCTTCTAAAGATAAAAAATCAACTAATACTGCTAATTCCTTCCTTAATCTATTAAATTCATCTTCAGAAATTTTTGTTTTTTTTATTATTTCATTCTTATATTTCTTAATTTCTTCCAATGCGAATTCTGGAGAAAATAATTCTAAACTTGGATTGTTTAATAATTCTTTTAAAATTGATTTTTTCCAGAAAAAAGAAAATAAAATATTAGTATCTACAATTATTCTCATAATAATCCTTTTTTCTTTAATTCTTCAATCCTACCACTTCTTGAAGTTCTCTGAAGTCTAATTGCCCAATCATCCATTTTTTTCTCATCTGATAATTGTTTTTTTAATGCTTCAATCTTTCTTAATTGTTTAGTTTTCTCTTCTATTGACTTTTTTACGAAACCAGACCAGTTCATTTCCTCAAAATGTTTCATTAATTCCTTTGTTTCTGAAGGAACAGAAACTGTTATACTTACCATAAAAAAACATAAATATGTTAAAATATTTAAATGTTTTTGTTTTCTTTCAACATTATCCAATCTAAAAGAAACAATCTTTAATAAATCTAAACTGTTGTTTTTCGGAAAATTAACAAATTTTAGAAACAGAAGAAATCAAATATTTCTTGGCTTCAAATTTAGAAACAAAAGAATCACAAAGCGATTCTGAGAGTCAAAAATCTTCGATTTTAGAAACATATAAAAACAACTTAATTCTCGAAAATAATAATGGCGTTTATAGAAACAATAATTAGTGTAGTAATAGTATCCTTAGTTTCTTTCATCGGATTATTCAGTCTTTCAATAAAGATAGAGACATTAAAGAAATACTTGTTGTTTTTTGTCGGCTTATCCACAGGAACACTATTTGCAGCAGCATTCTTACACTTACTACCAGAAACTTTTGAAAAGATAGGATTCGGAGTTGATGTATCCCTATTAATACTATTAGGAGTAGTAATATTTTATCTTTTAGAAAAGTTCGTACACATGCATCACGAACACTTACCAGGCAAAACTAGTACTGCACACCTTGCCCCAATGAACCTAGTCGCTGATGGAATACACAATTTCTTAGATGGGATAATAATAGCAGTAAGCTACCTAGTAGATTTCTCACTAGGAATAACAACAACAATCGCAGTAATCATACATGAAATACCACAAGAAATAGCAGATTTTGGAGTGTTAATATACGCTGGGTATACAAGGAAAAAAGCATTATTGTTCAACTTCATATCAGCATCTTTTGCCATTATTGGGGCTGTAGTCGCATTCTATATAGGAGTGAATTCTGAAAGTTTCGTAGATTACATGATACCAGTAGCAGCAGGAGGTTTCATCTACATAGCAGGATCAAACTTAATTCCTGAATTACAGAAAGAAAAAGAATTCAAGAAATCAATACTTCATTTCCTGGCAATAATACTAGGAATGATAATAATTTACTTAGTATGAAAAAAGTTTTAAATTCTTAACAATTCAAAATAAAATAAGGTTCTTAGAAATCACAGATTTCTGGAACCCCTAAATAAGAATATTTAGAAGGTGATATAATATGAAAATAGGACAAGAAGCTCCAAATTTTGAAACTGAAGCATTTCATAATAACAAAGTAGAAAAAATAAAATTAGCAGATTATAAAGGAAAATGGGTTGTCTTATTTTTTTATCCTGCAGATTTTACTTTCATCTGCCCTACAGAACTAGGAGAACTAGCAGACCATTATGAAGAATTACAAAAACTAAATACTGAAGTACTAAGTGTATCAACAGACACTGCATTTGTTCATAAAGCATGGCATGATAATTCAGAAACCATAAAGAAAATAAAATTCCCAATGGTAGCAGACCCTACAGCAAAAATTTGTTCTAGTTATGGAACATTGATTGAAGGTGAAGGCCTATCACTAAGAGGAACCTTCATTATAGACCCTGACGGAATACTAAAAGCATACGAACTACACGATAATTCAATAGGAAGAAACATTAAAGAACTCGTAAGAAAAATACAAGCTGCACAGTATGTGAAAGAACACGGTAGTGAAGTATGCCCAGTAAACTGGAAGCCAGGAGAGAAAACACTAAAGCCAGGACTAGACCTTGTAGGAAAAATATGAAGGTAATATCATTCTATAAATATACAAGGATAAAAAATCCTGAACTTTTGAAAGAAAGAATTAGAGAGAAATGTAACTCTATTAAGGGAAGAATACTAATAGGCAAGGAAGGAATAAACGGGGCTTGTTCAGGCAATATTGAAAAATTTAAAGAATTTTTAGTTGGAGAATTTCCGGGCTTAACATTCAGAGAACAAGAATGTGAAAAACAAGTCTATTCAAAACTAGTCGTTAGAACAAGAAAAGAAATAGTAAATTTCGGGGAAAAAGTGGATTTAAGGAATGCAGGAAAACACATAAGTCCTGAAGAACTACAAAAAACCCTAGACAATAAAGAAGAAGTAATCTTACTAGACGCAAGAAATGATTATGAAGTAAACGTTGGAAAGTTCAAAAATGCCATTTCTTTAAACATAAACAATTTCAGAGAATTTCCAGAGAAATATAAAAAATTAAATTCTTTCAAGAATAAAAAAATAATAATGTACTGCACAGGAGGAGTAAGATGCGAAAAATCATCAGCCTACCTAAAAGAAAAAGGATTTACAAATGTAAACCAACTAGAAGGAGGAATAATAAATTATGTGAATAACTTTCCAAACACACACTTTAAAGGAGGTTGTTTCGTATTTGATAACAGACTGAACTTTGGAGAAATAAAATGTTCATTATGCAATAAACAAACAAGTTCAATAATAAACTGCCATAATCTAAACTGCGACAAGCTGATAGTATCATGCAAGAAATGTCAAGAAAGACTAGATAAAAGTTGTAGTTTAAATTGTAAACAGTCCACAAGAAGAAGAAAGAAAAAATACAAGAAAATAGGGAAAGTAATAAACTATTATGGAAAGAAAAAAATTGCGTTAGCCTACGGTAAACTAAAGAAAGGACAAAAAATCCTTATCAAAGGAAGAACAACAAACACTGAAGAGACAATCCAAGAATTAAGGAATGATAAAGGTCTGGAAGTAACAAATTCTAAAAATGAAATAGTAACCTTTCCAGTCGGACACAGAGTAAGAACTAATGATGAAGTACTAATAGAAAGATGAAACTTGAAGAAGACTGCATAAGAAGAAAAATACCAATAATAGGCCCAGAAAAAGGAGAATGGCTCTCCAAACAATTAAATGGAAAGAATAAAATTCTAGAGTTAGGAACAGCAAATGGTTATAGTGGAATAATACTAGGATCAAAAGGAGCAGAATTAACAACAATAGAAATAAATGAAGAAATAGCTAAGGAAGCCATTGAAAATTTTAAAAAATTTGGAATAAATGCTAAAGTAATAATTGGAGATGGCGTAGAAGAAATAAAAAAGTTAAATGAAACTTTTGACTTAATCTTTATAGACTTCGCCAAAAAGAAATATGTCCAAGTGTTAGAAGACTGCATAAGACTAGGAAAAACAATAATAGCAGACAATATCAATTTTGAAAACTGTAAAGACTATAAAGAAAAAATATTAACAGATTCCAGGTTGAAAACAAGACTAGTCAATATTAAAGACGGACTTAGTAAAAGTGAGAAAATTTAAATAGAAAATGAATTAATTCTAAGTAATGGAAAACATTTCATCATTAGAACATATTAAAGAAAACCTACACGAGATATACTCTAGAAATAATAATCAAAGATTCCTAGACTGGAAAGTAAACAAGAATCAAAATAAAGAACTAAACAGAATAATACAAAACACAAGAAAACTAGTAAGAGTAAAAAAGAAATTTATTGCAATAAACGAAATAGTCTTAAGATTAGACGAAGAAGAAAAACCAAAAAGAACAATAGAACATAGAAGAATAAAGATTAAGAAAAAAATTGTTTATTTCTACCACTTATCAATACAATTCTTCTTCAACATTTACGAAAGTCTGAAAAAACTACAAAAATTTACTGAAGATCATAACAATATTCTACTAAAGTCAAAAGAATTCAACCAATACCAAATTGAATTGTTAGAAAGACTGTTAAAACAAGAACATGAAGAATTCCAAACTAAAGAACAAGAACTTAAAGAAAAAAAAGGAAGTTTGAAAGAAAGAGAAACAAAAGCAAAAACACTAGTGAAACTGACAGAATTAAAAGAAAAACTACTCAAAAAAAATTATAGTAAAGAATTACTAAAACTAGAAGAATTAGAAGAAAAAACAATAAGAGAAGTTTCCAAACTCATTGAAGACAGTTCAACAAAACTATCAAGTCTTGCAAAGCTAGAAAAGAAAGCAATAGAAAACAAAGAAAGTTTTGAAACAACAATTCATAAAATGAACGATATTAAAATAACCAGTGAAGAATTCATAGACAAAATCAGAGGAATAGCATGGGCCATTTATACAAGCCAAAAAGTGAAGTTTGAAAGAAGAAGAATAAACGACAAAATACACTATAATTGTAATGAATTACTAAAACTGGTGAAGAAAGAACCAAACAATCTAGTTTTCATTAAAGAAATCCTTAATTATTTTATCAGAAGATTAAGGTATGAATTAAGAAAGAAAGTTGAAGATTATCATTATAATAAAGTTGTTAATAAACTAGAGAAAGCTACCTTGTAAGTTTATGAAAATAAACCTCTAATTCTCTCCTGAAATAAAAAATTAATATTGAAACTAGCATTACCACAGTAAATAAAATAATCGAGTAAGAACTGCCGAAACCATTACCAACAAGATTCAAAACGAACATTCCAGGAAGCCTACCCAAGAAAGCAATCAAAACCAAACTCCTAATCCTAATACTAGTCAAACCTGCAATTAAACAAATAGCATCATCAGGCAATGCAGGCAATAAAAAAAGAAGAAATAAAGTAAAAACACCTTTATCTTCTGCCAAGTAATCAAACTTTTTCAAAGTCTTCCTATCAATAACCTTCTCAACAAAAGGCCTACCCAACCTTCTAGAAAGCTTAAAAGCAATGTAAGAACCAATAATAACTCCAATCATTGTATATATAGTTCCAAGAACAGGACCGAAAATAAAACCACTAGCCAAACCCATCAACTGACCAGGAATAGGCGCTATCAAAACCTGAAGAACTTGCAATAAAATCAATACTAAAGGAGCAAAAACACCAAAATCCAAAATAAATATTTTTAACTTATCTAAATCACCGAACAAGTACAAGTAAGGCTGTACTAACAAGAAAAGAAAGAAGAAAATCAAGATTAAAACAACAATACCATAAACTACCTTCGTCTTAGACTTAATCATCAACACTAATTACCAAGAATAATACCAATAACAACAATTTCTTCATACTATCATTCTCAAAAAAAAACTATATAAACGTTTCTATTTCTTATAAACTCCTTTTCTATGCCCTATTCTTAAAACTATAATATTATTCCTTTTAATCACAATATCTAAAACTGCCCTGTAATCATTAATTCTCAACCTCCACAACCTACTTCCTTGCAATCTTTTAATGTTACGAAAAGGATTTTCTGATAAAGAATATATTTTCTTCAACACCATTTCCTTAGTTTCAAAAGGCAATTTGCTCAATTCCCTCTTTGCTTTAGTAGTTAAGTGTATAGAATACATATTTAATTCAATTCTACTCCGAATTCACTGGCTACTTCTTCAATAGAATGGATCCTTCCTGCCTTGACATCTTCCAATCCTTCTTTTATAGCAACTATTTCTTCTTCAGTTAGAATTTCTGCTTCATTATCACCAATAAGATTATTAATTACTTCATCATAACTTTCTCTAGCATATTCTTTCAAACTTTTTAATTTATGTAAAGTTTCAGATTTTATTTGTATTGTTGTAACAGACATACACATAAGTACTATATAAGTACTATATAAATATTGTTATTAACCTTTAAGACCACCGAATTTACCCATCAAACCTTCAAAAACCTTTTCTTTCTTATCTTTAGATAAAGAAAATAATACTTTTTCAATCATTGCTGATGAAATAGTAAATATATAATTTAATTTTATAATACTGTCTTTAATCGCACCTTCTTTCTTTGTTAAAGAAATACCTTTCATTTCAGTATTACTTGTAATTCCTGCAACAACAACATTATTATGATCTTCAAACAACACCAGTGCAAGTCTTTTCTTAATTTCGAAAGTGTCTGTAAACTGAATCTTTGCAAGTATCACATCACCTGCATTAAACATTCCCCCACTCTTCATCATCCTTATTATTCCACAACTCTTTCATTTTAGGTTGTTGCATCTTATGCAAGAATTCATCATACTGATTTCTTTTCTTAACAGTTTTGAATACATAAACCATGTCTTTAATTAACTCATTATAGGTCTGTCTAGGATATTCTCTAACTTCCTTCAAAGAATCGACAATTGATTTATCCAATTGTATAGTTGTAACTGGCATATATATAATTAATATATAAGCAACATATAAATCTTCTTATTCAACAGTAACACTCTTAGCCAAATTCCTCGGCTTATCCACATCCAAACCTCTCAAGTCAGCAATATGATAAGCAAGCAATTGCAAAGGAATAACATTAATTACTGGAGCTAGTTCATTCAAAGTTTCAGGAACTTCAATAACAAAATCAGCCAAATCCTTTACTGAAGAAGCATCATTCACAACAGCAATAATCCTACCATTCCTAGCCTTAACCTCCTGCATATTACTAAGAATCTTCTTAGACAATTTATTCTTTGTAGCAACGAAAACAACAGGCATCTTCTCATCAATCAATGCAATAGGACCATGCTTCATCTCAGCAGCCGGGTAACCCTCAGCATGAGCATAAGAGATTTCCTTTAATTTAAGAGCACCCTCAAGAGCAACAGGGAAATTAATACCCCTCCCCAAATATAAAAAGTTAGAATTATCCTTGAACTCCATAGCAATCTCCCTAATACTCTCATTCTTTAAAGTTTCAGCAACCAATTCAGGCAATCTCACCAACTCACTAATAATCCTAGAATGAACCTTCAAACCACCCTCCTGCTTCAAAAACAAAGCAAGAAGAATTAAAGAAGTAACCTGACTAGTAAACGCCTTAGTACTAGCAACTCCAATCTCAGGACCAGCATGCAAGAAAATACCAGAATCAACCCCCCTACTAATAGAAGAACCAACCACATTAATAATCCCCAAAGTCTTACAACCCCTACCCTTCGCCTCCTTCAAAGCAGCCAAGGTATCCGCAGTCTCTCCAGACTGAGAAATTACAATAAACAAATCATTCTTAGAAAGTAAAGAATCCCTATATCTAAACTCCGACGCATAATCAACCTCAACCGGAATTTCGCAAATCCTCTCAATCAAATACTTACCAATCAAGGCAGAATGCCAACTAGTCCCACAAGCAGTAATAACAATCCTCCTAAGCTTAACAGGAAGATCAACAGTAAGCTTAATCAAATCCTTCTTCAACCTACCAGAAAGCAAAGTCTTCAAAGACTCCGGCTGTTCAAAAATCTCCTTCAACATAAAATGCTTAAAACCCTTCTTTTCAATCTCTGAAATATCCCATTGAATCTCCCGAATTTCAGAATCAGAAACTTCCCCGCTCAAATTCTTAACACTAAACCCGTCATGAGTAATAACAGCAACATCATCATCCTTCAAAAAAACAACCTTCCTAGTATGCTTTAAAATAGCAGTAACATCAGAAGCCAAAAACATCTCATTATCACCAACACCAATAACTAAAGGACTAGACCTTTTAGCAACAACAATCTTCCTCTCACCCTCACGAATAACAGCCAAGCCAAAAGTCCCCTCCACAAGATCCAAAGCCTTAACAACAGCATCCTCCAAATTCTTATCGTAAAACTTACTAATCAAATGAGCAAGAACTTCAGAATCAGTATCTGAAACAAACTTAAAACCATCCATAACAAGCAATTCCTTCAAAGCATGAAAATTCTCAATAATACCATTATGAACAATAGAAAGTTTACCACTAAAATGAGGATGAGCATTAACCTCATTAGGAACACCATGAGTAGCCCAACGAGTATGAGCAATACCTAAACTTCCAGGAATAAAAGAATCTTCCAACTCTTTAATCCTCCCCTTCCTCTTAACAGAATCAATCTTAGAATTAATAATGGACACTCCAGCACTATCATAACCCCTATACTCCAACCTCTTCAAACCCTCCAAGAGAATAGGAAATGCCTCCCTACCACCAATATAACCAATAATGCCACACATTAACCTTAGAAAAACAGCAAGGTTTTTAACTCTTTATCATTCTCGCCCTGAACATAAGTAAAGGAACAATAAGCATAATCAAAGCAATAAGTCCTAAAATTGCAATCTTCCAATTCTTAGTAAGTTCAACCATAGAAACATCCTGGTCAGGGAATTCTTGAGCTGGCTCAGAAACATTATCCTCTTCATCCTCAGAACCAGTATTGGTAGTTGTTTCCGTAGTATCTGTTGTAGTAGTTTCTTCTGTAGTGTCTTCAGTAGCATTATCATCTGTATCTTCAGGAGGTTCTTGCTGAGGAGGAGGAACATCATTATCATTATTATCACCATCACCATCACCATCATCTGCATACTCACAACTACTATCATCAACATTAGCATCAACATAATAATTCAAAGCTGAAGAATCAGTACATCCAAGAATTACTTCACCCTCCGGAACTATTAAGAAATTATCAACATCACTACTAGAACCATCCATATTAGAATAATTAGCAAAAACACCATAAGTTCCGAAACTCTCAAAGAAATCTTCAACGGCAACACTACAAACAATACTAGTCTGGGCTACAGGATCCTCAGTATCCCTGTCAGAATCTTCCTCATCCATAATAGAATTATCACAATAAGAACTAAAAATTGAAGAGACAATAACAGAATCACCAAGTAAAATATCAATAACTAAATTATCAGTATCAACAGTAATTTCCCCCAATAAAACATTAAATTCGACAATCCCCGAAACATTATCCTCATCATAAGAATACTCTTCCTGAGAAACTTGAACATCAACCCAATCAAAAATACAAGATCCATCATCAACAGTAGCATCTTCATCATAATTCAAAGCGTCAAGGTTCATACAACCAGAAACACAATCACCAGCATCAAAACTCCACCCTTCACAATTCATATACTCATCACAAATACCATCTCCCAAATTAACAAAATTCAAAATGCCAACACAATTAAGATCACAATCCAAAGAACAACTATGATCATTACAATCAATACAAACATCTCCAGGATTCATGCCATCTTGCTCAACATTAAAAGTATCCTGAACAGAATAATCATCAAGACTCAAAGTAATAACACCCTGACGATCCTCAACACCATAATTAGAATCTACAATTAAAATAACACTACCACCACCATAACCAGTAGAAGAACTAAAACTAAGCCACTCCACATCTGAAGAAAGAGTCCATTCAGGAAGTGCATTAAAGTTAAGATCATACTCAACCCCATAATAATTAATTAGTTGAATATAACCAGGATCGGCAAATTCTGCAAAAGGATAAGAACAACTACCATCATCCTCAGTAGCCCACAAGTTATAATTCAAAGCATCAGAATCCATACAACCAGGAACAGGAACAGAATTCTTCACTTGGAAAACTTCCTCATCAGAAGCAACCCAACCAGAAAGCCCAGTATAACCAACAGAAACCACATAATCCCCAAAACCACCATTTTCAATAAAACTAGCAACAGGAACATTACAAGAAGCAACAACAATTACCAATCCAGAAACACCATCATCCTCACCAGTTGCCAAACCAGTACCAGCATTACCACCCCCATAATTAATCGCACAAAAATCACCAGCGATCAATCCAACACCATCCCCTCCAGAAACTGAACTGATTGAAATAGAAGAAACTCTAGACAAGTGAGTATCATCCTCCAAATCACTAATTTCAATATCAAATAAGAAATCATCACCACCACCAGTAAAATAATCATAAACTACAACTTGAGTTAATAAAATAATATCAACCTTAGAATATTCACAACTACCATCATCAACAGTAGCCTCAGGATCAAAATTACTAGCTTCAGGATCAGTACAACCTAATAAAGGAATATCCTCATCTTCAGTACCACTACCCCTACCAACCAAATCCTCACATGCAGAAACTAAAAAAAGAAAAACAATTGAAATAACTATTAACTTCATACTTAAACATTACAAGAATCAATATATAAAACTTTCCTTAAAAAAAGAAATAATAAGTTAATGAAACCAGTAAAACCAACGAAACAATAAAGACAAGAATACCACCAATAAAAAGCTCCTTCCTCTTCTTAACAATACTAAAAACATTCTCAATATCACCAGGCGGAACACCTAACTTACTCAATGAAGAACTAGCCTCCTCTTTAGAAGAAGACTTTAACGAATCTTCAGTAAACCTAACTAATTCTGGAAAATCCATAATAGCTATTTACCACATTTATTATATAAAATTTTTGTAAAAAACTTAAAAAGAAACAAACAATACCAAAAAAACAATGAAGAATATAATACTAGCAGCAGGTTACGCAACAAGACTATACCCATTAACAAAAACAATACCAAAACAACTACTAAAAATAGGAAATAAAAAAATGCTAGATTATATAGTTGAAGATCTAAACCTAAAAGACACTTACCTAGTAGTAAATGAAACCTTCCATGAACAATTCAAAAAATGGAATCCAGGACTAAACATAATAAACAACAAAGTAACAAACGAACAAGAAAGAAAAGGCGCATTAGGAGATTTAGAATATGCAGTAAGAACTACAGAAATTAATGATGACATACTAGTACTAGGAGGAGATAACCTTTACGAATTCAAAATAAAAGATATGCAAAACTATTTTCAAAAAAAAGGAAATACAATAGCAGTCCATGACCTACAAGACAAGAACAAAGTAAAAAACAAATTTGGAGTTGTAGAATTAGACAAAAAAAACAAAATAATAGGGTTTGAAGAAAAACCAGAAGTTCCAAAAACAAGCCTTGCAGCAACACTAGTTT
>CAYPCY010000002.1:4705-179686 GCA_964409385.1 uncultured Methanosarcinales archaeon | reverse complement strand
ACAAGAATCATTAAACAAACTAATGAATTTCATTTCAGAAACTTCAAAAGACAATGCAGGCCACATGGTAGACTGGCTTTCAAAAAACGACAAAGTATATGCATGGAAGTTCAAAGAAAAATGGATTGATATAGGATCATTTAAAGACTTAGAAATAGCTCAAATTAATTTCTTGTAAGAATTACCATTATAAGAAGGTTTTATACTAGAAATTCCCTTTTCATACTCCTTAATAGACTTCTTCAAAACAGAAACTTCCTTATCATCAAGAATCTTAACCTGAATATGACCCTGTGCATGCATTCCCGTACTTGAAAAATCTAATTCTGCCCTAGAAAGTAAACTTCCAGCAGTCAAGACAAGATCAGAAATACTCTGAGAATAATAACCCGGCTGGCCATTAGATTCAATAGCATAATAAGCCCCACTATCTGACAAACTCTTATACACCTTCACCCTCGTAACTTTCTCAGCTAATCCCATAATATTAATCACACTTTAGGAGGCTTAGGAGGTTTAGAAGACTCCTCATACAACTCATCAAAAACTTTTTTTCTCTTAACAACAAAATAAGTTAAAACACCCAAAAATAAAACAATAATTAAACCCGTAAAAAATTTAGGAGGAATAGTAAAAGGTTGTTGCAATTCAGGAGGACTAGAATCATTAAGAACAGGCTCTGAATCATTTACTGAAGCATTCATCTCACCAGTCAAATTAGTAATTAAATCAATAGAATACCCGCAAGTAGAATCATCAATAGTAGCTAAAGAATCATAATTCAAAGCATCCTCATCAGTACAACCAAGAACTTCCGAAGAAGGATAAGAACAAGAACCATCATCAACATCAGCACTAGAATCATAATTAGTAGCGGAAGAATCAGTACAACCATAACTAGTAGAAGTAGTTCCACCAGTATTATCACCACCATCACCATTATCATCACCACCATCACCCTCATCTTCAACATCACCCAACAAATCCTCTCCGAAGAAATAAATTGAAAAATTACCTGAAGACAAGAAAACCTCACTTTCCGAAATAATCTCCAAAGAAATCTCTTCCAAATCAGAAAGACACTGATAACTACCATAATCCCAATCAGAACATTTAATCAAAACAAGATCTTCAGAATTAGAAACTCCAAAACCAGAATAAACAACAGTAAACCCGCTAAAATAATCCAATAATTCAGACTCAATAGCCAAATGAGCAAATACTAAATACTCAGTAACAGAAGGATCCTCAACAGAAGGAAAACCAGCATCCTCATAAACTTCATAACTCAAATTCAAATCATTCAAACCACCACCAATCAAAACATCATCAAATTCAATAGTAAATTCTCCAAAAGTAATCTCAACATCATACTCAACATCAGCCAATTCATCAACATTAAAACTACCATCAGAAGCATCAGAATCTACACAATCATCAGTATCTGAAAAACAAAATTCAATACTAGCATCCCCATAAGAAGTATTAACATCAACATCAAACTCTTCAGAATCAGAAGCGACAGCAAAAGTAGAATAATCAAAAATTAAATTATCTTGAGAATAAGTATAAACACTCAAATAATAAACACCATCACCAAGACTAAATTCTGAAACTAACAATGAACAATCCAAACCTAAATATTGAGTTTCCTCATTAAAACTAGAAACACATTCAAAACCTGAAAAATCATAAATGTTCGTGGCATTAGTACCTCCAATAAAATCAATAGTATAATTAACAAAATAATCCCCAGTAACTTCCTCACCAACCAAAGAAACTTGGAAATTCAATTCTTCTTCAGAACCCAAAACATAATCCTCATTACTAATTGAAACATCAATAGTAACAGGAGGAATATCAGAAGATTCAATAACCTCAATTAAAGATGCAACGCTAACATTATTCAAAGTATCATTAACAGTTATAGCAATATTATGAATACCCACACCAAACAAGGAAAAAGTAGAATTATAAGACTCTCCAAAACCACTAACAGGTTCAACATAACCAGAAGAACCATCATTAGGTCCTGACCTAAAAATATGAACACTACTAATATTATCAACATCAAAAATTGAAACATTAACAATTCTAGGATAACCACCACCCACCGAAAATTCAATTAAAGGACTGAACAAACAAGAATCATCAACAACAGTAGCCGAATCATCATAATTATTAGCGCCAGAATCAGTACAACCACTAACCTCTTCAGGATAAATACAACTATCATCACCCACAGTAGCAGAAGAATTATAATTCAAAGCAAACTCATCAGTACAACCAACACTTCCAGAAGTAATAATAACAAGTCCAGGATAAGAATAATTAAAACTAAAATTCGAAACAATAGTATAATTAGTATAAACCTCAATGAAATCTAAACTCCCATACCACCCCTCGCCAGCATAATAAGTAGTACTTCCACTACCAAAACTAGTAATGAAAACAGAATCAGGCTCTTCCGAAAAATATTCTGGAGAGAAAACAGAATCAATACTAGAATTATCACCAACAAAGTCAGTAAAAGAAATTATTGCGACAATATCAGGCTGTAAATTTAAAGTAATTAATTCATATTCACAACTACCATCATCCTCAGTAGCCAAATCATCATAATTCAAAGCAGTCTCATCAGTACAACCCAAAACTTCCAACTCGTCACAAACAAGATCAGCATCAACATCACTCAAACAAACACCAGAACAATCAAGATACAAATCAGCATATTCACAACCACCATCATTAACATTCGCCTCAGGATCAAAATTACACGCGTCAAAATCAGTACAACCAAAAACATCCTCATCAGGCAAAGAATTAGTAGTAGCACAAGCCTCATTAGACAAATTATCTGCTTCTAAACCATCTAATAAAGCCATCACTTTATAACAATGAGTTTCATCAAATCCAAGATCCAAGTCATCAAATGAAATATCACCAATATCCCATTCGTAAATTGCATCATCCCTCAAAATATTAAAAGTATACTCTGAAGAAGGATGATCCCAAGTTAAACTAATCATATTATCATTGCCCGTGGCAGTCAGATTAGAAGCTGATATTGGGTAAATACAAGATTCATCATCAACAGTGACGGAATCATTATAATTAGCTGCGGAAGTATCAGTACAACCCAAGCAAGAATTATCACCATTACAAACACCACATTCATCAACAACAGCACCATAACCATCATCACAAGAACAACCAGTAACATTAAACCAACAAACAAACTCACCAGATGAAGTAGCATCCGGATTATAATTACAAGCTCCAGAATCCATACAACCAAAAATTAATTGAGGACCTCCACCACCCTCCACAAAATCATACTCACAACTACCATCATCACCAGTAGCATCCTCATCATAATTAGTAGCATCAACATCCATACAACCATAAATATATTCACAACTACCATCATCAATTACTACAACAGGATCATAATTCAAAGCAGTAGGATCAGTACAACCAGAAAACAAATCAACAAACAAAAACAAATCATTAGAATCAATAAATTCATCAGCATTCAAATTACAATAACAAGTATAATCACCAAAACCACAAAAATCCATATTAAAAGTATTAACAAAATAATATAAATAATCCAAATCATCAGAATCTACACTACCATCCGCATTAGTATCACACATTCCAAGAGATTCACAATCATCAAACTCAACCACTTCAAAACAACCAAGCAAACAAGAACCATCATCCACAATCGCATCAACATCATAATTAGGAGAAGAAACATTAGTACAACCACTAACTTCATCATATAAATAATAACAACAATCAGCACAAGGAACAGTTCCTGAAGGATTATAATTATCAGCATCAGGATCTAGACAACTCTCAATTTCACAATCACCACCATCATTAAATAAATCAATATCAGAATTTTCTACAACACAATTCAAGTTAGGATTATTATCATCACAAACACCATCTCCGTGATTTTCAAAAAAGGAAGATCCAAAACATTCAAGATCACAATCCAAGAAACACTCATTAGCCTGACAATCAAAACATTCCATACCAGGCAATAAAACACCTGATTGGGTTACAGTTACAATTCCACTAACTGAACCATCAATTGATTGTAATTCTATATTCCCCGTTCTTTCTTCTCCAGTATTTTCTAAAACTCCAACCACAATCTGTTCATCTTCAGTTCCAGACTCAATATCTAAATTTAACCAATAAACACTAGTAATTGCCAGCCAATCAGCATTAGTTTCAAATTCAAAATTAAAATTTCCTCCCTGTGCCTCAACTTCAAAATTTGTAGGTGAAATAATATCTAAATAAGACTCTTCAACATACTCACAAGATCCATCATCTTCTGTTGCTTCTGGATCATAATTAGTTGCTGAAGGATCATTACAACCAAGAACCGGAACTGCTCTCACATCAAAAGGAATTATTAATCTCATGGTTTCTCCAGAATTAAAACTGGCAAATATTGTTATTGTTAGAACTCCTTCATTCTCAAAAGAGTGTGTGAAAGTAAGTAAATTATTTTCAGAATCTGTAGACAATCTATTAAGATCTTCAGGATCTTCAGTATCTCCATCACCATTCATATCAACACTAAAAAAATCTGATAAAACACAACCAGCATGTTCTTCATCACCAGGAGGATTAATTCCACCTATAGGCTCTAATCCACCACCAGAACCTTCTTCAAAAGCAAAAGAAAAAATAAGAGTATTTTCAGTTCCGACCTCCGTAGTTATTATTCTAGTATTAAACTCTTGAACTCCGCAAAAAACAATGAAATTCTCTTCCAAAGTGTCCCCGATTGCTCTTCCAAAAAGGTCAGCCTCACAAGCTATAAGAAACAAGGCTAATACTATAACTAATAAAACACCCTTACCCATAATAGAAAAGTTAAAAAAAACTAGTATATAAACTTGTCGACAGATTTTTATATTTTATTAAATAACTTATTTATTATGGAACCAGAATCTACTATTGATAAAATAGCCTGTGAATTATACAAAGAATTTCATGAGAATAATAAAGCATTATTCAAGAAAGACAGAGTAGAATATTGGAGTTCGGCTTCTAAATACAAGGAAATAAACCTTAAAAAAAGACTTTACGCTATGGCTTCTTCGAAAACCTCTCAGAAAACTTATTAGACAATTTAGAAAGAAACTCCTTTTTGGATGAATTATTTTTTTCATCAACATCATTTGCTTCTTTTTTTTCTTTAGAATCTTTAATTTCATGTTTTTCTTCTTCAATTTCTTTTATTTCTTTCTTCTCTTCAGTAGGTTCTTCCTTTTCTTCTTCTGGTTCTTTTTTAGTTTCCTCTTTGACTTCCTTAATAGGAGATTCTTCCTTCTTTTCTTTATCAGAAGATTCTTGCTTTTCCTCTTCCTCAACCTCTTTCTTCAATGAAGAAAACATCTTCTCAAAATCAGACTCTGCAGAATCAATCCTAGTAACTCCCTGTCTTGCAAGATTTATAGCTTCTAAAATACTATGAGAAGAACTTATTTGTTCAAAAAATGCTTCACTCTCCTTAATTGCTTTCTCAACAGAATCTTTCAATTCTGAAGGTGCCTTAGAAGATTCTTCTCTTAAAAATTTAGATTTTTTATCAACATAAGACGCAAACTTGTTAATATAATCAGAAATTTTCCTTGACAAATTAGCTTTTTTTAATTCATTAACAGCAACAGCATAATTACCTTCCTCAATTTGTTTTTGAGCCTCAGCCAAATTAGTCTTAGCCTTATATGCATCCCCTCCAGACTGATTAACAATTCCAATCTCCTGAATTAAATTATTCTCTAGCTCCTTAGCTTTATTCTCCTTATTAAATAAGAAATAAGAAATTGTAACTGCAGGGAATAAATTAAAGAAAACCTCAACAGCCTCACCAATTCCAGGAATTAAACTCATAGGAAGAAAATTAGCAGCCTCCCAAGCAACAATAAAAGCAATAAAACCACCAGTTATTTTCTTCTGCCTGGCAAAAATCAAACTGGCAGCAATCCAATCACCAATATCCAAACCAACCAATCCAATACCATAAATAAAATTATCCGCGAATGAAAATACTGCATCCACACCATAATCATAAGCTAAAGAAGTAAAGTAAACACCAATCTTTCTTCTAAATACAAATAATAAGACTGCGAATACAAGAACTATTAATGCAATTACTTGAGTAAAATCCATTCTCTTATTATGTTAAAAGAAACAATATAAGTTTTTTGATTTTATGGAAAAATATATTAATAAAACAAATCTTTTGAAGAGTATGAATAAAAAGTTAAAATTAATCATAAGAAATACAGAAGAAATACTAGGAGAGAAAGATCTAGAGAAATTCTTGAAAGATAAAAAAGAAATTTCTGTCTACTGGGGAACAATGCCAACAGGAAGTATTTCCATCGCATACTTTTTTCCAATGCTAAAAATTGCCGATTTCTTAAAAGCTGGACTCAAAGTTAAAATCCTCCTCGCAGATTTGCATGCCGCATTAGATAGTGTTCCTTGGAACACATTAGAAAAAAGATATAAATATTATGAAGAAGCAATTAAAACAATTCTAAAAATAATCAAGGTAGATATTACCAAATTAGAATTTGTAAAAGGAAGTGAATTACAATTAAATAAAAAATACTTTGCCGATCTATTAAAATTAAGTACTTACACTTCGGTCAAACTCGCCAAAAAATCAGCTGCAGAAACAGTAAAACTAGGAGAAAATCCTAAACTTTCAGGACTAATATATCCCCTAATGCAAGCATTAGATGAAGAATACTTGAAAGTAGACATTCAATTTGGAGGAATGGACCAAAGAAAAATAATGGTCTTTGCAAGAGAATACATGCCAAAAATAGGATATAAACCACGAATTGAAATAATCAACCCCTTAATAAGAGGATTAGTAGGAGAAAAAATGAGTTCAAGCATAGAAAATAGTAAGATAGACTTATTAGATGATGAAAAAATAGTTTCCAAAAAAATAAATAAGGCAGATTGTGTCTCAGGAGATATTAATAATGGTATTCTTGCTCTTCTCAAATATTTCATTTTTGTTGTCAAAACTGATAAGGGAGAAAAATTTATTATTGAAAGACCTGAAAAATTTGGTGGAAATCTAGAATATTCTAATTACAAAAATGTAGAAGATGATTTTAAAAATAAAAAACTACATCCACTAGATCTAAAGAATGGAGTTGCGAAAGAATTAAATTTATTCTTGAAAAATTTTAGAATCAATAAGAGATTACATAAATTATATCAAGACGCCTATTAACTAATTAAAATGATTGAAGAAATCCTTGAGAAAGAAACTGAAAAATACTTTAGTGAGCGAAATAAGACAGTTACTGAACTTGTAGAAAAGAAAGACTTGTATGAAAAACTAGTAAATACGCTTAACCAATATCTAAATCAGAACAATCAAAAGAATTCCCACAATTCTTACAAAAATATTTACAATTAATTATTTTAATTTCAAAACTACACCTTGGACAGTAAGCCATACTTTTATTAAGCACTATCAACTTTTTAAGTTTGGGGTAACATTTAAATAATTAAGAAATATAATAGTTATAAATGCAATTAACTGAAATAATTAAGAAAACACGTGATACTTCCTTGAATTATGCTAGTACATTAGGAACAATGTATATAGTATATGAACATGACATAATACTATCTAAACAAAGTACATATACAGAAGATAATGATAGGTTATTATACAAAATCTATAAAAATAATCATGATCCTAAATCTCACTAGAAAATACTTCTACAGCAGTTAAAGTAGCTGCTAGAATTATAGGCCCAATAATAATACCCATAACACCGAATAAAGATAATCCTCCAAGAATACCAACCAAAACAAGGACTGGATGAACTTTTGCTTTCTTCTCAACTATATAAGGTCTTAAAATATTATCAACACCACTAGTTAATACAGTACTATAAATTCCTAAACCAATCGCTGGCCAAACACTTCCTTTGAAGAATAAGAAAATTACAGCAGGAGCCCAAACAATCGGCGGTCCAATAACTGGAAGTAAAGCCAAAACTGCCATTACAATACCCCACATTACAGGATTACTAATTCCAAAAATCCAAAATCCTAAACCTCCAATAATACCTTGAATCATGGCAATAACTATTTGACTATATACTAGTGCATAAGTAATATTTTCAAATTGTTTAGTGAATTTATTCTGAATATTTTTTTCAACAGGCAGAGTTTCTCTGATTCTTCTCTTCAAAAAATTCCAATTTATTAATAAGTAATACATTGTGAAAAATGTAATAAATATGTCAAGAACCTTCTTTGGGAATGCTTTTAAGAATGCTTGTGCACCAGAAATAATTATTGAAGCCATATCCTTAGCAACTTCTTCAAGATTTATGGATAAACCAAAAGTCTCCTGTAATTTTAGGGAAACCTCATTAATATTTAAACTATTACCATCTAAGTATTCTAATGCATAAATATACATTTCATTAGCTTCTCCAACAAGACTATTCATTAAAAACAGGAAAGGAAGAATAATAGTCAACATCGAAACAAAAATAGTTAGTAAGGAAGCAGCAATATTATTATTGAATTCCTTCTTAAAAAATTTATATACTGGCCTAAAAATATAAGCAAAAATAACCCCTGAAATTAAGGGAGTGAAATAAGGAAAAACAACTAGTAAAGACATTAAAACTAAAACTACTATAGTGCCAATACCAAAATATCTAGCATGTTTACTTCGTCGCATCTTTTATTCTCTCAAGTTCTTCTTCAGGAATTGAAAGTTTTTTCTTATTAATAGTTAAAGTCACAGTATTGAATAAATTATCAGTTAAAGTTTTTTTATAAGAAAAATTTTTAATTTCTTTATAAGGAATAAAATGTTCAACACTACCAAACAAGGAATTTTCGTAATACATCAAATATTTTTTATCAAAAACTGCATGACTTAAATGATTATGTTTAACTATTAGTTCTAAAGGTATTAAAACAAATAAAAAACCTAAAGTTAAAGTTTTAATCTCCTGAGACGCAATATTTAATAAAATAAGGTTTTGGACTAGCAAATAATAAAAAACACTAGAGATCAAAGCTAAAAATACTCCTCTTTCAAACATTTTTTTAATAGGATGCTCAGTCACCCTAAGAAAATTATAATTCTTCATAGTTCTTATTTTGCTGATTTAATATAAATAATTGTCGAAAATATTAAAACCTCTCTTGATTTTATTAGTTTTATGAAATTCATAGCATTATGGCTTTGTCTAATGTGCATATTAATGTTTATACTTCAAGGATTTATCGGTACAGACTCTGTAATTCTAGATTCAAGCCTTAAATTTTCAGAACCTTGGAGATTATTAACAAGTTTATTCGCACATTCTGGAATGGGACATTTACTCTCTAACTTATTCGCACTAGGACTTTTTGGATTAATACTTGAGGGGAGAATAGGTTCTAAAAAATTATTATGGTTATTTTTAATTTCAGGAGTAATAATTAATTTATTAACACCATATCCAAGATCATTAGGAGCTTCCGGGGCAATATTTGCAATCTTAGGTGCATTAATAGTATTAAGGCCTTTAATGATGGTTTGGGTTAGTGGAATGCCACTACCAATGATTCTTGCCGGACTAATGTGGTTGTTGCAAAATGTTTTTGGATTATTTATTCCTAGCAATATAGGACATATTGCTCATTTAGGAGGTTTATTTATTGGGTTAGGAATGGGTTTCTACTGGAGGAAAATATTTGGTGATACAATTAAAAGAAGAAAGAAAAATCCTTTGCTTGAGAAAAAACTAGATGATTGGGAAAAAACATGGCAATAATTTTAAACATGAAACACTTTCTTAAATTATGAAAATTTCTCCGAAAACAAGTGATAATGCAGTAAATATTTGTTTAGATACACATTCTAAAAATAAACAGGCATTAATATTCTTATCCAGTAAAAGAAATGCTGAAGCAATGGCGGAAAGAATTTCAAAATCTTTATATTCTGCAAACTTAGAAAGTATTTCTGAAAAAATAAGAAACACATTATCCAAACCGACAAAGCAATGTTTGAAATTATCCGAATGTGTGAAGAAAGGAGTTGCTTTCCACCATGCAGGATTGGCAACTAAACAAAGAGAACTAATTGAAGATAACTTTCGTGAAGGAAAAATAAAGTTTATAGCCTCAACACCAACATTGGCTTTCGGACTTAACTTACCTGCTTTTAGAGTTATAATTCGTGATCTTAAAAGATTTTCAAGACATGGGATGGCATTCATTCCAGTATTAGAATATCATCAAATGATAGGTAGGGCTGGAAGGCCAGAATTTGAAGATTATGGAGAAGCATTAACTTTAGCATCTACAAAGAGTGAATTAGAACATATTAAAGAAATGTTTATTCTTGGAGAGCCAGAAATTATTTATTCAAAACTGGCTGTAGAGCCAGTATTCAGAACTTATGTGTTAAGTTTGATAGTTTCTGGAGTTTCAAGAACAGTATCAGACTTGGAAGATTTTTTTTCAAGAAGTTTCTACACTAAACAATATGGAGATACTACAAAAGTGAATTCTCTTATTGAAAAAACAATTTCTCAATTGAGAAGCTGGGGGTTTATTGAAGGTTCTGATTTCGTAACTGCTTCTAGCATGGGAAATTTGAAATCTACTCGTTTAGGAACTAGAGTTTCAGAATTATATCTTGATCCTTACACTGCACATTATTTGATAAAATCCATGAAAAAACTAAATCTTAATGAATTCAATGATTTTTCTATACTACAAGTTTTTTCAAATACTTTGGAAATGAGACCTTTACTTAATGTTAAAAAATCCGAAGAAGAACTAATTAATAATTTTCTTGTTGAGAACGAACTATTAATTTCAGAACCTAATATTTATGATCCTGACTATGACGAGTTTTGTAAGACTTTGAAAACTGCAGGTTTTTTTAATTATTGGATTGAAGAAGTTTCAGAACAAGAACTTTTGGAAAAATTTAATATTAGACCTGGAGAAATTCATGCAAAACTTAATATTATTGATTGGTTATTCTATTCGACAGAGGAATTATCAAGAATTCAAGATTTCAAGAATTCTGTTTCTATTCTTAGAAGATTAAGACTTAGATTAAAATATGGAGTTAAAGAAGAATTATTGACCTTGCTGAAACTTAAGGAAGTTGGAAGGGTAAGGGCAAGAAAAATGTATTCTCAAGGAATAAAAACATTGAGAGAATTAAGAAAGGCAGATTTTTTTACACTTTCAAAACTTTTAGGAGAGAAGACAGCTTTGAAAGTTAAGAATCAATTATAGAGTTTACTAACTGAAATATTATTATTCATATTATAAATTGCATTGGCAAATAAGTGAGAAACAGATACTTCCTTTAACCAAAAAGGCTTGTGCTTATGAAGTACAGTATCTGTAGTAACTAAATATTCTAATTTTCTTTCCTTGTGTAATTTTGAAAAATTCTTCTTAGCATTTCCATTCAATAATGCATGACTACAAGCCACAGTAATTGAAGTAGCACCTTTATGATATAATTCTTTAACAGCATTAACTATACTGCCTCCAGTATCTACAATATCATCAATTATTAATCCTTTCTTTCCTCCTACACTACCTATAAGTTCAGTCTTATTAACAGTATTAATTTTGTCGTAATCCCTATTTTTATGCATTACAGCCATTTTAGTTTTTAATTTTTTGGCAAAATAATCCGCTCTTTTAGCTCCTCCTGCATCTGGGCTAATAACAATAACGTCTTCCAAATTAATATTTTCCTTAATAGTTGGTATTAAAACTTTTGAGGCTCTCATATTATCAAAACCCATCTTCTTATACATTCCAGAAATCTGGTCTGCATGAACATCCATTGTCATAACACTATTTACTCCAACAGTTTTTATCAGGTCTGAAAGACAACTTGCGCTGGCTGCTTCCCTATCAAGAGGCCTATCTTGTCTAGAATAAGCCAAGTAAGGAATTACTAAAGTTAAAAATGCTGGTTGTGATTTTATTATCGCATTAGCCGCAAATAACATTTCCATAATATTATCGTTAATACTCCTATTTGAAGAATCAACTAGTTGTTGTATTAAATAAATATCTTTTCCTCTAACAGTCTCACCAATTTTAGATCTTACTTCTCCATCTGCAAAATCAGCACAAGCATAATTTCCTAAAGAAACCTTATTAGCTGAAATTTCTAATATCTTATTTAATTCCTTGATTACTCTAAGAGAAAAAGATTTACCTGATCTGCATGAAAAAACTTTAATCTCCCCCCTATGCATAATAAGAAAATAATAATACTTACTTAAAAGCTTTACTTAGATTTCCATTCAGAATTTACTTTCTTCAATATTCTTTCAAGTTCTGGCCTATAAGTTTTCTTCCAGAATTCCATTGCATTATCAAGGAAGTTTGTTTTCTTTTCTGAAACATTATTTAATGAATTCTCACTAGCTATGGCCATTACTTTACTTAATAGACTCATAATATTATTTCTTTCTTCTTCATTAAACATTTGATGTTCTGTCATGTTAATCATAGAATTGGAATTTGGAAGAACTAGACTGTGTAAATAACCAGCCCAATTATTGAAAACATCTAATATTCTTTTATTTATGAATCTCTCGAAATATTTCGGAGTGAATCCTTCTTGCTTTAATGAGTCAGTAATATTAAAATAATTATCTAACTCTTCAAAAGTAGTTTGTAAGTTTCTTTCTTTTTTTATTTTATTATATTCTTCTTCAATATTCATATTATATATGCAAGATCTTTAGTAATGACTCTTACCTCCTTATTTTCTGTAAGTTTCTTATTTAAAGGATTTTTTGTAATTATTGGTTGGAAATCTTCAGGATTTAAAACTTTTAGTGGTTTTAAAGATATTATTCTTGTTTTTTCTTTTTTTAGAATATTATATTCTTTAGGATAATCTATTTTTTCCTTTTTTTCTTTGATTAAGTTGAAAACTCCTAATTTCTTTCTTATGTCTTTCACTAAGTAAATATTATTTTCTATTTCTATAATGTCTTTCTTTAAAAATTTAGGAAATTCAATAAATATTGTTTGTCTGTATAAGTCTTTAGATGTTAAATTGTCTTTAGTATGTAAAGTTGCTGTCTTTTTGGTTTTTCCACCAAACTCCTTAATTATTTTAGTTGCTAATGATGCCATGAACTTCTTATTTTGAAAGTATAAATCTAAACCTTGCTTTAATTTTTCAGTTTTTGCAAGAATTTGCTTATTTTTTTGAATTTGTTTAGTTATGAAACTAAGAATTTCTTCGTTTGGATTTCTTAATTGCATTATTCCCTCAAAATAGTTTGCATGCATAATTTTTTATACTCTTTGTGTTTTTTATTCTTATTATGAAAAAGTTATGGTTTAGAATTAAAAAATATTGGCATTTTATATGGAATGATGATTCTTTACTTAGTTGGGTATTAAGCATTATTGTGGCTTTTATTATTATAAGGTTCTTGTTTTATCCTGTTTTGGGAATTGCTCTTGGAACATCCCATCCTGTAGTTGCTGTAGTTAGTCCAAGCATGGAACATCCAGGCAATTTTAATTCTTGGTGGAAACTACATGAAGAATTTTATTCTGATTTCGAAATTTCTGTTACTGATTTTGAAAATTATAGGTTTTCTAACGGGTTCAATAAGGGTGATATTCTAGTGATAACTTCATACGGTAATTTTGAAGTTGGGGATGTTATCGTTTTTAAGACTAGAGAACCCTACCCTGTAATTCATAGAATAATTAATGTTACAGATGGTATTTATCAAACAAAAGGAGATAATAATCCAGGATTTGTAGTTAAATATTACAATCCAAAACTCGGAATTTTTAGTTCTACACCTTCAGACTCTTCAATATTAATAATTGATGAGAGAAATATTATTGAAAAAGACATTATTGGAAAGGCAGTATTCAGAATACCTTATTTAGGTTATGTTAAAATTGTCTTTGTGGAAGGTTTTAATGCTCTTGGATTTTCTAAAATTCTTACTTTTCTAGGATTATCTCGTTAAAATAAGTTTAAATTATGAATTATTCAAAATTCTCTTAAACCATAACCTTTATAAAAAATCCATTTCAACTTGTTATTAATGAACTTTTGTCAAAAATGTGGAGCTTTAATACTTCCTAAGAAGGGAATCTTAAAATGTTCTTGCGGATTTGTTATTAAGGAAGAAGCTAAACTTGTTGAAGAAGCTCTAGCTTCAGAACATAAAACCATAGAAATTATAGATCCTGAAAAGGAATCTATAAATCCTACTGTTGAAGCTAATTGTCCTAAGTGTGCACATGAAAAGGCAGAATATTGGACTTTACAAACAAGATCTAGTGACGAGCCTGAAACAAGATTTTTCAAATGTGCCTCTTGCAAACATACTTGGAGAGATTACAGTTAAGCCAATAATTTTACAAATTCCGTAAAAAATATTGTTTTTGAACAGTACTTCTTATAAATCTTTACGACTTACTAGTATTATGAATCTTGAAGAATTATCTCAAGAATATGGAGACTGTTCTAGCGAGGATTTAGCTGAATTACTAAGTTATACTCCTTCTTCCTATAAAGATGATGAGATTATTTCTTTACTAGAAAAAATATTTACTAATACCCACTTGCCAGTTTCATTCTATAAACATACTGGATTACTCTCGGGAAGTTTCAGTTCAATGCACAGTCGTGCTTCAGGAGATATTAGAGAAATAGTTGGGAAACGAATGGCTAATGACAAATTTAGAGAATCTATTAAAGAAATGAACATTCCTAACCATATACAAAAAATGGGTTCTGGATTCTTTAAAGAAGTATTTGCAGAGTATGGAGATGATTCAATAGCTAGAATGGTTTCATTAACTGCATCTTTTGAAGATGTTTCAATGCTTCAAGCAATGCATATGTTACATCATAGGATACTGTTTGGTATTGAAAAATCAACAAGGTATAAACCCTATCATAAGAAGCTTAACGGAAATTATAATTATTTAGTAGATCCTCTAATTGTTAATGAAGATTTAGAAGAAAGCTTTCGGGAGATTACTAATTCAGTATTTGATCTTTATTCAAAACTAATAACTCCTGGAAGTAAAGAGTATGAAAAAGTTCGAAATTTCTTATCTAGAAAACTACCTTTCAATAAATTTTCTGAAAAAGTTCAGACTAGTATTGGGGGAAATGCTAGTGATGAAGAGTTAGAAACTGCATATTCAAGAACAATAAATGCAATGCATAAAGATTCAATAAGACATTTAATTCCATTAAGTGCAAAAACGTCATTATCTCTAGAAATGAATGCGGAGGCCATGAGGCAGTTAATATTTTCATTACAAGCAATAGGAACTGGAGAATCATTAATAATTCAACAATTAATGTATAATGAAGCTTCCAAACTAGTAGGTCCTTTATTGGAAGGTACTGAAGTTAGTTCTTCAAGGTCCAGGGCTTACAGAAATTTCATTTCAGAAACTAGAAAGCCAGGAAGTTTGAGAATGAAAGGTTTAGATCAAATACTAAATACTTTAGAAGATCCAGAATTAGGATTTAAAATTTTTGATCATGGAAATTATATTAGCTTAAAAGATGACGAATATGATATTGAAATTCAGGCTAGGATGAAAGGAAATCTTCCAGACATAATAATTAATATTTTGAGAGAGCAAAATTCTGGAATGACTTATGGACAGGCATTAAATCTTTCTTCAGAATTATCACTTGAAGAGAAAGAAAAAATTGTTTTAGACTATGCAGGAATTCCAAATTTAAGAACTAACAGGCGTTACAGGCCTGGAAGGGCGTTTGAAGCAGTAAGTTTTGACAAGACATTAATGATGCCAATTGCTGAAATTAGGGATTTGAGACGACATACTTTACAATCATATTTAGATCCTAAACATTTCACTCCAGAAAATGGTTTTTACATTTCAGAAGCTGTAAGAGAATCAGGAGTGGAGAAAAAAGTGAATAAAATAATGGGTGATATTAACTTATTCTATGATGTTCTTCGTAATAGTATAAATCCTTACGTTGCAAGTAGTATTTTAACACTGGCACATAAGGCTCCAATGAATGTTGAAGTTAATGCAAGAAACCAACATCATATTGACGAGTTAAGAACACAACCAGGAGCGGCACCTCTTTACTTAAGACTTTGCCAAATGGATTATGTGGCTGTTTCCCACTTACTGCCAATACTTAAGAAAACAATGACTTTCGTTAATAAGGATAGTTCTGAAATTGATTATGGAAGGTCAATACAAGAAGTTAGAAGGTTGAAAAAAATAAAAAAGGCCAGGTCTTAAATATTGTTAATTTTAGTTACTAGAACTTGTTCTTTTCTTAAGATCCTGTCTAAATCATTATATGCTTTATTCTTAGTATTTGCAATTCTTTTCAAGTTCTTCCTATCAACTTCTGAAGAAACACCCTTACTTGCTTGTCTGTCAAATTGGAGGTCTAGAATCTTTAGTTTTTTCTTTTCTTCTTCCCTGTCTTTCCTTATGATAGATAGTTTTCTGTGCCAAGCAGCAAGTTTTTCTTCTTTAGTCTTAAAAAATCCCATAGTAAATATTTATTGTTAATAGTTAATAAGGTTTTCGTTAGCTTTTTAAAAGATAATTTAATTCTTTAACTCATGAACACTGTAAAATCAAACAGTTAAACAATTCTTTCTTATAGTTACTACAATGGTTAATGTTACTGATCTTAAGTGGATTCCAGGAATTAAAGTGTCAGAACTAGTCCAGAATTTTTCTAGCTTAGGATTCCAAAGTACTGAATTAAGCAAGGCTTCAGAAGTCATTGTTAAAATGAAGAAGAACTCTGCAAAAATATTCTTAACATTCACTTCAAACATGGTAACCTCTGGATTAAGAGGATTCTTTGCACAATTAATATCATTAGGAATACCAAATGTTATAGTAACAACAGTAGGCGGTATAGAAGAAGATATAATGAAAGCACACGGTGAAAAATTCATTATTGGAAAATTCGAAAGTGATGATGTAGAATTACATGAGAAAGGAGTAAATCGTGTTGGTAACTTACTCGTTAAAAATGAGAGTTACATGAAATTTGAAGATTTAATGCTTCCAATACTAAAAAAATTATATGAAAAGAAAAAAAGATGGGCCGTTTCAGAATTATTAAGAGAAATTGGATTAATACTAAAAGATGAAGATTCAATCTTGTTTCAAGCTGCAAAGAAAGAAATTCCAATATTCTGCCCTGCAATTACTGATGGAGCATTTGGTTTTCACTTGTACTTATTCCAGCAAAAACATCCTGACTTCATAGTGGATGTTGTTAAGGATTTTGGAAATATTCTATTCACTACAAGTATGGATGATAAGAAAGGAGTAATCTCACTAGGAGGGAGTATTTCAAAACATCATGCAATACTATGCACTTTATTAAACGGAGGAGCGGAATATGCCGTTTACATGACCACAGCACATAAAACATCAGGAAGCATGAGTGGAGCTACTACTAATGAAGCAAAATCCTGGGGAAAGGTTAAGGATGATAGTGATGTATCCACAGTAATAGGAGATGTAACCATAATGTTTCCATTAGCAATGATTAAAGCATTAGAACAATTGAAAGAGGAAGGATTGTTAAATGAGTAAGTTCGTATTATCAAAAAGTAAAGTTTTAGAACAATACTCTAAAATAAATTTTACTAGAGTCTCCTTCAGTTCAAAAACCAATCCTTTAATTAGTAGAATATTAGAGGAAGAAACAAATTGCTTATTCAGTATTCACTTAATTAATGAACTAGAAAATATTAAGGATAAAACAAGAGTATTATTCTTGGCTCAGGCGTGGGATAATGAAACTATTTCTAAATTAGTTAATACTGGAATTACTAAGTTTGTAGTTGATAACGAGCCAGACTTGGAAGTCCTACTAAAATATCTAAAGAATAATTCTGTAAGTATAGATTTAATGTTACGGATTAAACTAAAAGAAAACACAATACGAACAGAAAAGTATTTCGTTTTTGGAATGAATTCAGACATTATAAATTCAAGAATTAAAGAGTTAAGAAAGAATCCTAAAATTAAAGAATTAGGAGTTCACTTTCATAGAAAGACACAGAATATGAGCGAGTGGAACCTAAAATTTGAAGTTTCACACATGCTAACAGAAGAAACACTAAATAATATAGACATTATTAATATTGGAGGTGGACTACCTTCAGAATATGCAAATACTAATGTTAAAGTTCTAGATAATATTCTGGTTAAGATAAAAGAATTCAAAGAATTCTTAAAAGAAAAACAAATTGACTTAATGCTAGAACCAGGAAGGTTCATAGCAGCACCAGCAGGAAAGTTAAAAACTAAAATTATAGGAATTTACGAAAACAATATTATAGTGGATGCTTCAGTATACAATACTGACCTAGACTCTTTAATAGTCCCAGTAAAATTAAAAGTAGAAGGAGAACTAGAAAAAGGAACACCCTACGTGATTAAAGGAGTAACACCCTGCTCACTAGACCTGTTCAGATACAGAGTTTATTTAGACAATCCTAAAGTTGGTGATGAAATCACTTTTTTAAACGCTGGAGCTTACAATTTCAGTTCAGACTTTTGCAACCTAAAAAAATTAGAAAATGAAATTCTTAAATAAAAGTGATGATGGAAAATTTGTTGTACTAACCATTCCCATAGAGAACAATCCAAGTTATGGAAAAGGAGCCTCTAAAGGATGTACTGCAATAATCAAAGAATCTTTAGAACTAGAATATTACGACGAAGAATTTGATAATTCACCAGTGGAAGAAGGCATTCAAACATTTAATATTAATACTTTAGAAGAAGTAACTAATTTTGTTAAGAATACTAATAAATTTGTTGTTGCACTAGGTGGGGATCATTCAATAGGAATAGGGATCTTAAATGGATTGGAAGATTTTTCAGTCTTACAATTAGATGCACATCCAGACTTGTTCTACTCCTGGAATGGAAGTTCAGTAAACCATAGGTGTTTTGGAAGGAAAGCATTATCCAAAGCCAATTCACTAGTACAAGTAGGAATAAGAGCAATGGACAAGGATGAGAAAAAAATTATAGATTCGGAAGATAAAATATTAAGTATTACAGCAAGAGAATACAATAAAGACAGTATTAAGAACATACTTGATAAATTAAGCGAAAATGTTTACATCTCCATAGACGTTGATGTTTTCGACCCTTCATTCATTAGAAAGACAGGAACTCCAGAACCAGGAGGTCTACACTGGCAAGAAGTTATTGACTTATTAAAAGAAGTTTTCAAGTCTAAAAATGTGATAATTACTGATATTAACGAATTCACAGGAGAATCAAGAACGGAAGCTTACTCACTCGCCAAACTAGCATATAAAATAATGGCAATGTCTCTTAAAACTGTTTGATTTCAGAAAATAACTTATGTGTTTTCAACATATGAAATAACATAAGGAGGTTTTAAAACAATGAATATGAACAAAACAATACTAACAGGAATTTTAGGCGCATTATTACTTGGAATTGTACTTGTAAGTGCAAGTAGCTATTTTAGTATGAATGAACTGCATGAGAAAATGATGGAATCTGACGATTTTGAACAAATGCATACTGCAATGATCGCGGGAGATTTTGAAGCAGCAATGAAATATCATGAAACATTAGATTATGAATGTCCAATGCATAATTTAGTTAGGGAAGGAGATGTTTCTCTAGATGAATTTCAAATAATGCATCAATGGATGACATCAGGAAATTTCCCAAAAGAAAAACCTGACTCATTAAGTAATGAAGCATGGAATCTGCATAAAAGTCACCATCCTGAAATTTATGGATAGATTTATTAATTTGTTTTTTTATTTTTTTTAATATGAATAATAAAAAATTATTAACTTCTGCAGGATTATTATTACTTTTAGGAATACTAATAACTGTCTTTTCAATATATCATACTTCACACATGGGAACAACAGCAATCCAATATCCCTTATTCCTTTATGGAACTACAATTCTTTCTTTAATTATTGGAGGATACATAGTTTATTTATTCCAAGAAAAAATAAACACTTCACAAGTAGATAAACTATTATCAATACTTCCCACAAATGAGAAGAAAGTAATGAAAATATTACTGGAAAGAAAAGAAATCGAACAAAAAAGGTTAGGAACACTATCCGGACTGAATCCAGTGAAAATGTCAAGAGTAAGTTCAATATTACAAGAAAGAGGAGTTATAGAAAAGAAAAAACAAGGTTATACAAATCTTATTGTTTTGAAAAAGATTTAGTTTTTTCTTAAAAGAAACATGTCGGCGGAGGGATTTGAACCCCCGATCACCAGATAACCCCAAAGAGTTTTAGTCATTGCTTTTCAGCTCATTACTCAAAAATATGAGTCTGGGGCATTAGCCAGGCTATACGACGCCGACAATAACAAGCAAGAACTTGAAATTATTATAAAAACTTAACTATTTTCTCTTTAACTAATTCTAAATCTTCAGGTTCATTTCCAGGCCAGTGTTTAAGGCCATCATCAGAAAATCTTGGTATTATATGAACGTGACTGTGAGGAACCTCCTGGCCCGCAGCAGGAAAATTATTCATTCCAATGTTAAAACCGTCCGCATTCATTCCCTCCATAACCGCAGTAGCGACTTTTTGAGCGGCTTTAAACAAGGAATCAATATCAGCACTTGCCATATCTAAAAAAGTCTCACTATGCCTTTTAGGAACTACTAATGCATGACCTTTATTTATAGGTCTTATATCCAAGAATGTATAAACACTCTCGTTCTCATACAATTTAGTGCTTGGAATCTCATTATTTAAAATTTTACAAAATATACACTCAGTCATAATACACTCTCCAAATCATTTAAAGAAACAATCTTACTATCGTGTTCTCTCTTATTCCTCCTATCAAGAAGAATTCCTTTAATACCAACCTTTTCTGCACCTTCAATATCAGTATGAGTAGAATCACCAACCATCACTGCATCTTCAGGCTTTAATTTTAACTTCTTCAAAGCCTCCTTGAACAAATCAGCTTTTAACTTTTTCTTCTCGCAAGAAATATAAATTAAATCAAAATATTCTTCAATCTTAAATTTTTCAATAACATTACGTGCTTCACTAGTAGAATTAGAAAGTAAAACAAGCTTGTACTTCTTCTTCAAATCTTTTAATACTTTAGCATCAGGGAATAATCTTGAAAATAAAGCATTCCTATTCCAAACACCAACCATCTTCTCAACCAACTCTTTATCTTCACTATTAAAATCTTTCAATACTTTAGTAAAAGCCTTAACTAAATTTTCAAACTCTCTAGTCATTAAAGACTTTTCAAACTTAACAATAAAATCTTGAAAACTCATTCTTTCCGGAATTAACTTCCAAATCTGCTTTACAGGACTAGGAAAAGAACCATTCTCAACCAATGTTCCCCACAAATCAAAAAATATTGCTTTAACCATTTTATTATAAGAATTATTTACTGTTTTTAATTTTTACTCTGTTGATGAACCTTCCACTCGAACATTATCATCTTTTGAAAACACACCTACACATCTTACACACGAGGAAATCCCACAACTTTCAGAAACTTTGTTCAAGCCACATCCATTATTTACAAATCCAATATTTGGATTATCATCACATTGAATATCCTTAGCAGCATTACTACATATCATGTTTTGGTTTACTGAAATATCCCATGCTCCTATTAAATCAAGACCAATATTATTATTGTATAAATTATTCTCTTCAATACTTCCTCCTGTAGTTAAATAATCCCCACTATCAATAAAAACTCCCTTATAATAAAAATATACAGTATTATCTTTTATTTCATTATAGTCTGAACAAAGATTACTATCACAATATAAATAAATTCCAACACTATCATCAATAATACTTGCTAATGAAATATGATTGTTTTCTATAATATTATCACTAGACTTAAATAATTCAATGCCTCTTTCTTCACTATTACTTATGGTGTTTCCAATAACATTATTATTATTAGAAACCAAAGAAATTCCTGTTACTAAAGCTGAAATTGAATTATCCTGAATTATCAAATCATTATTAAAAGTTGTTCCCTCCGTTGAAACACCATACTCTCCAGTCATTGTATTACCTGAAATTACTGATTGTCTAGAATTAAATATTGAAACCCCTATCGAGAAGTCTATAGTATTACTCGAGACTGTTGTTTCTTCGGAGTATTCAATTCTTACACCATTGTGAGCACCACCGCTAATATAATTTTCTTGAATTTCAGAATTTGGAGAAGAATATAATTTAATACCGTGAGTGTTTGAAGTTATTGTATTGTCTGAAATTACTGAAGAAGAATCTATTGCTTGAACCCCAAAATAATTACCGTCTATAGTATTTTCTGAAATTAATGAAGGAGAATTTTCTAAACGGATTCCTTGCGTAATACCATCAATAAAATTATTCGCAATATCTAGGGAGACAGAATTAACAGCACGAATTCCGTAATATCCGTAAATGTTGTTTTCTGAAAATGATGAACCTGTCGAATCTAACAAGTAAACACCATAATTATCTCCAGTTATTATATTATTTGAAAAGGTTACTTGTGAATTAATTATGTGAACTCCATTAATGCCATAGAAAGAATTACTTACAAAGTTTATATTATTTGAATCTTCAATGTAAAGCGCATTTTCTAAACTTTCAAAATTACAATTTTCGACTTCAATATCATATTGTGAAGAAATTATTAAGGAACCCACAAAATTAGAATTTGCACAGTCTAGATTTGCCCCTTCTAAACTTAGTCCGAAATTGTAATCTCCAGGGCATATTAGGATAGTACCATCATCAGCATGGTCCTCAGTCAAAATCATTCCTTCAAATGGTATTGTACAACTCCTTCCTACTTCTTGTTCCGTATAAAGAGTTCTTAATGCTTCCCCCACCAAGTCTTTACTCACTGGTTGATTAATGAACAAGAATACTAGAATAACAATACCAATTATTGATAATGCAGCAGTCGTTCCATGATCATGATGTTTAGCCATTAAAAATTTTATAGATGTATTCATATAAATATTTTACTTTTGGAAAAATGGACTGGCGGGGACTTTCAAATCCAAAAAGAAATTTTTATTCTCTCTTAAGATATATTTGAACCCGGAGCCTCTCGGCTGCCAGCCGAGCGTTATACCAGATTTAACTACCAGCCCATACTAAACGAAAATAAGGAATTATTAATAAATTTTATTAAGTAATTATAAAACTAGAGTGTTATGAGTAAAGAAAACTTTGCAAGAGCAATCGCATTAAAGAACTCAATTAAATTCAATGGAACTTGCAATCAAGGAACAATAATAGGTGCTTTAATCAAGGAATTTCCCAAGTCAAAACCTAAAGATCTAGCAATACTAGCTGGAAAGACAGTAAAGGAAGTTAATAAATTAAGTTTAAAGAAACAAGAACAAGAATTTAATAAACTAAACAAGAATGTTTTTGAAAAAAAGAAAGAACACGGATTTTTTGATTCTTTACATTTTAGAGGAAAAGTAACTACAGCATTCCCTCCAGAACCAAGCAAATACTTACATATAGGACACGCAAAAGCAGTATACATAAACTACAAATTAGCAAAGGATAAGAAAGGAATTTTCATCTTAAGATTTGAAGATACTAACCCTGAACTGACAAAAAAAGAATTCTATGATATACACTTGAAAGACTATGAATGGTTAGGAATAATACCTGATGAAGTAGTTCATGCTTCAGACTATATGGAATTATACTATGAAAAAGCTGAAGTTCTAATAAATAAAGGACTAGCATACAGTTGCAATTGCAATAAAGAATTAATATCTGAAGGGAGAAGACAAGGAAAAGAATGTGATTGTAGAAACAAAACAGTAAAAGAAAACTTGAAAGAATGGAAGGAAATGCCAAAAGTAAAGAAAGGCTCAAGAATATTAAGACTAAAGATAGACATGGAACACAAGAATTATGTAATGCGAGACCCCACACTCTTCAGAATAATAAAGACTAAACATCCTTTGAAAGGAAATGATTACAAAGTCTGGCCAAATTATGACTTTGAAAATTCAGTAATGGACGGACACCAAGGAATCACGCACAGGTTAAGATCTAAAGAGTTCGAATTAAGGAATGAATTACAAGTTTTTATTCAGAAAAATCTAGGTTATAAAACAACTAAAATATTCGAGTTTGCAAGGTTCGAACTTAAAGATGTAGTAACTTCAGGAAGGCAAATTAGAGAATTAGTAGATTCAGGAAGTTTAAGAGGGTGGGACGATCCAAGACTAGCAACTCTAGAAGCATTAAGAAAGAGAGGATTCCAACCAGAAGCAATAAAGAATTTTTTATTAAGCACTGGATTGAACAAGACAGAATCAATACTAACATGGGATGATTTATACCTACATAATAGAAGAGTTCTTGACAAGACTGCAGACAGGTATTTCTTCATAGAACAACCAAAACTAATAACAATAAAAAATTGTCCAGAAACAATTGTTAAGTTAAAGAAAAATCCTAATTCAAAAACTTACGGAAGAACCTTCAAGATCAACGGCAAATTCTATATTAACAATCCAGACTTTAAGAATTTCAAGAAGGGAAAACTCTATAGACTAATGGATGCAGTAAATTTCAAGTTTGACGGTAAAAACTTTAATTACCATTCAGACAATGTAGAAGAATACAAGAAGAAAGGAACAGCAATAATACACTGGCTGCCAAAAGATGAAACAGTAGAAACTAAAATTTTAATGCCAAGTAATAAATTAATTAAAGGATTAGTCGAACCTGCAGCGTTAAAAAGTGATGTTTTACAGTTTGAAAGGTTCGGATTTTGTAAAAGGAACAATAAAGAATTCTGGTATGCACACAAGTAAATATTTATAAAACCCTTAAAATTCTAGAAGTTAGAGAAATGTGGGCTTGCTCGCCTGAATCTCAATAAAATAACACAAATGGAGGCAATAAAATGAGTTTATACAAACATATTAGAGAATTATGGAAGTCACCTTCCAAAACTTTGAACGAATTAAACAAAAAAAGAATTATTTCTTGGAGGAGAGAACCTAGAACTATTAGGATTGAAAGACCGACAAGGCTTGACAGAGCAAGATCTTTAGGTTATAAAGCCAAGCAAGGAGTTATTGTTGTTAGACAAAGAGTACTTCGTGGAGGAAGGCAAAAACCACAATTCAAAGCTGGAAGAAGACCTAAAAGATACGGAAGAAAAAAAGTTCTGGACAGAAATTATCAATCAGTAGCTGAAGAAAGATCTTGTAGAGTTTACAAAAATTGCGAAGTTCTTGGATCTTACGAAGTTGGAAAAGACGGTAAATACTACTGGTATGAAATAATCCTAGCTGATAGGAACAGTCCAACAGTATTATCAAATAAGAACTTGAAACAAGCAGTTTCTAGAAGGGCAAAAGCATACAGAGGCTTAACATCTGCAGGAAAAAAAAGCAGGGGTTTAAGGAATAAAGGTAAGGGAGCAGAAAAAGTTAGGTAAGCTCCTTAACTATTTTTTTCAATTGTCTAAAAATCTTTTCTTTCTGTTTTCCATACCAAAACCTGTTAAATCCTTTCTTATCAGCAGATTCATAAATGCTTTTTGGCCAAGTATTAAAGCCAAAATAGTCACTTATTACTTCTCTCTTGAACTTTTTATTAACTATCTTTTCATTAGGATCCTTCTTAAGTTTGTTTAGAATACTGTCCGCAAAAGAATTATTAGCATTATTTTCAATCCTAAAATTGTTTAAAATACCAAAATAACAACTTTTTAACAATTCATTCTTAACATTCTCAAAAGAAGTATCTAACGCCTTTTCAAAAGTAGTACTATCCCTACCATAAGCAAGTTTTAATTCTTGCAATAAAGGCTTATAAATTAATTCATCAAGAGTATGAAAGTCTATTTTTATTTGTTTGCTTCTATTATCATAATAACCATTAAGTTTAGAAGGATTCAAACTATCTAAGAATTTCTCCTGGCCTGTTTTCCTTGCTCGATCATTACCTATAAGAATCTTTATTAAGTTAGTATCTGCAATAAACTTTTCAACTTTTGGCTCGAGAACACTAAGTCTTAAAGAATTGTAAACTTCATTACTTTCATTTTCTAACAAATCAGCACTTTCTACAGATATACCTGAATGGGAAGGTAACTTTCCAACAATCATATGAATACCGTTCTTATGAGATTTCTTTTCATTTCTATTTTGTTTATAGAAATTTACTAGTGGATCATTCCAATAATTACTTCTATTACCAAGAATACTATGTTCAATAGTTGCTTTAGAAACATCCCATTCTTCATTAATATAAGTTACTGGAACTCCACATAAGTATTCAAGTGCTACAGTTCTCTCGTTAGAGTCAGATAATTTTCTTGGCAATGACATTATAAAAAGGAATAAAAACATGTTTTTAAATATTAACATAAAATATATAGATAACAAAACTTATCTGCGCAAGTTTTATATACTAATATACACATTTGCTCGTGGATGGAAGTTCAGCAAAACCTAGAATCTGAAGTCTTTGATATCGTATTCAATGGTGACGAACTAACATGGAAAGACATACTTCTAGACCTTGTAAGAAGAGAAGATATGGATCCTTGGAATCTAGATGTTTCATTAATCTCCCAAAAATTCTTAGAAATGCTAAATAAACTTAGAGAAATGGATTTCATACTTTCAGGAAAAGTAGTATTAGCAGCTTCACTACTACTAAAAATGAAGTCTGACAGGCTAATGGATGAAGATATTGCAGCATTTGACAATTTACTAAGCCAAGAACCTGAAAATTTTGAAATGTTCGACATGCTCCCAACAAACATGAACGAAGAACAAAAAGGAGAAACACCAAAAATAATCCCAAAAATTCCACAACCAAGAAAAAGAAAAGTTTCAGTACAAGACCTAGTAAAAGCATTAGAAAAAGCATTAGAAACAAAAAACAGGAGAAGAATGAATGAAATTCCTGAATTTAAAGTCCAAATTCCAAAGAAAGGAAGAGATATCTCACTAGTCATAGGAGACATATACAAACAAATAATAGACATTTGCAAACCAGGAAAACTAATAACATTCACAGAACTACTACCTTCAGAAGATAAAGAAGATAAAGTATTCACATTCATACCACTACTACACCTAGACAATGCAAGAAAAATAAACATGATCCAAGAACAACACTTCGGAGAAATAAACATAAATCTTCTGGACTCTTCAGGATGGAATGATTTTAAGAAAGATTAATAAAAAAACATAATTTCTAAAAATAAATGGCAATCGATGTTTTATCATTAAGACAAGACTCCAACATAGGACTAAAATGTTATGCTAACGAAAAAATAGCGATAGTTCCTATAAATACTAGAGATAAAGATATTGAATTAATTAAAGAAATCTTACAAGTTAAAATTATTAAAGGAAGTATAATGGGAACAGACCTTTTAGGAGTCTTCATAATAGGAAAAGATAAGAAAATACTAGTTCCTGAATTAACATTGGATTCCGAAATTAAAAATTTAGAAAAACAAGGATTAAAAGTTAAAAAAGTAAATGAAGAAAAAACTTGTTTTGGAAATAATGTATTCTTCCACAAAAATAAAGCATTAATATCTCCAGGACTCAGCCAAACATTCAAAGAAGCAATAGAAGAAATAAAATATAAAGTTATAGAAGCAAAATTTGAAAATATTGAAACTCCAGCAAGCTTTACAATATCAAGAAATAATAAAGTCTTAACCTCACTATACGGGGATGATCTTGACATTCTAGAAGAAACATTAAAAGTTAAAAGTGAACATACAACCGTAAATAATGGAAGTCCCCACTTAAAATCAGGAATATTATTAAATAAGAAAGGAATTTTAATGGGCAAGCAAAGCACAGGAACAGAATTAACAAATATAGACTCGTTTTTTATTGAAAATGACTGAAAATAAAGAATTGTTAGAACAACAAGCAATGGAAATACACCAGCAACTGCAAACGGTAGAGAAACAAATGCAAGATTTAGACAAGGTAGTTGAGGATATTAATGAAATTTCTAAAGAAAAAAATAAACAAATACTAGTTCCAATACATAATGGCGTCTTCATAAAAGCAAAATTAGAAGACAGTGAAAATTTCATGGTGAATATTGGAAGTAATATTTCAGTTAAAAAAACAAAAAAAGACACGCAAGATTTGCTAGAACAACAGAGGGAAGAACTCTCAAATTATAAACAACAATTAATTAACTTATTTGAAGAAATAGCCAAAAAAATTCAAAATGTTTAAATTTCTAAAAGAAAAATTAAAAGAGACAGTCAAAAAATTCTCTACTTCTGAAGATTTAGAAGAAACTGAAGAAGAAAAACCTAAAGATACAGTAAAGAAAGAAATAAAACCTAATAAAACAGAAAAGAAGAAGGAAACAAAGCAAGATGAAGTTAAAGAAGAAAAAGAAGAGAAAAAAAGCATAATAGAAAGAGTCAAAGAAAAAATAACCAAAGTTTCCATAACAGAAGATAAATTTGAAGAATTATTCTGGGAATTAGAACTTCAACTATTAGAATTCAATGTTGCAGTAGAAGTTATTGAATTAATAAAAGAATCATTAAAGAAAGAAATAGTAGAAAATAAAATAGAAAGAAATAATATTGAAGAAACCATAAGAACAACATTATTAGAAACTATAAAAGGATTATTTCAAGACAGTCAAAAACTAGAAAAATTAGCAAAGACAAAACCATACAAAATACTATTCCTAGGAGTGAATGGAAGTGGAAAGACAACAACATGCGCAAAAGTAGCAAAATACTTACAAGACAAAAAATTAAGTTCAGTACTTGCCGCTTCAGACACTTTCAGAGCAGCAGCAATACAACAATTAGAAGAACATGCTAACAAACTAGGAATAAAACTAGTAAGGCATGATTACGGGGCGGATGCTGCAGCAGTGGCTTTTGATGCAATAAAACATGCAGAAGCCTCAAAAAAAGATTTTGTACTCATAGATACTGCAGGAAGAAGTCATGCTAACAGTAACTTAATGGATGAACTAGAAAAAATAGTTAGAATTTCAAAACCAGACTTAAAAATTTTAGTGGTGGATTCATTAATAGGAAATGATGCTGTAGAACAAGCAAAACAATTTAATGAAAAAATTGGTGTTGATGCTATAATACTAACTAAAGTAGATACTGACGAGAAGGGCGGAGCAGTAATCTCAATAAGTTACATGACAAAAAAACCAATACTCTTCCTAGGAATAGGTCAAGAATATAAGGATTTACAAGCTTTTTCTAAGAAAAACTTCATGAAACTCCTAAACTAAAGTTTATAAAACTATATTCATTACTAATTTCATGCTAGAAGTTCTAATTTCTGAAGTTTTTGAACGGAAAAAAAAGTTATTCCTAACATTTAAAGATGTTGGAAGTGTATATGTAAACTGGGAACATGTTTTCCCAACCAAAATACTTTCTCAAAAAGAAGAAAATAAACTAAAGAAAATAATAACTAATGATCCTGAATTAAACAAATATCCTCTAACTCAAGGTTGTAAAATAAAAAATTATCAGGGACAAAATATTTTCAGAATATTGCACTATAAAGCACCCATAACAATATTAGAAAAACTAAAGCAAGAAACTGGAGAAAAATTTATTTCAGGACATTATACAGAAAGAGCGAGAGAAAGATTTGCAAATCCTGGAACTGCAGCAATAATTCAAGATTGGTTAGCAAGATCTCTAGAATTAAGAAGAGAATATAATAACTTAACTCAAGAAACTGTTGAATTAATAAAACAATACTTTCCTGAAAGAAAACAAGCATACCATACAAGATTATTTAATGAATTAAAAAAATCAATTCAAGACAACAAAGAAAATACTTTTTCTAAAAAATTAAGTTCTGAAATTAAAAAAAACGGAGAAAAATTAGAACATTTACAATATTCAATAAACTTAAATTGTGAAACTAACCTAGGCAAGGAAGGACTTGATATAATACTAAAAGATATAGAGCCAGTAATACCAATGAGGCCCTTAAATTCTGAAGAAGTCTTAAGACAGAAATGGTTATTCATGGATATTGAAATTCCTCGTTTCAGAAAAAATAATGAAATAAGTTGGGTTGGAATGAGATATACAAATTCAAAAAATGAAATTCATACTTTAAGCAATTTAGACACTGAAGAATATAAAAAATTTAAAATTTATAATTATGAAATAGAACAGGACTTAATAGAAGGAGTTAAAAATTCTATATTGAAAGAGAATCCTGATTATGTTTCTGCATATAATGCCAAATTTGACTTGTTAAAAATGAGGGAAAATTCGGACTTTCGCATTGGTGAAAGAGAAACTCCTCCATTACAGGAAGTTTCGACAGATTTTTTCGAAAGGGTTAATATTAGGGGGAGAACAGTTATAGACTTGTTGAGATGGGCACAATTTTGTTTTGATTACTTACCAAATAAAAAACTCGAATTAGTTTCTAAAACACTCCTTGGAGATAAGAAATTTGAAAAAGAAATAACTTATGATGAAATGGAAGTTTTAGAAGATAGAGCAAGATTCCATAAAGACAAAAAAGAAAGAGTGAATGCCTCAAAAAAAATAGCATCATACTTAGTAAATGATGTTAATGTAATGTTGGACATTTTCAAAAGTGATGAATTCACTAATTTTCTTGAATTAGCAACGGAAACAAGTAAAGAATTCCATATTCCTCTACCATGGAGTTTTTACAGTCCAAGATCTATAAACTTAGCTCAAGAAAGATCTTATTTCAAAAGTTTAGGAATTTATAGAAATGAAGTTTATTACAAAAGTAAAAATGCAAGGGATGAAGTATCTCAAGGAAAACAAGACTTTAGAAAACTACTTAATAACGCATTTAATATCACTACAAATTCAGGAGTTTATGAGAATGTTCATGTGGCCTATTTAAGATATGGCCATTTTTTTAAAGAAATAATAGGAAGAAGATTTCCAGATTCTAAAAAATTATTTTCTAAAAAATCAAAAAATAATTTTGAACATTTTATACTTGGAAGATGGGGTAATGCGATTGCAGAATGGTTAACGGCAGATTATGCAATACTAAAAAAAAGAGAGAAAAAATTGAAAATGTTAGTTAAAAAACACAATATAATAGATATTTATTCATTATACAAGTCTCAAGTTTCTAAATTATCAAAATGGGCGGGAGTGAATTTTAATAAGGGAACATTAACTAGTGAAGGGTTAGAAAAACATTTGTGTAATGAAAGCGAAAAATTATTGAAACAAGGTTTAGGAATTGAAGATATTCTATACTTACTTAATACTAAGAGAAAAGCCAAGAAATTTAGTGGTAGATTATACGGTAATTATCAGACTAGTAAAAAAGAAATAGAACTTGAACTTTTAAGAATGGCAAAATCTACGAAACAATTTGCTGAACATAATAATTTGAAATTAATACATCAAGAAGGACAATACATTTATTTTTCTGGAGATGTAGAAGAGGTTAAAAAGAAATATCCTAAAATGTTCTTATTTGATATTCCGAAAGTTTTAGTAACTAATGATGTTAAAGGAAAAAATCAAAAAATATATTATGAAACTCACGGATTTTATCATGGGATGAAACTTTTAGAACATCCAACTAATAATCTGAATAAGTTCGAAATGGAAACTCATGGAGAGTTTGTTAAAGAAGTTCTTAAAGGAAATAATTTGAATGCTCTAGAAAAAATTTATTTGCAATCAGATCTGTTAATGTCTGAAAAAGTTGATAATGAAGATTTAGTTTGGCATTCTAAAGCAAGCAATAGATTTTCAGCATTTGAAGATGGAGAAAAAATATATTTTAGAAATTCAACAACTAAAAAAGAAAGAGAACACACTATTGAAACCATTAATGGAAAGGATAAGAAAGTTTACAGTATGAATATTGAAGACTTGAATCCTGACTGGAACTTGTATAATGAAAAAAATTCTTTAAAAGTTAATAATCTTCTACATTGTTTAATAGGTAGTGAAACAAACAGATTTCTTAGTAAGATAGAAGAAAATGGTTTGATAACTGATGAAGAATTAGAAGTTATGGCAGAAAAATTCTAGGATGCTTTCTTAACAGGATACTTTTTCCTTAACCATTCAACCAATCCTCCAGAAAGTTGATAACTATTTTGGAAGCCTAATGCAAGCATTACTTCCAAAGCCATTTCACAACGATATTCTTTAGATCCATAAACTAAATACGAACGACCTCTTTCAAGAGTGTTAAGAGTATCTATGAATTTATCATCATAAAAATTTACATTTACAGCATCATCAATATGTGAACTTTTATATTCTTTAGGCGTTCTAACATCAAGAATTTTTAGTGTACTACCACTATTTGTTATTAGTTTATATGCCTCATTGACTGAAATGTCAGCAAATCGCATTTTTTATCAATCTTTTCTTTGATTTATAGAATTATAAAGTTTATGGTTTTCTTGAAAATAATTATCTAGCTTAGTCTCACACCCTTTAAATAAACCATAACCCATCACAATATAAACTAATGGTTTTGCTATCTTCCTAACTCCATAATATGAAGTAGTCTTCATAAAATCTCTTATTAATTCACTTAGTAAGCTCATAATTTTCCAACTCTTTCTCAATGAATATTTCTAATTTCTCCTTAAGATGCTTATATTCTTGATTCATCATGATAGAAAAATCTCCGACTGTTCCATTATTATTAACGGGAATAAATTCATTTTTTTCCTTATTTCCAAAATAAACTTCGGTCTCTCCATTATTGTTTTGATTCATTAAAGTTCCGTAATTATAATAATCTCTTGGAAAGCCAGTGGCGATTGGGTTGTTCTTATTAAAAAAATGGTATGCTCTCATATTAATATTCCATTCATCACCCAAGTAGGCAGAGCCTAAAGAAACTGCTAGAATAATTAAGGTTCTTTCAAGTTTATAATTCATAATAGTTCATATTAAAAGTATAATTTAAGAATTTCGAGTGAGAAAACAAAATTATTACAGAAATATTGAATAAAAAACTACATCTCCCTAAGTCTTTTAATCCTATCATCAATAGGAGGATGAGTAGAAAATAAACTTTTAGCCTTTTTCTTAATAGGATTACTAATGAACAAATGAGAAGTAGCACCATTAGCACCCTTCAAAACATGAGAATCTTCCTTAATCTTCTCAAGAGCATCAGCCAATCCAGGAGGATACCTTGTCAATACAGCACCTGAAGAATCTGCAAGATACTCCCTCCTCCTACTAACAGCTAATTTAATCATTTGAGCAAATACAGGACTTAAAATAATAAATATTAAACCAACAATTAAAATTGCAGGATGAGTCTTTCTATTCCTACCCCCACCAAATATTGCAATTCTAAAAATCATTTGACTCAAGAAAACAATAATTCCAGACATTACAGCAGTTATTAACATAACACGAATATCATAATTTTTAATATGACTAATCTCATGAGCAATAACCCCCTCCAACTCTTGTCTTTTTAATTTTTTAATAATACCCGTAGTTAATGCAATATACGACTTTTCAGGCTTTTTACCAGTAGCAAAAGCATTCAATGCATCACTCTCAATAATATAAACTTCAGGCTTGGGAATTCCAGCAGCAAGACTTAAAGCCTCAACAGTATGCCAAACAAAAGGAAAATCATGCTTTGCCAAGGGTTTAGCATTAGTCATTCTCAAAACCATACTCTCACCAGTATTATAAGCAATAGCAGAATAAATCAATGCAATAAATAATGCAAGAAGAAAACCAAATAATTGACTGTTAAGAATATAACCAATAATAAAACCTAAAAAACTAATTATTAAAACAAAAAACACCATAATAAAATAAGACTTCCAAATATTTTGTCTTACTTCATCCTGAAGAACTTTCATAATTCAACCTTAACAGGCTCTCGCTCCTTACCCTTAGTCTCAAACAATTCTTTCTGACTAAACCCAAGAGTTTTAGCAAGGATATTATTAGGGAATTTTTCAATCTTAATATTAAACTTCATAACAATATCATTATAATACTGTCTAGAATACGCAATCTTATTCTCAGTACCTACAAGTTCTTCCTGTAATTGCAAGAAATTCTGGCTGGCCTTAAGATCAGGATAATTTTCAGAAACTGCAAATAAACTCTTTAAAGCTCCAGTAAGCATATTATCCGCTTCGGCCTTATCATGAATGTTTCCAGCCTGCATCAAACTAGTCCTTGCCTTAGTAACATTCTCCAAAACAGTCTTTTCATGCTTCATATAACCCTTAACAGCCTTTACAAGATTAGGAATTAAATCATACCTTCGCTTCAACTGAACATCAATCTGAGCCCAGGCATTACCAACCTGATTTTTCAACCTAATTAACGCGTTGTACAAGAAAATAATAAGTAAAACAACAACTCCCAACCCTATTAACCAATAATTCATAATAACTTTAATACTAGATTGTTTTTATAGTTTTCTATAATTAAATTTAAAAAGAATGAAATACCTTATTTTGTTAATAGTCTTTCTTGCAGCATGTCAAGAAATTCAAGAGGATATAATGAAAATTACAAGTTCAAACTTTGAAAATAAAATTCCCAGCAAGTACACTTGTGACGGTGAAGATACAAATCCGCAATTAAGCTTTACTGGAGTTCCTGAAAATGCTAAAACACTTGTTCTAATAATGGACGATCCTGACGTTCCTAAACATTTAAGAGAGGATGGAATGTGGGATCACTGGATAGTATTTAATATTCCACCAGAAACTATCGGGATTAATGAAGGTCAAGAACCGCCAGGAACTCACGGAAAAGGAACTAGTGGAAACTTAAAATATCACGGACCATGCCCTCCAGACAGGGAACATAGGTATTTCTTCAAATTATATGCTTTAGATTCTTCTTTAGATTTACCTGAAGGTTCTTCAAAAAAAGAGGTTGAGGAAGCAATGCAAAACCATATTATTGAAAAGACAGAACTAGTTGGATTGTACGAAAGAATTACTTAATGTAAAAATCTCTCTTATTATACAATAACTCAATAACTCTTTTTAATCCTAGGAAAGAATCATAAAGTCTTTCAGGAGTCTCTTCTAAACTAGTAATCTTTTCTTCTCCCTTCCAATGCTTAAATAATAAGTTCATAGTACCATTAAACCTTTTCCAAGGAACATTCTCAACTTCCTTATCCGTTGATTTTCTAGTGATGTTTTCAAAACCACCTTTTGTCTCATAAAATTTCAAATAATTCTTTGCCTTTCTAACATACATCTCTGAAAGACTATTTTGTAAAAAATGAAGATTTTCCAAACAAACCTTATGCGCAAAATATAAACTTGCTTTTCTCAAATTATTAATCTCTGGTTTTCTCCAATCAAAATCAATTTTGTTATTTTTTTCTAAAGATTTTAATAAATTTTCAAACAAGACATTCTTACCTGGAAATGTTAGTCTATAACTAGGCTTCAATCTAGACTTAGCTATTAAAGGAGGAAAATCACAACTATTGTATATTAAATCAGTAAGTTTTAAAGAAATAGATTTAGAGAAAGACTCACTATCTTTAGTGGCTAATCTTTCCACATACTTATGCCAAGGTTCAAAAGGAGTTTTAGTAACTGAAGTCACAATTTCAGATATTTCATTAACATAATCAGTAATATTATTATTCCTGTTTGGATTTAAATCACTCTTTATTCCATCCATAATCTTGCCAAGCGAAATTCTTCTTTTAGGATTTTGAGCATAAATATCTTCAGGGACATCATGAATAATCCCTGCAACAGTAGTTGTAAACCCAAGGTTTAATCTTGAAATATGTCTTGCAACTTGAATTGGATGCACAAAATAATAGAATCTCCTACCCTTCCTTAAAGAATCATTATGATATTTTAAACCAAGCTTAATTGCATTTCTTAACAATTCTTGTTTGTTCTTACCATAATTCCTACCTTTATTCCCCGTTATTAAAAAACTGAATTCAGACAAATCAATTTTATACCTATAACTAGGAGAAAGACCAGACATTATTAATTCGGAATCTTCAAGTTTTTCATCCAAGTCTTCAGGTTGATTCTGCTTAGAATCTTGAAAACTCAATAAATTAAAGATTTTACTATTGAATAATTTTCTTTCATTAAAAATTAATTCATTCTTTAACCTGTTAAAACTCTTTCTTTCTTTCTTACTAGTTTTAAGAACTCTACGCTGTTTTCTGGCCATTCTCTTATAGAAAACAAGACAATTTTAAAAAAGTATTGGATGTTATGACTTATTAGTGAAGATTTTGCAGTTTTTTGAGAGAATTTATATAATTTAAACCTGAAACAAACAATATGGAAGATCCTAAAGAAAGAAGAAAAACCAAAGCTGATAAGAAAGCCAAAAGAAAATACAGGGTTTACAAGACGGGCGGAAAGAAAAGGAGCGCCACGACCCGGATTTGAACCGGGAATCCCATACGGGACTGGTTTTCAAGACCAGCGCAATACCAGATTATGCGATCGTGGCATGAAATGAACGCAAGTGAATGAAATGCTACTATCGCGACCAACACGTCAAGTGTTAAGTATGCGATCGTGGCATGTTTTTTCAAAAACAAAAAGCTTATTAAAAACTTTTGCTAATTTTAACAAATAAGTGAGAATTATTGTCAACACTACGAATAGTGTTTGATTTTTTAATATTGAACTTAAAACACACAAAAAAATAGAAAGTCTTAAATATTAGTTCTACTTTTTCTTTATAAATATTGTTATTGTACACAATATAAGTGAGGTTACGGGGTGTTATTATGTATCAGACTATGTTAAAGCAGTGTCCTGAATGTAAGGGCGAAGATCTTTCTTGGAATAATGAACGTGGCGAAGTTATCTGTAAAGAATGCGGATTAGTTCTTGAAGATAAAATGGTTGATTCTGACGATAGATTCAGAGGTTTCGATTCGGAAACTGCAGATAAAAGAAGAAGAACTGGAGCTCCAATGAGCTACACACAATACGACCAAGGACTAGGAACTGAAGTTGGAAGAAAAGCAGACCTTTACGGACTTAGAGGAAAAGACAAAAACAAATTCTTCAGATTAAGAAAGTGGCAGTACAGAATATCAACAGCTATAGAAAGAAACTTGAAATTAGCACTTGCAGAATTAAAAAGAATATCATCCTGCCTAAAACTTCCTAAATCAGTAGAGGAAGAAGCAGCAAGGATTTACACTATGGCAGTACAGAAAGGCCTAGTTAGGGGAAGAAGTATGGAATCAGTAGTTACAGGCTCCTTATACGCTGCTTGTAGAAGACATGATATTCCAAGAACATTAGATGAATTGGGAGAAGTTTCAGGTATTGAAAAGAAAGAAATTGGAAGAACCTACAGGTTCATAACTAGGGAATTACAAGTTACAGTACTACCTAGTAATCCAGTAGATTACATTCCAAGATTCTCTTCAAGCCTAGAATTAAGTCCTGAAACCCAATCAAAATCAATAGAGATTATTGAACTCTGTCAAGAAGCAGAATTAACTTCAGGAAGAGGACCTACAGGAATTGCTGCAGCTTCATTATATGTTGCAGCATTAATCAATGGAGAAAAAAGAACGCAAAGAGAAGTCGCTGATGTTGCAGGAGTTACAGAAGTCACCATAAGAAACAGGTATAAAGAACTGTTAATAGAATTATCTTTGGAAGAAGAATTAATCAGTAGCAAGAAGAGAAAATTCTAATTTTTTAAAGTTTTCTTCAGACGGATTTTTCTTGTAGTTTTTTGGAAGATCCTTGAAGGAAACTATTTTGTTATTTTCTAAAAAACTACAGAATTGAGTAATATTTTGCGGATTTTCTGAATAACGAGCCCTTTCAAAATCTATCAATACAGGCATTTTACCAATTATAATATGCTTGTAAGGATTTTTCATTTCAGACTTGTTAATATTCATTAAGTCAAGAATTCTCAATTGCCTAAAAACTTCTTTTAACATCTTTACTTTCTTTTGTTTAGTGGCATTCTTTAAGAAATCTAAAATTCTTTCTCCTTTTACTAATTCGATCTTTAACTTATTATTCTTGAAAGAATATAATTTGGGACCTATTCCTTTCTTATTAATTTTTTTTAGAATGTCCGCTTCAAATTTTAAAGTGTCTGTTTTAGAATTAATTATTTTAACAGCATAATCTCCTTCTTGATAAACTAATCCTCTCTTTCCCTTCCCAATAATCTTTGATGAAAACTCGTAAACAAATAATTCTTCAAAATCTAACTTTTCAGAATTTAATAATTTATATTTTAGAAAAAGATTATCTGCTGTTTCAAAAATATTTCTTGGATGAGATAATGAACTAAATAACAAAATTATTTTTCCATCATTCTTAAGAAAATGAATTGCTTTTTTTAAGAATTTGATTATTAACTCATTACCTTTCTTACCACCATCTAAAGCAATATCTTTAACTCTAGGGTCATTAGGCAGGTAGGGAGCATTAAAACTTATTAAATCAAACTTTCCAATAACATTAGAGAATAAATTAGAATTTTTGAAAGTTATACCTTCGTATTTACTTTTACAATATTTAATGGCTTCAGGATTAATATCAACACCAACAACCCTCTTAAAATGCTTGTCCAAAGTTTTTGCAATAATTCCAGAACCAGTACCCATGTCTAAAGCTTTACTTCCGGAATATTTCCTTACTGACTTTTGAAGAAGGAAAGAATCTTCACAAGGTTCGTACATCATTTTCTTAACTTTTCAACTTCAGAAACATGCTCTTTCACTCTAGAAATTATTGATTTTAAGAAATACTGTTCAATATGTTCATTGAATATTTCATCTAAGGATTGGTTTTCCCTAAAACGATATTGGTTATTGAATTTTTCAATCAGGAAAGAATCCTTCAGTCTTAATAATTGCCTTCTAACATTAGAAGGTGCAACTCCTAAAATAGGCAAATTATACTTTTCTCGATTCTCAATAGTTAATCTTTCAATCTCCTTAGTTGTTAATTCCTTAGAAGAAATTAGAACGTGCAAAATGTCTACAATTACATCTCTGGAATCTCCAGGTTGTAATAAACCAATAGACAAACATAATTTTTTTATTAGTTCTCTCTCTTCAAGATTTGAAGGAGGTTCATACTTTCTCAAAGTAATCTCACTCAATGGAATGTCAGTACTTACTTTTCTCATAAGAATTATTGTTGTTGGATAGTATATAAAACTTACTTCTTCAAGCTTTAATTATTTTCAAACTTTCTCCTTCCTTGTATATAATTCCCTTATCACCTTGTTTTATATTAAGATCATTAGTTAATTGTTTAGAAACTCTAACTGCAAGCGAATTTCCCCATTGTGAAAAAGTAACTTCTCTAGCTAATTTTAAAGTTCTATATTTTTTTGCTAGTTTTTTTAATTGGTTCATATCTAAAATTTCTTCTTTGCATTCTTCACATTTATGAATTTCAAAAATAATATTATCTTCTTTAATTTTATCACTTGACTTTTTCATTATTCCGTTGCAATATGGACATTTCATTTTATAATTTCCTCCAAGTCACAGTTTTTATTATTATATTTTCATTAACTTTTTCACAAACACAAGTTACTATTCCTTGTTTGTATCTCTTATTTATTTTCAAATAATTCTTGCCATAATTTTTTATTCTTCCTCCGCACATTGTTGCAAATATCATGTTAGGAAAAATATTTCTTTTTCTAGCTTGTTTTATAGCGTGAGGAGTTATAAAAACCTGTTTTTCAAGTTTATTTAGTATATCTATGTATCTACTTACTTTTATAGTTTTTCTTTTCATTAAAAACTAAATTAAAAAATACTTAATAAGAGTTTAATACTAATCTATAGAAATATTTCTTAAATATTGTGATTAACGCGAGAAAAAAACTTATTTTTTCAAACCAATCCTAAAAGTTCTATTCTTAACTTCAAAACTAACAGACCCTTTAATATTTTTATACTCTAATTTTTTAGCACCAATTTTCTTCTTATAACTCTCCAAATATTTCTTTAAATTATCCGCACCAAAAACATAAATATTAACCAAGTCAGACTTCTTCAAATCAGACTCCTTCCTTAATTGTTGCAACCTTCTAACAATTTCCCTAGCAAAACCTTCATTTTCAAGTTCATCATTAGTTTCTAAATTAAGCATTACTAAACCATTCTTAAATTCTGAAACAACAAAACCATCTGGAGAAATCTTCTCAACAATAAAATGTTCCCTCCCCAATTTGAACTTTCCAAGCTTTAAAGGAAATTTCTTAATCTCCCTCTTCTTAATAAGTTCAAGAACATCAGCAGTTTCAGTCCCAAAACTCTTCCCCAAACTTCTAAAGTTAGGTTTTGTCTTAATATCAAACTTTGGCTTTTTAAAAACTACATTCTTAATATTCAATTGTTGTTTTATCAAAGGTTCTAACTTCTTCAAAGGCTTAGAATCAATAACCAATTCTTTCAAAGGCCACCTAACACCAACTCTCGCCCTATCCCTACAAGCAAGACCAGAAGCAATAATTTCAGAAGCCAAACTAAACTCATCCTCTAACTTCTTATTAGAATCTCCAAGTCCAGGTAAAGAATCATTATGCACTGAATCCTTTAATTTATTCAGTTTTTTTAAGTTTTGATAAATCTTTTCAGTAATAAAAGGACTAACAGAACATAATGCCCTAACAACCCTTAATAAAACATGATTCAATACTGCAAGCGGCTCCTTATCATCAGCCATCCTCTCCCTAGTCATTTGAACATAAGTCCTACTAATATCCTCAACAACAAAATCATATAAATCCCTAGTTCCACTATGTAACTTAAAATTATCATACGAATCATACAAATTTTTCAATACAGTATTCGTCCTAGAAAGAATCCACTTATCTTCTACTCTAGAAAATTTTGGTTGTGGTAATTTATTTTCTTCCAACACTAACAAATGAAGATTCCAAAGAATATTAAAAAATTTGAAAACTTCCAACTTATTACCTGCAAGATTAAACTTTTGAGTACTGACAGGATCAATATCCCAAAAATAATAAAACCTTACAGCATCAGAACCATAATCTTTCAACGCATCTTTCGCCCAAACAACATTACCAAGAGATTTAGACATTTTATCCCCGTTAGGATCTAACACCCAGCCAGGCATTGAAACAGTCTTATAAGGTGCCTTATTAAACACTCCCATTCCAACAAACATCAAACTATAAAACCAACCCCTAATCTGATCTTGAGCCTCATTAATCCTACTAACCGGAAAGTGAGACTCAAACAATTTCTTATTTTCGAAAGGATAATGAAACGCAGCGAAAGGCGCACATCCAGAATCAAACCAAACATCAAAAATATCATTAATCCTAGACATTTTTTTCTTACAAGAACAATTTAATTTAATGTTTGAAACAGTATGTAAATCAAAATTCTTAGGAAGTTTTTTCGAATTCTTTTCTAAATCTTTAACACTACCAACCACCTTAATATTACCACATTCGCACTTCCAAATAGGAATTGGAATACCCCAATATCTCTGTCTGGAAAAATTCCAATCTTCAGCATTAGCAACCCAGTTTCTAAACCTATCCTTGGCAAAGTCAGGCTGCCAATCAACCCTTTCATTAGACTGAAGCATTTTCTTCTTTAAAGGATCAACCTTCAAAAACCACTGATTACTCATCCTAAAAATCAAAGGAGCCTTACAACGCCAACATAAAGGATAACTATGTTCAATCTTATCATAATTTAATAATCTATCAGTTTTATGTAAAACATCTAAAATTGCATGGTCTGCATCCTTAACAAACTCTCCCTGAAACACTCCCGCATCATCAGTGAACTTGCAAGAATCATCCAAAGGACTAGGACTTGGTAATTTGTAAACCTTACCAACCTCATTATCAGACTTTCCATGACCAGGAGCAGTATGAACCAGTCCAGAACCACTCTCAACAGTAACAAACTCTTCAAAAACATCCCCTGAAGAAATATTCTTCTTAGCGGCAACTTTAGAAGCGACTCGTTCTTTCAATATAGGAATTGACAAATAAACCTTTAACGCATTAGGATTTTTTGCTAATTCCTTCTGTAACGGAATGTCCAATATTGATTCATACTCTAAACCTTTTAGTTTCTTCCCCTTGAAAGTCTTAAGAAGTTCATATTTTAGTTTTAACTCTTTCAATAAAGAAAGTCTATTCTTAGCAATTATTAAAACGCCCTTTTCAGTCTTTACCTTAACATAATCAGCCTCAGAACTTACAACAATGGCAACATTAGAAGGTAGAGTCCAAGGAGTAGTAGTGTAAACAAGTAAGAATTCGTTTTTATTTTTTACTTTAAACTTAACATAAATTGAAGGGTCAGTAACATTCTTGTAAGAATCAGTAACTTCATAACCAGCCAGTGCAGTTTCACAAGTAGGACACCAAAAAACAGGACGCTTACCTTCATAAGCCAAATTCTTATCCCACAATTGCTTAAAAGCCCACCATGCAGACTCTAAATAATTATTCTCATAAGTAATATAAGGAGTTTTTGAAGCATAATGAGAACCTAATCTTCTGTAAATATCCAGCCACAAATCCTTATTATTAGTTGCAGATTCTTTACACAACTTAACAAATTTAGAAATTCCTAACCTTTCAATATCAGACTTTGATTTAAGCTTTAACTTTTTCTCCACAGCATTCTCTATAGGCAGGCCATGAGTGTCAAAACCAGGCTGGAATAAAACATTATATCCTTTCATGAAAGCCCACCTAATATAGAAATCCTTGTATACAGTATTCCTAACATGACCAACATGAGGAACAAAATTAGCATATGGAGGACCATCAAGTAAGAAATAAGGTTTTCCCTTATTCTTTCTAGACTTTACAGTCTTCCAAAACTTTTCAATTTCCCTTTCTGTTTTTTTAAAATTGTACATTTTACACTAAGCATTTTATAATTAGCAGTTAAAAAAACTGCCGTAGCTAAATAATAATCATAGAAGCTACTAAAGTTTGTAACATAGTCAAAGAAGTAGAAAACTACTATTTAAAACTTATCCTTAAGTAGAGCATGATTTTTCCGAATTAAGAAAGTGAATACCAAAGGAGAAATAACAATAGTAGTAACAGCCATGAAAACAATGGCAGAATATAATTCTAAAGGAATCAGATTAAACTGTCTAGCAATCTCCAAGATTGCAAGTTCTAAAGCACCCCTAGGACTTAAACCCCAACCTACCAAGTGAGAAAATTTGAAAGATCTCTTATAGAAAAATCCTGAAATTGTACTTCCCAAAATCTTCCCTAAGAATGCAATAATAATTAGTGATATTGCTAGTAAAGGATTAATTAATGAAAAATCCGCATGAAATCCCACCCAAATATAAAAGAATACAGTTAAGAATTCGAAAGAAACAATCCTAATTAACTTTTCAATCTTAGCCTCCTCATAATGTTTTCTTGTGAGGTTAAGGACATGTCTAATAAGAATACCCGCAATTACAGCACCAATAATAGAACTCAACCCCAAATAATCAGCAGCTAAAGCCATCAATACTGCTAAAAGAATCATGGAAACTAGGAGTTCCGACTCGGACTTATTATTAACAAATTTTAATAGTTTAGGAATTAACAAAAACCTAGTAATAATTAAAACAATTATGAAAGCCAAAATTTCAAGAAAGAAAAAACCAAGACTCATGAGCTCGTTAGAAAAAGTAATGAAACTAACAATTACAGAAAGTAATACAATACCAATAATATCATCCACCAATCCAGAAGCTAATACTGTTCTTCCAATCTTTCTTCTTTTAAGATTGAACTCTTCAAGAATACTAACTGCAATAGCCTCGGAAGTTACAGATAATGCAATACCCACAATTAATGCTACAATTAAAGGAAATCCAAAGTATAAAGTTGTGAAGAAACCTAGTACGAAAGGCAGTAAGAAAGTTAAGAATCCATGCACTATAGGCTCATGATTCTTCTTTCTGAAAACATTCAAGTCAATCTGCAATCCAGTATAAAACATTAAGAATAATAAACCCAAATCTGCAAAGACCTTAATAAAATCTAAAGAATCAACAATTAAAGGTTTTAATAATGGTAATCCAAAAATAATACCTACTAGCAAGGGACCGAGGAATTTAGGAATTCTTTTAGATTCGAAAAACTCTGAAAGTATGAAAGACAATCCCAAAAGAATTAAAAACAAACTCAAAACTTCCATAATACACCCCTTTAGTTAAAAGTTGTTATAAGAAGTATATTAAGGTTGCGATAATATTAAATAATTAATTGCTTTTTTAATTTATATGTTCATCAACAATATAGATCCTGTCGCTTTTGAAATTCTAGGATTGCAGATTAGGTATTACGGACTAGTTTATTTAATCGGTTTCTTATTTAGTTATTATCTAATTAAGAAATTAAGTCGTAAGATGAAATTTCCTGTAGGGAAGATAGATGATTATATTTTTTATGTGATGGTCTTTAGTATTTTAGGAGCTAGAATTTTTGAAGTTTTAGTATGGAGTCCAGGATACTACTTAAGTAATCCAATAGAAATAATTAAAATATGGAAGGGAGGCCTTAGTTTTCACGGTGGTTTATTAGGCGGGGTTGTTTATTCATACTTCTTTTGTAAGAAGGAACAAATTAATTTCTATAAATTAGCCGATTTGTTAATGCTGCCCTTAAGCTTCTTCTTGTTCCTAGGAAGAATTGCAAATTATATTAATTCAGAATTAGTTGGCAAAATTACTGATTCTTCCTTAGGAGTTAATTTCAATAATGAAACTTCCAATGGCGAATTAGTTTACAGACACGCATACCAACTTTATGCTTCGTTAAAGAATCTTACTGTGTTTGTTATTTTACTACCTCTTTATTTATTTAAGAAATTAAAGCCAGGAGTTGTGTTTTATTCATTTGTTTTCTTATACGCTCTAGGAAGGTTCATAATAGACTTTTACAAAGAAGAAACGCTTTATTTTAATTTAGGAGTTGGACAATGGCTAAATCTAATAATGATAATAATAAGTATTTACTGGTTATGGAAAGTCAAGGCTTGGAAAACCATCAGGTAAATCAACATCAGGCATTCCCCCACTTGTAGTATTACTTATTAAATCACCCATGGCATCCAATGCCGCCTGCATTTGAGCTTGAGTGTACTCCCACAATTCACCATTACATTCAGGAATAGAAATACTACTAATAGGCATCTTACAAACCATACTCAAACCAACAACTTCCTGAATTGGTGATGTGAGAACTTCAGTCTTAACATTACACCACTCAATATTACCTTGCTCGTCTAAACTTCTACCACTAGTAATTGTTTGTCTTATCTTTCCATCATTCCCTTCAGAAACAAAAACTGCCTTTTCACACTTTTTCAAATTTTCTGTAAAACAAGCCTCATCAGGACAATTAGTAGGACCCATGTTCAAATAAACAATGAATGCAATTGCTAAAACTGCAATAACACCAATAATAATAAAATTTATAGATTTTGATTTTTTAGGTAAAGAACCTTCAGGAATTGTTGTTTGTTCAGGAACAGGATTTGGAGTTGGTTGTTCAGCAGTACTTAATTGAGGACTTGGAGGTTCTGGAGTGAACGCTTCATTAATCTTAGCATCATCATAACCATTCTTTTTAAGATGTTCCTTTAATTGATCTTCAGTAAAACCCTTCGCTTTTTGTTCATCAATCCATGATTTAAGATCTGCCATTACTAAAATTTCTTATTTTCTCTTATATAAATATTTTCTAAATCCTTAATAGAATCTGTCACAAAATCAGGATTTTCCTTTTTTAAGACTGTTTTATTATGAAAACCCCAAGTTACTGCAATAGTCTTAACCTTTGCTAACTTCCCTTCCTTAATATCCCCAACAGTATCTCCAATATAAAATGTTTTGTTGTTTTTAATTTTAAGAAGTTTCTTCACCTTACTAGTTTCATGCTCTGCACCAATAACACTAATAGGTTTTATACCATGTTCGTTTAAATATTTTTTAACAATACTACCAATGTTAGAAGTTATTACAATAAAATCAATTTTTTTAAGGAAAGTTTTCATTCCAGGAAACAATTTAATTTCTAACTTTTCTTGTTCAGTCCTAATCTTAAGAATCATCTCTTGAATTTCATTCTCTGACAATCCCCTCTTTCTTAAAGAATCAAAAATATTATTTTCATAAAGTCTTGCCAAGTCATCCTCAGAATTAACTATTACTCCATATTCTTTACCTACCTTATGGAATATATTAGTAACTTGCTGGAAAGAATCTGCAATCACACCATCAAAATCAAAAACAAACATTCAATTAAGTTTGATTATATAATATAAAAAACTAACTAAAAATTTTTGTTTTATCAATATATTTATCTATCTCTCTCGTTTCATCAATGCTTAAACATCCATAGAAATATCCACTATTCATCCCTTCCGGTATCTTTTGATTATAGACAATCTTATTAATACTATCCTCTTTAGAAATCTTAGATATACTCTTTACAAGATTATTCAAATCAGAAGAAATACAACTTATATTATTATCTTTCAGAATCAAATATTCCAGATTATCAAATTCTTTATTTTTGAACCTCTTAAAAATATTTATTTCTCCCCCACCCATAATCATTAAAAATATACTAGATAACCAATCCATAAAACCAGTAACAAATATAATATGCACCAGCTTTTTATTAAAGGAAATCTTTTAGCAAACCATTTGAAATTTTTTGTATACCATTTTGGAAAAAACCATGCGCCAAGGTTAGCACCTACACTATCAATTAAAAGCAAATAAAATATAATCTCTTTTATTATCATTAACATAATACTTTAGATAATTTAGGAATATAAAAACTTAACTAAAAACATTCTGTTTATCATAACTTTTTCAAAAAAATGTAACGAAAACAAGAAGCTTTAAAAAAGAAATGCAATTTCTAAGGTAAAAGTACTATTTATTCGAAGGGAGAAAGCACTTGAACAATCACTTCGCTTTTTCTAAGTAAATATTACAAGAGGTAAACAAATGAATTTATTTAAAAATTTAGGTTTAAGTAAAGACTTATTTGCTGTTATAGAGCAATTAAAGTTCACAAAACCTACAGAAATACAAGAAAAATCAATACCACACATCATTAAAGGAAAGGATGTTATTGGAGAATCAGCAACTGGTTCTGGAAAAACACTTGCTTTTGGTTGTGGAATTGTAGAGAATTCCTTTCCTGGAAAGGGAATACAAGCAATAGTATTAACACCAACAAGAGAATTGGCAGAGCAAGTAAAGAATTCTTTAAAACAACTTTCTTACTCAAAACATTTGAGAACAACAGCAATTTATGGAGGAGTATCTATAAATCCGCAAATTAATGATTTAAGAAAGACGGACGTTGTAGTAGCAACTCCTGGAAGAATGTTAGATCATTTACAAAGGGGAACTATAAACTTGTCCAAAGTTAAAATCTTAGTACTAGATGAAGCAGACAGAATGTTAGATATGGGATTCATAGATGATGTAGAGAAAATAATAAAAAAATGTCATTCTAGACAACAAACATTATTCTTTTCAGCAACTATCTCACACGAGATTAGAAGATTATCTAACAAGTACATGAATAATGCAGTGAAAATATCCGCAGTTCAACATGTAGATCCAAGCAAGCTAAAACAAATCTATTATGATATTTCTAGAAATAAAAAATTAAGCTTGCTAGTTCAATTGTTAAGACACGAAAGTGTAGAACAAGCAATGGTATTTTGCAATACTAGGAAAACAACTGATTTTGTTGCTAAGAACCTGAAAGTTAATGGTGTTAAAGCAGTGGCTATTCACGGTGGATTGACACAGAATAAAAGAATGAGAATGATGAAAACATTCGATGACAAGGCAGTAGCTGTTCTAGTATGTACAGACGTTGCAGCAAGAGGATTACATATAGACAATGTATCACATGTATACAATTATGGAATTCCAATGGATGCAAAAGACTATGTTCACAGGATAGGAAGAACAGCAAGAGCAGGAGAAGAAGGAGAAGCAATCAACCTAATAAGTGACGTGGATTATGACAACTTTTCAAAAGTGTTAAATGCATACTCTAAATTTAGAATTGATAAGGTAGAAACTCCAGTTCTTGAAAGGATAAAAACAGTCCAAGTAAAATCCGATTTTAAGAGCAAAAGGAATAATAGGGGAAAACCATTCTATAAAAGAAGAACTAGAAGACATTAGAAAAACTTCTTTGAAGGCTTGTAAGAAACTATAATAGCAATAGCTAAATACCAACCCCAATGAATACTCATTAGAAACTCATTAAGTTTAGGAAGTATTGCTAACAAGAATAAAGTAAATGCTAAAACTGAAAGTTTAATCAAACCAATGTCAAAAATGTTAAGTTTTTTAACTTTCTTGTCCCAGTTTTTGAAATCGCACATAATGATTCTTTAATAGTTCTAGTATAAAAAGTTTTTTCCGAGAATTAAAGGTTTGATTTTATTAATTAGTCTTTTATTAGTTTAGTTGGAGGTTGACTTTTTATCCGAAAAGTTTAAATATCTAATGGTATCTATTGATAGTATGAATAAACAAGTGAATGTTCGCTTATCTGAAAAAATGTTAGTTTCAGCTAAAGACTATGCTGAAAAAAACGGATTTGGTACAGTGCAAGAATTCATTAAAGAAACTTTAAGAGAAAAATTGTTTGAAGAAAAAAAACTATTGAATAAACTAATTAAGATAAGTGAAGAAAAAAATCTTTACGGAACTGAAAAAGAATTGTTCAGAAAGTTAAAACGTTAATGTACATAATAAAACCAACTCATTTATGAAAAACTAGAATTAGTTAAAATAAATCCTTTTCGTTATAAAATTTTGAAAGAACATTCAAAAACCTAAAGTAAATCTTCTAACCTTTCCATATTTCTTTTAATCCTAGCTTCGTCTCTCCTGACTTTTCTTTGAGTGTTTATAACATGCTTTTCCCTATCATAATATTCCTTCTGCTTCTGCCTAATCCTATCCTTATTCTCATTATAATAAGCTCTATTATACAGTATCTTCTTCTCTTTATTCCTCAAATACCACTCACGATAATAACCACTCATTAAAAGAAAGAATAAGAACTAGTTTTTAAGTGTTCTACTTTAAATCTTTCAAGCAAAAGCCAAAAAAGGACTTTTAGTAATAGAAGGGAATGAAATAACAGGATTTAATTCTTTAGACTCACTAATTAAATGAATTTGAATTATTAACAAACTACCACAAGACTTAATATTTACTGAACAACTCTTAAGATTATTTAATAATTTATTAACATTCTCACCAGTAATATCCTCAAGAACCCTGGAAGCATTCATTAATTCTAAACCAACAAGTTCCTTCCTGTTATTAAAATCAAGAATAAAATCTCCAATTTCAATACTTCCTTTAGATTTTGAACTGTACAAGAACAAATCATCACTCTCTCTATCATAACTAAAATTCATTTTATTATTCTTTGCCATCTCCTATTAATTTTTATTACGGTACAAAAAATGCATTTCTTGTTCAAAACCAAAATATGCCTGTGACACTTAGTCTTGCTATAGCCAAAATAACAATCAAACTTTTCTTCATTAGGTTTCAAAGCTTCTTGTTTCTTAACAAACTTTAGCAATTTAGGATTTATAATGTTTTCTTTTATCTCCTCAATATTAATTCCTCTGAATAATGCTTGCTTCCTAGCATGATTGGTTATTATAATATCTTCTTCCTCATATTTTCTAAGTATATCTATAAAATCCTTCACAAAATAAACTAATAAAATAGTTTAAAAAAAATTCGCAATAAAATCTCGGTAAATCTGTAGAAAAAATGAAAAAGTAACGAAAAAGAAAAACTATTGGCCAGGTAATGGCCTTTTAATAGTTATAGGAATAGCCTCAGAATCATACTCTCTCCTAGCAATCTCAATAGGATTAAACTTCATCCCCTCAAGCTCCTTCTTACTTAATTTAATCAGGAAAGGAGCACCCATAGATAATTGCAAAGATCTAGAACCAATCATCCTAGCCTTCTCATACTTAGTATCATCTCTTAATTCCATTTTAATTTCTTCCTCATCTTAACAGCTAATTTAGTAGCCTTATCCAATTCATCCCTCGTGAAAGTAGCATTACCACCCTTTTGTAAAGAACACAAAGTACCATCAGCCAAAATAGTAACTGTAATTCTAGCATCAGCAGCCTCCTCTTCACTAAAAGTAGGATCTAAAACCAAATCCTTACCAATCTTAAAAACAGTAACTGGTAAAGGTTCAGAATTCAAAGGGACTTTATTCTTAGTCTTCTTCTTATAATCAACATTCTCACCATCATATTCAGGAAAGAACGCATCCTTAATAGCAGCCAAAGTAGCAATACCCGCAGCATCAATCAAATTACCATCAGTATTAATAGTAACAATATCAATACCAACCATCCAAACCTTTTCGCCCTTAGTAATACAAAGTTTTCCAACATCAATAGCATGACTTTCTCTAATACCCCTATCAACCACTCTTGCTATTTCAATAGCATCAGCCTCAGGAGGTCCTAATTTATACTTTTCATGACTCATAGCAGTCAATTCAGCATTAACCATTAAAGTCCCCTCATCAGGCCTGTCAGAATAAGGCGACATAACAGCCATCTTAACCCCAGCAATCAATTCAGTATTACCAAGTTTAACCCTAGCAGAACCTTCAGCAGTAGCAACAACGCCAGTCTCAACTTCCAACTTTCTAAACTCTTCAAGCTTCCTACCATCCAATCTAATACCATTAGAAATGGAATTTTGTAAATGTTTCTTCATAGTCTCATTCATTTTAATCATACCTTTTCTTTAATGCAGACTTCATAATATCATAAATCTCATCCGCAGCCTTCTTAGCCATATCATAAGCTTTCATCAAAGTCTCTTGAGAAAGTTTACCATCCATCTGTAATAAAGTAACCTCGCCAGTACTAGGAATTATAGCAAAAGGAATATCCGCTACAGGAGCATCAAAATCTTCCTCTTCATAACTCAAATCAACAACTAAAGTTCCATCAACACTACCAACAGCCACTGCAACTACCAAATCCTTCATTGCAAAACCAGCATCAGCCAAAGCCAAAGACGCAGCAGTAATACCTGCACATCTAGAACCAGCGTCAGTCTGATCCAACTCAATAAAAACATCAACTCCCGTATTAGGGAATTTCTTCAAATCCAACACAGGAAGTAAAGAATTCTCCGTAACATAAGAAATTTCAGTTGATCTCCTATTATTACCAGGTCTAACCCTGTCACCCATACCAGAAAATGGCATCATATTATAATTACATCTTAAAACTCCAGACTTCGCAGACATTTTATGCCTAGGAATAATCTCCCTAGGACCATAAACTGCAGCATAAGCCGAAGTCTTACCAATCTGAAAACGAGCAGAGCCTACAGCATTCTTAACAACACCAACTTCAGCACTTGCCTTCCTAAATTCAGATGGTTTTCTACCGTCTAATCTTTTCTTATACATTTTAAACCTCTAATTTCTTACCAGTTTCCTTCTCCAGAAACTTCTTGACTTCATCAGTCAAACCCTTCTTATGACCATTCTCATTAATCAATTCAATCGCCTTAATAGCAACCGCTTCATTCTTAGCCTCACCAGACAGCCAAACAAGACCATTCTGACCAACCGTTATAAAACAACCAGTAGCTTCCTTGATTAACTTAATCATAGAACCCTGCCTGCCAATAATCCTAGGCACTTTAGAAGAACTAACATTAACAATAACTCCCCCATCAAGTTTTCTCAAACCAGGACCTTTCATAGTCAAATCAATCAAATTCTGACCAGTAACATTAGTTATCTTACCAACCATGTAACCCTCCATAGGAAGAATCCTACTCAAGTCAGAACCCTTCTTAATAAACTGAGAAGAAGCCTCCATCATAGTCAAAAAAGCAGAGTATGGACTGTTAATATTCAATCTCCACCCATTCATTGTAATATCAAAAACTCTTCCAATAATAGTATCTCCCCGTCTAGGAAAATACCTTCCAGAAGTAGGCATTATCTTAATGACCTTACCGTCAACATTAACAAGACCCACTATAGATGATCTAATTACTTTATCATCCCTATACGTTCCGTAGCTAGGCAGGAAATCCATACCTTCACATAATATTTCTCCCGGAACAACTATTTCCTTATTTTTACATTTTAACATTTTATTTTTCACCTATTTTACTTTAATATCCGCACTACCATGAGTTATAGAATTCACAAGATCCAACAAATCATTCACCAAACCCAAAGGAGACTTAATGGTCATTTTCAAAGAACCATCCGAAAGCCACTCTTCAGAATCAGGATCATAATTTTGCTTGATTTGAGAATAACACTTACCAGCATTATCAGCTGGAATTATTAGTTCAACAATTTTTTGTTCGAAACTAATAGGCAATATCGGCCTTAATTTTTTTATAATATCAGGAAGCTGATTCTTAGCAGACAAATGCTCATCCACACGAATCTTAGCCTCACCAAAAGCATTTTCAATCCTTTGCCTAGGATGAACCGTATTAGTCCTAGGATCAAAAGCAGTCTGATGGATTAACTCAATAATCCTATTCCTTTTCTCCTCACGAAGCTTCTCCCTATACTCCTGAGAAAGTTGAATTTCACCCTCAAACAAGATTCTCTTACAAATCTCCAACTTATTATCAGTCTTAAAATAATCATTCAACTCATGCTCATTAGCCAACTCGCCCCTATTCGCATCCTTAAAAATATCCTGACTATGAAGAGCTTCAGAAATATCACCAGGTTTCTCCCTCCTAAACTTAATAGCAAGGTCAGGATCAACAACCACTTCAAAAATCTTGCCTTCCTTATTTAACCTTGCAAAGTTAAAACTTACTTTTTCCTTATCAAATGTTTGTCTCATAATGCTTTCTTAATACTCTCTAAAGAGAATTTCTTAAACTTCTTATCCTTTAATGAAATAAACGCCGCATCAACCCTATCCGCATTAAAAGTATCATCCAAAACTTTCTTCATAGCAGAAAGACAAAGTTTCAAACCCGCCTCCATACTTAAATTGTCACTATACTCCTTATGAAGAATTTTCTCAATATCGTTCTCCCCCTCACCAATAACAGTAGCTTTATACTGGAAATAAATACCAGTAGGATCAGTCTCATAAAGTTTACAATCACCATTATCAACACCCGCAATCAGTAAAGAAACACCAAAAGGCCTAAGACCACCAGACTGAGTACAAATTTGTTTAAGACTAGAAACATCCTTAACAATCGTAAGAATATCAGCAGGAGAATCATAAGTTACCTGATGCTGCTGAGCAGTCCCTCTAGACTTCTCAATCAAAACATGCGCGTCACTAATAATACCAGACGCAGTAGCACCAATATGCTCGTCAATCTGCCAAATCTTCTCAATACCCTCAGGAACAACCAGTTTATCAACCAGTCTCTTATCAGTAACTAAAATAACACCATCCTTACAAACCATTCCAATAGCAGTACTACCCTGCTTAACAGTCTTCTTAGCATATTCAACCTGTAACAATCTCCCATCAGGAGAAAACATTGTAATTGCTCTATCATAACCCATTAATTGATGAGGCATTGCTTGCATTTATATCACCCTCTTGAGTATTCCACTCGTTTTTAAACTAGAAATTCTAGCTGGTTTTTCATTAATTTTATCAATGAACGTAAAAGCACTCTTTAACTTATCAACAGTCTTATTATTAACCCTAACAACACCAGTCTCCTTATTAATCTTAACAAACTGTAATCCAGCCTCAGCTAATCCAAAACTACCATGTAAGTCTTTAAAAGAACCTTCAATAGCTGCTTTAACTTGTGAACTTGAAAAATTTCCATCAACAGAAAATTTGACATATCTTTTCTTTTCCCTTAACGAAGAAGTTAATTTCATACTTTTACGTCTCTCTCAACGACAAAGGATAGAAGTTTAATTTATAAAAGTTTCTAAATTTCAAAGAAATTTTGAACTTCTGAATTATTTTAATTCAATAAGTTTATAGTATGTTCAAGAATATTCTCAGAAACAGCCTCAATCTTAACCCTAACCACAGGTTCAGTATTACTCTTCCTAATATTAATCCAGAAATCCTTAAAATAAAAACTCTTACCATCAATACTCTCAGTCTTCAAAGGCTTAGGAAGCTTAGAAATCAATTTCTTAATAGTACCATCCTGGTCAGAAGACTCAATATTAATCAAATCCTCAAAATACTTATCATACTTACTAAAATCCACCTTATCAAGGGACAATAATTTCAAGGCAGTATAAACACCCGAATCCAAATAATTAAAATCCTTAAAATAAAAATGGGCAGAATTCTCAACACCAAAATCAGCCCCCACCCTCCTCATCATAAAAGGAATATTAACCCTGCCAACCTTAGAAGAAAACACCTCCACCCCCTTAACAGAAGCAACATCATCAATAATCATACTACAAGTAACATCCTTAACCACATTAAACTTAAACTTTTCAATAAAAACACAAGCAACCTTAGACGAAGAAATAACACCATCAGAATTAAAGAATAATACCCTATCCCCATCACCATCAAGCATAAACCCAAAATCAAACCCGCCCTTAACAAACTCCTTCATAAAATACTCTTGAGAATTCTTATCAGAAGGATTAGGACCATGCACAGGAAAACTACCATCAGGAATAGAATTCAACACAGTAGCATTAGGAAACAACCTCCCAACCACCTCACCAGTAGAACCATGACTACAATCAATCAATAAACCACCACCCATAAAAGGAGTAAACTCCTTAACATACTCATCAACAAAATCCTTCTTAACAATATCAACCTTAGAATCAATAATTGGAAATGACTTAATCCGCTTCTCAACACCCACCAACTCATCATAACCTAAAGGAACAGACTTCTTACAAACCTTAATCCCATTATACTCCTTAGGATCATGAGAAGCAGTAATCATAAGACCATAATCAAAACCAGAACTAATAAAATTCAACATAGGCGTAGAAACAAGACCTGCATTAGTAATCTTAACACCCCCAACAGACAATCCCATAATCAAAGCCTTCAACAACTCCTTCGAAGAACTCCTAGCATCATAACCAATAACAACATTTTTTAGCCTGAAACACTCACAAAAAGCCAATGCAAAATTATAAACAAACTCCTTATTAATCTCACTAGGATAAACACCCCTAACATCATAAGCCTTAAATAATTTCATTTTCGAACATTAAAGTAAGTAATGAAAGAACCTATAAATATTCCTATAATCAAAGCAAAAAGAATATCCAACTTAGGAACCCTAAAATCAAAACTTTCCTTCTCAAAATACATCCTAACATTAGACAACTCCAAAGCATACTCGGCATAAAGTAAAGCAGAATAAGGATCAGACTCTCTCAACGAACTAGCATACTCATAATAAGAATAAGCAAGAATAGGGAAAATTCCAGAATCCTGCTCTCTAGAAATAGCTCGTGAAGCAATCTTCAACTTTTCATTAACAAGATCATCAATAGAATCACTACTAATACCCAAAGCCGTAGCAATAATTCCCGCCTCCGCCTTTGCCTTGGAAGCCTCAAAAATACAAAGTTCATACTCTCCCAAAAGTCTTTTATCCCTAGCCTTATCTAAAGTCTTCTTACTCTCCCTAGTAAAACTAGGTAGGTAATACTTAACATAACTAATAGTTTGATCTGCCTCCTCCAACTTCCTAAAACAAGTCTCTCTCAAATGAGAAGAATCCAAATCATAAACTTCACCACTCAAATCAAAAAAACCACTCCAGACAACAGCACTATAAAATCTCTCAGAAGCCAAGGCTGCAGTATAATAAATTGAAGAATCATTAAGACTCAAATTCCAAAAAGAATCCAAAAGACGCTCAGACTCTAACAAACGCTCCTTAACAATAATAAAAGTTTGAAAGTCAGTAATAGTCCTTAACTCCTTATTATCAAGAAACTCATTAAACGAAACAATCTGCTCCCCCAACCTCTCCAACCCAAGAACAATAAAATCAATACTAGAATTCTCCAAAATACTCTTTCTCAACTGAATATTAGAAGAAAAACAAAAACTAGCAGCAGAATAATAATTCTCATCCTCCAAAGAAATCAAACTCAAATTATAAGATGCGGGAACAATACCAGTTTCATTAATTAATTTAAAAGTTCTATTACACATTTCATTAGATGTTTCAATCATTTTTTCAGTATATTCTTCATCAACAATAATCTCACCATTATCATACAAATAATCCACTCCCGTAAGAATAGTTAAAGCCTCATCAACAGTAACAACCTTAACAACCTCAATACCAGAAGTGAAAATTGAAAGGTTAGTATCATTAGCAAAAGCCCATTTAGGAATTAAAACCTTAGCAAATCCCTCATGTCTAGCAGCAATAATCTTCTCATTAATACCCCCAACAGGACCTATAATACCCCCAGAATTAATAGTGCCTGTGACAACAGCAGAAGAATCTAAAGAAACACCATCCAAAGCAGAAATAGTAAGTAAAGTAGCAGGAGCACCAGCACTAGGACCACCAACTATAGAAGCAGACGCCCTAATAGTATAAAAAAAATCAAGCCTAGAACAATCAGTATTAGTAAAAGAACAAGCAAACTCCTTAGCAAACCTCATAGTAATTTGAGTATCCATCTTCGTCAAAGGCATAGTATCAATAAAAACCTGACCGTTACCAGCCTCAATCCTCAAATACAAATCCGCAGTCCCACCAAACTCTCCAGATTCAGAAATAGTAAGTAAAGTCATATGAGATTCCACGGCTAAGACAGAAGGCAGTAACAATAGCAAAATAATTAAGAACCTCATTTGAAACTAACCTGTCTAGATCTAGAACTTATAAACTCAGTAATTTTCTTAATAAAAACAGATTTTTTAATACCAAATTTAACATTACCATCCAAAGTCCTAACAGAAACAGTCTTACCCACCATTTCCTTCCCACCAATAATAACCATGACTGGAATCTTCTCCAACTGAGCATTTCTAACCTTTTTATTAATCGATTCAGCCCTAGAATCAACCTCCACCCTGAAAGGAAGCTCTTTCTTCAAAGAATTAGCATAAGAATTAAACTTGTCACTAATAGGTAAAATTCTAACCTGAACAGGAGAAAGCCATAAAGGAAAATTACCTCCATAATGCTCTATCAAAAAAGCAATAAACCTCTCATGAACAGAAAGAGGAGCACGATGAATAACAAAAACATCATTATTTACCTTACCCTTCTTATCAATATATTTTAAACCAAACCTTTTCTTAGCAGCAAAATCTAATTGAATAGTAGATAAAGTTTCTTCCCTACCAGTAACCGTCTTAAACTGAATATCAATCTTAGGACCATAAAATGCAGCTTCATCCTCAACCTCAATAAAATCTACTTTTAACTCTTTTAAAACCTTCCTCAACTGCGCCTCTGAATACTTCCAATTAGCAGGTTCACTAATATACTTCTCCTTATTCTTAGGATCCCATAACGAAAGCCTAAAATAATAATTCTTAAAACCAAAAGTTTTGTAATAATCATTAATCATAGAAATAACATTCTTAATTTCAGGACCTATTTGTTCCTTACTGCAATAAATATGAGCATCGTTCATAGAAAGCATACGAACCCTTAAAAGTCCAGAAAGAACACCGGACATTTCATTCCTATAAACAGTACCATACTCTGCAAGTCTTAAAGGCAATTCTCTATAACTCCTAACTCCATGACCAAAAATAATATGATGTAAAGGACAATTCATAGCCTTCAAATAATAAGTTCCATCATCCATCTTCATTTTAGGAAACATATCATCCTCATAATGAGGTAAATGTCCAGAAGCCAGGAATAATTCTTCCTTGGCAATATGAGGGGTTGAAACTCTTTCAAAACCAGCCTCATCCTCAATCTCAACAGCATAATTTTCAATTTCCTTCTTAACAATTTCTCCCTTAGGAAGCCAAATAGGAAGACCCTTACCGACAAGATCAGAAATCATATAGAGTTTTCCTTCAGCAAGCAACTTATGATCCCTTTTCAAAGCCTCTTCCATCATCTGCAAATGCAAGTTTAAAGTTTTCTTATCAGAAAAACAAACACCATAAATTCTTTGTAATTGTTTATTCTTAGAATCCCCCCTCCAATAACTACCAGAACTCTTAGTAATCTTAAACGCTTTAAGCCGAGATGTATTAATAACATGAGGACCAGTACACAAATCCTTAAAATCCGCTTGTTTATAATAAGAAAGTTTACCTTTAGACTCATTAATTAATTCTTTCTTGTACTTATTCTTACTAAACATTTTCAAAGCATCCTTCTTAGAAAGTTCAAACCTTTCAACAAGAATTTTCTCCTTAACAATTTTTTTCATTTCTGACCCAATCTTTTCTAAATCCTCGTCTGAAAAAGGGGAAGAGTCAAAATCATAATAAAAACCATTCTCAATAACAGGCCCAATAGTAGGTAATGCTTTAGGAAATAATCTCTTAACAGCATGAGATAATAAATGAGCACAAGAATGTCTCAACACATCAACACCCTCAGGAGAAGAACCAGTTAATATCTCTAGTTTAGAATCCTTACTGATCTTCTTGGACAAATCAACCAATACACCATCTACTTTTGCAGCAATAGCATCATTAGCTAGTCTAGAGCCAATACTCTCTGCAACTTCCAAAGAAGTAATTCCTTTCTTAAACTTCTTCTTTGATCTATCCGGAAAAGTAATAATCATTGTTGAAGGAAAGGAAAGTTTAACTTATTAAAGTTTTCTAAGAAAAAAGTTACAAAACATGGAATGTTTTGAACTTCAAAATTCATTTTGAATTTAGTAAGTTAAGAAACAGAATAATTATATGTTCCACGCTTGCCAGTATTCTTATACTTAATCATGTTAGTCTTTCTAAGCTTTTTCAAAGACATAGTAACAGAACCTATAGAAACACCTAATTTTTCAGAAATTTCCTTACTAGTAAACCATTGGCCCTTATTAGCCTTTAAAAAATCATAAATTTCTTGCTGTCCCATTTTTATAACATTAACACTCCAATAACCAATAATAAAACTCCCAGACCAATTAAAGTTAATGAAAAAATCTTTCTTTGATGTTCATCATCAATCAAATGCTTCATCCAATCAGTTTTGATTGTGATCTGTTTGCTCATAATCAATTCTGGAAGGTTTAACTATTTAATATTTTCTATAAGGTAGGACTAATGAAATAAACAAATAATGAGACGATAACTGGAATTATTAAATTATCATCGAAAAACTCATCAAAAGATTCTGTAATACTGCCTACAAAACCAGCAAGAAAAGCACCTAGTAAATTAATAAAAGGTAATGCTCCTAAGAAACCAAATGTAAAACCAGCAATAGTACCACCATAAGTCTTACTAGAATAAGGTAGTTTTTTAGTCTTAACAAATCTAGAAAACACAGTACTTGCAGCATCCCCAAAAGTTAATACAGAAATCCCGACCAATGCAATCCTATAATCAAAAAACAATAATGGAATCAAACAACCAAGAACTAAAGTAAACCCTCCAAGTCCAGGAATATTCTCATGATCCCTAGTCATGTCAGAAACGACTTCAGTAATTGATCCAAAATAGTTAAACCTAACTAATAACAAAATAATTAATCCAAGAATAAGTAAACAAACAATGAAAGGAATACCAAAACCTAAAATTACTGAAATTATTATTGAAAGTCCTAAAAGAATATGAAATAATTGTCTAAAAAGTTCATTCATTTAGCAAGCCTCCTAGTCTTCCAAGAAAATAACCAATAACACTTCCAAAAACAACATCACTAAAGTAATGAACTTGCAAATATAACCTACTGACTGCAACAAAAACAGCGAATGCAATCAAAGAATAAAATAGTGGCTTTGGAAAATTCTTAAATGCTGGAATACTAGAAAAAGCAATGGCAGCATGACCTGAAGGAAAACTGTAAAAGGCAGATTCAAACCCTTCAAAAGGACGAGGCCTTGCAATAATCATCTTCAGAAAACCAACCACTAAAAAAGTAAGTAATAAACCAGTATATAATGATTTTAAACTTTTAAAACTAGGCTTTACAACATAAAAAACAAGACCTGTAAATATAAATAACACTATTAAAATATTAAAAATTGAAAAGATTTCAAAAAATCCAGTTAATCCTAAAAATTGAAGGTTAGTAAAAATATCTAAAAAGATAGAATCCAAGAAGAAACTAACTAAAAGTAATAAAATAATATTAATCATTTCTTCTTCCTCCAAAACTTAAAAACAAAATATCCAATAATTAAAACTCCAAAGACAATACTTAGAACATTAACATACTCCAGAATGAAAGTTTCAATACCCTCATGGAAAAAACTAATTAAGGATGCAACAAGGAAAAAACGCAATCCCCTACTCAATATTGAAGCAATAACAAATTTTTTGAAATCAAGATAGAAAACTCCGGCTGCGATAGTGAAGAGTTTGTAAGGTAATGGAGTAAACCCCCCAATAAAAACGGCCATCGTTTCATATTTGTTAAATAAATTATGCATTTTTCTTAATTTGTTCTTTGCAAAAATCTTTTCAAGAATTAATTTCTCACCAGCAAAACCAATATAATAACCTAGAATACCTCCTAAAACAGAACCGATAGTAGCAATTAATGCCAAAAAATAAGCCTGTTCTGGAGATGCAAGTGCTAATATTATTAATAAAATATCAGGAGGTATTGGAAAGAAGGAAGATTCTATAAAAGCAAGTAAAAACAAGCCTGAAAATCCATAAGGTGCAAAAGTTTCCAAAGTCCAAGATTTTAATGAAAAATAAAAACTAGATAACACTCTCAACCCTCTTAATCCTAGAAGTTACATAAGAATCTTTCAAATAAAAATTTAAGCAAGATTTCAAAGTTTTAAATTTGACTTTCTCCTTAGAAAATAACCTACCACTTTTTTTATAAGTGTTTTTTCTCTTCTTCAAAAATTTATTACAATCCTCCTTTTTATTTAAGGGTGGACCAATAACAATAACAGTATCAGACTTTAACTTTCCAGAAATAAAAATAATGAACTTCTTATCAAACTCCCAATCATAATTAATCTTAAAATTATTCTCTTCTAAACATCTTAATAAAAATTTTAGTGCTTTGAATGCTTTAGTTCCGGAAATGTCCTTACTAGAATCAACAGGTTTTAAAACTATTTTCAAAGCAGGATTATTTTTCTTAAATTTAGAAAAATCTAATTTTTTCTTCTTAAAAAAAGAGTTAGAAGGTTTCTTTAAATAATTATTAGCCAAATCCTTAAATTTATTGAATTTTTCCAAAGACAATGAAGCAGCAGCATTCCTTGCAGGTTGAACTGGATCAAGAAGTATTAAAGGACCTATTGTTTTAGATGAATTCAAGTTTACTAATGGATTTTTAACCTTTTTTTCAATATCAATAATAACTTTAGGATTCCAAGAAGTAGCTTTCTTTAATAAATTCTTAAAACTTCCATAATGAATTATTAATAATTCAATAACATGACCTGAAAATCCATTAATATAAGATTCAGCTCCATAAACTCTTCCAGCCTTGCAGAATCTCTTGACAAGTTTTACATCACCTGGTTTTTTTAGTTTTTTCTTAACATAATCAACATGTAATGGAGAAACATCAGTAATATTAATTGCTTCAGAAGGTTTCTTAATATTAAAAACTGGAACTACCTCATAATGCTTAGTCTCTCTTTCAAAATGAAAATAATCTCTACTACCATGAATTCTTAAGTATTTTATTTTAGATTTTTTTAGAACTTTCTCTGTCAAGTTTGAAATTTCTTCATTCTTGTATTTTTTAGAAAATTTTAGGAAGAAATCAATATCAAAATCATCATCTAAATTAGTTCCTTTAGCAAAAGAACCACCAATTATACAAACTGCATTAATCTTTAAAGCCTTACAGGCAGAATTAATATCGTCTTTAAAATCCATAATCAAAGAAAAGAGAAATTAATTATTTAATACTTTCTTATTTTTTCTCCATAAAACCACACTTGCCACATGCAAACCGATTGTTATGTTCAGCTAAAAAAACTCCAGGGCCACACTTTAAGCATTCCCTCTTTAATTTTTTGCCATCCTTGTAAGCTTCCCACTTTTTTGAAGATTTTTTCTTTGTTTCTTCAGTCATTCTGACTCCTCTACCGCTTCTTTTTTCTCTTCAGAAGGTTCTTCTTCTTTACTTTCTTCAACTATTTCTTCTTTAGTTTCATTAGTAGAATCCTCTTCAGACTTTTCTTCCTTAGATTCTTCAACCACTTCTTCTTTAGGTTCTTCTTTCTTCTTAACTTCCTTATTATTCTTAGAAATTAAATGTTTAAGTTCTAAAGTCTCTAAATCTTTCTTATTCTTATATGAAGTAACATAAACTAAAGATTCACTCTTACCAAATTTTGGTTCTATCTTTCTAATTACTAAAGAATCAGACTTTATCTTCAATTGTTTAGCAATATCTTCCTTTAAAGAATTCCTATCAGGAGTAGCTCCGGAATAAGAAATCCGAAATACAGAATCTTCCCTTCCAAACACATCATTTTTTTCTTGAGTTAATAATTTCATTTTCAACTTACTTTAATAGCATATTCTCCTTTTTCTTTAATTCCAATCTCATTAGCAATTTTAGAATTTTTAGTGTCTAACATGTAAATCTTCCCCTGCCAATTTGTAGAAAATAAATTTTTCTTACAAACAGGACATACATTACCATCAACAAATAATTTGCAAGACTTACAAACTTTGTCCTTTTTCATTTTATTTTTTAACCTCTTTTTTAGTAATAGTTTTTTTAGGAGCTAAATCCTCATCAATCCACTCTTGCCTTCCAAGACCAACTTGTCTCATTGTAAGACCAATCTTAGGCGAATTATCCTTAAAAGAAATTGCAATCATCTTAGCCTTACACACATCTCCAACTTTTAGTAATCTTTTAGTGTCCTTACCTGTTAATACCTTATCCTTACTGAAAGAAACAAAATCATTCATTGTTTGACTAACATGAATCATACCGTCCGCAGGACCAAAATTCAAGAAAGCGCCAAAGTCAGCAATATCCTTAATTCTACCAATAACAACCTCATGCAATTCAGGCTTGAAACTAACAAGTTCAAATTCAGTTTCATAATAACTAGCACCATCACCAGGAACAATAATTCCTTCACCAATATTAAAAACTTCAGTTACATCCATTACCAAACCAAGATCTTTAGAAGTATAGCCTTCATAAGATTTTCTAATTTCATTAAGAATGCCTTCAGTAACATCCCCCGAAAACCTTTCAGGAGGAAATCTTATATGATCCTTAACCTTAACTTTATAAAACATTTTCTAAATATTTACCTGATCTCAAAACAATGAATTTGGTTCTGTTTTTAAGTTTTTTCTTTAATTCCTTATCTTGAGTAGCTACAAAGTCAAAATCTTCCGCGTTTTCAACAAGGAAATCATCAACCAAACGCTCATTAGACTCAATAATTGTCAAATTCTTTTGTTCAATAAGCTTTCTTACCGCCTTAACAATTAATTTATCTGAACCTTTAGATTCTTTACTCTCAATATTGTCTAATTCTTTAAATGTAATGCTAGAAATGCAAGCTTCATAATCTCCAAACAACCTATTCAATTCTGAAAATATATCTACATTGAACTGGAAAGGCATCATTAAGAACATAGTATCCAGGAATATTCTAATCATACTATTAGGATTTACTTCCTAATTAAAAATATTTAGAATTATAAAAAACTCCTTAAATCAGTCCCACCAAGCAAAGTCTTTACAGTCATGAAATCATTAAGTAACTCTTTTCTCTTATCAGGATTATTACCTGAATAAAGCAATACAGCAGGATGATACATAGGAACTACCTTCCTACCCCCTATATCGAAAACTCTACCATGAATAGTAGTAATACCCTTACTAGTACCTAAAATGTACTTTGTAGCGAAATTTCCAAGAGTAATAATAACTTCAGGATCTAAAATTTCAACATGCCTATCAAGCCTAGACTTACAATTCCTTAACTCTTCAGAAGAAGGATTCCTATTATCAGGAGGCCTACAAAGAATAGTATTAGTAATATACACATCACTCCTCGAAAGTCCAATATCAGCAAGCAAAGAATTCAAAACTTCACCAGACCTTCCAACAAAAGGTTCATTCCTCAAATCCTCCTGCATACCAGGAGCTTCGCCAATAATTAAAACTCTAGAACTATCCCCCGTACCAAAAACAACATTATTTCTATTCTTTACAAGTAATGGACATCTTTCACAATCATTATACTCTTCTTTAAGCTTTTTTAATTCTTCCAAGCCTTTTCAACTCCTCAAGATTTTCCTTAATAATATCAAAACCATCCTGCCAGAATTTTTCAGAAGTAATATCAACATCCATTATTTCCTTAAGAATCTTACCAGGAGAATTACCACCACCATAAGATAATAGTCTCATATATTTTTCAGCAAAATCACTACCTTCACGATCATACATTTTATACAAGGACAACCCTAACAGATTACCAAAAGCATAAGCATAACAATAGAAAGGAGTGTGATAAATGTGAGGAATGTATTTCCACTCATGCTTGAAATCATCAGGAATGTCCATGGCCGAACCAAATTGTTCCTTTAAATTTTTCAAGTAGGCAGAATTCAATTCTTCAATAGTAGCATTATTAGCAATCATCTCATGCGCTTCCTTTTCAAAAATAACAAAGAAAACCTGCCTAACAATAGAAGCATAAAAACCATCCATAGTATTAACTAATAAATTAATCTTATCCTTATCAGAAGATTCTTTTAATAACCTATTCTCCAATAAAGTTTCCCCAAATATTGAAGCAGTCTCAGCCATAGGTAATGCCGAATGAAAAGTAAATTGTGTTTGTTCTCTTGCAGCCCTACCATGAATTCCATGACCAAACTCGTGCATCATAGTAGAAACATCATTAAGTTTACCCACAAAATTCAATAATATGAATGGGGCAATATCCTTAACTACAGTATAACAAAAAGCGCCAGACTGTTTTCCTAGAGAAATTTCAGAATGAACATTATCAAGATCGAAAATTTCCTTAGCGTAAGAATATGCTTTTTCAGAAAAATTCTTGTAAGTTTCTAAAACAATCTTTTTAGACTCTTCGAAAGAGTAAGACTTGTCAAAGTCAGAAACTGGCGCGTATAAATGAAACCTGGATAATTTCTTCATCCCCAAAAGTTCAGCTTTAATTTTAAAATACTCCTGAAATATTCCTGTATTTTTCCTGACAACATTTAATAACGCATCAACAGCCTCGTCAGGAACATCATTTGCTAAATTCCTAACAGAAATGGGTGTCTTAAAACTTCTTAATTTCAAATTTTCATTATACCAATCTAACACTATAGTTTTATACACTTCACCAAGAGCCATTTCCTCTCGATAATATGGTCCAAATAGTGTTTTGTATGCTTTCTCCCTAATCTTAGGATCTGAAGACCTGACAAAAACAGTAAGGTCAGACTGAGTGATTTCTTTACCATCCCAATAAAACTTGAACTTGTTAGTAATAATATCATACAATCTAGTAATTGCTTCTACACCAGTAATATCTTTCAAATTAAGAATTTGTTCTTCCTTCTCTTTCAGAGTATGATCTTTAAACAACCTAATAGACTCCAAATGATAATAGTACTCTTCAGAAATATCAATAAACTTTTTCGCCTCCCTGTCAGACAATGATTTAAACCATAAACTAAAGAATAATAATTCATTTTCAACATCAGTTAATAATTGAGAAACTTTCAAATTATAAGAATTTCTTTCTGAAGAAGAAGTGTTTTCAGAAAGCCATAATGAAGAATAACCATTAAGTCTCTTTGCCAAACCACTAATTTCTTCACTCTCTTTCATAATAGTAAAGAAATTATCAAGATTTATGTTCCCTCTATATTTCTTGAATTTTTCAACCTTATACTTTAGTTCAGAAATTAACTTTTCAGAACCTTCAGGAATCAGTTTCTTTAAATCCCACTTCACCATTAAGTAAGAAATGAGAAGGTAATATATAAAAATTTCCGAAGAAAAATAAAGAAGATTAAAAAATGAAGAAAACAAAAACAATTTATGAACTTAGAAGAACTGGCTGAATTCATAGTAAAAGCTAATAAAAACACTTATGCTGCAGGAGGCAAGGAAGTAGAAGCATCAATAGATGGGTTTAAAGAATTAATATTCAAGGAAGGAAATTACGAGTATATAGAATTATACACTGGTTTTTACACATTCCCAGGAATCTCAATAATAAAGTACAAAAACAAACCAATCTGGACAATGTCCTACGCTGGAGGAATGAAACCAAAACAACATAGCAAAGCAAAAAAAACTTACTCATTCTTAAAAGAAGCATTAATGAAAGTAACTGAAGAATACCCGTTCAGGGGACCTGAAACTTTTAATATAAAAAAATTCAAATATTCCTGCAAAGTTCAAGGAAGTCTAGAATACTTTACTGGAAAGGAAATAATAAAGCAAGACAATAAATAAATTTACAGAGTGGATTTTATTGGAGGCATTGTTTTTCCAAAATAATTATCATTCAAACTTTTTCAGAACGTGAAACTCTCCAGATTTTTCAATAACACAATTATAATAAGTACTTCCAGCATTTTTAATAAGATTATTAATAATCAGGAAGTCACTGGGAATAAGATGTTCTTTCACCCTGCTAATATTATCAAGATCAAACCAGGCAAGTTCTCCTTCACGACCTTCAACGAATTTAGTATTCTTAGGAGTTAATTCACAAATGTGAAGCAAAAAATGTCTAATTATTTCTTTATTCTCCATTAAATGTTCAGAAACAAATCCTACATGTCTCTTAAATTCCGATTCGATACCTGTCTCTTCAAAAATTTCTCTAAGAGCAGCTTCAGAAACATGCTCATCAAATTCTATCTTGCCGCCAGGAAACCCCCACAATCCAGAATAAGAACCTTTAGCTCTTTTAATCATCAAAATTTTATTATTATGAATTAAAGCAGCAATAGCAACCGAAAGAGGGAATTTCATTAAAAGTATATAATAGTAATCATTTAATAATTTTAGGGAATAGATTTTTATAGTTAATAATTTCAAAAAAAGGTAATGAAGTGGGAAAAATTCTTGAGAGAAAATCTATTAACTACAATAATAACTTTCTTACTACTTTCAAGTTTGCTATTTTGGAATTATCAATCTGAAGGATTTGTTCATGTATTATTAAATGAAGATCCTAGTGCGTTACAATCAAGTTTGGAAAATTATGGTATTTTAGCAATAATTCCATTCATAGGATTTATTTTTGTAGAAGTTTTCCTTTCAATGCCTGGCTTCATAATTTACGCGTCTGCTGGAGCATTATTTGGTGGAATAACAGGATTTATAATTGCCTTAGTTGGAAATATTATGGCTTCAACAGCAGTTTTTTTCATCTCTAAAAAATTAGGAAGAGATAAATTAAAAAGATATATTTCTCATGAAAAACTCATTAAATTTGATAGAGTAACACAAAAACACGGAGGAACTATTTTATTCTTCTTAAGGCTTAACCCATTTACTAGTGTTGACGCTTTAAGTTATATAGCAGGATTTTCAAAAATGAAATATTCGACATTTTTAACAGCAACAAGTTTTGGGTTAATTCCTTATATTTTTTCAACAGCATATTTAGGAGTTTTTATTACTAGAACCAACAATATTTCGTACTATTTATTATTAATAATTCTCGCTCTCCAATTATTATTATTCTCTATGATAGTCAGTGTATTAATAGTTCAGGAAACTAGTAAAATAATTCCAAAATTATATAAATCTTCATAATAGAAGAAAAGCAATGAAAAAAACAATATTAGTTTTTTGCGCTCATTCAGACGATCAAATAATAGGACCTGGCGGAACCCTTGCAAAATATGCACAAAAAAACTATAAAATTAAGACATTTATTTTTTCTCAAGGAGTATTAGCAAACCCTTGGCTTAAAGAATCATACATAGGAAATTTGAGAATTAAAGAAGCAGAAAAGGCAGATAAGATAATTGGTGGATATGGAGTAGAATTTTTCAATCTTGAAGAAGGAAAATTTAATAGGAAAAAAGAAAAAACAATAAAAACAATAAAAACAATAATTCTTAAAGAAACTCCAGAAAAAATATTCACACATTCTATAAACGATCCTCATCCTGACCATAGAGCAGTTCAAAAACAAGTTCTAAATGCTTATGATGAATTAAAAGTGAAAAGTGAAGTTTATTCCTTCAGAATTTGGAATTTAGTGAATATTAAAAGAAATTTTCCTAAATTTGTTGTTGATATAAGTAAAACTTTTGAAATAAAAAAGAAAGCGTTATCTTGTTTCAAAAGTCAAAAAATTTCTTTATTAGGACTTTTATGGAATGTTTATTTATTGTCTTTTCTAAACGGAATAACAAACAAAGGAATAATGGCAGAGGTATTCTATAGAGTAAGATGAAATTACTTATAACAACTGATTGTTTCCTACCTCGTTGGGATGGAATAGTCAGATTTTTAATGGATATACTTCCCAGTTTAGAAAAAGAATTTCAAGTTAAAATATTAGCTCCTGACTTCGGAAAATTAGAGAAAAAATTTAATATTAAAAGAATAAAAACAATTAAAAAAAACTTTGGAGATATACAATTTGCAAAATTTGATAGGAAAACAATAAAACAAGAAGTTTCTAAATCAGACTTTATATTTAATCAATCAATAGGACCGGTTGGTTTTTTATCAATACTAGCAGCTAAAAAACAAGGAAAGAAAATAATATCATACATTCACACTATTGAATGGGAACTTTCTTCAAAAGCATTAAAGACATCACTACTAAAAATAATCAGCAAATTATTAGTCAAAAAAATAAGCAGGTGGATTTATAACAAGACTGACTTGTTAATATTGCCCTCCCAAAATCTTGCTGATAAATTAGAATGGAATGGGTTCAAAACAAAGAAAAAAATAATTCATATGGGCGTAAATACTAAAAAATTCAAACCAGCACTTAATAAGGGAGAACTAAAAAAGAAATTAGGATTAGAAGGAAAATATGTTATAGGATATCATGGAAGAATAGCCAGGGAAAAAGATCTTTTAACTCTTCTTAGGGCATTCAGAAGATTAAATGATAAAAATTCTAGATTATTAATAGTTGGGGATGGTTTAGAAGAATTAAAAGACAAACTAGAAAGAAAAAATATTATTTTAGTTGGAAAACAAAATAATGTTATCCCTTACTTGAATTCTATGGATGTTTATGTAATGCCAAGTTTGACAGAAACTAGTTGCTTAGCAGTTATGGAAGCAATGTCTTGTTCTCTTCCTGTAATTAGTACTCCTGTAGGTTTTGTTAATGATTATATAGAAGATGGAAAAAATAGTTTTTTCTTCCCGTTCAAAAACTCTTTCTTTCTGTACAGAAAACTTAAAGAATTAAAAAATTACAAATTAAGAGAAAAAATAGGAACTAATGCAAGAAGAACAATACTTACCAAATTTGAATTTGAAAATACAAAGAAAGAAATTGTTGAGACAATAAAAGAATTCTCAGATTTTTAGACTAGTTACTTTACTAATTCCATCTTCTGCCATTGAAACTCCATATAAATTATCTGCCTCGCTAATAACTGCATCATTATGACTTATTATTATATACTGTGCATTGTTTGAATAACTTCTAACTAGAGATGCTAATTTTTCAGAATTTCTTTTATCAAGAGCAGCATCTACTTCGTCCAAACAATAGAAAGAAGCTGGTTGATACTCTTGGACAGCAAACAAGAATGCTAAAGCAGTAAGTGTTTTCTCCCCTCCAGAAAGACTTCTTAAATCCAAAAATTTATTACCAGAAAGTTTAACTTTTATTTCAAGACCTCCATTAAACGGATTATTCTTATCTTCAAGAACTAATTCCGCCTTTGCAGATTTAGTGGTTAATCTTTCAAAAATTCCCTTGAAATTATTTTCTAAAGCCCTGAAGGTTTTACTGAATAATTCTTTCTTTTTATCTTCTATTTGATTAATCATTATAAGAACATCTTCCCTTTCTTTAGTTAAGTTTGTCTTCTTATCTTGTAATGCTAAATATTCAGTTTCTGCCTGATCAAAAATTTCTAATGATCTCATATTAACAGAACCAATATTATTTATTAAATTCTCAAAATCACGAATTTCCTTTTCAATAGTTTCTTCAGATTTGTTTTTGAAAGGCTTCACATTCTTAAATTGAGAAAGTTCTTCATCAATTCCTGAAATTTCTGCATTAAGCCTTGCAACTTCTAAAGATAACGAATTAACTCTTGTTTCTAAAGATCTTATTCTTTCCTCTTTTTGAATAATATCTCCTTCTATCTTCCCAATCTCATCACTAATATTTTGTCTTTTATTAAATAAATCTTTGAACTTATTATAGAATTCCTTTTGTTTTTTCTCCTTAAATTCAAGATTTTTCTTTTCAGATGAGATTGAATTCTTTAATTGTTCTGCTTCATTCTTAAATTCTTCTTCTTCTTTTTCTTGTTGTTTTAATATTCTTTCAATATTCTTTATTTCTGGACCCATAACACTCTCTTCTTGGAGTTCTTGAGCTTTAATTTCAGCTTTAAGATTTGAAAGTTCATCTTTTAATTCTTGTCTTTTCTCCTCGAAAGAATTTAGTTCTGCCAATACTGCAGGATTTCTTAATTCATTAATTTTATTTCTGATTTCCTGTTTTTTTATCTTTAATTGTGTTAAGTCTCTAGTTATATTTCTAATACTTCTTTCTCCAGATTCAAGTTTTGATTCTATCTCATTGATTTCCTTACTTATTTTTTGTTTTAATTCTTGAGATGCTTCAATATCTTCAGAATCAACATGTAATGATTTTTCTAATTTTATTATTTCTCCTTCAAATTCTGACTTTTGAATCCTTAAACTTTCAATCCTTGAATTTAATGATTCTTTTTCACTCTCTAGTTTTGAAACTACAGCTTCTAAATCTGCAATGTCAACACTTAAAGAATCTAAATTTTTTGAAACTTCTTTTTCTTTAAAGCCGCCTACTGCCCTTCCTCTAAAACCACCAATCATAACTCCAGAACCCTCAATAATATCTCCTTCAAGAGTTACCATCCTAGTCTTTCCTATTCCTAAACGCCTTGCTGCAGGAATATTTTCAACAACTAAAGTATTTCCAAAAACTTGTTGAAAAACTTTATCATATTTAGTTTGAAAATCTACAAGATCTATTGCCAAACCAAAAATCCCAGGACCTTTTAAACTTCTTAATTCTGAACGTATCAATATTGGTTTTAATTTATTCAATGGGAAAAAAGCAGCAACTCCTAACCTTTTTTCTTTTAAGTATCTAATACAAGAAGATGCAGACTCATCAGACTCAGTAACTATACTTCTTATTTTATTTCCTGCAGCAATTTCTAAAGCAACTGAAAACTTTTGATTAACACTTCCTAAATCAGAAACTATTCCAATAACTCCAGGAAAGTTTTTTTTATTATCAATAATGTTCTTAACTGCAGCGTTTGCATGTCTTCTTTCTAAAATCAATGAATTTTTAGCATTAAGTTTTGCAAAATCTTCCTTCTTGCTAATAAGTCTTGACCTTGCCGTAGAAAGTTCTGAAGAAATCTTTGATTCTTCATTCAATATAGATGTTAATTCAATAGTTACTTGCTTAAATTTTTGTTTAAGCTCTCTTAATATTATAATCTGATCCTTATTCTCTTTTTCAACTTCTAAAACCTTATCTATTTTTTCATCAATAGAATTAAGACTAAATTCTAATTTGTCTTTTTCTCTAATCATATTTTGATGTTCTACTCTTAAACTTTCAATACTCTCTTGTTTCTTTTCGTTTTCTGAATCTATAATTTCTAGTTCTTTGTCAATATTCTCATCAATTTTGTTATTTTCTTTAAAATTTTTAATTTTATTTTCAATTTCTGAAATTAATTTTTCTTTCATTAAAATTTCTTTTCCTAAATCTTCTTTTTTCTTGATGAAACCTGAAGATTTATTTCTGTAATTATCTAAGTCTTGAGATAATTGTTTTTTTCTTTCTTGAATTTTAAGAATTTCAGAATTTAAGTTTTCTAATTTTTGTTTGTTCAATGCAAAATTAACTTTTAACTGGTCAAGTTGTTTGTGCATATCAACCTGTGTAGTTTCTCCAGACTCTTCAACTTGCTTATTAATAAGCTCAACCTCTTCTTTTTTAGAATCTACTTGCTTTTTTAACTGAGAAATTTTATTTTCTAATTTAGAAACTTTTTCTCTTTCTACTTTTATTTTAGAATCAAAATTCGAATGTTCTTTAGACTTCTTGTTCTTTCTTAAAGTTAAAGAAGTTACTTTGTTTCTTTTTATTTTATCATCTAAATCCTTAAACTTTTGAGCTTGATCCCTATCTTTCTTCAAATCCTTAATATAAGATTTTCTTTCTGCTAATATAATATCTGCTTCATTCAAGGTTTCTTCAACCTTCCCTAATTCTCTTAATGCCCTGTTCTTTTTTTCTTCATAAACTGAAATTCCTGAGATTTCCTCAATAATTCCCCTCCTTTCTATTGAAGACATTTCAACAAGTTTTACAATATCTCCTTGCAAAATAATATTGTACCCGTCTGGATTAATCCTTGCAGCATTTAAAACATCTAAAACTTGAGTTCTTGTTACTGTTTGATCATTAATTCTATAAACACTAGTGCCATTACTTTTTACAGTTCTTGAAAGTTTTAATTCTTTTTCTTGAATAGGAAACTCATTATTCTCATTAGAAAAATATATTTGTACAGTTCCTTCTTTATACGGATTTTTAGACTTTCCACCATTGTAAATTAAATTACTAGTCTTTTCAGCCCTTAACCCTTTAGAGCCAGCTTTTCCAAGAACAAAACATAAACCATCCAAAACATTGCTCTTTCCAGAACCGTTCGGACCCAAAATACAATTGAAAGAATTACCAAGTAAAATATCCGTCTTTTTCCCAAAAGACTTGAAACCATGCATTGCAAGTTTTGTTATTCTAGTCATTACTATATCCTCACTCGAAAAGGAACGAGAATAGTATTTAAAACTTACTAAATCTCAAAGAGATTTTGAAGTTAAAAATTAAACATTCCTAAAATGGGTCTTGACAAATCTTGCTTTATTCAATCCTTTAATTTCTAACTTTCTTAAAGCATCACTAACATGAGTGCTTCCTTTAGGAAGTGTAAATCCGATTTTTTCACTAAGTCTATCAAACTGATCTAAAGCTCTTTTTCTAGCAACAATAGATGCGGCAGCAACCTCTAAATATTTAGATTCTGCCTTCTCAAGAATTTCATCACCAATCTTGCAACCAGGATATTTATCAACAACATGTTTTCCTGGCTTTAGAGTATTATAAACATCTTGATGCATTTGATTCAGTAATCCTGTAACACTAGTATATGACATTTTGTGATTGTAATTTTCCGGAGATAATTCAATAATACAAATTCTATTTGGAAACTCTTTCTCTAACGCTTCAGCAATCCTCAAAATTTGTTGTTCTGAAAGTAGTTTAGAATCCTTAACTCCTAAAGACATAAGTCTAGATCTAATTCTAGAATTTCCCTTAAAACCACTGACTATTAATCCGCCAAAAGTATCTCCCTTCAAAGTTTCATCACTACCAATAATTTCCTCTTCAGAATCTAATTTATTTTGTTTTTTCTTACCTCTTAAATCACTTAAAGTGTGCAATACTCCAGAGTCAGAACCTTGAAGCAATAATTTTCCAGTATTATATAGTACTACTAAACAATTCTTTTCTAATCTTAATTTTTCAAAAGGTGTTTTTTTGGGAATATCTCTAAATCCTAGCTTTCTAAGTTTCTTAATCATTCCCTCTTCATAATTTATTGAAATATTCATATTAATCTAGTTTGGACCCTATTCTTCCAAGTACTCCAGTTAGTTCTCACAATACTAATTTCAGGATTATCTGTTAAATAAGCTTTTGCTTTTGGATCTGCAGGATATCCACTACCAAAATCTCCAAATTTTTCTTTTAAAACATCAATTAAATCTTCTCTTTTCTCTTTAGCAGCAATAGAAGCTAACGCGACTATTGAATGATTCAAATCAGCCTTATGCTCAATAATTAAAGTTTTAGGATTATTCAATAAACAATTAATATCTTTCGAGAAGGAAGTAATACCTGCTGAAGGACAGTCAATAATTATCTTCTCAGATCTTGCACTATTAGAAAGATTAACCATTCCCCCAAGTTCTAACTGATTCAAAGATTTTAACTTCATGAAATTAACTATTTCATGAGCATCAAAAATTTTATAGTAGAATTTTGCAATATTATTCACTTTCTCAAGAATTTCTTTTCGTTTATTTCTTTTCAAAAGTTTAGAATCTTTAACACCTATTTCAGTTAGTAAAGAAAGTTTAGACTCTGGAATTTCAGCAAGAGCAATAACTAAAGGACCAATAACAGAACCTCTTCCTGCCTCATCTACACCTGCAATCATAATAGTATAAAATGTTAAGAACTAATAAATTTAACTACTTCATTAATAACTTCCTTAGCAGCATTATAATTTTCTTTTGATATTAGATCAATAATCAACCAGTTTTGAGGATTCCACTCATGAGGTCTTGACTCGAACTTGTTAAGAAATTTTCTGAACATTTCAGGATTGTTAATTTCAATATCCGCGTGTGTGTTGTAAGGATGTAGATGAACAATATGCTTTTGTTTAGAAGTTCCATAACACCAATTATTGTAATTATCAGTATATTGTTGTATTCCTTTAATACTTTCAATCCTTTTTTTTAGTTTATTAACGAATTCTCTCATGGGCTTGAATAAAATGAAAAATATCTCGCAAAAACAACTTGATAGTACTATAAAATAATGTGCTTGACCGTAGGGAAACACATACTTTGGGTTCTATCCTTTGAAAAGGATAGCGGGAGAAGGATTTGAACCTTCGACCTCCGGGTTATGAGCCCGACGGGCACTCCTGCCTGCCCCATCCCGCTATTAAAAATTAGAACAATAATCAATTTAAAAAAGTTACTATAAAAAGAAAAAAAGAAAAAAAGAAAAAATAAGTTATTATACTTTGAATTCTGTCATTACTTCATGATCCTACTAAGAATTCTTTATCTATAATCTCTTAACGTCTTTAGCTAGGGCTCCTCTGTCTCCTTCTGCAGGTTCAAACTCAACTTCGTCATTTTCTGCAAGGACTTCCTCATTTTCAACTTGGGAAGCATGGACAAAGTAATCCTTTTCGTCTTCTCCAGTGATGAAACCAAAGTGTTTCGTGGAGTCGAAAAATTTTACTGTTCCTTTCATTTTTTTACCTCGTGTTTTCTTCAGACTATGCCTGAATATCCTTGAAGAAAAAGAACCAGTTAATAAAACCTTCGGATTTTTAAAGGGGAAACTAGAAAAACTATATAAAAACAAATCAAAAACTATATTATGATGGTTGGTAAGAAAGAAATTATTAATGTCTTGAAAAAAGTTGAAGATCCTGAATTAGGAATTGATGTTTATACTTTAGAATTAATTTATGATATTAAGATAGAAAAGGATATTGTTAGTATTTTAATGACTTTTACTAGTCCAACTTGTCCTTTTGGTGGTATGTTAATTGAAGCTATTGATTCTGAAATTAGAAAGATTAAGGGTGTTGAGGATGTTAAGATAGATATTACTTTTGATCCATTATGGAATCCTAGTGAAGAATTAAGAGCTGCTTTTGGAATTTAGAATTTTTTCTGTCTGTTTGCATTTTGGATAATTACTACAACCTAGAAATTCTCCATAAACACTTTTTCTTAATATTAACTTACCGTCACATTTAGGACATGGTTTTTCTTTAACTGTACCATTGGTTTTCTTGCTCTTACAGTCAGGATTTATACATACTGTTCTTCTTCCGATTTGTATTATTGGTGTTGAACAAGTTTCGCATGCTTTTTCTGTTGGTATTATTTTTCCAGTCTTTGGTAAGGGGAATGTGTTTGTACAATCTGGATACTTATCACAACCAACAAATCTTTGTTTCTTTTTTGAAAACTTAATTTTTAATTTTCCGCCACAAGAACAATTCCCTAATTCTGAATCTTTCCTTAATGTTTCTGAATAAGCTTTTTTTAATTCATTTCCTATTTCAAGCTCTTGTGATTTGAACTTAGTAAGAATTTTAATTAGTTTTGGCTTTGCCTTTTTTAAAATTGTTTCTTCGGTTGTTTTTCCTTCTCTAATTTGTTGCATGTCTTCTTCTACTTCTCTAGTTAATTCTACATCTACAATTTCAGGAACGAACTTTTTCAGTATAGCAATAATATCAATTCCTAAGTCTGAAGCTACTAAAGACTTACCATCAATATATCCTCTTGAGAATAAAGTGTCTACGATTTCTGCTCTTGTTGCTTTAGTTCCTAATCCTCTCTTTTCAAGTGCTGAAACTAGCGACGCTTGAGTATACCTTCTTGGAGGTTGAGTTTCTTTCTCATCAAGTAATTTTTTTGTTATTGTTAGTTTTTCTTCTTTTTTTAGTTCTGGGAGTTCAACTTCTTTAAGTTTCACGTATGGCTTGTATATTTCAAACCATCCTTGTTTTAATGTTCTAACTCCTTTTGCAATATAATTCTCAGTATTTGATTTTAATTTTATGGTTGAATGTTCCCTCTCTGCGGGTGTTCCGAATGCTGAAAGAAACCTTCTGGTTATTAAATCATAAACTTTCTTTTCTTGTTCTGCTAATTTTTTGGGTTTTTGTCCTGTAGGGAATATTGCTGGGTGTGCAGGATCGTCTTTCTTTCCTTGAACTGGATTTTTTCCTTGTAGTTCTTCAGCTTCTTTATAGAATTCTGCAAGTTTTTTTAGTATTTTATTAAGTCCTAATTTTGCTGGTAGTTTCTGACTGGAAGTTCTTGGGTATGATATTAATCCTGCCAAATATAATTTTTGGGCAATGCTTAATGTACTTTTTGGAGTATATCTGAAATTAGAATGTGCTTCTACTTGTAAAGACCCCAGGTCAAATGCTGGATATGGAAATTGTTTTTTTGTTGTTGAAATTAATTCTTTTACTATAGCTTCTTTTGAAGTGTTGTTTTTTGCAGTTTCTGCTTCTTCTTTCTTGTTAAACTTGTCTTTTTCGTGTTGTGCATCTAATTTATTAGTTTGAATTCTTAATTGCCAAAACGTTTCTGGTTTGAAATCCCTAATTTCTAACTCTCTATCAACAACTATTTTTAATGCTGGAGCTTGAACTCTTCCAGTACTTAATACTTTGAAAGTTCCTGCCTTTTTTAGTGAGGACATTAATGCTCTGCTTAGATTTATACCGTACATCCAATCAAGAAAATGTCTTGTTTCTCCTGCCCTTGCCTGTCCCCAGTTTAATGTTTTTGCTTTGTTATTGTAAGATTCTTGAATTTCAGACTTTGTTAATGTTGAGAATTTCATTCTTGAAGCATCCTTTTGCTTACAAGCGAATCTCACACAGTTTAATCCTATAACTTCTCCTTCAACGTCATAATCGCAAGCTACTGTGAAAGAGTCTGATTGTTTAGCTATTTTTGTTAGGTTGTCAAGGAATGCTTTTGTAAATCTTGCATTTTTAGAAGTTTTGTGTGTTGGTTTCCATTCAATATCAAAACGGGGATATTCGAATGTTTTCTCTTTTTCTTCAAGACCGTATAAATGTCCTGCTGCTGAAGAGACTATGATTTTTTTTTTGTTATGTGTAATTTCATAATTTGTTACTTTGCCATTTTTTACTTGTGCTGGTGTAGAATCTGACAATGCACTCGCTATCATCTTAGCTGCGGATGGTTTTTCAGTAATTATAAGCTCCATTTTTTAAGTTGAAAAGAGAATTATATAAAAAGGTTGTTACAGTTTAATCCTTAAAAAATTTGTATAAAATATATGCTAATATTACCAAACCTATTATTATAAGGCCTATTGTTAAGGGCTGAATTCCTGCCGAACTAGTTGTTTGTGTTATTGGATGATGTCCCATTATCTACCCTCCTATTTTTTATGTATTAATTTATTTTTATTGTTGAAACAATATTTAAATATTTTCTAAATAAAATTATATTTATAATATTATTAGTTCATTATCTGCATAAATTTTGGGGTTTTTGAATACTTGATCAAGATGAATTATTGTTCTTATAGGACCACCAAACCAGTAATTACTACCTATTGCAACATGTGCAGTATTTGGTAGTTTTTCATCTATTATTGTGACTCCTGATGGGATTGCATGTTGATTGGTTCCAATTCCTAATTCACAAAGGAATGAAACATTTTCAGGATATTTAGCGTTTGCTTTTGCCCAGTCTAGAGTGTATTTTAAGTCTTCTGCTTCTTGAGCTCCTTCTATACTAATTACTTTTCCTTCTTCAACTTTTATAGTGAATGGTGTTTCTACAAGCATGGTTCTTTCTTTAGTTCTTAAGCAAACATCAATCACTACTTTTCCATTAGCTCCTTCTTTTGTAGGGTGTAAATATACTTCTCCTCCTGGTAGGTTTCCGCCTGTGCCTGGTGTGGTGTATACTCCTGCTGCAGATATTGCTTTAATATCTTTAATGTTTAATGTTAGGTTAGTTCCTGCTTCTGTTATTATTTTTAGTTCGTCAGTCTTGTCTAATATTTCTTTTAATTTAGCGTGTTTATTTTGTAATTCTGTATAATTAATGTCAAAAGCATTGAATAAATTGTTTGCTTTTTCTGTTGGTAAACCTCCCAAGCTTGGTGTTGATAAGAACCTGTGTAAATGTTTATTACAGTATGTTCTATAACTTTTTTCAAAACGCATCTTTCCTAACTTGTTAGTTAATGCAATTAGTAGTATGCTTTTGTCTGGAAGTTCTAAAAGTTTCTTTTCGAAATTTTCATTTGCAAATTCTCTATTTTCTTTTGGGGTTTGTAATACTATTTCTGTTTCTAAATTTAATTCTTTACATGCTAGATAGTATGAGTATGCTAAGATTGCAGCTAATCTTTTATTTTCAAAACCTGTATCTCCAAGAATTAATACTTTTTCATTATTTGGTAGTATGCATTGTTGTAATGTTTTAATCATTAAGTCTTTTTTATCTTCTGCATACTTTGAGAACTCTTTATTTTTTAACCAGTCTATTGCTTCTTTATCATGCATTAATTAATAATTTATTGGTTCATATTTAAAACTTCTTTTTTATTATTTTATATAATTCGTCATATCCTTTCTTGCTGGGATGAAGACCATCAGATAGTAAAGAGGCATAATCTAATTTTTTGAATTCTTTTAATGTGTTTATGAATTCTAGGTTTTCTTTCTTTGCGGATTCTTTTAGAATATTGTTGAATGTTTCTATTTGTTTATTTGTGAAATAAGTATTTTCGAATGGTTCTTCACTTGCTGGTGTTAATCCTATTATAATAATTTCTTTTGTGTATTTTTTTGTTGTATTTATTATTCTTGAAATGTTTTTTTTGAATGTTGGTAATGATGTTTTAATATTATTCTTATTATTTATTCCTTTTGAATCATTCATTCCTATGGATATTATTATTGTGAACTTGTCTTCTTTACGTTTGTATTTTATTCTTGCTTTACATTCAGTATTTAATCTTTTTAGAAGACTTGTTGAAGTATCTCCTGGAATGCTTAGGTTGAATAGACAATTATGACTTCCTTTAGGTTCAAAATCTTTTTTTAGTCTTCCAACCCATCCAATATTTGGAGATTCTCCCCTGCCAAAACCTATACTATCACTGAAGATTAAGATTCCTTCCATTATAATTATTTTCTTTTCTTAAATATAAATATTTTATTATTTTTTTAATAATAAATCACTATAGGATATTGGGATTAAATCTTCTTCTTTAATATTAAATAATTCTAAGTATTGATTGCATTGTTTCAAAAGTCTTTGATTTTGAATCTCAGAATAATTCGTATTCTTTTGTTTTAATAATTCTTCTTTGGTTATGTTTCCTTCTTCATCAATGGCTTCAATCTCGACAAAATCTCCTAATTCTTTTACCGTGTCTATATGAAATTTTACATTGTCTATGAAGTATATTTCTCTTTCTTTATCTATTATGATTAATATTCCTAATGCTTTTTTTAAGAGTTTTTTCAATGAAGAATTTGGATTTGACTTGTATAATATTACCTTTGATTGTTTAGGTCCTTTCTTGTTTTCTCTTTCGTAATGTATTAAGTAATTCTCTATGTTTCCTTCTCTTAATTTCATTCTTCCATTGTTTATTTTGAAGTAAGTATCTATTTGATGATCTGTTCCTTTGAAAACAGCATTTTTAGAATTTAGTATTTCTCTAATTTTGTTTTTGTTATTGCATTTTGCTTTTATTTCAATGTTTAAGTGATTCATATTTTATATTAAATTTTCTTTTGTTAAATATGTTTTGTTTTGAGATAATTATTTAAACAATTTAGTTTAATTCTTAGGTATGTCTTTGGAAAAGATTGAGGAATTACAGAAGGAACTTTCTAAAACTAAGTATAATAAGAAGACTCAGCATCATATTGGATTAATAAAGGCTAAGCTTGCTGTTCTTAATGAAAAAGTAAGTTCTAGTTCTGGTGGTAAGGGTGAGGGTTATTCTGTTAGGAGAACTGGTGATGCGACTGTTGTTATGGTCGGTTTTCCTTCTGTTGGTAAGAGTAGTTTGCTTAATTTGTTAACTAATGCTGATTCTGAAATTGGACAGTATGAATTTACTACTTTGACTGTTATTCCTGGCTTGTTAAATTATAAGCATGCTAAAATTCAGGTTTTGGATGTTCCTGGAATTATTGAAGGGGCTGCTTCTGGTAAGGGTAAGGGTAAGGAAATTCTTTCTGTTATGAGAAATGCTGACTTGTTATTGTTTTTGATTGATTGTAATAAGCCTGAACAGTATGAATTAATTCTTCGTGAGGTTAGGAAGGCGGGGTTGAGGCCTAATGAGAAAAAGCCTGATGTTAAGATTGTAAAAACTTCAAAGAATGGTATTAGAATTTCTACAACTGTAAAGTTGGAACTTACTGAGGAGACTGTTAAGGATGTTTTGAAGACTTTCAAAATTAATAATGGTGATGTTCTTATTAGGAGTAAAATAGGTATTGATCAGTTTATTGATTGTATTGAGGCTAATAAGAAGTATTTGCCTGGGATTATAGTGGCTAATAAGATTGATACTTGTAAAAACTTGGAGAAACTTAATAAGATAAAACCCGATCTTAAAACTTCAGCGTTAAAGAAGAAGAATATTGAAGAGTTGAAAGAGTTAATATTCAAATCTTTAAGTTTTATTAGGGTTTATATGAAAGAGCCTGGTAAGGATGCTGATTTGGAAGAGCCTCTTATTATGATAGAAGGAGATAGTGTTAAGCGTGTTTGTGAAAAGTTACATAAGGATTTTGTTAAGAATTTTAAGTTTTGTAAGGTTTCTGGTCCTAGTTCTAAATTTGCTAATCAAAAGCTTGGTTTAATGCATATTTTGAAGGATGAGGATGTTTTAGAACTACATATGAAATAAGTTATGACTTACAAGTAGTGAAAATAGAAAGATTTATAAATTCAAATTGAATTAAAAAGAAAATGGCAAGAAACATTCTAAAAGTAAAACTAGAAGATGATAAAAATTCATTTCTTAGAACAAGAATAGAACAAGGAGGACCAATACACCTAAAAGACCTAAACATAGAAACATACAAATCAAGAAAAGGATTCAAAACAGACAGTCTAGACCTAACAGGAAACTATCAAAAAAAAGCAGTAGAAATATCACAACAATACAATAGACTCTCAGCAATAAAAGGATTCGGAAAAGTAGAATCAGGATTATTAGACGCAATACTAAATGCCCACCAACACGGAAACAAATTCAACCTAGAAAAAAAAATAAAACTATCCTACAAAATAGACGATGAAAAAGCAAGATTTGCAGTAATCGACGAAGGAGGAATACTAGAACCAGAATTCTACACCTTCCTAATGAGACACCACCAAGGAGACCATGTAAAAAACGGATTCATAAACTACTACAACTGGTCAGGAAAAGAAAAAAAAGAACCAAACCTAGGAGCAGGAACCTTCATGATCCACACATACTTCGACAAAGTAAAATACTTCAAATCAAAAAATAACGGACTAGTAATACATATGAGCAAGAAAAAAGAAAATATTTAAACAAATTCTAATAAAACTAGTGCATGGAACTATTATTCTGGCTCTTAATCTTAATAACAAGCCTCTACTTCCTAGTAAAAAGTTCAGACTATCTAGTAATAAGCGCTGAAAAAATAGGATATTATTTTAGACTAAGCCCAATAATAATAGGAACAACAATCCTAGCATTTGGAACAAGCCTACCCGAACTAATAACATCATTATTCGCAGTCTTCAAAAACAGCACTGAAATAATAATCGGCAACGTAATAGGAAGCAATATAGCAAACATACTCTTTGTAATGGGCATCGCAGTATTCCTAACCAAAAGATTCAGAATAAAAGGATCAGTAGGAGATACTACCATGCTAATAATAGCAAGTCTCTTCCTAATAATAACCACAATAGACGGACAATTCACACTAACGGATGGAATTACAGGAATTATCCTATTCATAATATACGTAATAAGAGTAAAAAGAAGTCACGATAGAAATCTAGAAACGGTAGATTTAACAAATCACCATAAAAAACTAGAGAAAAAAACACTTCCAATGTTTACTGCTAGTATAATAGCAATATACTTCTCAGCAGAATATACAATAACCTCAGTAATAGAATTATCAAAACTATTAAACATAGGAACAGAAGTATTAGCCGCATCAGCAATAGCATTAGGCACTAGCCTACCAGAAGTAATGGTATCAGTAGCAGCAGCAAAGAAAAACAAACTAAGTCTAGCCCTAGGAAATGTAGTTGGAAGCAATATTTTTAACTCATTACTAATAATGAGTCTACCCGCACTAATAACCACGTTAGTAATACCAGACAACATAATATTCTTAGGAATACCATTCTTCATAATATCCACATTAATATTTTACCAAACATTCAAAGACAAAATAATGACAAGAAATGAAGGATACATGTACTTAGCAGTATATACATTATTTTTAGTATTACTCTATACAAGATTTTAACACAATAGTAGCATAACTACCCTTCCCCAATTCAAAAGAAACCAAAGTTCCCTCCTTTCTTTTAGAAGTTTTGAAATTCTTAATTTGTAAAAATGCATTTCTTGAAGCACCCTCACTAGAAAGTCTAGGAATCTCCCTAATAATAAAATCTCTAGGTTTAAGTTTTTCAGGTAGTTCTCCATCATAATCAAAACCAGGAAGAGGAATCTGAAAATTCTCCATCTTTAAATTATATGGAAATACAAACTCTCCAAGAGAATACTTAACAAGCTTATGCTTTGAAGATTTTAAACTATCAGCCAACAAATCATTAAAAATCTTAGATTGAACAGAATGAATATACAATCTTAAAATCCTATCAGGCAAGGTTCTTAACTCTCCAATAAAATTATTATTTTCAGGTTTTAAACCAATTAAAGAACATGCTTTTTTGAAATCCCTCCTTAATATTGCCAAACCCACCTCATAATTATGTTCTGAAAACCTCTGCTCATCAAAATAATTAGGAATTAAAGATTGCTTGTTAATTTTACCGAAATAATTTCTTAATAAAATTTTAAATTTATTACCTTTCAAACAACCAAGATTAAGCCTATCCTCATTTCTAGTTGTGAAAGTTAAAGAGAAATTTCTTTCTTTTAAATCTCTTATTTTCTTAGGAAAACTCAAGTATTGAGTAGTGACTGCCTTCTTATCCTTAATACCCGCATAACCGATATTCTTCGAAGAAATCCTAGTTAGTTTAGTAATAATATCCAAACAATTATGCAAAGACAAATTATTCTTAACAAGTTTGTAAATTAAATAATTTCCCTCCTTTGAAAACTCTAAAGGAACCTCCTCAACAACAAAATCCTCAGGTTTTTCCTTAATCATCTTAATTAAACCACTAAAAGTAAATAATTTAAAGCATTTAAAACTTCTCAATCCCACGAGCACGTAGTTTAGCCTGGCAACCTTTTGCGAAAAGCTTGATCAAAAGCATACAACATAAAGCTGCATAATGGTTAGGTAAATAGAACGACAGCCTCCTACAAGCCTTACAAAATGTTTGACCATTTTGAAGTTCAGAATCTTAGTTCTGTAACTTATCAGGTTTGGAGTGAGCTGTAGGTCGGGGGTTCAAATCCTCCCGTGCTCGTTATACATTTTCTGCAAGGTATTTTCGTCTACCTTTTACCGAAGTATTTTTCGCTCACGCTCAAGAATACTATTTTGTTTCTAGTTGGGTTAAGCAGAGCTTATACCCTCATATCCCGATGCAACCTGATAAGGTTGCGTTATAAATCCTCCCGTGCTCGCCTTCTTTCTAAAGAAAAATATTTAAAACAAACAAGCCATCTCAAGAAGGAAATGAAGAAACTACTTTCAATAATAATATCTTTTATAATTGGAGTAATAGCAGCAAAGTATATTTTTCAAAAGTTCGGAATTAGAGAAGCATTCCAAACACTAAATAATATAACAATTCCAACATTCTTAACTTATTTAGCAGCAATCATTGGAATAATGCTTGTATTAACATGGAGATGGCATACCATACTAAAAGGTCAAAAAGTAGAAATTGGTTTTCTAAAACTATTCAGTTACAGAATTGCAGGGTTCATGGCAAGTTATGTAACACCAATCCCAAGAGTTGGAGGTGAAGGATTAAGAGTAGTAATGTTAACAAAAGATAAGATTCCAATGAAACACGCAGCATCCAGTGTAATGATAGATACAATATTAGACCTTACAACATCAGCATTCTTCTTCATAGTAGGAGTATTTTTCTTAGTAAGTTCTGAAGAATTATCAACAACCTGGAATTATACACTAGTAACTTCAGCATTATTATTTTTTGCATTAATTATTTGGATTTATGAAGGAATAATTAATGAAAAAGGAGTCCTGAAACGAATCTTCAAAAAATTATCACATAAAAAATTCTATAAAAAAATTGAAGAATTTGAATTTGAACTAGTGAAATTTCACAAGGAAAACAAGAAAATCTTTGTAAAAACAATATTTATTTCATTACTAGCATGGATTATCATGTTCATAGAATATAAGTCATTATTGCTAATGTTAGGAACTAATGCTAACTTAGCCCAAGTATTCATGTTCATAATATTTATTGGAATAGCCTACACACTACCTATGCCCTTCGCAATAGGAACATTAGAAGCAGGACAAGTAGGTGCTGCAGCAATAACAGGATTAAGCTCTGCAATAGGACTTGCAGTTAGTCTAGTAGTAAGAGCTAAAGATTTACTATGGGTAATAATAGGAATAATAATAACAGCATACTTCGGAACATTCCATATTAATAAAAAATCACTTCTTAAACTTAAGAATTAATTGCATAGCTAGTTTTCCATCAATCTTACCACGGAACTTCTTCATTACTTCTCCCATTAAAGCCTTTTCAGAAAGACCAGGAAATTTCTTAACAATTGTTTTAATATCTTTTTCCACTTTAGAAGAATCAGTCTTAAAACTTTTAATCACTAATTTTTTACCAAGTGCCTTTTTTGAAAGAATCTCATAAACAGCATCTTTAGGAATTTTCTTTTTAGAAAATTCTTCAAAAACCTTAACAAAATCAGAATCTGAAAGTTTAGAAGTATTTGCATTAAGTCTTGTTTTCATATCCTTCAAACCATTAATGAGCAAGTCAGCAACAAATCTTGCCGGAGCGAATTTTACTAATTTTTCAAATAAAGAACTTCTATTAGACTTAGAAAGCTGCTCTGCAAGTTGTGAAGACAAACCAAGTTTTTCAAATCTTTTTTTTCTATCATTAATTAATTCAGGAAGTTTAATCTTCTTAAGCTGAGGATTTACCAAAGGAATATCAGTTTCAGGATACATCCTAGCAGCACCTGGAAGAGGCCTTAAAAATTTGGAAGTGAAATCTGATTTTACATTCCTAACATGAGCTTTTTCTTTTCCCTTTGTTTTCTTCTGTCTTTTAACTTCCTCCTCAATATACTTAATCATGAATTTTAAATCCTGAACACCTTTCATTTCAACCCTTGAATGTCCCCTTATAGAAATGTTAATATCTTGTCTGACAGTTCCAATACCCCTCCTAACCTTTCCTGTGGATCTTAATATCATTCCAATAGTCTCTGCTGCTTTTTTAACTTCTTCAGGCGTTTTTAAATCTGGAGCGGTAACAATTTCTAATAATGGAATCCCCAACCTATCCAATCGATAAGTTACTGAATTTTTAGTTTCAGCAACTCTTCTAGCAGCATCCTCTTCAAGAATTAAATAATTAATACCAACCTTCTTACTACCAACTTTAATCCAACCATTCCTACCAATCAATACAGTCCTTTGAAATGCAGAAGTATTACTCCCGTCAACAACAGTCTTTCTCATAACCTGAACTTGTTTAGGAATATCACAATGCATCATTTTAGACACTAAAAATGCAATCTTCAAAGCATCCTTATTTATTTTATGAGGTGGTTCCTCATCCAATTCAACCAAGCAAGTAGTATCATCATAACCCTCATAAAAAAAATACTTCCCTTTCAATTGTTCATAAAAAGCAGCAACATCAATCTCGCCCTTCTCTCCAGCAACCGCTCTTAAATTTCTTTTAATGACAAAATCAGGCTTATCATACCTTAACAAACTAGGACAAGAACAAAAAAGTTTAGAACTATCCAATTGTTGATGAATTTCCAAACCTGACTTAAAACCAATCTTCTTAAAATCCATCTTTCAACCTGTCAGAATTCTCTCCGAAAAAATTAGTCATCATAACTTCTTCAACATTCTTAAAATTACTTAATGCCCACGCAAGTTTTACAAAAGCAGTTTCTGAAGTCATAGTACTATAATTTCCTAAAACTCCAAGTTTTTTCAATTTTCTTCCTGGAGAATAAACTTCCATATTAACCCTTCCACTAATAGTTTGGGAAGTCATAAATACAGGTATTTTCTTTGTTAGTCTTGAAAGTTCCTTGAATATTCTTTCATTCTCTAAAGTTGAAGAATCGAATTTTTCAACGGGTAAGTGACCAAGGCCAGTTCCTTCAATAATCAAACCATCAAAGTTTTCAAAAGTCTTTATTTCCTCAACAAACATTTGAGGATGTGCCTTTAAAATTCCAATTTTTAAATTTTTCAAATAATAAACTTTTAATTTTTCAACTGTTTTTTTAGGCTTTTCAATCCACTTTATTTTTTCAGAAATTAAAGCTACCGGTTCTATATTAATTGGTTTGAAAGCATCCCTCCTACTAGAATGTAACTTTTTACAATTTGCCCCATTCATAATAATTGCAGAATCATCATTTTCAGAATTGTGCATGCAAACAAAAACACCTGGAATTTTCTCTTTAATGAATTTAGCAGCTGAAACAAGGTTTAATGAAGCGTCAGAACTCCCCCTGTCGGAACTTCTTTGAGCACCAACCAAGACAACTGGTTTATTAAGACCTTGTAGCATGAAACTAAGTGCGGCACTAGTATAATGTAAAGTGTCAGTACCATGAGTTATAATAATACCTTGAGTATTATCAATTTCTTTTTTTATAGTCTTTACTAGTTTATTATAATGTTCAAACCTAATATTCTCACTAAGAAAATTACCTATTAATATACTCCTTATCTTTCCAAACTTTTTTAATTCGGGAAATAAAGTTTTAAGTTCACTAGGAGAGAACTTTGCAGAAACTGCACCAGTAGAATAATCAATTTTAGAAGCTATAGTCCCACCAGTATGCAATATTGTGATATCTGCCTTTACAGGTTGTTTTTCTTTTTTTGTTCTTGAAGAAACAGATTTTTTTAAAACAGTTATTTTTTTTACTTTTTTATTTTCTAAACCAATGTTATAACCCGAAGCTAGTTTAAGAACTAAATAATTATCCTCAGACGGCATTACAATACCGTCCAAGGTTTCATCTTTTAATACAACTCTAACAAAGTCTCCTGCATTTGGCATTTATTTCTTCTTTTTTCTAATAGTTTTTTTCTTTGCAGGTTTTCTCCTGGCTTTTTTAGGAGCTAATTTTTTTTCTGCTTTTTTTACTGCCTTTCCTGCTTTTTTAGTTGCTTTTCTTGCAACTTTTTTCATTTTTCTTTGGGCCTTTCTTTCTAAAACACAAGCTCTTTTTTGAGCTGTTTTAACAGATTTTTTTGCAGTTCTACCATATCCTCTTCTCTTAGCTTCTATAAGTCCGAAGTAAGCTAAAACTCCTGTTATTAACCCAATAATTATTTTTGTTATAAAACTTTTTTTACCCATTGTAAAAACACCTCTTGATTTTTTAATATAAATTATCAATAGATACTATATAAAAGTTACTATGGAATTAATTAGTTCTGATGCGAAACTAGACGAATAATAAGATCTTTTGTAGTCTTTCTTATTAAAATAATCTTCAGAAGATCTTAATTCCAAAACTGCCTTTTTAAAATAATCTTCAAAACTGTTAAAATCGAAAGTTGTTGCACTAACTGGCAATTCTGGAATAGGATTTAAATTTACTGAGTCAATATTGTCAGAAATATCAACAATTACATCAGCTTCTAAATCTGAAAAATTTTTAGAAGTTAATTTTTCTTTTATTAAATCAATAGTCATTTTAGTTTTAGTAATTTTCATTTCTGCTCTTGCTTTTTCCCGATCCTGAATACTTTCCATTCTATGACTAAATTCTATTGTATCTTCAGGACTTAAACCATTAATCATAATTATGGTAGGTGTTTTAGATACTAAAATGATAGTGAAATCAGAGAATGAATTTCCTAATTCTTTTCTGTATTCATCCCTTTTTGTTGCAGGAATTTTACTTTCTAAAATTAAGGATTCTCTTAAAGTGAGAAGTTCATACTCATAATTTGTTAACTCATATAATAAATCAGCAAAATCTAAAGTTTTAATTTCAGACTTTTCAAGTCTTGATCTTGAACTTTCAATATATTTAGTGTATAAATTAATTGTTTTTTCAAAATTTTCAATATTAGAAACTTTTTTTGCTTCGCTCAATTTTTCAGAAGCAAACTTTAATTCTTGAATTGCCTTCCTAGAATTACTAAATGTTGAGTAAATTATTAATTTTTCAGAAATAGTATCAATAAAATATACAGGATTATCAATTGTTAAACCAGGATTTGTTGATTCAAAATAATCAACATGTGCAAAACTAAAAGGAACCAACAATAATATTAACAATATAATAAAAAATTTCATATTATAAAAAACACAAAAGTATTATTTAAATCTAACCGAAATAACTTGGTTTGTTAAGCTGTAATTCTCTAGCTTTAGCTTGAGAAAACTTATTTTGTAATTCAGCATAAGCATCAATAATCTCTTTAGTTAATGAAGGATTTACTTTTTTTAATGCAGCTTTAAAATGTTTCATTTTAACATTTTTAGCTTTCATATCTTCCCTTAATGAGTTAATAGCTGCCTCTCTACATATTGATTCAATATCTGCACCAGCATAACCTTCTGAAGATTTTGCAAGTTCATTAATCGAAACATCCTTGTCCAAAGGCATTTCTTTAGTGTGAACCTTTAAAATTTCTTCTCTTGCTTTTATATCAGGAGAACCAATTAATAAAATTCTATCAAACCTTCCAGGTCTTAATAATGCAGTATCCATAATGTCTGGTCTATTAGTGGCGCCAATAATAACAATATTCTCTAAATCTTGCATTCCGTCAATCTCGGTAAGTAGTTGATTAACGACCCTTTCAGTAACTTTATTATCATCTCCTGCACTTCTATTAGGTGCTAAACTATCTATTTCGTCAAAGAAGATAATTGTTGGGGCTGTTTGTCTTGCTTTTTCAAAAATTTTCCTAACTGCCTTTTCTGACTCGCCCATCCATTTACTAAGTAGTTCAGGACCTTTTACAAGAATGAAATTAGCTTCTGACTCGTTAGCTACTGCCTTTGCCAATAAGGTTTTACCAGTCCCAGGAGGACCATATAATAAAACTCCTTTAGGTGGTTTAACCCCTAAATTTTTGAATGAAGATGCATTTTTCAAAGGCCATTCTACAGCTTCAATTAATTCTTGTTTAGCCTCTTTCAAACCTCCAATATCTTTCCATTTAATATTTGGGATTTCGATTAGAACTTCTCTCATTGCAGAAGGTCTTACAAACTTTAAAGCATCAAGAAAATCTTTTTGACTAATAATGATCTTTTCGAGAACTTCTTGAGGAATTTGTTCTTCCTTATCAAGACTCATTTCAGGAAGTAATCTTCGTAAAACAATCATTGCTGCTTCTTTAGCTAGAGAGGATAAATCAGCGCCTACAAAACCATGAGTTATCTCTGCAATCTTTGATAAATTAATTGATTTAGTTAATGGCATATTCCTAGTATGAATTTTCAATATAACTTCTCTTCCTTTCTTTGAAGGAACTCCAATCTCTAACTCCCTGTCAAACCTTCCAGGCCTTCTTAATGCAGGATCTAAAGAATTTGGAATATTAGTGGCTGCAATAACAACAACTTTCCCTCTTGATGTAAGACCGTCCATTAAGGAAAGAAGTTGTGCAACAACTCTTCTTTCCACTTCACCACGAGCTTCTTCCCTCTTGGAAGCTATAGCGTCTATTTCATCAATGAAAATAATACTTGGAGAGTTTTCTTCAGCCTCTTCAAACTTTTTTCTTAAATTTTCTTCACTCTGTCCATAATACTTACTCATTATTTCAGGACCATTAATTAATATAAAATGTGAATTTGTCTCACTAGCTACTGCCTTTGCCAATAATGTTTTACCAGTCCCTGGAGGACCATGAAGTAAAATTCCCTTAGGTGGTTCAATACCTAACCTTTCAAAAACTTCAGGATGTTTTAGAGGTAATTCAACAAGTTCTCTAACTTTCTTTATTTCTTCATCCAAACCGCCAATGTCTTCATAAACAACTTCAGAAATTACTTCTTCTTTCAAATCAACAGCTTCAGGCTTGAATTCTACTTGAGTTTCTTCAGTAATAATAACAACATCTTTTGGTGTGGCATTAAGTATGACAAATTTTAAGTCTCCCAATCCAAAATTAAGCATGTTTTCGTCTAGGGTTGAAAAGAATTCTTCGAATAAAGGATTTGCTGACATTGAAGATTTTCTTCTTCTAGCACCTCCTAATGATACTAAATCTCCTTTTTTAACAGCCCTTCCTAACAATCCATTCTTAAAAATTTCAGGATTTGCCCTTATCATTATTCCCTTTCTTGCAGGTGCTATAATTACTTTTTTTGCTTTGTGAACTTCAACCTTACGAATAGAAATTATTTCGCCAATTCCTGCCTTTGCATTTCTTCTTACAAGACCATCCATTCTTATAATATCAAGTCCTATATCTCCTGGGTAGGAACGATCCGCAATAGCAACTGTAGATCTCTGCCCTGCAATTTCTACAATATCTCCAGGTCTCAAACCTATCTTGTGCATGTATGAAGAGTCAATCCTAACAATACCTTTATTGACATCATCCTGGATTGCTTCTGCAACTTTAAGCTTTACTTCTTCTGTCATTTTCAAAAAAAAGAAAGAAATTATATTTATAAACTTAATTATCCTTCATTCTAGGTAGCTGAATAGGTGCTGGAAGGTTTAAATCCTTACTAATAATCATAGCTTGAATATTTCCTCTTGCAAGAACTGTATTAAAGATTGGTCTCATGACATCCTTCTCTAATTTTTTAGTTTTATTCCATTCATCAGCTATTTTAGTAGCTTCTTCACTCTTTGTTAAAAACAGTAAATTTCCTGCAATAAGAATATGGCCTACGTCAGGAGAATAATTAGTTTTAAATTCAAAATTAAAATCTAATACTTTCTCATCATCCTTTCCTAACGAAACATCAGAAACTTCAACTTTTTTTATGGCAACATTACTTTCCACATTAACTTTTCCTTTCGGAGAATTCTTTTTTTCCGCATCAATCTTTGCTATGTTAAAACCAATTACTGACATAATATATCACCAAAAAAACTGAATTTTGTATCGTTTATAAAGTTTACTCCGGAAACTTTTCATTTTAGAATAGTAAATGATTTAAAGAATGTTAAATATAGAAAATATATGATTATAGGCTTGGGGGGAAGCTATGCTTCTGGAAAAGACACTGTTGCAAATTATTTGCAAGGAAAAGGATTCATTCACTATTCACTATCTAATATTCTTAGGGAAGATTTAGGGAAAGAAAATAAAGAAATTACAAGGAAGAATTTACAAATCTTAGGAAATGAGTTAAGAACAGAGTATGGTCCTGGAATTCTAGCTTGGAAGACATTAATAAAATTAGATCAGAATCAAAATTATATTATTAGCTCAATAGGTACTGAAGGAGAAGTTGAAGTTCTTAAACAAAGAGAAGATTTTAATTTAGTATTTGTAGATGCCCCTCAAACATTAAGATTTGAAAGGTTACTTGCTAGAAACAGAGAAAAAGATCCTAAAACTTTTGAAGAATTCAAAATAATGGAAGAATTAGAAAGTAAGGGGGGAGGAAGTCATTTTAGGGCACATAATAAGATTAAGAAAGCAGCTAATATAGTAGTAATAAATGATTCTTCATTAAAAAAAGTACATAATAAGGTTGATAAAGTCTTGAAAGACTTAAAATTTAAATTAAGACCCTCTTGGGAAGAATATTTCATTTCAATAATGAAATCGGTAGGATCTAGAGGAACTTGTAATAGGGGTAAGGCAGGTTGTGTTATAGTAAAAGATAAAAGAATATTATCTACAGGATATGCTGGAGCGCCGACACATTTACCACATTGTGACGAGGCAGGTCATCAAATGGAATCAACAATTCATTCTGACGGTGTAGAAAGGAAACATTGTGTTAGAACAACACATGCGGAACAGAATGCAATAGTTCAAGCTTCAAAACATGGTATTTGTATTGATGGATCATCCATCTATGTAAAAATGGAACCTTGCCCAGCCTGTGCTAAAATGATTATAAATTCTGGAATTACGGAAGTTATTTGTGAAAAACAATATCATGCGGCTCAAGAAAGCAGAAAATTATTGAAGCAAGCAGGGATTAAACTTACTGTATTATATGAAGAAGTAGAAGCATATAATAACCAGTAGAAAGATTTAAATCCTAAACCAGTTCTAATTGTTGAATGAGTAAGTTAGACGAAATAATAACTCTTAATAAGAAAATTCTTAAGAATCAGCAAAAAGTCTTGAAAAATCAAAAAATTCTTCAAGATGCAGAAGAGAAAGATTTGGCTTCAGATCAGAAACTTTTGAAGGCTGAAAAGGAAGAATTAGAGGATCTTGAAGAATTAAAAAATTTAGAAAAGGATATTAAGAAAGAATTAAAATCTAGTCCTTTGAAAAGAGTCACATTACGAGATATTAGTAAGAGTATTATAGGTGCGTTTATTGGAATAATGGGTCATTTTGCTTTCTTTTATGGTATTAAGATAGCTCATGAAATTTCTATGATGAGAGCTTCATTACTTTACTTGGTTTCTTTTCTTATTGGAAGTATGTTTATTTACTATAGTGGCTATAGAGAAATTAAAGAGAGCAAATCATTAAAGTTTATTCCTTTAAGGATATTAACTGTTTATATTACTGCCTTATCAGTTGTTGTATTTGTCTTATTTTTATTCGGATTTGCAAATTTAGAAACTCAGTTTGAAGAAATATATAAAAGCGTTGCTGCAATTAGTATACTTGCAGTCTTGGGAGCTTGTACTGCAGACTTGATAGGTAAGAGCGAATGATTTACAAAAGAATAGAAGAATTAATCGAAGGTATTATCTCAGCATTTGAAAGTATTTCTAGATTTATTGATATACTTGAAGATGTAAAAAGACATGGTAGTGCTGATGAAAAATTATATGCTAAAATAATCAATGGATTAAGAATAATTAGAAAGGTAGAAAATAAAAAATCTAATCTCATAAAAAAAACTGGAAAGTCAAAACTTGTTGACCTTCAAAGAGAAGAAGTTGAAGATATTAGATTATTGGAGACACTCATTAGAAGGCTTGAAAGAGAAGAATTTTTAGAATCGAAACTAACCGAAAAAAGAATAAATATTATTAAAAATAATATTCCTAGATTGCTAATCAGAGAAAGTGCAATGTTGAAGGAGTGAGAATTCTTTCTTGAATTTGTTTACTATTTTTTTATTGTGAATTATTATTATATTCTCATCATTAATTGTGTTTCCTGCATTTGTAGGATTGTAACTTCCGGTAATTACAATATTATCGGTAAAGAAAACTTTATGATGTAATTTTCCTTTGCAATTGTAAACTTCAGTGTTTAATTTTTTATATTCAGAACCTTTAATGTTCTTTTGTAAAGGATCTATAATTCCTGAGGCGTTTCTTTCTTTTAATAAATTTCCAATACTATCTGAAGTGATTGTGAATAACATAAATTTAATGTTTTTTTCTTTCTCTAAAATATTAATTACTTTCTCCTCGCAAGAATCTTCAGGGCAAAAATAATTTTCTATTATTATTCCTGAAAGCTTAAATTTGTGTATTATTTTAGTTTTACTTCCATACTTTAAATTATTAAATTTTGATAAATAATTATTTGCTAGTATTGAAGAATTTATTATTACAATATTATTCCTGTTTTTGGTGAAGCCATTATTTGTAGGGTTTAAACTTCCTGTAATTACTGTTTTTTTGTTTAAAACACAATATTTGTTGTGCATCAGGCCCCAAGTCTTATTATGTAAGAATATGTTAGCTTTCTTTTCTTCGAGTAAGGAAATAATCTTCTTATCTACTTCATAAAAAGCACAAGAAATATTTTCAGAATTGTTAATTAAACTAATGAAGGTATTATAACATCCAGGACAGAATTCAACCTCTATAGAACCTTCTTCTGAAGGAATAGAACATGCTGTTAAGAGGATTATTAAGAATATTAATTTCATAATTTGTTAATAATTTTAATTAATAAAATAGTTCTTTCATTAAATAATAATAATTTTCAGAAAAATCAAACTCTTTCAGAACTTAACGGAATTATTGCATTATCGGAATATATCTTGTAATTACTTATTATTTCTAAAGTTTTATTAGAAACTTCACTAACTTGCAATTGTTTCTTCCAATCATCCTCAGTACTTATTCCAAGAATTTCAGGAAGCTTTGACTTTCTAGCTAATGGAGTGTCAACCAGTCCAGGACATAATGCATAAACTCTAATATTTTCTAATTCTTTATCTAAAGATTGAGAGAATCCATTCAATGCAAATTTTGAAGCGCAATATGCGGTTTCATTATCAAAACCTTCTAGTCCCGCTTGTGAAGAAATATTAATAATAACTCCTTCACTCATACTTTCTAAAGCACATTTTATTGTTTGAACGACAGAAGTATAATTTAATTGGAAAATCTTATTATGTTCTTCCATGGTTGTTTCTTTTAAACTTTTGTAGGTAAAAACTCCTGCTGAATTTACTAGAATTTTAGGAATTCCATAATTCTTAATGGTGTATTTAAACAAATTCTTAATATCTTCCTCATTAGTAAGATCCGTCTTAACAGCATCAACAACAGAACCGTATTTTTCTTTAAGGTTTGTGGCTTGGGAGTTCATCTTATCAATACTCCTGGCAGCCATTACAACAATCGCTTTTTCTTTAGCTAAAGCTTCAGTAATAGCATTTCCAATACCAGATGAAGCTCCCGTAACTATTGCAATTTTACCTTCTAACATTCTTTTAATTTTTTATCGTAAACATGCCCTTCTAAAAAAGCATTTGCTTCTAAAGCGGCCATACAACCAGTGCCTGCAGCAGTAACTGCTTGTCTATACTTGAAATCTTGAACATCTCCTGCTGCAAATAATCCTGGAGTTTTTGTTTTGGTGTTTTCTGTAATTATATAGTTCATTTTGTCTAGTTCTACTAATCCTTTCTTTATGAAATTAACATTTGGAATATGTCCTATAGCAAGGAAGACTCCATCAACCTTAATTTCTGATTCTTTATTCGTTTTGCTGTTGAAAACTTTAATTTCTGTCAATATATTATCTCCTAAAAATTCTTTAATTTCCGAATTCCATATAAACTCTACATTTTTGAGAATTTTAACCTTTTTTTGCATTGCTTCTGAAGCTCTCAAACAATGTTTTCTATGAATTATTTTTACAGATTTACAAATCTTGGCTAAAAATTGTGCTTCTTCCATTGCAGAATCTCCGCCTCCTATAATAGCTACAGTTTTTCCTTTGAAGAAATAACCATCACAAGTTGCACATGTTGAAACTCCCCTTCCCTTAAATTTCTTTTCTGATGGAATATTCAACCACCTTGCAGAAGCTCCAGTAGTTATAATAACTGATTTTGCAAGAATTGTTTTTTCAGAATATACTATTTTGAAGTGTTTTCCTTCTTTTTCTAAATTAGTAACATTTGAGGTTATTATTCTAACACCCAAATTTTTAGCTTGTAATCTCATCTCATCCATTAATTCAGGACCTTGAATTCCTTTTTTGAAGCCTGGATAATTCTCAACTAAAGTTGTTAGCATTAACTGACCACCAACTTCTACTCCTTCAATAACTAAAGGATCCAAGTCTGCTCTTGAAGCATAAATCGCTGCAGTCCAACCTGCAGGACCAGAGCCTATAATAACAAGATTCTCTAAATTTTTAGTGTTCATGATTGTGTGAAGAAATTAGTATCATAAAAAGCTTTTGGTCTCAAGAAATAATTTACTCTGAAAAATTGAGAATAAAACATCAGGATAATTCTTTTTTAATTCATTTAGCAGTTTATTGTTTTTGAATTTAGGTTTGTTCTTGCTTTTTATGTAATCTCTTAACAATTCCATCTCTTCAATTAGTATGTTTTCTGGAAAGTAAGATTGTTTTTTTAAATTTTTATTATTAATGAAGGAGTCTAGAAGAAGAAATGCTTGTTCATCCAAACTAGAAGGTTTTACTCCAGTATTAGCAAGTTTTATTTCTTCTCTAGGAAATAATTTTTTTAGGAAGAATAGTGCAAAGTCAAACTCTAAACTATCTTCTTTTTTTATTGTTAGTTTAGGAATTTCTTTTTCTCTAAATAATTTTTTTATTCTTCTTTCAAGTAATGAAACTAAGCAAGAAGTACAATACTTCCTTTCAGTATAACTTAGTTTTTTTAATTCTCTCTTTTTCTTACAGGATGAACAGTTCATAATATTATGAAATTGTTTAAAGCTTTTAATTATTTTCTAAATATTTAATTTTTAACTATTATATAATAGTAAAAACTAGTAAAGTTTAAATATTAGCTTATCTCTCTTTATTCTATTAATACTCACCTCTTTTTCCCGGAATATGCTCTTAGGAGCATGTCCCGGGTTTAATAAACTTTAAATAGATAAGAAATTATTAATTCTCCATGGAAGAATACGGACATTTAGATTCTCAAAACTCTTTAGGATTTCTAAATAAAATAAGCGAACATTATACTAAAGCCATGGACATAGGAAACAATGTCAAAGTTAAGGATGTCGATAAAATATTAGTTTGTGGAATGGGAGGTTCAGGAATACCAGGAGACCTACTAAAAAATCTGGTTGGTACTGAAGTAAATATTGAAACAGTCAAAGACTATGAAATTCCAGAACACAATAATGAAAAAACACTAGTCTTCGCAATAAGCTATTCAGGAAATACTGAAGAAACAATAAACATGTACAGGCATGCCAGAAGATTAAAATGCAAAACACTATTAATATCTTCAGGAGGCAAACTAGAAGAAATTTCAAAAATTAACAATGACCACTTAATAAAAATTCCTGGAAACATACAACCTAGAATGGCCCTTCCATACTTATTCTTTCCAGTATTAAATGTCTTAGTTAATAGTGGATTAGTTAAGGATAGAAAGAAAGAATATCCCTCCTTACTGAAATCATTAAGTAATCCAAAACTACAAAAAATGGCTGATGATCTCTCAAGCAAATTATTAGATAAAATAATATTGATTTATGGAAGTCCAGACTTGAGTTCTGTAGCTTATAGGTGGAAAACACAATTTAATGAAAATAGTAAAATGTTCGCTTTCAACAACACATTTTCAGAATTAAACCATAATGAATTAGAAGCATACAATAAAAATAATGACTTACTCTGCATAATATTAAGCAAGGATGATGATCATGTAAGAATTAAAAAAAGAATAAAACTAACTAAAGAATTACTAACTAAAAAAAGAATAGAAAATACTCAAATAAACATGTCAGGAACTTCAAAACTAACAAAAATGTTCACCAGCATATTTATTGGAGATTATACTTCATTACTACTAGCATTTAAACAAAATTTTGATCCAAGCCCAGTACCAGTAATTGAAGAATTTAAGAAGAAATTATAAAGAAAAATCCGATAGTTTTAAATATCGGAATAATTACTACACAAGTATAGTTAATGGAGGGGACATAAATGAGAAACTTATTTTCACAAATCAAAAATAGATTCGGAGAGGAATATTCTGAAGATTTTGATGAGCCAGTAGAAGAAGAATATGTAGAATTAGACACCGAAACAGGATTTGATAAAGAATCCAAAATCACAGTAAGACCATTCGTAATAGAAGACTTTTCTGATGTTAAAGAAATCCTAGAATCAATAAGAGAAGGATACACTATAGCACTTGTTAATATTAAACCAATAAAAGAAAAAGATTTGATTGAGTTAAAAAGAGCAGTTAATAAACTTAAGAAAACTTGCGACGCTATAGAAGGAGATATTGCAGGATTTGGAGAAGATTACATCGTAGTAACTCCAGGATTTGCAAGTATTTACAGAAGCAAACAAACAAACAATCTTGAAGAATAAAATTTTTAAACTCATAGTTTTTGAAGCAATATATGAGTGAAGACAACATAATAAAAGGCCAACCCTGCCATATTTGCGGCAAGAACGGACTGACACTTTCTGAAATAGAAAAAGAAATACCATACTTTGGAAAAGCATTCATACTAACCATGTACTGCGAAGAATGCAAATACAAAAAAACAGACGTTGATCTTGATGAAAAACAAGAACCAGCAAAGTACACATTCACAATAGAAAAAGAAGAAGATCTGAATGTTAGACTAGTGAAAAGTTCAGAAGCGACAGTAAAAATTCCTAGAATGATAACAATAGACCCCGGCGTGGCAAGTGACGGATTCGTAAGCAACATAGAAGGATTACTAAATAGAATAAAAGAAATTCTGGAAAACACTAGAGACTCAGAAGACGATCCAACAAAAAGAAAAAAAGCAAAAAACCAATTAAAAAAATTATCCAAAGTATTATGGGGAAGAGAAAACTTAACCCTAGAAATATCAGACCCATCCGGAAATTCTGCAATAATTAGTGACAAAGTTATAAAAAGCAAAATATGACAGACATTTACAAAACAAAAAACGACCTATACCAAAACAAACCCTACAAGTCAAGAAAATGCAGTTGTGGAAAGGGAATGACAGGAAATCCACAATGTAGGTATACTCACCTATAATTTTTAAACAAGTTCTCATTCTTAAAATTATGAAAACCATCCAAACAGCTGACGTGAATATAAGCGTAGAATTCTTAACCAACAAATTAACTTTTCATTCAAAAACACCAAGATTCACAGAAGAACTAGGAGAATATTTCAACCTAACAAGTGAAACACCAGATACGAAAATAAAAGTAGAACTGGGATTTCCCGCATACCACAATTACTGGCCAGAACTAGAAAATAATACTCTAAAACTGCCAATAATCAATAATTACTTAGAACTATTAACATTCACTGCAGCGGTAGGATACCTAGCAGGACAACACTCAAGAGAATACAGGTTCAGCCACTCTTCAGGAATCATATACCGAGATAAAGGCATATTAATAGTTGGAAATTCAGGAAGTGGAAAAACAAGAATCTCATCCTTACTAGAAGAAAAAATAATAGATGATGACATCCTACTAGTCTCCAAAAATGAAATGAGAAGCATAACAAAAAAAGGATATGAGACACAAGGAAACTTAAGAATAGAAACCGACAATAATCAAGGAAATGTAGACGGAGTGTTAGTTCTGAACAAAAACAAAACAACAAAACATCATAAAATACTAACTGGAATACCTAAACTATCAAGTTATGAACACTCGCTAGACCAAGAACTACTAACACATTATAAACAAGTCGAGACCAACTCCCCAATAATAGAAATAGGAACATACGGAAACGATAAAGAGCTATTAGAAAAAGTGAATACCATTCTAGAAAAATATATTAACTAGTTTTTATAAATAATTCTTATGATCACACTAGATATTGGCGCTAGTAAAATAGACGCTGTAAAATTTGAGAAGGGAAACATAATTAGAAAAGAAAGGTTTGAAACTCCTAAAAACTTTGAAAAGTTCAAAAAACTAATTTCTGAAATTAAAACATGGAATGGAGAAGTAAAAATTGCCATTGCAGGATTTGTAAAGAAAGGAATAATGTGGAGAAACTACCACATTCCCTATTTAGAAGGAATAGATCTACAAAAAGAATTTGGTTTTAAAACAGTAATGAACGATGCAAACGCATACGCACTAGCACAAAAAGGCAATTATAAGAATTACCTAGCAATAACCATAGGAACAGGAATAGGAATGGGAATAGTAATTAATGAAAAATTATATACCGGGAATGGACTAGCAGGAGAACTAGGACATACATACTTTCTAAATAAGAAATTTGAAGACTTACTCTCAGGAAGCACAATGGAACAAAAAGTAGGCCGAGAAGGAATACCAAACGAAATAAAAAATAACAAAAAATATTATCATACAATACTCACAAGAGAATTATACAATCTAGTAATGCTATTTGATCCAGAAGCAATCTACCTAGGAGGAGGATTAGCTAAATTTCTAAACTTAAAAATGATTGAAAACAACCTAAGTAAATTACTACCCGCCACATATAATGTAAAAATCCTAAAAGGAAAGAAAGAAGTATATTATGGATTGTTGTAGGAAATTTTTTATATTAAAAGTTTAAATAATAAAGTAATGACTAAGAAACAACATAATCACAGATTCGAAATGATGGCAATAGTAGCCATAGTCGCAGTAGTTGGCCTTATAATGATGTTCATGAACACAGGAAATCTAAGCGGAGAAGCATTTAAAAGAGAATCAGATAGAATGATCTCCTCCAATTCAGACTCTGAATGTTCGCATATTGAAGTCCTAACAACAACTTCTGGCGGGATTTGGGTAAATGATAATACAGGCAATACTTGTTCCACAATCTGGGGACCAGATGATAAAGATGGCGGAAGTTTTGATAGAAGAGCAGTATGTAAAGACGGAACATCTTTTGTTGTATATGATCAAGATGGATGGTCAGGAAATAATCCATCATGGCCATCAGGTGATGGCGTAACTGGCAATTCATTATGCAATAAAAAAACAGAATGCTACCAAATAGTTACTTAATCCTCCTAATAAATAATCGAAAAGTTTAAATAATAGAAATTTAAAAGTAACGTTATGGCAAAGAAACAAAAGAAATCAAAGATTTCTAAGGTTAATTCTTCAAAAGGAACAAATAACCAACACGATCACGGTTTTGAAATGATGGCAATAGTAGCCATAGTCGCAGTAGTAGGTCTTATTATTATGTTCATGAACACAGGAAATCTAAGCGGAGAAGCATTTGGTGGAAATAAAGCACCAAAAGTTCAAGTAAATGATGAATGTGCAGATGTAAATTGTGCACCTGAATCAACACATCCGTGCTGTACAGATGATCAAGTTTTAGATCCTTGTGGTGGTGAAACTTCACTATACTGTACTAATGATGATGGCACCACCTATCCTCCTTCTTGCACAGTAAATGATCGTAATGAACCTACTTATAGTTGCTTCAAGGAAGAAAAATAATCAACCATAAAACAAATTCATATAATCCCTAGTCTGTCTTCTAGTCTCAACCTCTTCAAGATTATAGTTTTGTAAATTCTGCTTGTGAAAATGAACAATCTCATGAACTAAAGTATCCTGATCACCACTACTAATCTCAATAATACCCATTTCAGTATAATTCTCACCATACAATCCAGGCTGTTTAGCAAAGTCAGGCTTAGAAACAATCAAAGTCTTCCTAGGAATGTGAATGTAAAAGTCAGGAATATTCAAAGTATCATAAGACTTATACACTAAATCATCAGACCTAGAAAAATAACCCTTATCATAAACTAAATCATCAATAGACATAAAAAAACTAAAACAATACTTCTTGATAAACTTAACTAACACAAGTTTTAAATACAAAACAAAGAAATATTCTTATCATATGGAACAACTACTAAATCTAATAACACAAAACAAGTACGCATACGCATTAACAATACTAATCTCATTCTACCTAGGAACTAGAATTTTAATATACTTCCTAGAAGCATACGTAAAAAAACTGTTTGAAAAGACAAAAACAGATATTGACGACAAAATATTCACTGCCGTAGACAAGAGCATATCCAAACTACTCCTACTAATAGGCCTAAAAATAAGCATAGGAATAGTATTAACAAATTCATACCTAGAATATTCCCAAAAAGGAATAAACACACTAATCATACTCGCAGTGACAGCAATGACAGTCAAAATAATATCCATACTAATCACTGGATGGAGCAAAACAATCTTCAAAAAATCAAAGTCTGCAATGAACACCCAACTAGTAAGAATGACAGACAAATTCGCAAAAATAATAATCTACATCCTAGCAATCCTATTCATACTACAATCATGGAATATACAAATAGGACCATTAATCGCCAGTCTAGGAATAGCAGGATTAGCAGTAGCCTTCGCACTACAAAACGCACTAGGAAACATATTCGGCGGAATATCAATGGTCATGGACAAGACAGCAAAAGTACACGATGTGATAGAATTAGAAAACGGAATAATGGGAGAGATAGAAGATGTAGGATTAAGAAGTACAAAAATAAGAACCTTCGATAATGAACTAATAATAATACCAAACGGAAAACTATCAGAAAGCCAAATCAAAAATTACGTACTACCAGACCTATCAGCAAGAGTAGTAGTACCATTCGGAGTAGCATACGGGTCAGACATAAAACAAATAAAACAACTCATCATAAAAGAAATAAACAAAGTAAAAGACCTAATGAAAGAAAAAAAGCCAATGGTACGATTCCTAGAAATGGCAGACTCAAGCCTAAACTTCAAAGCATACTTCTGGGTGAACAACTACAATAATAAATGGTCAGCAAAAGATCAAGCAAACACACTAATCTACAACACACTAAACAAAAACAAGATAGAAATACCATTCCCACAAAGAGATATACACATGAAAAAATAATCATTCAATAAACTTAATTTTCCCATCCAAGAAAACACCCTGTTTCAACCTGACAGGACGCCAATAATCAACAACAAGTTCTGCATCAAGCCAAGAAGCCAACTCTTCAGGATTACCAATAGTAGCAGACAATCCAACAATCTGCAATTCCCTAACTAACATTCTCAAAAGAGTAATAACAACCTCAAGAGTAGGACCCCTACTAATATCATTAAGCAAATGAATCTCATCAACAATCAAAGTATTAACACTAGAAATCCACGGGGCCTTATGCCTCAATAAAGAATCCAACTTTTCAGAAGTAGTAATAATCAAATCATAAGTCTCCAAATAAATATCTTCAGAATCCAAATCCCCAAGACTAACAACAACTTTCAATTCAGGATATTTCTTCCTAAACTCCTTATACTTTTCAGAAGCTAAAGCCTTCAAAGGAACAACATAAATAGCCTTACCACACCTTTCAAAAATCCCATTCAAGAAAGCCAACTCCCCAACCAAAGTCTTACCCGAAGCAGTAGGAGTACAAACTAACAAATTATTACAATCAAATAATCCCTGCTGTACAGCCTTAAACTGAGAAGGCCTAAACTCTTCAAAACCAAGACTAGAAACTAAAGAAAACACCTTAGGAGGAATAACATCCTCAAAACTTGAAATATTCACAATTAACCTCAACAAAACCATTACTAGTATATAAAGTCATATCAGTAACAATATTCTTATCAGCAAAATTCATAAGTATTTTATCATCAGGAATTCCAAATTTTCTCAAACTAGCATACAAATGCTCCCTATTATTAAGAACAATACCAGCCTCTCTCAAACCCATATCATCCGAAATACTACCCCCCGCAAGAACCACTTCCAAATTAGAAGTTCCAAAACAAGAAGCCTCCCTAAACATACTATCAGAATCATCCAATTCAGAAACAAAATGACCAAGAAACCCATTCTTAGACAAATTATTATAAATAGACACACCAACACAAGGCCCCAAATGAACAGATAAAATATCAGGATTTAACGCCTTCTTATACTCAAACAACTCAACAATCATAAAATAAAGAAACAATAAGAATTTTATAAAGTTTAAGAAATTAAAGACTTACCACTCATCTCAACAGGCTTAGGCAAATCATAAACATCAAGAATAGTAGGAACAACATCAGACAATCTACCCTGACTCAATTTAAACTTCCTCCTATCAACAATACAAAAAGGAACCTTCGCCAAAGTATGCGCAGTCAACCTCTTATGCTTCTTATCAGACATCTTCTCAGCATTACCATGATCACCAGTAATAAAAATTTTAAAACCATGATGCAAACCCGCATGAACAATCCTACCAATACAATCATCCACAACCTCAACAGCCTCAACAGCAGCATCAAAATTACCAGTATGACCAACCATATCAACATTCGCAAAATTAACAATAATAAAATCATGCTTCTCCCTAGAAACATCATGCAAAACCTCACCAGTAATCTTCAAAGCAGACATTTCAGGCTTACTATCATAAAAAGGAATCTTAGGACTAGGAATTAAAATTCTAGACTCATTCCCAAATTTCTTTTCCCTCTCTCCAGAAAAGAAATAAGTAACATGAGCATACTTTTCAGTCTCAGCAATCCTCAACTGAGAAAATCCCAAGTTAGAAATATACTCTCCAAAAGAATTCTCAATCTTACTCTTAGACACAAAAACCTTACAAGGCAACCCACTATAATAATCAGTCATTGCAACAAAGAAAGGCTTCACCCCAGCAGTAAACTTGTCAAAATCCTTCTCAATAAAAGCCTTAGTTAACTGCCTAGCGCGATCAGCACGATAATTAAAAAAAACAAGAGAATCCTCCTTCTTAACAGGCTGGAAACCCCTAACCACTCTCGGCTTGATAAACTCATCAGACTCCCCATTATTATAAGCATCCTTAACAGCCGACTGAACCGAAGAAAACAATCTTTTAGGCTTTTTAATCAAAGCATTATAAGCCAACCAAGTCCTCCTCCACCTCTTATCCCTATCCATAGAATAATACCTACCACTAATAGAAACAATCCTAGCCTTCTTCCCAAAATCCTTAATAAACCTACCAACAGACTTAGGAGGAGTATCACGACCATCCGCAAAAACATGAACTAAAGGCTTAACCTTATGCTTCTTACAAAGCCTAATAATAGCAAACAAATGATCCTGATGAGCATGAACACCCTGATCCTGCAACAAACCCATAATATGAAAGTTAGACTTGTTTTTTTTAGTGTTCTCAATCGCTTCAAGCAATGCCTTGTTTTGTTCAAGCTTTTTAGAAGAAATCAACTCATTAATCCTAACCTGATCCTGCTTAACAAGCCTACCAGCACCAATATTAGTATGGCCAACCTCACTACTACCCTGATACTTACTAGGCAGACCAACATGAACTCCAGAAGCATGCAACCTAGTAAAAGAATAATTATTAAAGAAAAAATCCAAATTTTTAGTTCTCGCCTTCTTAATAGCATTACCCACATTAATATTAGAAAGACCAAAACCATCCATAATTACAAGAATACCCTTCATTCAGCCAAGTAAAAGAAAGAAATAATTAATAAATATTGTTAATAAAAAATTTCTAAATATTAGTCTTCCTCAACAACTCAATAGTCTTCTCACAATCAGAATCAAAAATGAAAGAACCCGACACTAAAACATTAGCCCCAGCCCTAGCAGCCTGAAAACCAGATTCTAAATTAATACCACCATCAACCTGAATATCCAAAAGAGGAAATAACCTCCTAATCATCCTAATCTTATCCAAACAACCACTAATAAACTCCTGACCACCCCTACCAGGATGAACAGACATCACCAAAACCTGATCAACACTACCCAAATAATTCAAAACCTTATCAACACTAGTCTCAGGATTTAAAGCAATAGAAACCTTAACACCAAAACTCTTAATATACTTAATCAAACTAGAAGGATCCCTACAAGCCTCAACATGAAAACTAATCAAATCCGCACCTGCATCAATATAATCCTTAACAAACTTTTCAGGAGTTTGAATCATCAAATGAACATCCTTAACCAAACCCGTTTTAATCCTACCAACAAGCTCATGATCAACAGTCTTCTCACTCACAAAATAACCATCCATGACATCAATATGAACATAATCCGCATTAGAAATTCTGGAAAGATTCCTGTCTAAATCCTTAAACCCAGTAGCCAATAAGGAAGGAGCAATCTTCATAAACTAATTTCTAAGAACTAACAATATAAATTTTTCTACTCTTCCCTTCTTCTCAATGCTTGGTATCTTCTCTCAAAAAGTTCAATTTTTTTCCTTAACTCATAATTCTTGCGATTATTCTTACTAGTAAGTTCTCTCTTGTAAGATTCAATCAAACCTCTATAAATATCAGAAGCAGTATATAAAGTAATATTACCACTCTCTCTAGGTAATTTATCATCAATACTCATAAACTAAAGGAAATGAGAAGTGTTTTTTAAATCTTAAGATTTAAATAAGATATTAAAACACCATACAACATGAACAAAATAGCAAAAGCCTTTGAAATAGCATTAAAATCGCACAACAACCAAAAAAGAAAAGTATCCAATGCACCATACATACTTCATCCAATGGAAGTAGCCATAAACCTAATGAAAGAAAAAGTACATGAAGACTTAATAATAGCATCATTACTACATGATACTGTAGAAGATACAAACATAACAATAAAAGACATAAAAAAAGAATTCGGAAATAAAATTGCAGTATTAGTAGATGGAGTTACAGAACCTGAAGAATTAAGAAAAAACATTACTGAAACATGGAAAGAAAGAAAAGAACACACTATAAAATTCATGAAAACAACAAGTAAAGACATAAAACTAATTTCTTGCTCTGACAAACTAGCAAACACAAGATCATTAATAGAAGACCAAAAAAAATACGGTGACAAACTCTGGTTAAATTTTAAAGGCGGGAAAAAATCAACTAAATGGTACATGACAGAAATGTTAAAATCATTCAAACAAGGAGAAAGCATAGAAACCACAAATATTTACAAGCAATTAGAGAAAGCAATAAATAAACTATTTTCTTAAAAAAATTTATATACAAGACAGCTTCAAATAATTATATGAAAATATACCTGGCTTCAGACCATGCCGGCTGGAAATTAAAAAATCAAATTAAGAAATACCTAGAAAAAAAACATAACATAATAGATTACACAAAAAAACTAGATGAAAAAGATGATTATCCAGACTATGCAAAAAAACTAGCAAAGACAGTATCAAAAACAAAAGAAAGAGGAATATTAATATGTGGCAGTGGAATAGGAATGAGCATTGCAGCAAATAGAATAAAAGGAATAAGAGCAACATTATGCAGAACAATAAAAGAAACAAAATATTCCCGAAAACACAACAATTCAAACATACTATGCCTAGGACAGAAATTTACCATAGACAATCCTGAAAAAATAGTAAACGCATGGATAAAAGAAAAATTTGATGGTGGAAGACACCAAAGAAGACTTAAAAAAATAGACAAATGAAATTGTTCCTAGACACTGCGGATATTGAAGAAATAAAAAAAGCAAAAAACTTCATAGATGGAATTACTACAAACCCAACATTAGCAAGCAAAGAAGGAAAAGAATTCAAAACATTAATCAAAGAAATTTCTAAAATAATAAATGGACCAATAAGTGCAGAAGTAATCTCAACAGAATCAAAAGAAATGGTAAAAGAAGCGATGCAACTATCAAGACTTAACAAAAATATAGTTGTTAAAATCCCAATGACTTCAGAAGGAATGAAAGCAACAAAACATTTAAGTAAACGAGGCATAAAAATAAATGTTACACTAATCTTCTCTGTTAATCAAGCAATACTAGCAGCAAAAGCAGGAGCGACATACGCCAGTCCATTTCTCGGAAGACTAGATGATATTGGAATGAACGGATTAAGCTTAATAGAAGATATAAGAATAGCATATGATAATTATGAATTTAAAACAGCAATAATAGCTGCAAGCATTAGAAGTCCAGAACAAGTCAAAGAATGCGCATTAATAGGTGCAGAAATAGCAACAATACCACCAAAAATACTATGGCAATTATTCAACCACCCATTAACAGACAAGGGATTGGAAAAGTTCTTAGAAGACTGGAATAATGCAAAAGAAAACTTGAAAAGTTTGGAAACGAATGAAAAAACTCCCGAACTAACTCCAGAATTAACACCCCCGCCTACACTTCAAGAACCACAAGTAAAGAAAGGACTCATTAATTGGCTATTCGGAAAAAAATAATTATGAAAATTAAAATACTGTTTTTATTATTACTGATACTACCACAAGTATTAGCAAATTCCCACTACAGTTATGAACATACTGAAGAATTAACATCATTAATAGACTGGCGATCTTATGAACCAAATACATTCAAAGAATCATTAGATGAAAACAAACCAATATTCTTACTACTAACAGCACCTTCATGGTGTTACTGGTGCCAAGTTTATGAAAGTGAAGATTACTTATTTCATCCAAGCATAGTAGAAAAAATAAATTCTGAATATATTCCTATATATGTAGATGCGGATCAGAGACAAGACTTAACAAGACAATATCTGGAAGGAGGATGGCCTTCAACAACAATAATGCTTCCATCAAGAGAAAGACTACTAGGATTTTCTGGAGCAAGACCACCGCAACTACTAATGCAAAATTTAGAGGAGGGAATTGCAAAAACTCAAGGAAAAGAATTCACTGAAAGAATAAGTTATAGTTATACAAAAAAACAACAGACAATACCTGAAGAAATGGATCTTAAACTTTTAATAAGTGGATATACTAATTACTTATTAAGATCTTATGATACAGTCCATGGGGGTTTTGGTACTGGACAGAAATTCCCACAAGGAAGAAGTCTAGATTATGCATTAGAAATTTATGAAACAACAAATGATGAAAGATTCTTGAACCTTGTAAAAAATACTCTGGCAAATCAATACACAAATATTAACGAGTTAGAAACAAATTATAATTTGTTCGATCCAATAGAAGGAGGATTTCACAGGTACGGAACGACAAGAGAATGGACACCACCCCATTATGAAAAAATGCTTTATGACAATGCAAGATTGTTAAGGGTATATTATCATCTGAAACTTATTGAAGAATACTCTTTAGTTAATGAAGTAGTTGACAAAACATTAAGTTTTATTGAGACAAACTGGTACAATCCTGAAGGAACATTTTATGGAAATAGTGATGTTCATGGCGAACAACATTATTATGCAGAAAATCCTAGACCTGAAGGAAAACCAAGAGTTGAAAAAACAGTTTATACAAACTGGAATTCTGAAGCAGTAATAACTTATTCTTACTTATTCCAAAAAACAGAAAATCCAAAATATGAAGAGATGAGTACTAAAACACTCAATTTCTTCAAAGAAGATATTGAACAAGGAGCATATCATTATTATAAAGATGATGAAAAAGGAGTTAGAGGAAACCTATTAGATAATTCTTACTTATTGCTTGCTTTTATTCAAGGTTATGAAAGTTTAAACAATGAAGAGTATTTAGATGCTGCAAAAACATTAGCAGATTATTCTTTAGACAAACTCTATGATTGGAATTCAGGAGGCTTCTTTGAAAGGAATAGTCCAGACACTAAAATTTATGCTCCTGGAGAAAACTTATTACTAACAAATCCAATAGAAGAAAATGGAATAATGAGTTATTCAATGATAAAACTCTACTTATTAACTGAAAATCTAGAATATTTAAATGCAGGAATTAAAACATTAGGAAGCCAACTTGATAATATCGGCGGACTAGACAGGAATTATTATTATATAAAATCTTCAGAATTAATCCTTGAAAATAATTTATTACAAAAATATTATGATAATGAAGAAATAATAAAAAAAATAGAATTAGAAAAACAAGAAAATTTCTGGGCGGATAATCTAATAGAATTATATAAAGAAGAAAAAACAAGCATATTACTAATAGGCATTATTGCATTAATTGCAGGATTTATTTCTTTCGCTTCACCATGTAGTTTACCAATCTTGCCCGCTTTTGTTGCATACTCCTTAAAGGCAAGAAGAAAAAATTTGAAAGGAATGACAGTCGCATTCTTCCTAGGATTGAGTATTATCTTCACAATATTAGGAATGACAGCAACAACTTTTGGAATTTTTTTAAAAACAAACTTAACCGTATTTTCTCAAATTGCTGGCATTTTAATAATTACATTCGGAATTTACATCTTATTTGGAAAGGGATTTTCAGGAATTCATATAAAACAAAAAAAACCAACAACTTATTTTGGAAGTTTCTTGTTCGGAGGAGTAATGGGTATTTCATGGACTCCCTGTGTAGGGCCAATACTCGCCTCAATATTATTATTATCCTCAACATTAGATTCTACACTTAAAGGAGGACTTTTACTATTCTTATATGCTGTAGGCCTGGGAATTCCATTAATAATATTATCCACAGTAATTGATAAAAGAAGTAAGAAAGGAAAAATATGGCTTTTTATCAAGGGAAAAATCCTAAAATTCAAAATATTCAATAAAACTTTCAAAGTTCACTCTACAACTTTAATTTCTGCACTAATATTCATAATTTTAGGCATGTTAATATTTAGTGGGAAACTAATTTTCCTTCAAAAATATGTTTCTACAGGAAGTATACAAAAAACACTACTTAATATGGAACAAGCACTAATTAATCTTTAAACTATAAAAAGAAGAGAATATTTCCTTATTATATGTTAAGTCATTTCGAAAATCACACTGTAGATATTGAAAGTATGATGGAACGCCTATACTCTCCTGATTTCAACTTTTCCATTTTACCTACTAGCGAACAAAATAAAGAAATTGAAAGTGCCAAAAAAAGTCATAATTTTGCATCTTTAAATTATTTACATACTGGAGAAAATTTAGATAAGGTTTCTAATTATCTACTAAATACAGATAGTAACATTAGAGAAAAACCTAATTGTGATTATACTTTCTTTAAAACTAATGATAGTTACTTGTTTACTTTAAACACTACAGTCGGAGTGCAAGTAGTAACTAATATCCGAAAGAAAATTCCAAAAAAATTCGAAGAAACATTAGACAAATTGAAATTAGATTTTGTAAAAGTTATAGATCAAGAATTTTTCGAGAGTCACTATGCAGCACAGTTATTAATGAAGGATTGGTTATATAATCAAGAAAACTTGCTTGAAAGACTATACAAGAATGAATTTAGACATAATAAATTTTCAAATATTAGTGTTTTTAAAATGAAAAATCCTAATAAATATTCACTTCTTGAAATGCTTGCTGAAGAAGAATTAGAACTAGTAGATTTATTAAAAGAAGAGAAAATAGATAATAAACAATTTACAGGATTTTATGACTTGGAAAAAATTCACATAAAATATTTAGTGGTTAAGGATAGAACAACAAACAAAGGAATTAATTTTCCTTACTTCATAGGCATAGGCAACAATTATCCATTCACAAGAGCACTACAAAAGAAAAACCATGGTGATAACAGGTTCTATAGAGAAAGTCTTGATGAAATTAAAATGGAATATACACTACAAAATTATGAGAAAAAAAATGGTTTGTGGATATTAAGAACCGAAACTCTTAATAATAAAAACTCAATAAATTACTTGGAACAAAATTTGAAGAGAGATACAAAAATAAGATTTAAAGAATTAATTAAAAATTCTCAAAAAGAATATCCTGAATTTTTTAAACAAGTAAATGATATTAATGAATTATATGAAAAATTCTCAATTAAGAAAGGAATTAAAACAAACCAAGAAATCAAACAATTAAATAATACATTAATGCTAAATCCAAGAGTTAGATTAAGAGCTGCAGCAGTAGTTGCTTACTCCTACTTAGAAAATTTAAGACTTTAGTTTTAATACAGTATTCACAATTTTTTCTACTGTCAACCCATACTTTTTCAATACTTCTTCCGACTTTCCAGATTCTCCAAAAGAATCATTAACTGCAATGAATTCTTGAGGAATTGGATAATTTTTAACTATAACTTCAGAAACAACACTTCCCAAACCACCAAAAATTTGGTGTTCTTCGCAAGATATTAAATATCCTGTTTTTATTACAGATTTCAAAAGAGTTTCTGAATCGAAAGGCTTTATGGAAGGTGAATTAATAACTTCTGCATAAATACCTTTTTTTTCAAGAAGTTCTGCAGCTTCCAATGCTTTCCCAACCATTATACCACACGCAATTATTGTAATATCCTTTCCTTTCCTTAAAATATCAGCCTTACCAATTTTAAACTTTCTTTTATTAGTTATTACAGAAAATTTTTCTCTTCCTAACCTTACATAAACAGGACCTTCATAATTATAAGCTTCTTTTATCACTTTTTTAGCTTCTTCATAATCAGCAGGGACTAGAACAACCATGTTAGGCAAAGATCGCATCATAGAAATATCCTCTAATGCCTGATGCGTAGCTCCATCCTCACCTGTTGATAAACCAGCATGACTAGAGCAAATCTTAACATTAGCATTAGAATAAGCAATACTAGTTCTTATCTGATCAAAATTTCTGTATGGAGAAAAAGCAACAAAACTAGTCATGAAAGGAATCAATCCTTCCAAAGCCAAACCTGCAGAAATTGATGCCATATTTTGTTCGGCAACACCAACATTAAAATATCTTTCAGGAAATTTTTTTTTGAAATTATTCAATTTTAAACTACTCCCCAAATCAGCAGTTAAAGCAATAACTCTAGAGTCATTTCCTAATTCAAGAATTGCATCTCCAAATCCTTCCCTAGTTGATTTTTCATCCATTTTCTAACTCCAACAATGCTTTTTCAGTTTCTTCCGTACTTGGAGGTTTTCCATGCCATTCAAAATTATTCTCCATAAAACTAACTTCTTTTCCAGGAATAGTATGACAAATTATAACGCTTGTCTTATTAGATTTTTCAGCCTCATTACAAGCATCTAAAATCTCACTAATATTATTACCGTCAATCTCAATAACATGCATGTTAAAACTTTCAAGTTTTTCTTTCAGAGGCTCTAAAGGCATTATATCCTTAGTCGAACCATCAATCTGAATATTATTCCTGTCTATTAATATAGTTAAATTATTAAGATTTTGTTTTGAAGCAAACATGTAAGCTTCCCAAGTCTGCCCCTCATTATGTTCACCATCACTAGTAATACAATAAATTCTATGTTTCTCTCCCTTAATTTTAGCAGCTAAGGCAAACCCCATTGCTTGAGAAATACCCTGTCCTAATGGTCCAGAACTATTTTCCACTCCTGGAGTGTATAAATTATGAGGATGACCTTGAAGTCTAGAATTTATTCTTCTAAAAGTCTTCAATTCTTCTTTAGGAAAATAACCTAGATTTGCAAGAGTTACATATAATACTGGACAAATATGACCATTACTAAGTATTAATCTATCTCTATCCTTCCATTCAGGATTTGAAGGTTTATGATTTAAAACTTCATAATATAATACAGTAAAAACTTCAACCATTCCTAAAGGACCAGCTGTATGGCCTGACTTTGCATTACATAATGTTTTAATAATATCAATTCTTGCCTTTCTAGAAATTTCATTTAATTCTTTAACAGAATTGTTCATTTTAGAATAGTTCTCCCTGCAAATTTTATAAGATCTTCTTCAATTCTTAATAATCTATTATATTTAGCTGTTCTTTCACCCCTGCAAGGCGCTCCTGATTTTATCATTCCACAACCCAAGCCAACAGCCAAGTCAGCAATAAAGGTTGATTCTGTCTCTCCACTACGATGACTTACCATTACACCCCAACCATTTCTGAATGCCAAACTTGCAGCATCAATAGATTCTGTCAAGGTTCCAATCTGATTAACTTTTAATAATAAAGTATTACAACTTTTATGCGCTATTGCTTGCTTAATTCTTGAAATGTTTGTTACAGTAAGATCGTCTCCCACAATTTTTGTTTTTCTAATCCTCTTATGTACTTTTGCAAAATCAGAGAATGCATCCTCATGAAAAGGATCTTCTATAGAAATTATGGGATATTGAGAAACTAATTCTTGATATTTTCTTATTAATGCAGAGGAATTTATGTTCTTTCCATCAACAAAGTATTTTTCATTATGGAAAATTTCTGAAGCTGCAACATCTAAAGCAATTTTCACCTTATTATGATAACCTTCACATTCTATAGTTTCAACTAGTAAATTCAAAGCTTGCCTCACTGTTAAATTAGGCGCAAATCCTCCTTCATCACCTACTCTAGTTCCTGAAACTCCAAATTTTTTAGAAATTTTCTCTTTTAACGAATTATATATTTCGCTACCAATTCTTACAGAATCTTGAAATGTTCTTCCAAATGGAACTATCATAAACTCTTGAAATTTTAATTTTCCCTCTGCATGAACCCCTCCATTAATAATATTCATGAAAGGAATTGGCAAAATAGATTTTCTTCTTGAAATTTTTGAAATATACTTATATAATGGGATTTTTAATTCTTTTGAGTGGAGCCTAGCAAATGTCAAGCTTAAGGCAAGAATTGCATTAGCGCCTATTTTAGATTTATTTTCTGTTCCATCTTGTTTTATTAAGAAAGTATCAAATTCTCTTTGCGACTTAAAACTTCTTTTTGTCAATAAAATTTCTAATTTTTCAATGTTATTAATAACTTTTTTTACTCCTTTACCATGGAATTCTTTACTCTTATCTCTTAATTCAAGAGCCTCATAAGATCCAGTACTAGCCCCAGAAGGAACTTGTTCAAGAACATGATTTCTTTTAGTGTGTAATTCACATTCTATAGTCGGATTTCCTCTCGAATCCAGAATCTGCCTAGCAATAACTTTTTTTAGCCTCAATCAAACACCTCTTTTCATTAGAAAAAGAACAAAATAGTTTAAATAATTTCCTTTTTAGCCTTCCGTCTATATTTTGCAAATTTGTCTAACGGACTGTATCTTGGAGGTCTAGAATTTTCATTTTTTACTTTGCAAACTTTGCAAGTTTCTTTCATGGTATAATTATTACATTTAGGACATTTAAGGATATGCTTCATTTTTCAATCCTTTCAATCTTTAAAGAATCATTCTTGAAAGTTTCTTCAAGAAAAGAATTAATTTTAGCCAGTTTATTCTCTGCAAATTTATATTCTGCATCTTTAATTTCAAGATCGTAAGTTCCTGCACCTAAATATTTAATTTCACAACCCATATCAACAGATTTTAACAAGGCAGTTTTTATAATTTCAATACCTTTAGAATCAAAACTTTCAATAATTATTTTTTCACCTATTATAATTTCTTTAGGTTTTATTCTTTCTTTTACAATTTTTTCTATTACTTTTGCTTCTTTAGCGTCTAAATCTAAGTCTTTTTCTAAAGAAATTCCTTCTTCAACAATAGCATTAAATGCGTAATGAAGTAAAGGGTATGTTTTGAAAATTTTAGAAGTTACTTTTTTATAAAGAATTTCCTGTTTTGTTTTTAACTTTCTAGCTGCATTCTCAAGAATTTTTTCAGCCTTTTGCTCTTGTTTTAACTCATCAACCTTTTCTCTTCTTTGTCCTTCAGAAACTCTTCTTAATGAAAGATCAATATGTCCTCTTTCTTTATTTATTCTTAAGACTTTACAAACTATTTTCTTTCCAGCCTTAACGTAATCATTCAAATTTCTTATTCTACCCGCAGAAACTTCAGAAATATGAATCATACCTGACTTTTCATACTCATCTATTTTAACGAAAACACTGTGAAACTGAACTTTAGTAACTGTACAAATTACAATTTCAGAATCTTCAGGAAATCCTTGTTTCTTAAACAACATTATTCAAGAACCTCCAGAACTCTAGCCTTAATCTTGGCCTTTCCTCCAGAGGATTCTGCAAGAATAGTATTACAAACTAAACAAACCACTTCATGAGCAGATTTTCCGAATATAATCTGTTCATTCTTGCATTTATTACATCTTACTTTAATAAATTTTGAATTACTCATATTAATTCTACCTTTTTAGCTCTAATTCCTTTCTTTTGAGTATGTGTTTTATGACATGAGGAACATTCATACCTGAAATCTGTTTTTTTACTGTTTTTTTTTCCTGTCATTTTAAACTTTGAAATTGGTGGTTTGGAATACTTGCCTAAATTACCGAATCCTCTCCATTCTCCTCTTTTTTTAGTTCTTGACTTAGAACCAAAACTCATTGGATTAGAAGAACCTTTAGATCTTTTCTTTGCCTCAGTAACTTTATGCTCAGAATGTTTTTTGCAATATGGACAATGTCTCTTAATATTCTTAGGCAATTTCATAATTTCACTTCGTTAAATTCTGAAGTTCAAAGTCTTTGACTTTGTAACCATTCATAGTTTTGCGAAACAGAAAAGTGTTTATAAAGATTGCTATGTCTTCTCTGCCTTTCCTGTGCTTATTAATAATTCAGCAACCGTTTTTGGTAATAATGCTATATCTCCCTTTCCAAAAGGACCTAATACTGTCATATCCTCTCCTAAAAATTTGGGAATGTTATCTATGAAAGAAACTTCAATTTCATAGTTTATTTTTTCTTTTTCGATTGATTCTTCTTGTTCTTTATTTTCTGTTTCTTCAACTTCTAAATTTTCTTTCATTTCTTCTGTTTTTTCTACAGGTTCTTTTATACTTGCCTTTGAAGAATAAATAGGAAGTAGAATTTCTCCTCTATATTTTGAAAGAATGTTTAAAACTTCATCAAAAAATACTTTTTCATTCTCTAAAAACGAGGAAGTGTCCATAATTTCACTTCCTGTTCTAGACTGATTCATTGCAATATTCAATATTTTTCTTTCTCTTCTGTCATAAAGATCCTTAACAATCTTCAGAATATTTTGTATTTGTAATCTTACCTTCTCTATTTCTGAAGAGAAAGTGTCAGAATCTTCATTTAATAATGCTTTTTTAGACGATACATACTTAATAACGTCATCAAAGAAGATCTCATCTAGTTTTTGTAGATCTTCCCTGTCTTTTTCCCTTTTAAGAAGTTCAAAAAGAGTTGTTAAAGTTATCTTTACTTCTCCCATTATATAATGAAGAACAAGGAAATTTATAAGCTTTATCACAAACTAATAAAAGACATTAATAAATCATATTATTTTACTCTTTTAAAATTTAGTGTGTTTAAAAAATTATCATGCTGAAAAAGAAATATGAAACAGAAAAATGAAGTTTGAATATGAGACACTGAAATTTAAGGATGGAGATAAAATACATGTTGACTTTCTTAAACAGTATTATTTTGAAATTGAAAAGAAAAAATTGCTCAAATTAGGTCCTTTTAAAATTGAAAAGGATTCTTTAATATTTGAAAATAAGATAAAACCAGTAATTTTCGAACAAATTTTGAATGATGGTTTTAAGAATTTAAAAAATAAGATTTCAAAGAAAAAAACGCTTTATATTCATAAAAATTCTGGAATTCCTTTAATAGGCTCTGGCGATTTTGGAATTGTTGATAGAGGTACTTCATTAATTGAGATTAAACCGTTAACTTCTTGTAACATAAACTGTGTCTTTTGCTCTGTTGATGAGGGAATAAGCAGTAAGAAAACAATGGATATTATTATTGAAAGAGAATATTTAATACAAGAATTAAAGAAAGTTTTACTAGTTAAGAAGAAAGATATTGAAATAAATATTAATCCGCAAGCAGAACCATTATTATATCCTGAATTTCTAGAATTAGTAAGAGATTTGAATTCTTTGGAGACTGTTAAAAGAATCACAGTTCAAACTAACGGTGTTTTATTAACTAACAAACTAATTGATGAATTGGCCAAGGCTGGACTTACCAGGATTAATTTTTCATTAAATGCTGTAGATCAAGAAATTGCTGAGAAGATAGCAGGTTGTAGATACAGTGTTAAAAAAATGAAGATGTTGATTGAATATTCTGTTGGAAGGATTGGAATACAATTAGCTCCTGTATGGGCTCCAGGACTTAATGATGATCAAATACCAAAATTGATTGAATATGCTAAAAAATTAAAAATTCCTATTTGTATACAAAACTTTCTATATTATCCTAAAGGAAGAAATCCTATTGTTGAAAAAACATTTGAAAAATTCTATGAAGATCTTAAGGAATTAGAAAAAAAGTTCGACATTAAATTAATAGTTGATGCTGAAGATTTTAATATTGAAAAGGATGAAACTCTTGAGAAGCCGATTAGAAAAAATGAAATTTTAGAAGTTCAAACATTTAGCGAAGGAAGATTGCCTGGAGAAGTGTATGCTATTAGTAAAAATCGAATTATTAATGTATTAACTAGAAGAACTGGTAAGTTCAAAGTTAAAATAATAAGGACAAAACATAATATTTACAAAGGAGTAGTTAACTAAATATACTGCTCATAAAATTCTCGAAAGAGTTTATTATACCTTTCAACCAACTAGTTGTTTCTTTAACTTTCTTTTTTGTTTCTGTTTCTTCAGTTTCTTTAACTATTTCTTTAATGATTAACTCTTTAGTGAAAGTTTCTTTAAATTCTTGATTATCAATATAGAAGGACATTTCTGTTGTTAAAGTAGTATTTTCTTGAATTGTTAAATTATAATTCCAAGCAACTATTTCTGATTCATTCATTTCTAAAACTTTAGTTTCTTCATTATGTGTTAATGTTAACGAAGTTAGGGTTGATCCTTTAATTACTTTAATTTTGACTGTAGTTATTTCTCCTTTTTCAAATTCTGTCTTAGGAGTTTCTATAATTACATTGAAAGGAAGGTCTAATTCTTGAACAGTTAATGTTTTTTCTTCTGAAAATCTTAAAATTTGGCCTGTATATGTTTTGTATGTGCCTGAAAGTATTACTGGAATAGTTCCAGAAGCAGGATATGCTTGTTGTATTTGTTTATTTAAGACTTGAATTTCTTCCGATGGTCCTAAAGTGTTAAAATTGAATTCTAAAGGCCTGAATGCCTCAGAGGTCACAACTCCAACTATATTACTAAAAGCAAGCTCAGAATTGCTGTTTTTAAGGCTTAAAGAGATGTTGAAAGGTTCAACAGCCCCTATATTTGTTTTATATAAGGTTAATGTTGGAGTTATCTTACTAATATCAACCTCAAAATTAAAAGAATCCTCTCCAGAATAGGAATATTCATTCACTTCAAGATTATAAATTAAACTTATTGGATAAGAACCAATTTTTCTTGATGAAATTGTAAAGTTAAAGTTTTTTTCAGTATTAGATTCTAAAATCCCATCCCAATTATATAAATTATTTTGTTTAGTTATTTCTTCTGGATAAATTACTTCAATCTCAGGAATTGTAAGTATTAGCTTGGAAATGTTTAATTCAGCTATTGGATCATCATTTTTTATTGTTATAATTATTGTCTTTTCCTCTTCAATAGTCGCTAATGCTGGTTTGACTAAAGAAACAGAATACAAAATTGGTACTGTGATTGATATGGGAGTTATATCTACAGTGAATGTTTCACCACCATAATCATACTTTAATACTGATGTAGAAGTATCTTCTAATAAGGATTTTGGAGTTAGTGTATAATTAAAAGCATGTTCATAATTCTTGTTTAATATTGATAAATCTAAATAAACACGCTTATTATCCTTTAATGCACCATTCACACTAGAAATTTTTAAGTTTTTGAAGAAAAGTTCACTAAAAAAAATATTCTCTGCCTTAACATTACCTGTATTCTTTATTACCGTATTTATTTGAACGGGTTCATTAATAGCAGGAGTATTCTTATAGCTTGATCTTGAAAAAACAATATTAGGAGCTCTCGCATCTATTTTAACCTTAATTGAATACTCTGGAAGTCCCGTTTCAGGATTATACCTTCCAAAACCCAAGCCATAACCTTGAGAAAGATTAAAGTTTTCATCTACGAAGCAAATTTCTGAATATAAAGTAGTTTCACAATCATTAAGTTGAACATTGAAAAGTTCAGAATCTTGTCTTATTAACAAATCACCATTATTATAACCTAAACCATAATGAAAATTGTTATATTCAAACTCATCCCCAGGAAAATGCCATTTTTCATAAGCAGCTAATGTGAAAGGACTAAGTAATAAAAAAAGTATTATCCACCTCATAGATTAATCTTTATTTATTTTGTATATAAAATTTTTGAAAATAAATTAAATTTTTATTAATAGAAAACTCATTCTGACTCAAACTCATGCTCGTAAACTCTACCTTCCTTCACATCCTTAAGTGAAGCTCTCAAACTCTTTAAAAATTTATTTTCTTCCTGTTTCATTTTCTAAACTCCTTAATTCCTTTGCAATAACTCTGATTAATCTTTCATTTTTTTTGTTCATTCTATCCCTTATTAATCATTATCTATTTAAAAAATTTTACACTCCTCAAATATTCTTTAAGTTTAATTATTATATCTTCTTGAGTTTTCTTGTTTGAAACATCCAATAATAAAATAATAATCTTAGATTTGTAAACATAAAAATATACTCTAACCCCTTTTTGTTTCAATTCTCTAAACTCTCTAAATCCTAAAGGTTTTCCAATCTGATAAGGACTTACAGACAAATCTTGAAGTATTCTGAATTGTGATTCAAATCTTTTTTTAGTTTCCTTAGTCAATTTTTTGAATTTTTTCCTGAATATACTAGTCTCAAGAAGTTTTCTTTTCATAAATAAATTTGTTAGAATGAACTTTTAAAAAATGGTATTAATAATATTCGGAAGAATAATGAATTAATTGAAAAGAAATAAAAAAAAAAAATTAGGAGATTTACTCTCCAGTTTCTGTTGCGTCAGCTTCAGCTTCTTCTTCCTCAGCAGCAGGAGCACCAAGTGAATAATCTGTTGCACTTAATACAGTTACTGCTAATTCGTCACCGCTAAAGTCTTCGCTAGCATAGTTAGCTACAGCTCTTGAAGCAGCTCTTGTGTCAGTAGCTGAATATCCAGCAACTAATAGAGCCATGTTATCTCCAGTGTTGTATAGCTTAATCTTAGCTTGTCCTTCTGAGAATCCGTCAGCACAATTGTCTGAAGTACTTCCCATTAGTTCAGCTGCTACGCTGTTAGCACATGGACCACCGACAACAATTAAGTTACCAGCGTCAGAGCTAGCATCAGAGTCTAGAACACCAAGTCCTAATCCAACCCAGTTAATGGATTGAGACGTTGCTCCACCAGTAGTACCTGTACTTGCAGCACCACCAACAGTTAAGTCCCAAGTCATCTTTTCATCAGGATAGGATAACTTCACATAACCATAACCGTTTTGTAGAGTACTTTTAGGGTCAGTAATCTGAACTCCATAGTCAGTCATGAAACTGTAGTCTCTAGTTCCAACATTAGTACCGCCTAAAGCTAGTTCTCCAGCAACACTGTCATCATCTTCAGTCCAGTTAAGAGTCCAATTCAGAGCAGCACTCCAAGTACCTGTGTATGCTGTGGTGTTCCCTATAGCTGAAAATTCAACATATGCTAAAGTTCCTGTTGAACCACCAGTTGAGTTACTCAAAATAACTGCTTTTGATTCATCATCAACTTCAATAGACAATGCTGTTCTACTGAATGATGTATTTGTCTTGGTTCCAGCAGAGTCTGTAAGACCAATGTCACCCATGTCCTTGCCTACCATAACTTTACTGTATTTGTCACTACCTACTTTAAAGATGTCCTTTCCAGCACTTGAACTGAAAGTAAGTACTTGGTCCTCATCATCAAAGATAGTCATACCATTATCATCTTTCCACTCATTAACCTTATCGTTGGTTACTGTGAATTCTTCTCTTCCTTCAGCATTGTTTCTAGTTTGTGTGAAACAAACTTCTGCAAAACTGTTAGGGAAAGATATACAGTCTCCTTCGGCTAGAGCAGGTAGTTGGTAATCTTCAGATAATTCCGAAGCTATTCTGTTTCTGTCCTGACTGTATTGAACTCCAACATAGGAGATGTTACCGTCAGCATCAGTACTAATGTCCCATACCCATTCAGCTTCGTCATCTTTATTTCCTTGACCTAAGACTTCTGCAGTCTTACTATTTTCAGCAGTTTCTGAAGCTTTAGTACCATATTTGATTTTGGCAATGTCGTTTGCAGTACTGTCATCATTTACAGCATCAGTTAATTCAAGCTCAAAATTGTCATAACCCCAAGAGTCTGTATCTCCATCAGTCATTAATTTTTGCTCTCCATTAACGGAAACCATTGCTTCAGTAGTAGAGTATACACCAACTAACTTAATAGTATAATCAACACCACTAACAGTTGCAGTTATTTCTTCACCATGAGCGAACCATTTTGTTTCAGCAGCAGATAATGTAACTTTATTACTTGCAGCAGAACCAGTGATTTGCAAGTCCATTCCTAAGAATGAAATGTCTAAGTCAGCATCAGCGCTTGAATTAAATGGTAATGCAGTATCAAAAGTGTATCTGTAGTAGAGTGCTTTTGAATCTTCTACTTCCACAAATGGTGCAATTCCATATTCTTCGTGATCTTCACCAGATTGGGCGATCAAAGCGCCGTTTTCAATAAAGATAGTTTCTTTATAGTCTCTATCTACACTGTTGTATCTTACATCACTGTCAGATAATACAGCTATATCTCCATCGTCGTAGGATTTGTTCCCACTCCAAGGAGCTAGACCGAAAACTAACTTGTCTTCAACTTCTCCACCAGTAACAGTAGTTTCTGAAGTTCCTGTAGATACTTCTTCTTCACTGTAAGCTGCTGCTTGTAATGAAGCGGATATATCTATTGCACCTATAACGTCAGAAGTAGCTGCGTTAGCACCAACAACAATCATAGCATTGTTAATTGAACCATCTTGAACGAATGGTGCAGGATAGTTGCTTAAATCAGTCGCCATAGCACCTAGTAAGGTTGCCCCAACCATAGTAGCTCCAGCTCCTAATGCAACTATTTTCTTAATTGCTTTTTTTATTTTCATAATTTAAACACCTCCGTGTTTGGTTGACCATAATTTTTAAGGGTCGACATCGCATTTAAACCCGCATTCTTATTTAAAGTTTACGCTTTAACTGTCATACTTTGTATTACTGTTACGAGTTTACCCTCGAAAAACTCTTTACAAACAAGTTCTGTAGTTTGCGAATAATTCGAGTGTTTTACAGCATATTATTGTTTTAATTTATAAATCTTTCGCATTAAACAGTGAGGATTCAGCGACAATAAACAATTTATAATAATATATCACAACACATATAGAGTAACAGTATAAGAACACACACTATTCGAATAAACTATTGAAGTGCGAGAAGCAGGATTTGAACCTGCGTAGGCACTAAGCCAACAGGTGTCTTCTTATCGTTTAAAGAATTCACCCCAAACGACCAAACCTAAGCTTGGACTAAATCGTTTTCTTTAAACAATTTATCTGTCCCGTTTGGCCACTCCGGCATTCCCGCACCAATAATCTTTCGATTTTCTCAGGATTTCGAAGAATTACTTCCTTTAAAAATTTTATTGCCCCAGATTTGTGAATTCTTAAACCAAAATATGTTTTTAATGTAATTTTATTAACCCACTGATCTTTCGAAGAAGAAATATTTAATTCTCTTAAAAGATTGAAAATATCATCTTGGAACAATTCAGAACTCATAGTAAATCCGATGGTCTTGCCTCTAAAACCCCCATCCGAATCGAATAATCCTGCTAGAAAAGACGTCTTCAGTTCATAAGTCCCTTTTAATATATACTCTGGCAATCTCAACTTTCTAGATTTAGCCCCTGGCGGAATTTTCACAAATTCAACAAGCCACAAATAAAATCTCTTATTTCTTATTTGAAAATAATATGATTGTTGTTTCCCTTCTCTTTTTTTTAACAATCTTACAATACTTTTAGTTTCAACATATTTTTTTATTAATTTCTCTACCACTTTCAAAAATCCAAAATCAACACTTTCAATAGAAATTCTATAATCTTTAGACAGATCAGTTTTTGATTTAGATGAATTAGATATGTGTCCATCCCCCATAATAACACCTATTATATATACTAATTCTTCATTAATACATAGATTATTTTTATCCATGAATTATTAAAATTCTGATATTTTATATAGTTTAAGTTAATATGTCCAGTAGAAAACAATTAATTATTTCTTAGACCAATTATAACTTCTTAACTTAGAACTAGCACCATAACCACAAGAACTACAAATTTTTCTACTCTTATGATAAGTATGAGAACCGCATCTTCTACAAATTATGTGCGATTTCTTACCAGATTTCTTACCATGAGAAGCAGTTCCTTTCATTTTTATTCAGCAGGAGAAACAAGAATTACAGCATCGCCCCTCAAAAATAAGGTTCCTAACTTTCTCTTAACTTCTCCATTCTCAATTTCAGTAGCATCATCAAGATACAAATTTATATGAATATCAAAAGCCGTCAGATTTCCATTAAATGTTTTGCCGTTTTTTAACTCGACAATCACTCTTTTGTTCCTTGACTTGTTTAAAGCATCTAAAGGTCTAGAATTTTCCATAATATCACTTGAAAATGAGGATAAAAGTGATATTTATAAAAGTTGTGGTAGGGTAAATTAAAAAATGAATTCTTCATTTTGAACTTAGAAATACTACTTATTTCGTAAGATTTAAAAACAAAATAGATTTCCGGAAGAACATGGCAATATCCCAAAGCAGAAGTTTAAGAAAAGAAACAGGAGCAAGATACAAGAAAGTATTGTTAAAGAAAAAATTACATTCTCACTCTAACAAACCAAACCTTCCAAAGATAGGAATTGAAAAAAGAAAAACTATTAGGACAAGAGGAGGAAACACTAAACATATTCTTTTACAAACAGAATTTGTAAACATTGCAGAGAAAGGAAAAATCTCCAAAGTTAAAATAGAAACAGTAATTGAAAATTCTGCTAATAGAAACTTTGTAAGACGAAACATCCTAACTAAAGGAACAGTAATAGAAACTAAAAAAGGAAAAGCAATAATAACTAACAGTCCAGGACAGGACGGTTTTGTTAATGCCAAGCTTCAATAATTCAAAAAAAAACAGTAGATTTTTAAGTTTGTTCTTATTATTAAACATCATGTTCTTAGGAGAAAATAAAAATAATCATAACAGTTTGAATGAATTCTTAACTAGTGTACTCAAAGACATTAAAAGAAAAGGATATGGAACTTTAGAGTTAAAGACAGAAATGGGAAGACCAGATATTACAACATTCTACGAATTACAATTTATTTACAAACCAAGTACATATAATTCAGACAATATGCTACATACAGAATTAAGACAGGTTAATCATGATGATGATTATAGTCTTGAAGATTTAGTGAGAGCTAGAATTTACGATGTTGAAAGAATTACAAAAAAAGAGTTTAATAATTTTCAAATTGAGAAATCAAAAAACAGTGTATATCTACATCTCGCCAATCTAGAAAAAGCATAATTTTATTAATAAAACAAGTATATTCTAGCGGATGGAACCGTTATATCTTGCAGGTCTTGTTCTTATAGGTTTTATTGTATTAAGCATAATCTTCAAGTTTGTAAAATTAGCAATCAAAATAATAAGTATTATTTTCTTAATTTTACTTATTGGAACTGCATTCATAGGATATACTGCGTATAAAGAAGTAAAAGAATTTCAAGAAAGCGACTCGCCAATAGTATTCCTATTAGAAGATGCTGGAAATATACTTGCAGGATTTTCTCTTGAAGGAGATAATTTCACACCAATAAGTCAAGAAACAATCACTGAAATTTCAAATAATTACTTAGAAGGAGATATTAGTGAACTAAAAAATACTTATTTAAAAACAATAGTTGTAAGCACTGAATTCATTGAAGAACATCTTGAAAGTATTGACTTAGACTTTGGAAACTTAAATAAAGAAGAAATTTTAAATATTCTAAATACAAATACTATTGAAGAAATTGCATTAATAATTTCAGAAGGATCTGAAGAAAAAGCAGAATTAATCCTTCAAGCATTAGAAGAACAAAGTATTGAAGAAATAAAAACAGCAATTTTTGCTTCAGCAACATTCAAAAGTTTAGAGTCAGAAGCTTTAAACAAAATAATGAAAGCTTACAAGGAAGGAGAAATACAAATATTGCCTGAGGGAATTTTTAAGATAATAAAATTATTTCCATCGGGACTAATAGGGAAAATTATTGAAAATGTTAGATAAAGTAAAATTTTGGAAAAGAAAAGAATTCGAACCAGAAATAGAAGAAACTCCTATTGAAGAAACAAAAGAATTGCAAAGCGATTCTGAGATTCAAAACTCAAAGAGTTTAGAAACAGAACCAAGTCCAGGAATTCCAGAATTTGGAACGGGAATGCAGCAAGAAAATACACAACCAACAGAAACTGAAAAACCCAATCTTGAACTAATAAATACTAAATTAGACGCTATAAAATCAGAACTAGACAATGTTAATTTAAGAATTAAAAATATTGAAAAGATAGCACAGGCGGAAGAGAAAAAACAAAAAATATGAAAGTAATCCTTTTATTCCTTGCAGATTTTATTACAAAAAGAATATTTGAAACGGTAAGTTTTACAATAATCCCAGGAATTCTAAAATTTCAATTCACAAAAAATACAGGAGCTAGTTTTGGAATGTTCCAAGGTTATAACTTCATATTTATTCTTGTAGCAATATTATTTCTATTTTTATTATATAAATATAAGAGAGAATTCAATAAGTTTTCTTTAATATTATTATCTGCAGGTGTTCTAGGTAATTTAAGTGATAGAATACTTTATGGAGGTGTTACTGATTTTATTTCATTTAGTTTCTTCCCCTCATTCAATCTAGCAGATTCTTACATCACAATAGGTGTTTTCTGGTTAATAATAGAAGAAATTAAGAACAAGAATGCGGCTTAAGACCTTGAGATAATGCTTCTTCAGCAGAATTAAAAACTCTCTTTCTAGAATAGTCAATATTTTTTGAATATCTACAACCTTCTGAATGAAAAATATTAGAGTCGGCAGAAGCTAAAAATTTTCTTTGAGGAATTATTTCTTCTGGCAATTCAGGAAGTTCCAAATCAAATTCTTCCTCTTCTTTAGAAGTTGAAGAAACTGAAGCTCCGACTAACCCAAAAGAAGAAATTAATGTTAGAAAAACGAAAACTAAAGAATCATATTTTATAGTGTTAAGAACGGAAAGTAATAATATTAATGCAAAAGTAGGAATTAAGAATTTTAATTCTTTCAAGTATAAGTATGTAAGAACAAAAAATAAAGAAACAAACAATACTAATAACTTAAAATCTCCTGAAGGAACAAAAAATAATAATAAGAAACAAATAAGCAATGAAAAATTTACTACTCCCTCAAAAAACTTCATATAACTATTTTAGAGTAGATAATATATAAAACTTGCGGAAAAAATTAAAACTCGTCCATGTTAGAAAGACTTTTCAAAAGACCTTTCTTTTCAAGAATCTTAACTTGGATTGGTTTATACTTAAAAATAATATCTCCCTTTTCATCACCGCCAAACTCCCAAGGTTCTACAAGAACAACATCTCCTTCCCTAACCCAAAGTCTTCTTTTCAGTCTTCCAGGTATCCTACAAATTCTAGTATTACCATCTAAACATCTAACTCTACACCTACTACCGCCTAATCTCTGTTCTAAAAGTCCCAAAACTTCATTCTTCTTAGGGATTCTTATTCTTCTCTCTTCGAGTTGTTCAGGAGTTAATTCTTCCATAATTATTTAGAAAAGGAAATCTTTTATATATGTTTCTTAAACAGTTAAAGGATATTTAGAACCAGGACTTAAATTATCAACTAATTCCTCAACATCAGCAAGATTAACTACTGGCTTAGGAAATTTTTTTTGATCTTCCAAACCAATTCTTGGACAAGCAGTGTTTACAAAAACTTCAATAAAAGGGAAATTTTCTAATTCTTGGAATCCAACATTATTAGAAGCTAAAAAATAAAAATTCTTTTCAGGATATAACCTCCTTAATTTTAATGCTCTATTAGTAAAATTCTGTCCGGATTTTACAGAAATTAAAACTCCTATATTATTCTTGGTAAGAAAATGTGTTTTTGCGGCTTGATTTCGTTTTCTTTGTTTATTCACATATTCAGGAGTTATAACCCTTGAAGTTTTAGCAAAGGGATCGTATTGAAAAACAGATTTTTTATTATTATAAACTAATGCTGTAGGGTGAAAATCTCCATCTCCAACATAAACAAAACCATCAACTTTCTCTTTAACAATCTCTAAATTACAACCTAAAATTTGCCCTGGTTTCCAAGTATGGCTAGTTTGTAATAATGAAACTTTTCTTCCAGAGTCTTCAATTTGTTTAATTAATTTCTCTTTTTGTTCAGCAAACTGAATAGTTGTGTAGAACGCGACTTTTTTAGGTAAAGAATCAAGAAAAGAACTAGAAAGTTTAATCTTTCCTTTGAATTTTGCATCAATATAAAAATATTTCATAACATACTCTGTATATTTTGAAGCCCGAAATGTTTCACATTTTTCTGTTTCATAATGTTTATCTGCTAGAATCTGCTTGTCTTTCAAGCTCTAACTTCTTAGAAATAGCAGTGCTTGCAGGCTTCATATTATAAGCATTAAGAATCTCCTCAGCTAAAGCCTGGAATGAAGGTTTTTTACTATCGAAAGCTTTCTGATAAGATCCTTGAACCATTAATCTTAATGCAACATCAATTCTTCTTTGAGGCGCACATTCTACTGCTTTAGGATAACGAGCACCACCATATTCAATAGTTATTATTTCTTCCCTAGGAGCAGCATTTTCTAACGCTTTTACAAAAACTTTAATAGGATTTTCTTTAGTTTTTTCTTCAATATATAATAAAGTTTTTTTAATTAATTCATAAGCATTTCCTGATTTTCCAGTAGCATGATATGATGTTTTGAAATGTTTTTTAGATTTGTGACCTGGAACCATTACTTTATTCATTAATCTTTCAATAATAAAAGTGTTTGATTTATGAAATCTATTCTTAGCATATCTCGCTCCAGTTCTAGGAACAATCTTAGCTTTTAAAGAAATGTACTTTACTAGTCCAGGGTCTTCTACCTTAATTTCTTCAGTTCCCCACTTATTGAATGCTTTTATCATTATTTTCTTGCCTTTTCTAACTTGCCTGAAAGCAATGCTTTCAAGGATTGATCATTAACTTTTATTACTTGCCACCTAACTCCAGGAAGATCTCCTTTAGACCTCCCCCTGCTTCCTCCAATACATTCAATAACAACCTCATCATGTTGATCAACCATTTTAGTTGCGCCATCACCCGGAAGGAATGCAGATATTTGCTTTCCATTCTTAACAAGTTGTACACGAACGCATTTTCTCATTGCAGAATTTGGTTGTTTAGCTTCTACTTGGATTTTTTCAAGAACAATACCTGAAGCTTGTGAACTTCCTGCTAAAGGATCTGATTTTCTCTTCAAATTTAAAGTTTTTTTCTTAAACGCTTTGTTAGCCCATCTAAATTTAGATCTTCTAGCCAATAATTTCTTACCTGCATTCAATCCATTTCCTTTCTTTGCCATATAAATCCTCGAAAATTAAAACCATTTATAAAAATTTGCATTATACGACCTTAATATCCTCTATAATGAAGAACTTTTTTAAGACATTCTTCAGTAAAATTAGATTTCTTGAATCTCTACCAATTAGTAAACCTTTAGATTTAGTGTCAGAACCTTTAATACTTATGATATTATTTTCTTCAATTACACTTTCTGGTCTTATAGGATGAACAAAATTTTTCACGAAAATAGTAATATCCGAATTAAATTCTACTAATTTTATCTTAAACTTAAATAAATCTTCTAGTTTTTGAATACTTCCTTTGTTTTTAATAATTTTAAACAAATTTCCTTTTTCAAGAACAAAAATTGTTTTATCATCAGTTAAAATACAATCTTTTACTCTAGTCCTAGTTTTTTTTTCAAATAAAGAAATTAATTGTAAAGTTTTAACATCAAAAGAAACTCCCATTTATTTCAAAACTCCAATTACTGAAACAAAAAATGGTTTTCTACAAATAACTCCTAACTCTTCATTAGAAAAATCAGTATTTACTAGTTTAAAGCCTGAAATTCTAGAATATCTTTCAAAATCAGACTTTAAAGTTTTAGGACTATTTTTAGCTAGAAATACTGTCTTTAAAGTTTTAGAATGTAATGCTTTTAAAGTTCTATTCTTCCCTAAAATTGTCTTCTTTGATTCAACAATCTTTCTAATATCTGCCTTCATAAAAATTCACAAATTACTTTTTATTTTTAAACTTTGTTACAAGTCCTGGAAGACCAGTTCCTACAGGAATTGGTTGGTTAATCATAACATTCTCAACAACACTAGCCAACTCATCAACTTCACCATCTAATGCAGCTGCTATTAAGTACTTTACAGGTGTTTCGAAAGAAGCCCTGGCAAGAACTGATTTCTTTTCAGAAACGATCCCATATCTTGTTATTCCTTGAATCTTTCCAGAATAACACATCATATCAGCGATTAACAATATGTGTCTTGCATTAATATCTAATCCTTGATTTTCGAAAACCTTTAGAACTTCGTCTATTATTAATTGTCTAACTGCTTCTATACCAAAGAATTTTTCTGTTTCATAAAGATCATTACTTTTAGTGGTTTTTGGATCGACAAAATCAAGTTTTAATACTTCTTTAAGGTTTGAACCAGAAGTCATTATAACATGTTTTGTGTCTTTTTTAACAGGTAATACTTGTGTTACTCCTTTTATTCCAATAGCATGTAAATCTAAAACTATACCTTTAACCTCATGTAAATCACCTATTGAAGCATCCTTAACTTTAATTGTTAAAGAATTGCCTGTTAATTTAACATCATGCTTCTTAGCCACTAAAACTTTAATTTCTTCAGGAGTTAAATCATACTCTGAAAGAAGATCTTTATTCAAATCAAGCTTTAGTGAACTATTAGTAATATCTGTAGAAACCTTAACAACAAACTCTTTCAAAGAAGTATCTTTTATTTTCATTGCGAATTTTTTAACTTCCTTATCCAAAAATTTCTTATTAAGTCCTATTTCCATCATAGGAGTTTTTATTATTTTTCTTCCGTCTAAAATTTCAATAATTCTGGGAATTCCAAGAGTAACATTCATTTCGGAAACCCCTGCTAATAATTTAGTGTTTAATGTCATTTGAGTACTAGGTTCTCCAATTGATTCTGCAGAAATTATTCCTACAGATTCACCAGGATTCACTAAACTCTTAATGTATTCTGAATAGACTTCTTCCAATATTTTCTTAACTTTTGCTTCATTAATACCTTCAGGTAATTCTTCTTTAACCTCTTCAATTAAAGAAACAGGTAATTTTCCTTTATACTCATCGAATGCTTTCATTAATATCAACCCTTAATAACAGTATCAACTATTTTTTTAATGTTAATACTGCCTCCTTCACTTTTTGAAACATCAATACCGTCCTCTCCATACGTGAATTGAACAATCTTATTAGCTGCATCTCTAACAGTAAAATCATATTCTACTTTTAAATCCTGCATGGCATTAGCTAATCTTCTGTAGAGATAACCTGATTTTGGAGTTCTTAATGCAGTATCCATTAATGAATCCCTACCAGTCATATTCATAAAAAAGAACTCGTGAGGTTTTAATCCTGACTTATAACCCCCCCTAACAAAACCATGTGCTTTAGGACTTAAATCATTCTTTTTGAAACAAGATAATGTTCTACCTCCAAATCCTTGGTTAATTCTAGACCCTCTGAACGCTTGTTGTCCTACACAAGCAGCCATTTGAGCTAGTTGGATTTCATTACCTCTAGCTCCCGAATCAACCATTATGTAAGTATGACTCATTACATCAGCAGTATCGAAAACTACTTTTCCAGCATCGTTTCTTGCTCTATTAAGAACTTCAAGAATTTTTAGTTCTAAAGTTTCTCTTAATCCTCTTCCTGGAAGAGAAACTAAAGTTTTTTGATTATACTTCTTAATTAATTTATTAACTTCCTTTTCAGATTCTAAAATTATATTTTCAACCTCTTTGGAAGCTTTAGAAGTTAAGTCAGTATCGGATAATGAAGATGAAAACCCGTACTTCAATAAAGTTTGAATTCCAAGCCTGAAAAATAATCCTAGCATTTTTAGTGCTCTTTCTTGACCGTATTGTTTGTGTAAATTTCTCAGTAAAAGTCCAGAACCACCACCAATATTTTTACTGTCTAATACTCCTGTTTTTAATACTCCTTTTTCTATCTTAACAAAATCGTCAGAATTTTTAGATCCTGGCTTGTAAGATTTTGCGTGACCTTCAAAATTGAAATCTTTAGGAAGTAATACTGAAAAAACTTCTTTTCCAGAAACAATTTCTTTCTTTGGAAGTTTTGAAAAATCAGTAACTCCTATTGAAGCAAGTAAGTCTATGGCTTCACTCCTAGGAAAATCTAAATATTTAGTAAGAACATAATTTCCTGAAACTGAGTCTTGATTACAACCAATTATACTTAATCCGTACCTTGGACTAATAACTTGAGTTTCTACTTCTAGTAATATTTCTGCTTCAGCCCTTGCTTCTTCTGTTTGAGGAATGTGCAAATTCATTTCATCCCCGTCAAAGTCTGCAGCGTAAGGGGCACAAACAGCAGGATTTAGTCTTAATGTTAGGCCTGGAAGTACCTTAACCTTGTGACACATCATAGACATTCTATGTAGTGAAGGTTGTCTGTTAAATAATGCTACATCACCATCTATTAAATGCCTTTCAACCTGGAATCCTGGTTCTATCTCTTCTAATAATTGTTCTTTAGTATCATCAGTTATTTTTTTCTTTTTACCATCAGGCCTAACAATATAATTAGCGCCTGGATATACTTTAGGACCGTTCTCAACAAACTTTTTCAGATAATTCAAATTCCATTCAGTAATCCTTTCAGGAACTGTAAGTTTTAAAGCCATAACTATAGGAACTCCAACTTCATCCATTTCAATTTTAGGATCTGGACTAATAACTGTTCTTGCAGAAAAATTAGTTCTTTTACCTGCTAAATTATGTCTTATTCTTCCTTCTTTACTAGTTATTCTTTCTGTTAATGTTTTTAGTGGCTCTCCACTTCTGTGACGAGCAGGTGGTAATTGAGAAAGATTATTATCAAAAAATGTTGTGATGTGATACTGTAATAAATCCCATAAATCTTCAATGATGATTTCTGGAGCTCCAGCGTTAATATTCTCGAAAAGTCTTTGATTAATCCTTACAATATCTGCTAGTTTATGTGTTAAATCATCCTCACTTCTTTCTCCAGACTCTAAAGTTATGGAAGGTCTCATAGTAACTGGTGGAATTGCTAATACAGTCAAGATTGGCCATTCAGGCCTTGCAGCTTCTGGATTAATACCAAAAACAGGCAATGCATCATCAGGAACCTTCTCAAGTCTTGACCTAACCTCAATAGGTGAAATTCTCTTATCAACTTCTAAAAAAGTGGTTGGTTTTTCAAGCATTATTTTTCCTTGTTCAGACTTACAATGAGGACAACTCTTGCCAAGTTTTAAAGATTTTAATACTAACTTTGGAATAGTATTTTTTAATAATTTCTTTGCATCTTCTAATTCTTCATCAGAAACAAGAAGTTTAGAACACTCGTTACAAGTACTTCTTAAAATACTTAATATGGTTGGAACAAATTTAACATGAACTACTGGTCTTGCTAATTCAATATAACCAAAATGTCCAAGGCATTCTTTTAATTTAGAACCGCAAGTTTTACATCTAATTCCAGGATCGATAACTCCTAATCTAATATCCATTAAACCGCCATCAACAGGATATCCTTCCCTATCATAAAGTTCTGGTGTTACTACCTTGGCCGCAGCCATGTTCTTAATCGTTTTAGGACCGAACAGGCTAAAAGTTATATTATTAATCTCGTTTGGTACGTTTTCCATTTTAGTATTTACTCTTCAAATTTAATTTAGGGAATATTCCTAAACTTTTGAACTCATCAAGCATTAGCTTGAAAGCAAAGCTCATTTCAGTATTTCCAACTTTAGAATCCTCCCCACATAATGGACAGAAGGTTCTACTTTTATACTCATCAAAAACTGCCATTGCTCCACAACTTTCACAAACTGGAACTATTGTTTTATCAGAATCAAACCTTTCTTTCAATAGTAATGAAGCTCCATGAGCTACGAAAGTGTCCTTTTCCATCTCTCCAAGTCTAAGACCTCCTTCTTTAGCCCTTCCTTCAGTAGGTTGTCTTGTTAGTAATTGTATAGGTCCCCTTGCTCTTGAATGAACTTTATTAGCAACCATATGTTTTAATTTCATATAATACATGTTTCCAATGAATATTTTTGCTTTATACCTTTCTCCAGTTATTCCATTATATAGTGTTTCTGTTCCATTTTCAGTAAAACCAAAACTTTCAAGTTCTTTTCTTAAATCATTTTCTTTTTCTGAATAAAACATAGTACCGTCAACATATCTTCCTGATAATGCTGCTACTTTTCCAGCTATTAATTCTATAAAGTGAGAAACTGTCATCCTACTAGGCATACCGTGAGGACTGAAAATTATATCAGGAGTTACTCCTGAAGCAGTGAATGGAACATCTTCCTCAGGAAGAACTAATCCAACAACTCCTTTTTGACCATGTCTTGATGTAAATTTATCTCCTATTTCTGGGACTCTCTGTTCTCTAACTCTTACTTGAACTAGTTTATTTCCTTCTTCATTCTCTGTTAATAAAACAAAATCAATAGTTCCTTTCTCTCCATGTTTTAATGCTAGTGAAGATTCTCTTCTGCTGCTTGTTGCAAGATTATATTCATCTAGAGAACTTAAGAATCTTGGAGGACTAGTTTTTCCAATTATTACATTTCCTTCAGACACTTTTGCTTCTGGATAGATTATTCCATCATCCTCTAAATATCTATAGTCAACTTCTGATAAGTAACCTTTTACATCCTTGTCAGGAATACAAACTTCATCAATAAGACCACCCGAATATCTAAGTTCTTCTGCAGAAACTGGTCTGAAGTAAGTACTTCTTCCAAGACCCCTCTCTATAGACCCCTTATTTATTACAATAGCGTCTTCCATGTTATATCCTTCATAACTCATAACTGCCAAAACAATATTTTGTCCTGATGGATGCTTGTTATAATCAGAAACTTCGTGCATTAATGATTGGGCTAGTGGAATTTGAGGAGTATGTAATAAACTAATGTCCATGTCCATTCTTTGTAAATAATTTGCAGCGTAGAATCCTAATGCTTGTTTTTGATTTTTAGAACCTTGAATAAGTCTAGTACCTGGACTGTAGTTTCCAAAAGGAACTAGAGAAGTGCATAATCCAACCATTCCTAATGCAGAAACTTCCAGATGAGTATTTTCTTTAGTTAATTCATCTTCGAAAAAAGCTATGAATGCTGATTCTTCCTCATTAGCATCTAAATATTCAATAACTCCTTGTTTTATTAGATCAGTCCATTTTAAATCCCTTGATTTTAATTTAGAAATATGCTTTTCATTAAGTAATGTTTTTCCATTCTTAACAACTAGTAAAGGCCTTAGAGTTCTTCCTCTGCAAGATTCTAGAAGTACAGATTTCACAGAATCGTCAAATCTTGCACTAATACTTTCAGGGAATTTTCCAGATCTTCTTTCAGAAATTATTTTTTCAACAAATACTTCTTCATTTTTTACAGTGCCAATAAATTTTCCGTCCAAAAACACATCAGTCATTTTTCCTCCTCCAAACCCACATTTTTTAATGAAGTTATTAATTCTTCAACATCAACCTCTGAAGAAACTTTAGATAATAATGAAAGATTCTTTCTTAAACCAATATTTGTTCCTTCAGTAGTTTCAGTAGGACAAAGTCTTCCTAAATGAGTAGGGTGTAAAGCTCTAGCCTCAAAATTTTCTTGAGAGCTCATAAGAGGACTAACAACCCTTTGTAAGTGCGACATTGTATCTAAGAAATTATGTCTGGATAATCTTTGGGAAACTCCTTTACGACCTCCAACCCATGAACCAGTTGCTAACATACTATAAATTCTTTGAGTTAATAATTTATTCCTAATAACTACTTTTACTGAAGGAAATTTTCCTCTTTTTACTATTCTTTGGAAATTATAAAGCATGTCTCCAATTAAAACTTTAATATTAACCCTGAACAAATCAGCAAGAAGATCTCCTGCCATTTTTAACCTTTTATTTTTATAATGATCCTTATCATCAGTTGGTAAGTCTCCTTTTGAAACAAGAATGAACTTGCTTAAATATTTACATAAATTCTTTGCCTTAGCCATTCTAAATTCGCTAGTAGTTCCAATATGTGGAAGTAAGAATTTGTCTAAAATATCTCTAGTTCTTTCAAGTCTAATCTCTCTAACTTGTGTTATTCCAATCTTCTTAGCTAGTTTATCAATAGCTTCCTCTTCAGTCTTAATGGTTGATTGTTCATACAAGTTAATTAGCATTTCAGAATCATAAGGTGATTTTATTAATTTCATAATCTCTTCATCCTTGACAATTCCTAAAGCTTTAATTAATAAAATTATGGGAACTCTCTGTAATCTTGTTAATGTTAGATAAAAAATGCCGTCCTTTCTTAATTGTTCGAAAGTATGAGGAATTTTATAAGATCCTCTTTCTGAAAATAATTTTCCTACAAAAGGAGAAACGCCTTTATCTTCGCTAACCATTAAAGTATTGCTCGCAAGATCTTCAATTATAACGACAACTCTTTCTGTACCATTAATAATGAAGTATCCTCCTGGATCGTCAGGATCTTCTCCCTTACTAATTAGTTCTTCTTTAGAAAGTCCATGTAAATGACAATATTTAGATTTTAGCATTATTGGTAAATTACCAATTTGGCTTTTGAAAGCTTCTCTTTGAACTCCATTAACATGTGAAGAAACCTCTAAATAAATTGGTGCTGCGTAAGAAATTTTTCTTAATCTTGCTTCAGTAGGTGTAATTTCTCTTTTTGAACCATCCGCTTCTGTAACTTCTGGTTTTGAAACCCAAATTTTGTCAAGTCTTATCTTAAAATCTTGAATGTTTCCTGGAATTATTGTTGGTTCTACTTCTTTATTTTCATTAATTATTTCTTGAAGGTACTTGTCAATAAACTTATTGAATGATTCAATATTTGAAGATATCAATGATTTTTCTCTAAAATAATTTTCTACAAGAATATTACTCATCAATAACCCTCCTAAAAAAGTCTATTCTTCCAGCAGTCAAGCTTGTTCTTTCAATCTTGATAACGTCATTCGGAACTAGTTCTAAATGTTCTATTGCGGGATCTTTAATTTTAATTACTGGTAATTTAGTTTCATCAATTGAATATTTTTCTAGAAGGTTAGATTTTTCTTCTTTAGAGAGCTTTTTATGCTCGGGTACTAAAACATGCTCCAATTTTTCTTCTTTTGCCATTTTTTTTGTATGGGCCGGACGAGATTCGAACTCGCGACACCTTGGTTGCCTTCTGTTTTGGTTAAAAGCCAAGTGCTCTACCAGGCTGAGCTACCGGCCCAACGGTTTTCGTCCGTTGACACCGAGATTCTGCATCTGCAGCCCCAGTATTTTCGGGCGATGTTTTGTTTTATTCCCTGACCGACAATCAAAACTTACGTTTTTTTGCCATTCAGCGCGATTCAACGCCCTGGCCGGGATTTGAACCCGGGTCCTTGCCTCGACAGGGCAAGATGATAGTTGCCGCAAATTAATGTACCGGACTACACTACCAGGGCTGTACGACATAGCTATGACAAGACAATAAAAAATATTCTCACAGAATTTTTTTGCCCCTCATAGTATAGCCAAGCCTTAAAGTGTTTCAGGGAAAATAGGAATTCTTTAAAAACCTTTCTATTAAGAGAAAAAAAATCCCCCCGCCCAGACTTGAATTCCTCAACCTCGGGTTAAATCCCTTGTTTTTAAAAAAAAGGTTTCTGGGGATCTTCCGGTAACGACTGTCTGAATATCATCCAACCCTAAAGGGCAGTCCTTCAGAATCTACAGCCGGCTGCTCTAGCCACTGAGCTACGGAGGGTTATACTAAGAAAAAAAGAGAAGTTTAAATAATTTATTCTTCAGTGAAAGGATTATTAGATATTGCGAACTTTTCCCTATCATCATGAGTTAAGAATTTAACTCTTGAAGGAGGAAGTCCTAAACCACCAACAATACTCAGTTTTGATTTAATCTTATAAGTTAATATTCTCTCTTCAAAAGGTTCTAAACTTCCTAAATTCCATTTCAATAAAGTTTTTCTAGCTTTGCCATGAATTACTTTTTGAGGTTTGACAATACCTACTGAATCATCACTTATTAAGTTTGCAATGGCAGGAAGTTTATCCATTAAAACAACATCTGAAACGGGTTTGGAAGTTCTATTCCTCAAATAAATAGCCACTTTAATCTTTGAAATGCCTTCTTTAGAAGCAGCAAGAACTCTTGCTTCCTTACTTACTAATAAAGAACTCCTGTTCTTAAAGTAAAATATATTACCAATAATTAATAAAATTAAAATTATTGTTAAAGGAATATAATTTGTTCTAATTATTATGTTTTTACTTTCATTAGGTTGTAGAGTAACATCCCAAGCAATATGTTTCTTTCCATCCTTAGAAATAATCTTGTAATCAGGATTAGAACTAGAAATTAGCCTATTAAATAAGGAAGACACTCTAGAAATTTCAGGAGTTCTCTCAACATTCCCTTCATTAGTAAGACTTAAAGTCTCTATACTTAAAAATCCTAAATATTTAGATTCTACATTTTTATCTTGTTTTATTGAAGAATAAGACTCAATAGTAGCTACATATTCATATTCTGAAATTATATTTTCTTGATAAAGTAATTTTACTGAAATAGGGTATTGTCCTGGTTCTATTAAAGGATCAGGAGTTAAAGACATTGTAAGCGTCTTCTCTTCTAAAGGTGCTAGTGTAATATCTCTAGTCTTTTCCGCAATTCCAGAAACTTGTAATTGTGCATTTCCTATATCTAAAGGATTTCTATTCCTTAACGAAATTGATAAAGAAACTGGATTTCTAGGATCTATATCCTCTGGACCATTAACTATCATCTTAACAGCAGGAACATAATCTTGAGGATTAGTGAATGATTGATAGTATAAAGGAGTTGTTTTTTCAACAGTTAATGCTTCATCCCTACTCCATATCTGAAATAGTAATGAATAAACTTGATAAGACACTATTCCTGAAGGAAATACTTTAATTTGAATAGTTTTAGTTTCTTGAGACTCAACAATCATAGAAGTTGAAGGAATCAACCAATTAAAATCTAGTAATGAAATACTAAAATAATCAGAAGAATCTTTGAAATTAGTTATTGAAATATCATAAAGTGCAAATTCATCAGTTGGATAAAGTTCATTCAATACGGGGGTTATTGAAACAAGGAAATCCTCTGCAGAAGCAAAACTAGCAAGCAATAGAATCATTACAATTAATAGTTTACGCATATAATCCCCTCTTGGTTCTTTAATGGATGAATGTTTAAATATTTTTCTAATAAGTTTCTTAAAGTACTGTACTAATATGGTTTGATTTCTCAATTTTTAAAACTGAATCAACAAAACTTTCTAATTTTGGTTCATGACTTACTATTATTAACTGTTTTGAATTTAATTGATCAAGAACTTCCCTAACATTATCAAGTTGTTCTTCTGAAAATCCATCGGTTGGTTCATCAAGTATTAACAAATTTTTAGTATTTATATGTGTTAAAACATCATTAACTACTTTATTCATTGAAAGCCTATAAGAAAATGCTACTGCTGTTTTTTCACCACCTGATAATGCTTGAAGGTCTGCTTCATAACCATTTTGATAAATTACTGGATTGAAATCCTCATCGAGTTTTGAACTTAACACTTCATCATTAATTAATGATTGGAACCATGACTTGAAAAGTTCATTAAATTCTGTATGGACTTTACGCAATACTTTTTTTTCTATTATTATAGATGATTTCGTTAATAATTCTAAAATCTTAATCTGTTCAATTATTAGTTTTAATTTGATTTGTTCTTGTTTTTTCTCTTCAAGTTCTTCATTTAAAAGTTGTATTATCTCATTAATTCCTTCAGACTCCTTCTTTAATGAAACTAGGTTAATATGAACTGTTCTTTCCTTAGAAACTAATATTTCAGTCTTTTCTTTTAATTCTTTTAATTTAGAATCTTGTTTATTATTTAATATTTCTTTTATTGAATTAATTTCATTTTCTAACTCTTTAACTCTTGATAATTTTATTGAATTGTTTAATTCTTTGACTTGTTTTTTCTTAAACTCTTGAAATTCCACTTTTGATTTTATTAGTTCTAATTCTTCTTTTTTCTTAATTATTATTTCTAATTTGTTTTTTGCTTTGATTGTTTTATTATTTAATTCTTGAATAATTAATTCTTGTTCTTTTACTGTCTTGTTTTTTTCATCAATTATTTTTTCTTTATGTTCTTGTGTTACTTCTTGCTTGCAAAAAGGACAAGTTTTTAATGAGTCTATCTTATTTGTTAATTCGTTTGAATTAGTTATTTTTTCTTTAGAAAAATTTAATTTTGCAGTGGCTTTTGAAATGAAATCTTCTAATTTAAGCTTTGCATTCACATATGTTTTTAATTGTTCAGGATCGAATTCTAAACTTATTAATTCTTTTTTTAAACTAGCTATTTTTATTTCTCTTTCTTCTTTTTCTTTAACTGTTGAGTTTAATAATTCAATTTTAGAGTTTAATCTCTCTTTTAATTCTAGAGTTTTAGAAAAGTTATCTTCTAATTTTTTTAATTCTTCATTATTTTGTTTTAAATTTTTTCTTAATTCTCCCAAACTAATTTCAACTTTTGAAATTTCTATTTTTAATTTATTATTAGATTCTTGTTTATGATTTACTAATTCCTTTTTTGAATTTTTATCTTCTAATTTAGACTCTAAAATTTTAGTTTCATTCTTTAAATTCCTTATTATTAATGAAGAATTCTCCCTCACCCTCTTATATTTGTCTATATTGAATAATCTTCTTATAGTTTCTATTCTTTCAGTGTCAAAAAGAATTTGTTTTACTGATTCTTGGGGTGTGAAGACTGTGAATCTATAAATTAAGTTTTTAGATTTTGAAATTAGTGCTTGAGGATATCCTAAAATATTGAAAATTTTACTTTTTAATTCTAATGCAGTATATGTTATTTCCTCTCCTTCTTTTGAGAAACTTCCTGAATCTTGCAAGACAGAAGTTTTAGTCCTTTTCAAAATTCTTAAAATTTCAAAATTCTTATTTTTTATTCTAAACTTTAATCTTACAAATCCTTTTTCTGAACCATTTCTTAATAATGAAGAACCTTTTAGTTCAGGAGATAATCCGAACAGGGCAAATTCTACAGCTAATAAAATAGTTGTTTTTCCAGAACCAATATCTCCAGATAATAATATTGAACCTTCCGGGAAATTTATTATATTATTCTTATAACTTCTAATATTATTTAATTCTATAGACTTAAGAATCATATTTGATGTATGGTTTGGTGTTTTAAATAACTATGGGATCGGAACTTTTTTCAGAATTTCTTCAATTATTGAATCTGTAGTTATGCTTTCTAGATTTCCTTCATAATTTAATTGAATTCTATGCCTAAGAATATCAGGGGATACTGTCTTAACATCTGAAGGAATAACATAATTTCTTCCTTGAAGTAATGCTTCCGCCTTTGCTGCCTTGTATAGAAATATAGAACCTCTTGTTGAAGATCCTTGATTTATGAATCTGGAATTTGTTAAATTATATTTTTTTGGGTTTCTTGTAGAATCTACAATTCTTATTATATACTCCTTGATTTTTTCATCAGCAAAAACTTTATTTAGAGACTTTTGTATTTCATTTAATGACTTCTTTATCATACTTTTTTTAGTTTCTTGATGTTTTTTATCTAACACATTTAATTCATCTTGAAATGTTAAGTCTTGAATCTTAATTAAAAACATAAACAAGTCTAACTCATGATGTTTTAATTCTTCTCCAGGAATTTTGTATTGTGTTGCGAATAGAATTAAATCTTTTTTTAATAAGTCTTTATTTGAAAGATTAATATTTTCTATAAACCTTTGTTTATCTTCTTTAGGTGTTAAATTAATTAATGTTTTTATCATTAAAGACTTCCCAGAACCTGGAGGACCTTCCACTAAAACTTTAGATTTACAAATTATTGTTCTTAATAATGCATTAATAGATTTTTTTCTTCCAATAACTATTTTTGAAACTTCATCTCTTAACTTATCTAATTCTTTAGTTAATTGTTGAACATTCATACAGTAAAAAGTTAAAGTTCAACTATATAAAATTTGTTCTGCAAATTTTGAATTTAAAAAATCTTTAATTTTTTAATTATATAAAACTTTTTTTGAAATTTTAACAAAATTTAAATAGCTTATTTCAACAAGTTAGTACATGGCACAATCTTTAGCTTTAGACAGGGAAGAATCTAGGCAGAATGCAATATTACAAGCTAGAAAGGCAAAGACTATTAATGACCTTGTGAGAATATCTAAAAGATTGTTCTCTAAATACTTCGGTTTAAATTATCAATTTACTTATGAAGAGTTAGGAGAAGAATTAGAAACTAAGAAAATGCTAACCCCTGATCAGAAGAGAAGGATTGATTTGTTCATTAAAAAATTAAATCTTGTTGAATATGCGGGGAAGGAAGAGAAATTCGTTAGTTTAAGAAAAGAATTTTTGGATTTAACTAATTCATTATCTCCTAGAAGGAAAACAACAATTGGTGGTTTGATTAAGAAGAATATCAGGAAGGTTAGCAGGAGGATTGTTGTTAAAACTGAAATTTTAGAAATGAAAATTACTTTATCATTGATTAAGAGCTTATTATCTGCAGAAGAGAAGAGCTTGGATAAGGCTAAAGAATTATATGTTGATCTTCATAAGAAATATGATCGTTTAAGAGAGTTTGATAAGAGGATAGCATATCCTATAGTTATGAAAGCATACAGGGATATTAAAAAAACTCATGATAGTGTTAAAAAGAAAAAGAAATTATCTTCTTAAAGCAGATTTTAGTCTTGAATATGCCGCACTTAATTGTAAGTAAGCATGTTCTTTTTCCTTACCTTTTAAGTTCTTATATATTCTTTCAAGCTTTTCATAAGTTTCAAATGCCTTGTCAGGATGTGTTTTAACTTGTTTTCTAAATTCTTGAAGTTTATCATGGAATTTTCTTGAAAGTTTAGAACCTTTTTCTTCAGTTGTTGTTCCTCCCAATCTTATTATAATTCTCTTAGCATCCCTTATTAAAAGTTTAAATTCTTGATTTTCAATTTTCTTTCCTCCATACTTTAACAAGGCAAACTTTTTAGAAAATGAATTTATTAAAACCTTGAAGCTTCCCTTAATATTCTTCTTATCTTCCCATTTTGTAATATCATCAAGACTGAAAGAATAATCAATATTGAAAGCATGACTGAATATTCTCCTAATTATCTTATCAAATTGTTCAATAAGTTTTTCTTCAGGAATTTTTCCTATTAATTTTTCTAAGTCTTTTAATGAATCTATAGCGTTCAAGTATTCATTCTCTTTCAAGTGGCCAAAACTTTGTAAACTTAATGAAGTATCTTCAATCCAATATTTAACTCTAGGATATGCTTTTACTACTGAAAATATTAGTATTGGCAATGATATTAATGCAATTATTATCCAAATAATAAATTCAGGAATTTTCTTTACTGGTTTTATCTCTGTAGGTTTCTCTTCTACAACTAGTCTTGGAATTAATTCTTCAGGACAAGCGTTACAAGGACCTCCACAATCTGTTAATTCTTCTCCTTGATTAAGTATTTCATCATTACAAGTAGGACAAGCTCCGCAAGGACCTCCACAATCAACTCCCTCTTCACAAATCAAGTCTCCATTTGAATAATGACAATTTCTTAAATTATCATTGCATGTTGGGGTATAATCGCAAGATCTTACATTTGTTGGAGCGTATTGTGAAGAATTACAATTATTTAATTCATTACAAGTCCTTGTTTGTATTCCTGTATATATGCAAGAATCCCAAGTATTACATTCCCAATTTTCATCACAATATTCAATTACTTGTGTAGCTGCTCCACCACCACCTCCTGATGTTGTTGTAGTTGTTGGAGGTTCTGAAACATCAATAACTATTAATGTCACATTATTGCTTGGTGTCATTTCATCATAAGTATCTTGAGCATAGAAAGTAACATTTTCTGTTCCGTACCAGTCAGTCTTTGGAGTTAATGATACTAACCCTTCCGAACTTACGAAAACAAGAACATTTTCTACTTGTGAAGTGAAGAAGGTTATTGTTTGATTTTCAGGGTCTTGGAAGTAGTCCTTAAGGTTGAAAGGGCTTGTTGTAGTATCTTCATTCCAAGTTACATTATTTGGTAGGGGTGCTATTAATGCGGGTGGTCTATTAGTTATTATTAACGAATCATATTTTTCTAAGTCTGGAGTGTCTGCAATAATACTGGAACAGTTTACGGAGTAATTGTAAGTTCCTGGTTGTGAATAATTTTTGTAATAAATCCAGTTAGATTCACTCACATTATTAGTCATAGAATCTGTAATTGTATAATTTCCTGTTGTTAAGTTTTGGAAATTAACATAACAACTTGATTTTCCAACTGGACTTCCAGTATCTGTATGTCTATAACTAGCGTTTATCTTAATATTCTCATTAGTATATTTTATTCCATTGTCTGTCTCGTCAGAAACAACTAGTTCGAAAAGCCAAGGTACTAAAGTATATTTTGAAAATTCTTCTACTGTAAAAGTTGCATTTCCATTAATGAAACTTAATAATTCACAATTGGAACATTGGGCATCTTCCTTGAATATTCTAATATACTGGGCAGATACTTGAGGAAATTCAAGATTATGAATGTAAACAGTGGCAGATCTGTTAAATCCAAGCATTGAAGTTGAATTTATAGATATGAAATTATAACTTATGTTGATATTAGAATTAATATCTGCATCGTCAAGATTTAATTCTGTGAATACTACTTTTCCATAAGAATTTCCTATTGTGGCATTAACAATATTGGTCCAGTTGTTGTAATTGGAGAAGTTAGTAGTTATTCCATTATCCCAATTATTCCATCTTGGAGATATTTGTGTATTATCTATAGTGAATTTTCTTGATAGGTTTGTTAAACTAGTGCAGGAGGCATTAATTTCTATGAATATTGTTGAATTAACATTTGAATCATTATATTGAGTAGTATTCCATGAGATTGTGAAGTTCTCATCAGAATTGTCAGTGTCTGTTCCGAGAAGAATATTTGTGGAAGTTCCGTAGTAGAATTTTACTTTAGTAATATCTTGTGATCCTACTGGAGAAATTATTTTTGCAGTAATATTTGTTATATTACTTACTGTTTCGTAATATCCTGGAGTGAAGGTTATATCAAATGTTGAGGCGCCTATACATAATTGTAGAGTTCCTTCCGTGGCTAATGCTTGACCTGTAGTTTGTATTGTTTGTTCTGTGAATGAATTGTAAATTATTGTGTTTGAAGCTATAATTATTAGGATCCAAATACAAATTCCTATTAGTGTAACTTCATTTCTTATCTTCATCTTTTAATCTCTTATATTTTATTATTAATTCCCTGATTGCTTCTCTTGCAATTTCGGATTGGTTAGAAAATATTCCTTCTTCTACTAATGACTCTATTTCTTCTCTTAATTTCTTTCCTACACGAATGTGTATAAGGTTTTTCTCCATATAACATTATGATACTGTTTTAGTATCATTGTGATATATCTTTGTGCTTAGAATATATAAATTTATCGTTTGAATTCTCTTCTAATATTATTAATTGATGTTTCATCAAGAATATGTAATAGTTCTTTACACTTAACCAAAAACAATGCTGCATTATCTGTTATTTTTTTATATAATTCTTCAGAAATATTCCTGTCTGAATAATATTGCGTATCAATTCTTGCTTTTTGAGATCTTTCAATTAAATCAATATCTTCTGGCAAAAAGTATTTATGAAGAAAATGTTGCATAAAACTAATTGTGCAAGAATGAATCTCACATTTTATTCCTATTTTTGTTAATATAGAATAAAGCGAAAAATACATTGCATAATAACAAGATGTTATTTCCCATTCTTTATTATTTTTTAAAACTGATGCGGCTCTCAAAGAATTCTCCGCTTTTTTCAAATACGCCTTTGACAAATTATTGTTAGATTCTACTAATTCAATACCCTTCTTTGTTTTCAAACACCATTCTATTTTGTCCATTTAGCAAAGTTTCAATAAAATTTTCTGTATTTTTTATTAGTATATGATCTTTGATTACTTCTTTAATTAAGATATCCCCTTCAAATTCGGAATAAATCTTTAAACTAATCTCAACATTATACATTTTAGAAATTTTACTGATTTCTTTTTCATCACACCTACCAATTATTAAAATATCTAAATCAGAATCCTTTTTTTGAATATTTTTTGCATAACTACCAAATATTATTGCAGTTCCAACAATATGCTTTTGTATGTTTTCTACTATTTCTTTTATCAAATTATTTTGTTTATAGAAAGTTATAGTTCTCAAATGTTCTACTGATATGATGAAATTTTTTACTATTTCTTTATTATCTAGATTTAAGAAATATAATTTATTTTTTCCTTGTGTTTTGCTTTTTAAAATTGATTCTTTCTCAAGTTGTTTCAAAAAGTTCGAAGTTGTTTTTTGATTTAATTTTTTCTTTTTTGCAATAAAACTCCCAGTTATATATCCTCTGAAATCTTTTAAGAATTCTTCAAATATTTCAATCTTATTATTTAGTAACATTTTACTAATATAAGTAAAAACCTATTTATAAATTTATCGTTTAAAATAAACAATTAAAACTCCTTCATAAAAGCCACTTTCTGTAGGTCTGGCAATAATCTCTATTTCTTTACTAGAATTATCTTCAATTCTGAAGTTATTTTCAAATTCAAGAAACTTAACAACCAAACCTTCAACCCTTATCAACACACTAACAGGAAACCCATAAGAATTTGTTAAATTAATCGTTTTCCTAGCAGTAGCACCAACAGGAACAGAAGCAAAATTTAACATCTCATTAGAAGTATCAAAAGAAGCACCATCACCTGACGAATTAAGAAAAACAGGAACAGACTCTACCTTAAGAATAATGAAAAAATTATAATACAAAGAAACCAAAGAAATTGAAAAAAGAACAATAATTGCCAAAAGTAAAAAAAACTTCTTAGAATTCATTTTTTTGGTTTATACAATCCCTTCCTAATTAATTCCTTCTTAATCTGTTTTTTGTTCAATCCCTTCTTCTTCTTTTCTTTAATAAAATCTTCAAGATTCGGCTTTCTCAAATTAACAATTATTAAGATCAACAAGAATATAATAATAGCAACTAAACTAATATCCTTAGGAAAATTAATCTCAACAGGTTGCAAAACTTCAAGTTCAAAATCAAACTCACTAATCAAACCATCCTGATAAATCTTTAAATTAGCAGGATAAACACCAGTATCAAAATTACTAATATCAACAAAAACCTCCAAATCTATATTCTCCCTAGGAACAAAATTAAAATTAGCAGACCTAAACTCCTCATTATTTAAGGAAAGAACAGCATACAAATCATACATATTAGAAGTCCAAGAACTCCCCAACTCAAAACTAACCTTACCAACCTCACCAGCAAACAAAGAAGCATTAGTCAACAAAAGATTAAAACCAAGCTCTCCAATAACAAACTCATCAGCAAACTCCAAAGTTTTATCAAAACCAACAATTGCTTTAGCATAATAATTACCAGGATCCCAAGAAGAAGTCTCTATCGTGTTTCTTAAATTTATTACCTTAGTAGCAGGAATGAAAGATTCCTCGCCAAAAGACAAAACTTCATCACCTAAAGAGTCAAAAAATTGAAATTTAACATCTGCAGTAATATCCAAATAAGACCAACTAGTCAATTCTAAAGAATAATTAGAGTCCTTCCCTAAATTAACATCCTCAACAACAAAAGAACCCTTCAAATCCTGATCCTGACTCAAAACAAGAATAACAATACCAGTCTTAACAGCAGTCCTAGCAACCATACCAGAACCATCCTGGTTAGACACATCCAAACCACCCACATAAACAACATGCCTACCCGTCTCAACAGGAATCTCATCAGGAAAAGCAATATTAACAGTTAATTCTCTCCTACCCCCGTTAGGATTAGGATCATCCAAAGTAATATAATCCTCAAACATAGCAGGAGAAAAAATCGCTTCAATACTCTCAGCCCCAAAAACCTCAAAAGTAAAAGTTTTCTCCAAACCAGGCTGAAAAACAATAGTCCTATCCGCCAAAGGATAAGTCCCAATACTAATAGCACTAACCGAAAACAAACACACAATAAAAAACAGTAAAAAAAGGATAAGTTTATTCATAAAACACAATTGAATAATTTACTATATAAAATTTACCTTAATTAGTATCATCAGCAACAAAAGTAAAATTAGCAGTCTTCGTACCAGCAGAAGCAGCATCAGTAGGGATTAAAACCCTAATCTGTAAATAAACCTGATCAGAAGCATCAGAATACGTAAAATTACCCGTAGGACAAAGTCTATACTGTGCATTTTTAGTAATACTCTCCCAAGAAATATACGCAGCACCACCAGTACAACTAGTTAATTCTTTATTAGCAAACTTAAACTGGAATAAAGGACTAGTACCACCAATCATATCAGTAGCATTAGTATCAACACTAACATTCAAAGAAACACCATTATTACCATCATTTCTCAATTCAAAACCAGAATTACCACTTAAATTAGTAAAATCAACACAAGAACCAGCATCACTCTCAAAACCACCCTCAACAGTATTCATAGTACAATTAGTACCAGTAGAAGCATTCGCATAACCACTACCAAAATTAATACTAGAAGTAACCATAGAAATAGAAGTCAAACTAGAAACTTCCAACTGAGTAGTCCCAGTATTATTAGAAGTTGCCAAACCAGTAGGAGTAAAAAAAGCATTAAACTTTCCCAAAATCATAATAGTACTACCTAACGAAACCACCATCGCCAACACTAACATTCCAGCCAAAAATTTATTTGATACCATCTTCAGGATATTTAATTTCTAAACTTACTGAACCCACAGAATCAGAAGCTTCATAATAAGCAGCACCCACAGGATTATTATTAACAGACCTCGAAGCATCCAACACAGTCCAAGTTCCCATAACAGAAACTACAATAGCAACAAGAATCAACACAATAACAACACCATTAGGAATATCATCCGCCATAATGAATACTATCAAAGATATAATATTTAAAACTTTCTCTAATTTATAAGAACACCACACTGATGACCGCCTATTTCTAACTCATCACTACCAACACCAACCAAAGAATTATTTATCAACACCAAATTACCATCCTGATCCTCAAAATAAAAACAATAATCAACATCACTAAAACCCAAAACAGACTTAGAATAATCATAATAAGCAGGATCGTTCAAGAAATTAGAAACCAAAACATCCAACTTAGCCTCATCCACAGTATTACGCTCTAAAAACTGCAAAGGACCCTCTTGTTGAAAAGCCAAAGTACCAGACTTCGCCTTATCCTGCAATTCCTCAATCCTATCCCCCCCAAACAAATCAACCTTATTAATTAAGAAAATGAAAATTAAGAAGAAAATAACAATAGCAGCTATTAAATCAAAAGACCAAACCTGACCCTTCTTAACCATTTTGACAGTTAACATCATCCCACAAATAAGCACAAACCGAATAATCTCCAGACCTAGAAGCTACGGCAGAGAAACAAGAACCCCTATCATAATCAGGAACTTTCCAACAATAATCAATATTTAAAGAACTCCTAGCATAAGACTTATAACAAGAAGGAGGATGTTCATGATCCTCACAATACTGAACAAAAATATTAGAAGTGTCCATATCAAAAGGCTCCTCAACCCAACAATAACAAGAACCTGAAGTTTTATCAAACCAACTAGGATAACAAGAATCACTACAAGCATCCCTATCCGTATTTAACAAATTAGGTTCATGATTAAAACCAAACAAATTTAATTTCCAAGAACCATCCTTAACCATGTAAATAAGTTTGTCTTTCTTTTGCTGATCATTCTTAATTGCAGAAACTGTTAATATTGCTTTGTTATTGTCTATTTGTGACGTTATAGTAACTTCTAAACCCTGATATTTTCTTAAGATCGACTCTTTAAATTGATTAGCAGCATTAATGTCAAGAATATTCAATTCTTCAACCTTCTTCTGAAGGTAAATCGGGTTGTCTATTGCATTCTTAAAAGAATTAAAATCATTATTGTCAGCATGAACAAGTATTTGTAAGAAAGCACCCTCAGGAGTTTCAGTATTTACTCCAGAATCTTGTGACGAAACCTCTTCAGAAGGACTACAAGCTAATAAGAAGATAATAAAAACTAAAAATAGAGTTTTAAACCTCACCTTAACCAACTCTTTAAATCTTTTAATATAAAAGTTTTTTGGAAACCTGAATCTTTAAAGACAATACTTATAATATGAACTAAATTATATTAACTTATGCTGTTAAAAAATAAATTACAAGATCATTTATTTCTTATGTTTATCATTTCTTGTTTTTCTGCAATATTCCAAATATTTTTCTTAAAACAATTATTTGTAACATACAATGCATTTCATTCACCAACAATAATTATAAATATACTTATAACGCTAACAATTGGTTCTATAGGTTTAGGCGCTTTTCTAAGTAAATCTTTTCAAAAAATCAAAACTTTAACATTTTTATATTTCTTATTAATTAGTACACTTCTTATTAACATATTTATATTAAAATTCAGATTTCCTGAAATAAACCTTTTGTCCACAATTATATTATTTATTATCTTGTCAATACCTTTGGTGATAATTGGTATAATTATTGGTAGAATATATCTTCAAAAATCATTTACAAAAAACAAAAAAAATAAAGGAACAATAGTATTTTTTCAAACTACAGGATTTCTTTCAGGAGCAATCTTGGGAATGTTTTTAGTTGTTTTCTTAGGAGCAAACAGTTTACTAATTCTTAGTTCACTAATACTATTAATAACTATTAATTATCTAACAACAAATTCAAAGAGGGGGGGAAAATTGGTTCTTCTAATTTCTTTAATTTTACTAATTACTACTTTGTTTATCTATTCAACTTTAAACTTAGACTATGAAATTGAAAAACAAAGAAATGTTCAAAAATATTTGTGGTATTCTGACTCAAATTATAACCTGACCGAATTTGAAAATTTTACAATACTAGAAGAATATAATAAAAAATTACATTTATTTTCTGGTTGGTCATCATATTCTAAAATAGATATTTATTCTTGGAGTGCAGATTGTATTGGTGGTGCTTATAATTACAGACAACAATGGATTACCTGTCCTTCTTATCAACAAGATTTTGACTTTAGAAAAATTTTATATTCTCAATTATCTGGAAGAACAGTTATAATTGGCTCTGGAGGGGGAATGGGATGTTTAACACTATATTCATTTAATAAAAGCAAACTAACCTGCATAGAAATAGATTCTTTAGTTGTGAATTTGATGAAAACAAAATTTTCTCTATTTAACAATAATATTTACAATAAAGTAGAAACAAAATCAATGGATGGTAGAGAATTTTTAGAAAATACAAACGAAAAATTTGATGTTATAATCTATGAGGGCCTTGACTTTACTGTGGGAAAAAGAACAAAAACTTTGATCGAAATTGAAAACTACCTTTACACTATTGAAGGGCTTACTATTGCGGTCGAAAAATTAAATGAAAATGGAGTTATTATTATTGGTCATGGAAATAATGAACCTTTAACTAATAAACTTGGGAAAAATCTTGAAGTATTAAAAAAGAAATACAAAATAAGTTATAGCTATTATAATATTTCAACAATAGAACCAATACATTTTCTAGGAAGTCTTCTTATACTAAGCAGAAATTCAACAAATTTAGAAAAGTTTGCAAGAATATCAGATAATAATTCTGAAATAATTATTAAAGAAACCCTTATATTTAGTAAAAATAAAGAAGTAATATCTGATAATAAACCATTCTTTTACAATTTAGAAAACAATTTCACAAAATTATTATCTTTATCAGTAATTCTGTTTCTAATTTCAATTATTCTAATTAAAAAAAAGAGACAATTAATGAATAGTTACTTTTTCATTCTAGGAACTAGTTTTATACTTATTGAATTATTTACATTAACATATTTGAAATCATTCTTTATCGATTATACATTAACATTTATTATCACCACCTTCTTAATGTTATTATTTTTATCATTAGGTTCATTAAAATTTCAAAAATTCAATAAACCCTATTATTTTCCCATAATATTCACACTATATTATTTTGCTTTCTTAAATATAAATCATTATTGGCATATTTCTATAAAAATTTTATTTTCCATTATCACTATTGGCTCTCTTTTCTTCTTTCTAGGCAGTTATTTTCCTAAAGGATTAACTAAAATAAAAAAAGAAGAATTTCCCAAAATGTATTTATTAGATAGTTTGGGAACAGTTATTGGATTTTTTATCTTTTACATTATCTCAATGTCAATAGGGATAAGTAACACATTTATAATAGCTGCAATATTGTATATTTTTCTGCTTTGGATTCTGAAAATATCTTAATTCAATAATCAAAAAAATTAAATAGATATAAAAATAAAATTATTCAATGAAAGACCAATTATCTTTTAAAGAAATAATAAAACTAACTTGGAAACCTAGTTTGTTAATTGGTTTAATTATGTTGTTTTTACATAATTTTCTTAATTTAATATTGTTTTCAGATTTTCTTGTCCACTCAATATTAATTCCTATGAAGATTATCTTAATAATACTAATTCCTGCAATGTTAGGAATAAAATTATTAAAACTTAAATTATTAAGTCTCAAATCTCTAAAAACAATGTTTAAAATTAGTTTTGCATATGCTATTCAAACAAGTATATATTTTATCATCCTAATAACTATTTTTAGTGCAAAAGTAGGAGGATTCATTTTATCTAATTGGGGTGAAAAAATATATTATTTTAATACATTCATTTATGAGTCTATTTATGATTTTAACAATTATAATAAATATTTTATGGAAACTAACTATCTAATATTACAAGGAGGTATATTAAATTTAATTATTTGTATAAGCTTATTTTATTTTATTTCAGCTAATAAAAAGTTTATCAAGAAAAAAATAGGAATTAAGAATGGGAAACAAATTAAATAGAAAAATAATAATTATTTTCACAACAGTCTTCTTATTAATAATACTATTAATACTCCATCATAATCCCTTACATACAAAAGAATTTTTTATTCAAGAAGACAAAAATTCAGAAAACATAATAGAGAAAAATTACATAAATCACAATAACGCTATGTTAACTGAAAATAAGAATTTGTGTGAAAAAATAACAAGTGAATATTTGAAGAAAAAGTGTTTAGATTCTTTTGATTATGATGGAAACCTAATTGAAGAAAACATCGTATTAATTTCTCGTGCACCTCCTGAATTAAATCAACCAAACATTAATGAATAAAATTTAAAAATGTGCATAAACTAATTATTATTAATTTGAAAACGAAAAATATTAGAAAAATTCTTGAAAAACAATTTTATTATTTAGAAAATGAAAAAATTCCATATTCTAATTTTATTCTTACTTTTATTTTTATTATTTTAATTAGATTATTTTTGGAATTTTTACTAGGGAGCGGTCCTGGAAATTTTTCAGAAATCATACACTTCACTTTATGGTTTATTTCAGTAGCATTAATCTTTATAATAATATCAAATTATACAATGAAAGGAAATATTATAAAATCTTCAAGAGTAATTTTTTCATTATTTATTGTAGTGTTGGTTGCTCCTTTGATAAATTTTTTTACTAAATACAAAGGATTGATAGGATATTTAAATCCTTCAGATAATTATAATATATTATATAGTTTTCTTACTTTTTTTGGAGAATTTAAAACTATTGGTATAACTCCAGGTTTAAGAATAGAATTATTTTTGATCTTTTTAGGAACATTTTTTTATATTTATATAAAAACTAAAAAAATAGTGGATAGTTTTTTTTCAACTTTTCTTCTTTATACCATAACTTTTATTTTCTCAATTAAACCAATTATCGAATCTTTATTTTTAAAAATAATAAATACTCCTTTGTATACTAACATTCAACATCCAAACACTCTAAGTATATTACATTCTCATTTTTTCATTGTTCTTACATTCATATTTGCTTTACTTTCCATAATCATAATAGCAAACAAGAAAGTTTATACCTCAATTTTAAAAGATATTAGACCTTATAGGACTGCACATTATTCGTTAATGTTCTTTTTAGGAGTATCACTAGCTTACAAAGTAGGAACTTTAACTTTAAATCAAACAAGTATTTTCTCATTAATAATATTACCAATATCAATTATTTTAGCATGGATATATTCTGTAATGACAAATAATATTGAAGATTTAGAAATTGATAAGATTACGAACAAAACCAGACCATTAGTTAAAAATAATGTTAATTTAGAAACTTATAAGAAACATTCTTTTTATATTTTACTTATTGCATTATTATTCGCTGCTTTAGTTAATTTTGTTGCTTTTTTGATAATTGGAACATTTATGGGAACTTATTTTCTTTATTCTATGAAACCTTTAAGACTTAAAAGAGTAACATTTCTATCAAAAATAGTAATTTCCTTCAATTCATTAATTCTTATAATGTTAGGATTCTATATTTTTAATAATAATTCACTAGTTGGATTTCCGTCAGAAATATCGATATTTTGTTTAATTTTTCTAACAGCCATAGCTAATTTTATAGATATAAAAGACTATTTAGGTGATAAAGCCAATAAAATAAAAACACTTCCAGTACTATTCGGACTAAAAAACTCAAAAAGAATAATAGGATTTTTCTTTCTTATTTCATACTTAGTTTTATTCTTTTATTTTCAAACATTTATACTATTGTTTCCTTTATTATTCTTAGGAATTTTGCAATTCTATTTTATTACTAAAGAAAATTACAACGAAAAAAATGTTTTATCACTAAATATTATTAGTATAATTGGTTTAATAAGTTATATATTGTTTTTTTAAAATAAAACTTTATTAATTATTAAAATATTTGAATAAAATATTATGGTTAGAAAAAACATCGGAAAGAAACAAAATAAAAAAAACCATATTATTTTTGCAATTATAGTTTTGACAATAATATTTGTTTTAATAAATGAAGTATTATCTCCAAAATCTATTGAAATGCAAGAAGTTGATGATTATGATGTTGTCATAGTTGGTGCTGGTCTTTCAGGACTTTCTTCAGCATTCAATCTTAATAATTATAATGTTCTAATTTTAGAAAAAGAAGATTATGCGGGAGGAAGAGTTTTAACAATAACAAAAAATAACTTATCGTATGATCTTGGTGCTGTTTTTAGTTATAATCCTCAAATGCTTCCTTTTGAAATAAATTCATCAAATCAATTGGTAGAAAGTGGGTCTGTCGGACTTTTTTATAATAATAACACTTATTTTTGTGATATTATTATTGATTGTATTAAAAAAGTTAATTTAGCAAATGACAATTCAACATTTAGTGATTTAATGCTTAATGAAGAATCAAAAAATATTCTTAATTCGTTTTTCCAAACAATTCATCCTGGTGAAATTGAAAATTATATTATAGAAAGACAAGAACAAGATTCACTCAAAAAATACAATATTAACTATTATAAGAAAGGAAATAAAGAAATAATAACAGAGTATTTACGAAGAGTTAATGCAAAAATTCAATTTAATTCATTAGTTACTTCTGTAGATGATATTGGCGAAAAAGTAAAAATCGAATATTTTAACAAAAATAGAACACAAATAGTTTTTTCTAGAACAGTTATTGTGACAACCCCTGCGCCTATTGCAAAAAAATTAATAAAAAAAATTAATAAAAATAGTGAGGATTTTTTGAATTCTGTAAAATATGGTCAAATGATTGTTATTGCTGTTGGAATAGAAAACCATTCTTTTGAAAATTTTTCCTATTTAGTAACTCCTGATTTGATGACAACCACAATAATTAAACACACAGAAGATAATAAAAGTGTCATACTTTCATATATTACTGATTTAAAATCAAAAAAGGTACAAAATAAAACTGATGAAGAAATAATCTTAACTAATTTAAATATTCTAAAATTATTTGAAAAAATCGAGGATGAAAATATACTATTTAAAGATATTCATAGATGGTGGTATGCAGGAACTATAATTTCAGAAGAAATTTATGAAAATCTTAAAAGTGGATATGACAAACCTTCAAATAGAGTGTTTCTTGCTGGAGACTATACTTATTTAGACACAAGGATTCCTTACGGAATGTATTCTGCAGTAAAATCTGGCGAGAATGTTGCTAACAAAATAAGTTTCTTTTTGAACAATTTTAACTAATGAAATCTATTTATTATTTAACCAATTATCTACATTTTATTGTCATGCCATAATACAGATGTGTTACACAATTACCATTACAAAGATGTTTTAAACCGAAATAACTACCATCTCCAGGATCTGTTAAACCACACTCATCATACCTATCCCCTGAACCAGAATACCAAACATCATAGGTTCCATGACAATGAAATTCCCAACCATGGTTATGAGACCTACAATTACCTTCTTCACTTAAACCATGCTCATATTCTATTGAATCACTACAATCATAATCAAAACTACCACAACTATTAGCAAAAGGATAATAATTAGTTTGGCCAGGTTTGGTAGACCATGAACTATCACAACAATCATCAGTATTAGTTACGTCATAATATCCTGTTTGAGAACAATAACATTTAGCAGCTACAGTCGCAGATCCATAACCATCATTATCTCCATCGTAGTTATACCAATTACAACCGACTGAACCCTCATAATCATAACCATTTCCTGCATTACAATCATTATCATAACCATCACAAACTTCCTCAGCACCTGGGTGTACATCGCTCCTGCTATCGTCACAATCTAAACTTGAAGACCCTCCTGCAGTACAAGTATTTGGAGTTCCAACAACAGTCATTGAACTATCACAATAACCATCATTATCATCATCACAACCTTCATCAACACCCCCGTAACAATTATTATCTATATTATCACAAATCTCATTAGTTACATAATTAATATTATACGCACTACTCTCAACAAATCTTCCTTCATTATCAGTCACTCTGAAAGTGAAAGAATGACCTGTACAACCAAAAAGAAAATTAAAATTAAAAGTACAATCCGAACTTTCACTAAAGAACTCAGCACTACCTGGCGAAGAAAAACTTACTAAACTGCATGCATCTCCTGTAAAACTACCTCCTCCACCAACACTGTTGTAAGAATCGGTTTTTGAAACTGTACAAATATGTGTTGGTGTTGAAACGTCATCATTAGTACTGAAAGGACAAGAAACTGAAATTGTAGGATAATCATCAACATAATTAAAAGATTTTGTTCCTGAACTTCCAGAACTTCCTTCAGAATCATAAGCAGTATAAGAATAAGTCTTACAATTATCAGTGCAAAAACTTCCAAAACTTTGCATTATATGCTGAGTAGATGTTAAAGTACTCGAATCTCCAGTTTCAGTCGCGCAATCATTATTACTATTACATGCAGAAACTCCCGTTCCTGAAATTGCAGACCTGACAATCCTATCAATATTACTATTAGCATCAATAAATGTAGCAACAAAATCATAACCATTATTTTCGGCAATACTCTTTGTTAAAGTTCCAGTTTGTGTAGGACTTCCTGAAATCACAGGTGCTGAATTTGCAAAGTCGAAAGTGTAAGGACCAGCCTGGACGGTTCTATCCTCAGAATCTTTAACATTAACATACAAATCATAATTTCCAAAACCAGCATTACTAAAAGATACAGGAATATCATAAACTGTAAAAGAATTACTTACTGTGTGAGCTGCAGGCAATCCAGTAGAGTGATTTCCACTCGCATCTTCACTAATCCAAACCTCCACAATATTCCTGCTTAAATCACTAATTGTAACATCAACATTAGTACTAGGAAATAATGCTTCATTAAACTCTGCAGGAGCAGGATCAAAATTCACACCAGTAATACTAGGATCCTGATTTGTAACTGTTAATGTTCTATCAGGAGAATTAGTTAATTGTCCTATGGAATCAACAGCTTTAAAATGATAAGTATAAGTTCCAAAAACAAAATCTGCAAAATTAACAGATTCAGAAAAGTATAAATTATTAGTAAATCCTGAAGATTCTGTAACTCCTAAACTCGCATATCCTGAACCAGAAGGTCCGTTAGTAAATATTAATTCTATAGATTGAAGATCACTAGCTGCATCCGTAGCTTGGGCAGTGAAAGGAATAGTATCTCCCCAATAAATATTAGTTTCATCACCAGGAGAAAAAGCCCCATCCACAAATACTGGAGGAGGATTCTGAAGTTTAATATTGAAATTATGGTATACACTATCAACCTCTTGATCATAAGCCCAAAATTCCACGTTATAATCTCCTATAACATCAAAATCAAAGCTAAAAGTATTAGACAAAGTATTTTGAGGACTAACTTCATAATTATAAACTTGATTATTAAGATTAGAATCTGAAGGGCCAGTAATCTTTACTTTAAGAAGATGCAAATTATGATTAACATCACTAGCAGTAAGAGTAATAGGAATATTAAAAGTGCTCCCATCATAACCAACATTTTCAAAAATAAAAAGTGCAGGAGAAGGAGTATAAACTGTTCCAGAACAAGAAGATAACCAATTAGGAACATCAGGACATACTTCAGTAAAAACAGGTGCATTATTGTTCAAAGTTAATGTATACTCACTAGAATAAGTGTTTAATCCCTCATCATCATTCAACATAACCCTGAACTTGTAAGTTCCATAATCAGTATCATCCCCAACACCAGTAGAATCAAACATCAAACTGAAAACATTATCTCCTCCAGAACAATAACCTTCTCCTTTATTATCAGGAAATGGATGGTACATATCACCATGAGATGGTCCTTCCGTAAACTCAACAATAGCATTATCCAAATTCCAATTAATATCAGAAGCATAAACCTTAACACCAAAATTGAAATTTTGAGTACTGCTTAATACAGGAATTATACTAGTACTAGAACTTAAATCACTCCCGTCAGAATTACAAATCCCATTAGGACAATAAGTATCATCAAAATAAGGATATTCATTAATCAAGTTCAAACTAAATTGTTGAGAAGTATCTATTAAATCATACTCATCCTCCACCTCGAAATGGAAAGAATAAGTTCCAAACTTAGTAAATAGAAAATCTCTAAAGTCAGGCCAGTAAACACCCGAATCTTGAGGAACAGAAAACTCAACTGTTCCACCAGGAGCTCCTGTTGGAGAACTATCTTGAATTAATTTTGCATATCTTAAATTTCTATTATCATCAGTAACATACAAGTAGAAAATGTCTTCCCCACCATCCGCTCCTATTACATAAGTAGGATCGTAAGGAATTCTAGCAGGATAAGGATCTGGGAAATAAGTTAGTGGAGGATCAGTATAACTTACTCTTTCATATACTCCTTGAATGATTGGAGGAACATTGACAAGATAAGCATGAACTAATTCAGTAGTATTAGATCCTCCAAGATAATTCATTCCAGTAAATCTATAGATATACTCACCGAACTTGTCTAAACTTTTTGGAACAGAAAAATCATATTCAGAAACCGGATCAAAAGTAACCTCTGCACCATTAATTAATGAATAATCAGGCACGGTTGTAAATTCTAACTCTACATAATTTAATAATCCAAAATCGTAACCTCCCACAACATCATCATAGAATGTAATTTCAAAATCAGTTTCAAACCCTTCATACAATTCAAAAATGGTACTATCAGCAGGCATTATTGAACTTTCATCATAATGAGGAGGGGGATAGGTATTAACTTGGTAAATTTCAGACTCATGAGTTAATCCTAAAATGTCAGTAGCTACAAACTTGAAAAGGAATTGGCCATAAGCATCAAATATTAAACCATTACTTTCATCAAATTCTGCCCTAAAAACACCACCATTAGGATTATGCATTCCGTCCGGCAAACTTTCTCCATCAGGAGTTTCAAAAGCAGGATTATTAACTACGATATTTTGAAGGTTAGTAGGCCTATCCAAATTTAAAAAGTCAGTAAATACTAAAGTTATATTCTTCACATTCCAATTAATATCAGACGAAACAACTTCAACATGATAATTATTAAAGTTCAAGACATCACTCCAAGAAGTTATTGAAGGTAGTGGAACTTCTCCCTCTAAATAAACACCATCAACTACAGGATTTATATTTCTTAACTCAACAATTCTTAAAGGAGTCTTATTAACCATACCTTGACTATCTGTAACATTAAATGTGAAAGTGTAAAAACCAAAATCTGGTAATGGCACATGTTGATCAAAAGTAAAATCATAATTAACAGGAGGAAATACATTTTCCCAATTAGCAAGGTCAGGAACTGGATCCACGGTGTAAGGACCAATTGGAGAATCAACAAATTCTAAATAAACATCTTCAAGATCAGCATTATCATCATGAAAAGTAGCGTAAAATCTAGGCTCAAAATTCTTTGGTTGTTCATAAACAGAAGTATCATCAGGCAAAATATAATCTCCATAAGTTGGAGGCATATTCAATAATGTCAACCAATAAAATGGCTCGTTATGATCTTGAATTGGACTTATAAGCCTTCCTGGAGGTGTAAAAATAGTTGTTCCATTAATAGTGAACTTGTAAGTTCCAAAATCTTTAATTTGTAAATCAGTAGTGAAATTAATAAAATCAATCTGTTCCAGCACAATATATTCAGGCAAGTTAGAACATTCATTTCCAGGAGGACCTGAATTACAATCTGGTTCTTCAAGAATTCTCATAATTGCAGAAAGACCACCAAAAATACTAGCAACAGTTACTTTCATAGTTATAGTACTACCTTCAGGAACTCCTAATACAATATTATTAGGATCTACGGTTATAACAGAATCATCACCAATAAAAACAGTATTATTAATGTGAGACACTATATTATCCCCTCCTGGATGAACATTAAAGAAAATAATATTTCTCTTCAAAGGATAAACATACTCTCTATTATTATAATCAATAGTTAATTCGAAATTGTCGTAAACATCTATTAAATAATTATCTTTCTTAAATAAGGTTGGTAAAGAAAAAAGTCTTGAATAATTACCTTCAGATTTTGAAGCCAGTTCAATTTCTGACTGTAAAATATTACTTATTGCATTAGAATTTTTTTGGGTTCTTTCATCCTCTATTTGAACAAGTTTTTGACCAGTAAAGTATAAACCACCCAGGAACAATAGCATGACTAAAGTAAATAAAGTAACAAACTCTATTGATGATTGCCCTTTTCTCATGAGTAACCTTCCAAATAAACAAGAATTTCATCTCCTTGAGAAATTATCCTAAGACTTCCCTGACCAGCATTAAATCCTGGAGGTGTTAACCATTGAACTCCACCATCCTCAACACTATTCGTTATTATAGGAATATCACTCCATAATACTAAAGAATCAGGACCTCTATCCGTATTAAAATATAAAACTAATTCTTGCTTGTCGTAAATCTTAATACTGATTAATTCAACAGGAAAATCAATAGTTATAGAATCTCTAGAAAATTCTCCAGAATAATAAATACTTCTTGAAGTTGAAAGAATGTTCTGACCAATCCTATCAATTTGACTATATAATAAATTATCTTGCGCTTGTGCAGCAGTTCCGTAAAAAATGTATATTGAAGGAAGTAAAATACCAAGAGCTATGCCAAAGATCATTAAATATTCAAAACTTGATTGTGCCTTCATTTTTTCACTGATTTAGTAATGAAAGAACCATGCATTAAATGAGTTCTAACACTATCCTTAATACTAAAATTTAATTCTATATAAGCCTGAATTATATCCTTATTATTTAATCCAGAACATCCAAAAGTTAATTCGACCTTTTCATAAGCAGGCCATGTTTGAACTGTGTTTTCATTAATCTTACAAACATGTTCGTCACAATACTTATTTATTGAAGCCTTACAAGAATGAATTATTAACTGTTCACCAATCGCATTCGTAAGTTTTATCTTTACCTTTTCATCATCTGGTTGTGATAGGTCAACTTGGAATTCATCACAATCACCAATATTCTGACTGAAACTACAAGAATCCTGAACAAAAATGTCAAAGTCAACAATACCAAAATACATCAATGAACTCACCGTCAATAACACTAAGAAAATAGCCCATCCGTAAGTGAATAAAAATTCCATGGCAGCCTGACCCCTTTTCATACTTGAAAAAGTGGTATGAATAGTATATAAAACTTGTCTTCACAAGTTTTAAATTTAAAAAATCTCTAATTTTTTAATTATATAAAATTTGTGCTAACTCTTTAAAATAGTAAATTCAATTTTTTAACAACTTTTTTTAGTATGGTTTTGTTTGTCATTCCAATATTTTTCAATAATAACTTCTTATTTATTTTTAGAATATTTTCAACTTTTACGCAACAATTATTGAATAGTTTCCCTGATTTAAGATCTTTATTACTTAGTATTATTGAATTTTTAGCATTTAACTTAGTTGTTATTCCACAAATTATTACATCTTCAGATTGTTTATTAAAAAAATTGTTAGAAATTACTATTACAGGCCTTACTTTGTCTCCGCTAAAATCAGAGAATGGAAATGGAACCAGATATAACTCTTTTTGTTTTACAAGTATTTCTTCCATTCTTTATCGTCTTCAGGATTATCCCATAGTTTCTTCATACTATTTTCTGCAATTGCTAACCATCCCTTATCTTCCTTATTCATTTCTAACTTATTTATTCTTGTAAGAAACTTTTCTTCAGGTTCTATTATTAATTTATTGTTGTTTTCTATCACTATTAATTTTGAACCTTCTTTTATTTTTAATAATTCCCTGAACTTTTCCGGAATTACTACTTGTCCTCTTGAAGAAACTTTAATTGTATCGATCATTTTACTTTAGTAAATAGAATAGAAAATCTATTCTGAACTTAAAATTCGCCAAAACTCATTCTAAGTAAGTAGAATAAGTATAATCTTATTTATAAAATTAATTGATTAATAATTCTTACCTAGTTAGAAAAAACAAACTTAATTCGGAATTTTTCTTACTTAGTTAGAAAAAGAAATTAAAAAAAGGAAAAAATTAAGGTTGTAATGTTGCAAAAATCTCAACAGCTAAAGGCTGAGAATACTCCCTACCAGCAGGAGTATATTGCATATCAATAGCAAACTTAATCTTATTACCTACAGGAGGAAATAAGTCTGTGTCAAAATTACAAACAATCTCAATCTCTTCCGTAGCAGAGAATTGATCGCCATCTTCTATAGTTTCCCACGCTGAATTACCAGTATTAAATTTGTTAATATCACAATCGCCATCTACAAGTGTTTCTTTATCCCAAGACGCAAGAACAGCACCCACCGTGATAGTCTGACCAACATTATTACTAAACCTCATACTTAACTCTCCAGAAGCCTCTTCAACCTTATACTCCTTACAACTGAATTCAGGCCCTACATTACACCTTTGAGGCAAGAACCTATCAGGATTCAAAACACCAAAGTAAGCAAGAGCACCAATCATTAACAAGATAACCATAAAAGCCCAACCATAAGTAGTTAAGAATTCTAAAGCCGCCTGTCCTCTTTTATTATTCATTATATTACACCTCACAATACTAATTTAATACTAATTTAATACTACATACCCCTATTTACTATATAAAAGTTTCTAAAATCTTCACAAACCACTAAATAACCCACCTAACAAACTAGTAGATATAGAATAAACAATAATTGCAACTATAAAATAAACAGGAACATACTTCAAACCACCCTTAATATCCCCACGAGAAATAATAGAATTAATCATAGCAGCAAATGTTGAAATAACAGCAATTGCAATATAAGAAAACACTTTAAAATCAGCAGGATCCGAACCACTAGCCTTAGAAAAATCAATACCGCCACCAAGGCCACCACCACCACCAGAAGATCCAAGCTTAGCAGTAATACCTATCAAAACATCCATCAACTGCAAAGCAAGAGCAAACAACACAGGAGCAATAACAAGAACAATAACCGAAATAAAAATACTGAAAGTAACTGTAGAAGCAGCCATTTCCGCCTTTAACTCTTGAGTCTCCTTCATATCACTCCTAATCCTATCAATAACAGAAGCAATCTCACCACCAGATTTAATCTCACTAATAATAAGATCCAAAGTCCTAGTCAATAAAGGACTCTCATATTTTTTACTAAGCTCCCTCAAAGCCTCAGTAACATCCGAACCAGTCATCACCTTCTTAGAAGCCTCACTAATCTCATCAGCTAAAATACCAAATTTAGGACGAATAGCAAACCATAAAGACTTTTCAAAACTCATTCCAGACCTTAAATTTGTAGAAACCAACTGTAAATAATCAGGAAGAGCATCCTCAACCTGCTTAGTTCTCTTATAAACTCTCAAATTCAAAAATCCATAAACCAAAAACATAACAAAACCACTAATAATAGAAGGAAATAAAATCCAAAACGCAAATGTTACAGTAATAATAGTAGATAAAACATAAGTTTTCAATACAGTATATAATACTAAATAAACAGCAATACTAAGAAGTAAAACAACATAAAACAAAATACCAAAAAATTTGAAAGGAACATCAGGAAGACCCGCCTTCAACACATAACCTCTAAGATTAGGCCTCAACTTTAAAGGAACGAATGCCTTTCCAAAATTTTCTAAAAATTCAAGTGCCATTTTACAAATCCAAATTAGGTCTTATTGACTTAAACATAACAACAAAAACAAACTGAACAATTGCTAAACCAGCCACAACAGCCAAGTAAAAATAAATATCAATTGGAAAACCAATCAAGCTAAGAATAACACTCACAATAGTAATTCCTAAAGAAGGAGCAACAACAGCAGCAAGCATATAAAACATAGTAATAGAACTTAATTTCTTACCATACTTCTTAATTTCAATAAGTTGATCAGCAGCAATCTCCTTCAATACAGCCTGTAATGAATCACTAACATCAACTCCAATCTTTAAAGAATTTGAAATTTGAAATAATATCTTACTGAATTTTTCAGAAGGAGAAGAATCCATAGCTTTCTCCAAAGCTTCCTCAACAGGAGTTCCAAGCTTAATATCATCAACAATCTCCTTGAAAAAAGTACTTCCAACACCATAACTTGATGCGGCTTGTTCTAAAGCATTAATTAAAGGACTTCCAGAATGTAATTTAACAAGTAAAAAACGACCTGCAAATAATACCTCCCTATCAATCTCCTTCGCCCTTTTTAACGCCTTAACCTCAACAGACCTCATAAAAAAACCTTTAAACAACAAGAAAGAAACAACAAACACGAAAAGAACAAGAATTTTAGGAGTATCACCCCTTGCAATAAATAAGAAAGTCATCATTCCAAAACCAAAAGAAAGCATTAAAGCACTCTTTAAAGAATTCTTAATATACTGTTCTGAAGAAATGTCCATACGTGCTTTTTTTAATTTAGCCTTAAGATCAGGTTTGCCAGATGCAGTTTTTCTAGCATAATCATCTAAAAAACTCATTTCTTCTGCCTCTTCCTATAATACTGAGACATAACCAATCCAATCTTATGAACATCCTCAACATTATTATCAACCATCCACTTAAGAATCTTAATTCTTTCCTTTAAATCATTCTTAATCTGATCAACGTTCAAACCAGTAAACAATTCTAACTTTTGAAAAACACTCTTAGATTCAGACTTCCAAAATAATTTATCTTCCAAGACATTCAATTGTAATAAAACATTAGGATCACCAGAAGGAAGAATTTCTGCAACTTGTAAACTACGTCTCTTACCAGATTTTCTATTCCTATTCTGAACAAGAATAAACCCGACAGAACTAAGCATTGGCTTAGGAATTTCAATAGGAGGATTAGTAAGCCTCATAACAGTTTCTTCAGCATCATTAGCGTGAAAAGTTCCATAAACAGAATGTCCAGTATGCATCGCCTCCAATAAAACCTGCGCTTCCTCCTTCCTTCTAATCTCTCCAACAACAATCCTATCCGGACGCATCCTTAAACTATTAACTACAAGATCAAGCATTGAAACTCCTCCTTTACCTTCCGGATTTGGCATTCTAGTCTCCATAGGAACCCAATGAAGAGTATTAGGCAATGTTAATTCCCTAGTATCCTCAATAGACAAAATTCTTTGATTAGGAGGGAAAAATCCAGCCAGGGCATTAAGCATACTAGTCTTTCCAGAACCTGTACCTCCAGAAACAATAACAGAAAGTTCATTCTCAATAGCCAACCAAATTAAAGCTGCAGCTTCATAACCAATAGTATTATTATTCAAAAACTTAGTAATAGTCCAAGGATCGGCAGCAAATTTCCTAATAGTAATAGTATTACCCTTAGTACTAATTGGATTCAGGGTAGCATTAACCCTATCTCCAGTAGTTAAGTGAGCATCCATTAAGGGTTCCAAATTAGTAATTTCCTTACCTACTTCCCTACCTATAATTGTAGAATAATGTCTAATTCTAGACTCTGTAGGAATATTAATATTAGTCTTAACCCAACCATGCTTCTTATGATAAACCCATACTGGCTCTGTAGAATTATTAATAACAATCTCTTCCAAATTAATATCCTTCAATAAAATTTCTAACTTTCCAAAACCAAGACTTTCCTGAAGCAAATAGTTCATAAGCATAGTAGAAGTTTTCTCATCTGCAGAAGGAAAATATTTAGCAATCAACCTAAGAATTTCCTTTTTGAATCTATCCCTAACATCTTGCAATTGAGCAACATCAACATCCAAAGCCTTTCCTTGTTTCGAAACAAATTCCTCCCTTATCTTTTCAAGAATAAGCTTTGTAGTATCACTAATATTAGCTATAGATGTAATATAATCAGGAACCGACTTTTGATCGTTAGATTCAATAGTAACATCGACAATTATATCATTAACTTCAAGCTTATAATTATCAATAACTTTTTTTACCATTGCTCACCTCTCACAAAATACTAGGAAGAATTCTTTATAAGTTTTGCTTTTTTTAACAGGTTAACTTCATGTTGAATATTATTGTAAAGACTCATAATTTCATCAAAATATTTTTCTTTCTCTTTACTAAACCTGTCAGGAATCTGATCATGTAAAGACTTAACAATATCAATCTCTTCAGAAGCTTCCACAATCATACCCTTATTAACTAATTTTTTAGATTGTTTCAAAGACTGTTCTATAGTGTTTAAGAACCCAGTCAAATTAGTTAATGCAGTGAAGAAAGTTTTCTCCTTAATATTATTGAACAATCCAAGAATTTTAGGTCTTAAATTCTTCTTTTCAGACTCTTTCAATTTAGGATATAATTCATAAATTTTTACATAAACATAAGCCGATTTTCTTAAACTTCTATCTTTCAAATAATTCATTCCTGAATCAACAAGAAAACTAACAGTATCTGGAGAAACAACCTCTTTCAATTTTTCTTTTTCAACAGTCTCCTTAATAATCTTAACTTCCCTTCTCTCTTTAGGAGTTAATGACTCCTCTGTTGTTTTCGCAATATCAACCAGTTTTTCTTTAGTTATTGATTCTTTCTCCTTATTAACAATAATTTCAGGCTTGACATTAACTTCAACCTTAATTTCCGGTTTTATTTCTTTGTTAAGTTTTTCTTCTTTCTCCCTTTCCTCTTTCTTCTTTTCCACAACTTTAATACCTGACTTTTTCAAAACAGAAGAAAAATTCTCAAAAATATCCTTGACAATATCATAAGACTCCTTTCTAACAATGGGATCTTTAGTTTCTAAAGAAGAATATTCCTTAGAAAGATTATCATAAACTTCCTTCGCTTCCTGAAACTTCCCTTCTCCAGAAAATATATCAATACTTTCTTTGTAAACAGCGAAATCTTTCTTCATATCAAAAGATATTTGATTATCTAAAAAATTAGAAATTTCATTCCTTACCAGTTCCAAAGCTTTCTCTTCTTTCATTTCAAAAATTTAACGACAAAAACCTGCCATGCGTAATCAGCAATTTTATGCAAATTCCTAATGTGTGCCTCCTTGTAAAAATGACTCTTACTTTTCATTAACAAATTAATAACATAAGATCTCCACTTCTTTTCTTTATCTTCAGGACTCAAATTTTTATCTAAAGTGGTTAAAAATTCTTTTTTCAACTGTACAGCTGCATTAAAAGGTTGATCTAACGCTTTACCCTTACCAACATAGAATATTATCGGAGTAGTTAATTTATAGTCTAAACCAAGAATTTTCTCTTCAACAAGAAAATCAACCCATACATGAATAGTATCCTCGCTAACCTTAAGTTCCTTAGCAGCATCAGCTAATGGAAGATGTTCTCTTTCTTTAACTAACTTAATTAAAGAGTCAACACTTGTTGTTATATCCGTCATTAATACACCTTTGAAAACATATTATAAAAATTTATCCACATGCAATACCAATATCAGAACTTCCTAATTTATAATTATAAGTAGTATCTACCCAACCCATTCTAAAATCAACTATGCTACCTACAGAATATAATTTTGAATTTTGATCCTCAACACATTCATATTCTATACCTTTAACATATTTATAATCAACATAACTCCTATTATTATAATGAACTACAGTTCCTCTCTTTAATAAAGTTTGAATCCCTTGATCAGAACTATCTGTTAATCCTTGAAGTCTCATTAAAAAACTAGGGCCAAAATCAGACATTACATAAGTTTCATCATCATAATGACTAATAAAATAATTATAAGGATCAGGATTGTTCTCCATAGACAATTCTAAAACCGGATCTCTATAAATCTCTCTTTCAATACCTAATTCCCTTAATAATAAAGGATCCTTCAATCCTGTAATTGAAACTTCTGTTTCAATAACTGTAGAATCCCATAATCTATTAACAAAATCATCAGATAATTCATACGTTATAGGAATAGAAACAAAAATAGAGAATGGTTTTGTTTCATTAATATAAACACCACCATTAATTGAATAAGTAAAATTAATACCAAAATCGTCACTAACCTTATCTTTAATAATATCTGCCCAATAAGCAAATGAAGCCTCATCATCACAATTTGAACTAGTACCTTTCAAACAATCATTAATGAATAAATTATACTGAGCTTCAGTAAGAAAATCGTTATCCTTAACAAATGTAACAGCATCATCAAGACTATGATACATACTAACATACAATGCTCTTTCCAAATAAGAATTTCTCAAATCATTATTAAAATCATGGAAAAAACTAATTCTTAAAGTATTAATTTCAACATCTGAATCAACAGGAAATTCAATCTCTGAAGAAAATAATGCTACTAGCATTACAGACACAAAAATTGCCATTATAGTAAAAAATACTCCTTTCTTATTCATTCCCACACCTTAATTAATACAGTATAAACATAAATATTTTGAGGATCGTCAACACCAAAAACAATCCTCTTTGCAGGTATTAAAATATCTGCTTGATCCTCTGGCTTATTAATTTGTGAATAAACAACATAATCATCAATTTCAATAATTCCAGAATACTGAGGAGGCAATATGTCTTGAAAAGTTCCATTCAAAAACTCTATCGCTAAGGAAGGATTAGAATTATAAAACTCAACAGCCTGTTCTAATAATGTAAGGTCAGTATGTTTAATAACACCCTGATCTCTCAATTCATTAATATATGTGCTAGAACTTTCAGCAATTATAGTTCCAGATAATAATTCCATAAAATCAAAAGATAATGTTGAGGTTTGAGCCTCTACTGGTTTATTTAATGAAGTATTATACATTAGCAATAAAGTTACTATTAATATAGAAACCGCTACAAAAGCATCCACAACATAGAAAAAACCCCTCTTTTTCATAACTGAAACTATACTAAAACATTATTAAAATCTTTTGTTTTGTTTCGAAAATAATTTAAACTAACAAGCATAAGCTAAATAATGTGAAGCAAGCTATAATAATAAGACAGGATTTAAAACTGCCAAAGGGCAAAGCTGCAGCTCAAGCAGCTCATGCTTCAGTACAGGCAGTATTAAATTCTGACAAGGATAAAGTAAGAAACTGGAATAATGAAGGAATGGCGAAAATAATATTGAAAACAGAGAATGAAAAAAGTTTAATATTATTATTACAAGATGCGAAAGATCAAGGCTTAAAAACATCATTAATAACAGATGCTGGAAAAACAGTAGTAAGTCCAGGAACTAAAACTTGTATTGGAATAGGTCCTGATAATAACGAAGAAATAGATAAAATAATTAAAGACTTGAAACTTTACTAAAAAAATGAGTAATGAACTTGTTAAGGAAAGACTGAAAAAACTAGTAGAATTAAGAAAACAAGGAATAAATCCTTATCCTAATTTCTATAATAAAAAACATTCTTGTACTTATATTAAGAAAACCTTCAAAAAATTAAAAAAAGGAGAATTTTCAAAAGCAAAAGTTCAAACTGCGGGTAGAATAATGACTCTTAGAAGAATGGGCAAGGCCACATTTGCAACCATAAGAGATCAGGATGAAACAACACAAATTTACTTCAGAGAAGATGCTTTAAAGAAAAAATATCAATTACTAAAACTTTTTGACATAGGAGATTTCATAGGCGTTACAGGACATGTTTTCAGAACTCAAAAAATGGAAATAACAATTAAAGTTTCCAAGTTTGAAATGTTATCAAAAAGCATAAACCCATTACCTGAAAAGTATCATGGACTTAAAGATACAGAATTAAGATATAGAAAAAGATATCTTGATTTAATAATGAATCCTGAAATTTCAGAAACTTTTAAGATACGATCAAAAATAATAACTGCAATGCGACAATACTTAGATAATCAAGGGTTTATTGAAGTTGAAACTCCAACATTACAACCAATATATGGAGGTGCGAATGCCAAACCATTCATAACACACCACAATTCTCTTGATATGAGGTTATATTTAAGAATATCTAACGAATTATATTTGAAAAGACTCTTGGTTGGAGGATTTGAGAAAGTTTACGAGTTTGTTAAAGACTTTAGGAATGAAGGTATTGATACTTCGCACAATCCTGAATTCACCCAGGTAGAATTTTATGAGGCTTATGGAGATTATAATACTGGAATGAAACATTTCGAAAACATGATCTCTTCAGTAGCAAAGAAAGTGTTAGGAACTACAAAAGTAGAATTTCAAGGACATAAAATAAATTTGAAAACTCCTTGGATAAAAATAACAATGAATGATGCCCTTAAGAAATACGGAAAAATAGATGTTACTAAAATGTTAAAAAAAGATGTTATAAATGAATTAAAAAAAAGAAAGATAGAATATGAAAAAGGTTTAAACAAAGGATTACTAATAGCTACTTTATTCGAAGAAGTTTGTGAAAAACACTTTATACAACCAACTTTTGTTATTGATCATCCTGTAGAAACAACTCCTTTATGTAAAACAATGAGGGATGGCAATAAAGAATATATTGAAAGATTCGAACCTTATATTGCGGGAATGGAGATAGGAAATGCATACACTGAACTAAATGATCCTATATCTCAAAAAGAATATTTAGAAGAACAAGAAAAAAGAGGTAGGGCTGGAGATGAAGAGCACCATCCAATGGATGAAGATTTTGTTGAAAGCATAGAATATGGATTTCCTCCTACTGGAGGGGTTGGTATTGGTGTTGATAGAATAATAATGATTCTTACTAATAGTTCTTCAATTAGAGATGTTATATTCTTTCCTACAATGAAGCCGAAAGAATAATAAAACATTATATAATTCACAAGTTCTAATGAAAAAAACAATTTTGGGTCTTGACGAAGAAGTAACACTAGTTAACACTCATAGTGAAAAAAAAGTTTTGGCAAGAATTGACTCTGGAGCTAATAAGAGCAGTATTGATGTAAGTCTTGCTGCTGAAATGAAGCTTGGACCAGTAATTGATTCTAAAATTATTAAAAGTGCTTCAGGTTCAGAATTAAGACCTGTAATTACTGCTAAAGTAAGAATTCATAATCAAGAGATAGAAACACAATTCACAATAACAGACAGAAGCCATATGAAATACAAAATGCTTATTGGTCAGAATATTCTAAAAAACGGATTTTTAATTGATTGTAGTATTAGTGAAAATGGTGAAGAATGAAAGCAGCACTGATTAGTCTTGGAAGTAAAAGTAGTTTATGGACTTACGAAGCTATGAAGAAATATTTTGAGACTGTTGATCTTCTAGATTTAAGACTGTTCGAAGTTAATTTTTCTGGAGATAAGGCAGAAATACTTTATGAGGGAAATTCTTTAAAAAATTATGATTGCATCTATGCTAAAGGATCTTTTAGATATTCTTCAATTCTTGCAAATATTACTGCAAGACTTTACAAAAAAACTTATATGCCCTTAACTCCAGAATCTTTCACTCTGGGTCATGATAAACTACTTACACAAATGGAATTACAAAAGTACAATATACCCATGCCAAAAACTTATTTAGCATCTACTATTGAAGCAGCAAAGAAAAATCTTGAGAAAATGAACTATCCTATAGTCATGAAATTTCCAAAGGGAACTCAAGGAAAAGGAGTTATGTTTGCAGAGAGTTATTCTTCTGCAAGTTCTATTTTAGATGCATTATCAGCATTAAAACAACCATTCTTATTACAAGAATTTATTGATACTGACGGTTCTGATATTAGAGCTTTAGTTGTTGGAGAAAAAGTTGTTTCTTCCATGAAGAGAAAAAGTGGTGTTAATGAAGATAGGGCTAATATTCATGCTGGAGGGAAGGCAGAAGCAGTAATTTTGGATGAACAAGCAAAAAGAATTGCTATAAAAGCTGCAAAATCAACAGGAGCAGAAATTTGTGGTGTTGACATATTAGAAAGTCATAAAGGAGCTGTAGTTTTAGAAGTTAATTTGAGTCCTGGACTTCAAGGTATTAGTACTGTTTCGGATGCTGATATTCCTGATAGGATTGCAAAATATCTGTATGAACAGACAGTAAAGAAGAAAGAATCTAAGAAAAAACAGGAAAGCAAGGAATTAATGCAGGATATAGATGTTAACAATACTAAAGAATTAATAACTAATGTTGATTTTAGAGGAGAAAGAATATTAATTCCTGAAATTATTACTAAAATGTCAAAAATTAAAGATTCTGATACTATTCAGTTAACTTCTTCTGACGGGACAATAAAAATTGAAAAATTAAAGATTGAAAACCATTTTTAGAATACTATATACATTTTCTATTAATGAATTAGACATTTCAGTTAATGAACCAACTGCTAAATAGTCAGAAGTTATTTTTTCCTTGCTTATATTATATTTTTTTATTTCGTTAGTTAATAGAATAACGTCTTTTTTTAATGCGTTTTTATTATCAGATAATTTGTATGCTGATGCTGCATCATTCTTGTAACCAAATTTCATTGTTTTAAGGTAAAAATCGTATATGCTTTCTATTAATTTTGTGAATTTATCTTTTATTTTTCCTTCTTCTCCCGTGCTTCGTAATTTTGAAAGTGTGCTTCCTAAATTTTTAATATCATCTCCTATATTCTCCATGAAAGTTACAACCCACCATTTTGAAGCTAGTCTAGAATTTGGAATTCCAGATGTATCTTTATTAGGATTATCTAAAAAATATCTCAATACTTTTATTGATAAAAAATAAAGTCTGTTAACGTCCTTATCTCTTTGCTCCAGAGTTTTTGAACCTTTTATTGTCATTCCGTCCCTGAATTCTGTGAACATTGCTCTTAATGTGACATCCATTCTTTGGATTAATGAATCTATAGATTGTGTTTTC
>CAYPCY010000002.1:0-4695 GCA_964409385.1 uncultured Methanosarcinales archaeon | reverse complement strand
AAATGTTTTGCGTCAGAGAAGTAGCGTTGTGCCATATCTAAGAAATCTTCTGCAATTATTCTATCCGCTGATTGTTCTACTGCTTCCACAGCTACTAGTCCGTGAATTATATCTCTAATTTCTTGCAAATTATCTTTTAGAGAAGAGCCTACAATATTCATTGTGGAATAGTTATTTAAATAAGCAGCAATTATTTCTTTTCTTATTTGTCCAATGTTTTTATTACTTGTTCCTATAGTTATTTCTCTTTTTTCTTCAGTTGGAATTTCCTCAGTGAATATTCTTAATTCTCTTGGTTGTTGTTCTACATATATTATGCTTCCTTTGCCTAGTTTATTCTTAACTAACCATTCTTTAGGTAGTGAAATCACAAAAGAGGAGTTCCCAAATTTTACTAATTTTCTATAATCCATACTGTATTAATTTAGATTGGCTGAATATAAACCTTTCGGAAAATCCACGAAAAAATATATACTAACTATACAAAATATAATATATATAGGTTAATTATATATACTCACTTCACCAGAATTATAACTGTTGGGGGTGACAAAAGAATGTATGAATATTTTTACACCGAAGAATACATAGAAGAAGAACTTGACAGCGACGCAATAAGTCCTGAAGAAGAAGCATTCATGAGAGGATTTTTAGAAGAAGCATAATTTTATTTTTTTATTTTTCTTTTATTTTAAAACTCTCTAAAGAAACAGGTTCAAGGAAATGATGCGAAAAAATCACATCAAAGTTTAACTTAATTATTTCTCTCTCAAACTCTTTAAAACCAGAAAAGGATTTGAAAATACAATTAGCGAATATTCTTCTATCAACTCCACAAACCTGCAATGTATTAACTTTATCAGATTTTTTAAGAAACTCAAGAATCTTTTCATCAAAATTCACAACAAACAACACATTAAGAAAATAACCAAGCTTCTTAAAATCAAGTAAAGACTTAAAACCCACAATAACATCTAAATTTTGAAATCTTGTGAATAAAGTAGTGACAGGAATCTTCAAACTTCTTGAAAGTCTAGTAAATGAAGTTCTAGAATCATCCCTCAAAATATTTAATACTCTAATATCAGAATCTTTCATATAAACAAAATAAACTTATTTCTTTAAAAGAATTCACAAAGAAAAAACGAAATATTTCCGGATAAGTTTCCATCAATACACAACCCCATTTCCGCAAGGTTTATATATATTCCAAAGTTAACTATTTCTATGAGTAGTGACGAATATAGCGCAAAAAAAATAACAGTTCTTGAAGGCCTAGAAGCAGTAAGAAAAAGACCTGGAATGTACATCGGAAGTACCAGCTCTAGAGGTCTCCACCACCTAGTCTACGAAGTAGTAGATAACTCCATAGACGAAGCCATGGCAGGCTTCTGTAAAGAAATAAAAGTAATAATTCACAAAGACCATACCATAAGCGTAGAAGACGACGGAAGAGGAATCCCAGTAGATAAACACCCAAAACACAATATGACCGCATTACAAGTAGTAATGACAAAACTACACGCTGGAGGCAAATTTGAAAAAGACAATTACAAAGTTTCAGGAGGACTTCACGGAGTAGGAGTTTCAGTAGTTAATGCACTATCCGAAAACTTAGAAGTATGGGTTTACAGAGAAGGAAAAACACATTATCAAACATACCAAAGAGGAACTCCGAAGAAAGATTTAGAAATAATAGGAAATACTGAAAAAAGAGGAACAAAAGTAAAATTCTTAGCAGACTCAGAAATTTTTGAAAGCGTAAAATACGAATATTCAATATTATCAACCAGATTAAAAGAACTAGCATATCTAAATCAAGGATTAAAAATAAACTTCACAGACGAAAATACAGGAAAAGAAGAAAAATTCTATTTCGAAGGAGGAATAGTATCATTTGTTGAAGATCTTAACAAAAAAAGAACTCCACTACATGAAACTATCTTCTTAAAAGACTCAAAAGAAAACATAGAATTAGAAGTAGCAATGCAATACAGTTCAGAATTTAAAGAAAGCGTCTTCTCATTTGTTAACAATATTAATACTCACGAAGGAGGAACACACCTGTCAGGATTTAAAACAGCACTTACTAGAACAATAAACAATTATAGTGAAAGAAATAAACTAGCAGAAACTAAACTTTCAAGCGATGATGTTAGAGAAGGACTCACTGCAATTATATCAGTACGAGTTCCAGAACCACAATTTGAAGGACAAACAAAAACAAAACTAGGAAATTCAGAAGTTAAAGGAATAGTTGATTCATTAATAAGTAATGGATTAAACACTTTTTTAGAAGAAAATCCAAAGCCTGCAAAAGTAATAATACAAAAAGCAACACAAGCAGCAATAGCAAGAGAAGCTGCAAGAAAAGCAAGAGATCTAATAAGAAGAAAATCAGTTCTTGAATCTTCAACATTACCAGGAAAACTGGCAGACTGTCAATCAAGAGATCCTTCACAGTCAGAATTATACATTGTGGAAGGAGATTCTGCTGGTGGAAGTGCAAAACAAGCAAGAAGCCGAGAATTTCAAGCAATCCTACCATTAAGAGGAAAAATATTAAATGTAGAAAAAGCAAGACTTGAAAAAATACTAAAAAGTGAAGAAATAGGCAATATCATAACTGCATTAGGAACAAACATAGGAGAAGATTTCAATATAGAAAAAACAAGATATCATAAAATAATAATTATGACAGATAGTGACGTTGATGGAAGCCATATAACAACATTAATACTAACATTATTCTATAGATACTTAAAACCAATCATAGAACAAGGATTTGTATACATTGCGCAACCTCCTTTATACCTTGTATCAAAAGGAAAAACAAAAAAATACGCGAGAAATGACAAAGACAGAAAAAGAATAATCGAAGAACTAGGAACAGGAACTAATATTCAAAGATATAAAGGACTTGGAGAAATGAATCCTGAACAATTATGGGAAACAACAATGAATCCGGAAAATAGAATTCTAAAACAAGTCAATATAGATGATGCTATCGCTGCAGATCAGATTTTTGAAACTTTAATGGGCGATGATGTAGAACCAAGAAGAGAATTCATACAAGAAAATGCTTCTGAAGTTTTAGAAATAGATATTTAGAGCAATCTTTATAAACAAATCTTTTTTCTCAGCCAGTAATGGTAAAAAGAATTATTCCAAAACTTAAAAGAAAAAAAAAAAGATGGCTTCCTATTCTAGCTCCAAAACTATATAATGAAAATCATTTAGGAGAAAGTTTTGTTCATGACGAATCTGAACTAATTGGAAAGAGAGTGAAAATTAGTTTGATGAATCTAGTTAATAATATGAGAAAACAAAATGTTCACTTAACATTCGAAATTAACAAAGTTAGTAATTCTACAGGACAAACAAAAATTGTCGCTTATTCAATGTCTAATTCTCTAATAAAAAGAGCTGTTAGAAGTGGAAGAACAAGAATTGATGATTCTAGCATTTACACAAGCAAAGATGGATTTAAAATAAGAATCAAGCCTTTCGTTCTAACAAGTAATAGAGCTCCTAAAGGAGTAGTACAAAATTTAAGAAGAAAAATGAAAGAACTAATTAGAGAAGAACTCAAAAAAATAAATTATACTACTTTCTTCGACTCTTTAGTAAAAGGAGAATTACAAAAAAAATTAAGATCGAAACTAACAAAAACATTTCCTTTAAGAAACTTTGAAATAAGACTTGCAAAAATAGAAAAATCAGGAAAAGAAGAAGTTTTAGAAGAGAAAGTAGAAACAGTTGAAGAAGTTAAGAAAGAAGAAAAAGAAATTAAAGAAGAAGAAACAACTAAAAAAACGATTAATAAAAAGGAAGAAATAAAAACTTCCGAGTAATTCTAATAATTATGCAATTTCAAGGCGCAGAAGCAATAGTAGACGTTGGTTCTATAGTTATTAAAAAAAGAATTCCAAAATCTTACAGAATAAAACAATTAGATGAAAAACTAATTAAAGAAAGAACAAAAAGAGAAATTTCAGTATTAACTAAATGTCCTATTCCTTGTCCTAAACTAATTAATTCTGAAAAAAACATCATAGAAATGACTAAAGTCCCAGGAATTAAATTATCTGACAATTTAGAAACCCATCCTGAAATTGTAAAGACAATAGGAAAACAAATTGCAGAATTACATAATAAAGGAATATTTCATGGAGACTTAACAACAAGCAATATAATATATGATGGGAAAACAGTATATTTTATAGATTTTGGGTTAAGCTTATTTTCTAGGAAAAAAGAAGACAAAGCAGTTGATCTGCACTTATTCAGGCAATCACTAGAGAGCAAACATCATACTATTTACGAGAATAGCTATAAAGAATTTCTTAAAAGTTACAAGAAACACTCTAATAATGGAATTGAGATTCTGAAAAGACTAGAAGAAGTTGAAAAAAGAGGAAGATACAAGCAAAAAGGTTCCTGATAATCAACAATAAACTTTATAAAACACTATTTTCTTTAATTCTTTATGACGAGAGTTGATTGTATTCATCACTAACAACATTCTATCTAGTTTTACAAATTTTCAATTTTATATCAGATACTTCTATTCATGGCGATGTTGGTGTAATCTGGTAGCACAAAGGCCTGTGGCGCCTTTAGTTCGGGTTCGAATCCCGAGCATTGCCCTTCAAAATAATTACCCTTTAAAGGTAATGGAGGAAATAAAATGAA
>CAYPCY010000001.1:197237-317072 GCA_964409385.1 uncultured Methanosarcinales archaeon | reverse complement strand
GAGGATATGTGTGGTGTTTGTGATTCTGATTCTAGTAATGATTGTGTAAATGGTGAAATGATATTAATGAATCCTTCCACTTCAGTATTCCTTAATCCTGAGCCTCCTTTAGTTGTTGAAGAATTATATAATACAGGAATTGCAATTAGAGGAAATGATCAACATGCTGATTGGTTCTGTATGGATGCTTGTAATTCAAGAGTTGATGGAGAACCATACATGAATTGTTTTGAAGGATTAGCAACTGGGGGGGAGATTTTAGAAGCGGGTCCATACACTGCTTATAGGGCTTACAAACCAAGTCAGGATAGTTTATGGCAATCAACAGGAACTTCAGGAAATTATATTAAAAAACTAAAATGTAATTTACTAATATCTCCAGAAAATCAAGTTCAAGGATGTACAGATCCTGAAATGTTTAATTATAATTCGAATGCTAATGTTAATATGGATTGTGAAGACTTTAGTTATGGTTGTACGGATCCTACAGCAATTAATTATGATCTAGATGCTAATACTGCTGACGGAAGTTGTAATTATGTTCAAATGCCCCAAAATATACAATTAGATTCTCAAACAGATAGTATTGAATTATCCTGGGAAGTTCCTGAAGCTTTAGACGGTTACGAGTATGATATTAAAAGAGTATCCTCTCAAGATGATCCTCACGCCACAACAAATGATATGGAATATTCTGACGAGGATGTAAGTTTAACAGTAGAATATTGTTATGAGGTAAAATCAAAATATAATGATTTAGAATCAGACTTTACTGAAGAGATTTGCGGATTTAAACTAGAAGTTTTTGGTTGTACTGACTCTTCAGCTACTAATTATAATCATGGTGCGAATCAAGAAGATGGAAGTTGTGAATATGCAACATCTCTTAGTGCAACTGTAGACTATACTGATATGTTAACTGCAAGTATTGAACTTTCAGGAACTTCTCCAAGCGGTAGTTTTAATTGGGATTGGAAGGACGGTAGCCAAATTGACAGTTCTGAAATAATATTATCTCATGAATATGATGAAATTAATCAGTATCCTGTAGAAATAAGTTATAGTTTGAATGGGCAAGACTATGTAATTCCAGTGACTGTTTCAAAAAGAAACTTGTCACAAACAGTTATTGATAAGATAGTAGAGCAAGAACCATTGTTAGAAAATGCTTTTGCTTGGGAAGAAGATACTGTAATTGGATTTTCATATGATCATTCAGGAAGTGGAACTTTAGAAATTCCTGATGAGATTGAAAAATTCTACGAATTAAAAACAGTAGAATTAATTGATTTAAATTATGAAGAAATTCCTGGCTTTGTTTTATTATTGGATTATCTTGAAGTATTAAACCTTAAAAGAAACACTTTGCAAAATTCTTATAGTTTAACATTATTATCAAGTACGTTAAAAGAATTAAACCTGCAAAGTAATGAATTAACAAGTTTATCTAATGGTTTTAATATTGGCAATTTTCCTTCTTTGGAAAAACTTAATTTAGTTAGTAATGAATTAACAAGTTTTCCAGCAGGATTTTATACTATTCCTTTGAAAGAATTAAATCTGGCGTGGAATATTCAATTCACAGAATTTCATAATGCTGTTTCAAACTTCGACTTGGAAATTTTGAAGGTAGGATTTACTGGCATTGAAGATTTAAGTTTTATAACAAGCTTTAGTAATTTGAAAGAATTAAATGCGGAAGGTATTAATTCTAATTATTATAGTCTTGGAGAGCCATTAGATGAAACTCCTTCATTTAATAGTTTGGTAAATTTAGAAGTTCTAAACTTGCAAGGTAATGAATTAACAGACTTCCCAAATATTGAAAACTTACAGAATTTGAAAAAAGTTTATTTAAGCCAGAATGAGATTGAGGGAATTCCTGAATTAAACAATCCTAACTTACAAGTTTTGGATATTGACAGTAATAATTTAGAATATATTAGTATTATAAATAGCAATAGTTTACAAACTTTAGATCTTAAATATAATGAACTAGTTTCCCTGCCTGGAATAATCGTTTTTTACTCTTTAGACGTGAGAAATAATTATCTTACTGAAATTCCAGCAAGTCTTTGTTCAGTTAATGATTTAAATTCTGATTGGAACAAAATTTGTTTTGATGAAGACGGTTGTTCAACTGTTGATTTAGACAAGCAAGACTGTGTAAGATATACTGGTTGTCAAGGCAGTTCTTATGAATTTGTTGGAAGTAGTGTTCAAGAAGTCCTAGCTTGTAATTATGATGAACCTTGTCTTTTATTAGGAGTAGAATGTGCCGAACCTTGGATTGATAATAGTATTTGTGAATATGAATCTTGTAAAGGATGTACAGATTCTACTGCTTTGAATTATGCTCCTGGATCAATATCTTGTGATGATGATGCTTGTTGTATTTATGATACTTATGAGTGCCAATGGAATCTAGGACATCAGAATTATTGCAGGGATTGCGATTGTTATTCTGGCGATGGAGATTGTGATCCCGGACAATGTCTTGGAGGTAATACTTGTGTTTCAGACGTAGGCCCTAGTTATGGATGGAGTTCTACTACAGATGTTTGTGAAGGAGGTTCGGATGGTCCTGACATTCCTATTTTTTGGGATGGAGTTAGTGATTTCGATGCGGCATTGGAACATACAAATGGTCGTTTATACATCTTTAAAGGAGATCAATACTTTGTAGCTGCTTCTAGTAACAATGTGCCTCACAGCTCCCCTGTTGAAAATAATGAAGTCATTTCTGGATATCCAAAAACCATTAATGTTCAAGGATGGCAGGGAATTCCTACAGATCTTGATGCTACAGTTGTTGAAGATGATCATGTTTTATTCTTTAAAGGAAGTCAGTATTACAAGTTTATAGATGGAGAAGTAGTGGCAGGTTATCCTAAACAAATAAGTTCTGAATGGGAGGGGATTCCTGACAATGTTGATTCTGTCTTGAATATTGATCCTGAAGGAAATAATGCTTATCCTTTCGTGTTTATTAAAGATGGTAGTTGTTACAGGCATTCTGGAGAGTCTGGAAGTTTATATTCGGCAAGTCCTCAAAGTATTAGTTGGTGCTTCCCTGGCGTTCCTGAAGATGTTGATGCAACTGCTAATAATGGTAATTCATTATTCTTTTTCAAAGGCAACAATTACTGGGCGTGGAATATTAACAATGCTTATTGGAGTGTTGAAGCAGGCCAGATAATTTCATAAGTTTTATATACGTAACAAAGCAAAGCTTTGTTTGTCTTAAAACTTGTTTGCACAAGTTTTATATAGAAAAAACTTCGTTCTATAACTAATGAGGAAGGTGTTAATAGTTTTACTAATTTTTACTCTAGTTTTATCTACGGTTAATGCTCTTAAAATTTCAGAAACAAAAGAATCGCAAAACGATTCTGAGATTCAAAAATCTTTGATTTTAGAACGTTTACAAACTAAATTAGAGTCTCAAGAGCAAGTAAAAGTAATGATAACAGAAAATGGTAAAACAATCTACACAAAAATTTCTAAAGAAAACTTTCAAAACTTAAAAAATGTTGAAGCAATAGAAGAGGATGAAATATTAACAATGTTCTTAGATAATTCTGCAAGTATTATAAACGCCACAAAAACTTGGAATTTAACTTATTTTGGGAATAATCTTGAAGGTAATTCTCAAACAGTATGTGTGTTAGATACTGGAATAAATTATGAACATCCAGCATTAGGGAATTGTTCAGTAAGAACAGTAACAGTAAATGGAAATAATGAGTCTTATAGTTTACATTCAGAAACAGATTCTGGAGGAGTATACACAGGAAATTATGACAATACTACAACAATAACCATGCCAGGATACACTAGTGTTGCTGTTTATTTCAGTAAATTATACACTGAACCATATTATGACTTTGTATATATTTATGACGGCAGTGACAATTTAATAGCCACTTATTTTGGAGAGTACAAGAATTTCTGGTCAGCAAATGTTTCTGGAGATACTATAAAGATAAGATTAAAAACTGATACTTTCTTGAACCATACAGGATATAATATTACTCAAGTTTTGAACGGTTCTGTAGCTTACGCGTATGATTGGAGTAATTGCACTACAATAATAGGGGGTTATAATGCAATGACTAATTATAGTAATGTTGAAGATTACAATAGTCACGGAACTCATGTTTCAGGAATTATAGCTTCTCAAAATACAACGTATAAAGGAATAGCACCAAATACGAAAATATACTCTGTAAAAGTATTAGATGATGAGGATGGGAATGGATATTCAGAAGTTATACAAAAAGGAATGCAGCATTGTATTGATAATAGTGCAACATACAATATTTCAGTAATTAGTATGAGCTTGGGAAGTTCAACATCTCATTATTCAACCTATTGCGATTCTTCAGCAGCATCATGGAGTCAGAAAGTTCAAGCTGCAGTTTCAAAAAACATTTCAGTAATTATATCTTCAGGGAATGAAAATAAGAATTCTGAAATTTCCTTGCCTGCATGTATAGAAAATGCTACTTCTGTAGGTGCAAGTACTGATTCAGACTCTGTGGCTAGTTATTCAAATCATGCTAATATTTTAGACTTAATTTCTCCAGGAAGTTCAATAATGTCACCAGTATTAGGCACTAGCTGGGCTAGTAATTCAGGAACTTCAATGGCAACACCACATGTGGCGGCAGCTTTTGCAATAATGAAACAGTTTGGATTAGTAGAATTGAATAAAACATTAACACCTAATGAAATAGAAACAGCATTAGAAAATACAGGAGTGAATCTTACAAAGTCAGGAACTAGTATTGCAAAACCAAGGATTGATATTTACGAGGCAGTATTAAGTCTGGATAATATAACTCCAACAGTTTCATACATAAACCCAACTCCGTTAACATCAATAGAAAACAACACTAATATTTCAATAAGAATAAACTCTTCAGAAATAATAGAAACTGTAACATTATACTTGAATTCATTAAATTATTCAATGACTCAAGAAGGAACAGAATGGTATTACAACCTAACAGCCAATACTACCTTAAACTTTAATGTTACTGGAACAGACCTAGCAAATAATTCATTCATTCTAGAAAATAGAAATTTAATCATTAATTCAATACCACAAATCAATATTACAAATCCTAATGTGACAAATGTGAATATTATAGAACCCCAAAATCAAAGTTTTAACATAACCATTTACGATTCTGACAATGATGCAATAAATGTGTCATGGTATTTTAATGGAATATTACAAAGTAATGAAGTAAACAATACTGAATTTAACATTACAGGAAATTATACAAGTGCAGGAAATCACAATATCACAGTTTCAATAAGTGATGGTATAGCAACAACAACTAATTATTGGAATTTAACAATAAACAATACGAATAGACTAGTTAATTTAACAAGTTACCAACCAAATACTACTAATATAACAATAAATGAAAATTCAAGTTTTCAATTTAACCAAACAACAACAGATGAAGATACTGATGATACAATAACTTACAAATGGTACAGTAATGAAGTATTGAATTCAACAAGTGAAAATTTCACATTCAATGCAAGTTTTGAAAGTTCAGGAAGTTACAATATTACATTAATAGTTTCAGATTCTTACTCTAATGTGTCAAACTATTGGAATTTAACTGTTGAGAATGTTAATAGAAGACCAAATTTGAACTTAACAATAACACCTTCAAACATTTACAATAATACAAACATAACATGTAATTATACTTATTCAGACGCGGATAATGATATAATGAATTATTCAATAATAAAATGGAGAATTAACAATGTAGAAAATTCAACTTATGAAAATCAAACATTAATTAATCATACACAAACAGAAAGATTTCAAAATTGGACTTGCTTAGTAGAATTATCTGATGGAAATTTAACAAATAATAAGAATGAAACATTCTTGATTGCAAACTCTCCAGTAAGTATTACATCAAAATCTCCAAGTTCTACAAATATTGCTATTGACGAGCCGGAAAACAAAACATTTAGCATTTCATATTCAGACTTGGAAGGAGATAATGTAAGTATTAACTGGTTACAGAATGGAACTGTGAACTCAACAAATTCTAGTTATACTTTTGCAGGTAGTTTTTCAACAGCAGGAGTTTATAATATTACAGTAGTATTGAATGACACTTACGACTTAACAACTAATTATTGGCAATTAACAGTTGATGATACTTCTCAAACAACAACAGATCCTGTTGTAACGACTGAAGAAACACCGCCTGTAGAAGAGGAAGAAGAACAAGAAGAGGAAGAACCTGAAGAAGAACAAGAAGAGGAAGAAATTAGAGAAGTAGAATATTCAAATAGTGTAGTTTCTGGAGAAACAATAGAATTCTTGTTTAGTGAAGGACTTACCAAAATTAATAAAATAAATCTGATTACAAAAAGTGATTCAGACATTGTTTTTGTAACAACAACACAATTGGAAGAAAGACCAGATGATGTTTTAGAAGTTGAAACTTTAGTATATTCATATATTGAAATAACTGCAGAAAATGCTGATGTAGACACTGCAGAAATTCATTTCATGGTTGAAAAATCTTGGATTGAAGAAAATAATTTCACTAAAGAATCTGTAAGACTATTAAGGTTTAATGAAACATGGAATGAATTACCAACAGGATTGGTTGAGGAAGGAGAAGAAAATATTGAGTATGAAGCAATAAGTCCGGGTTTTAGCACTTTTGCAATATCTGCAGGGATAGAAACTGAAGAAGTAGAAGTATTAACTTCATCTTCATTAAATAAGGACATGCCACAAATTGAAGGTGTGAGATACTTAATGAAAGTTTTAGTATATGCTGTTTCAATAGTCTTAGTAATCTTGTTTGTTCTACTCTTATTCTTAAAATTCAAAAAATGAAAGCGCAACTAAAAAAATCGAAAAAAGATTTTGAAATTGTCAATTTGTCTTCGTCAAAAGGACAACCTACAAAACATAGAAACTGTTTTGAAATTGTCAATTTGTCTTCGTCAAAAGGACAACCTACAAAACATAGAAACTGTTTTGAAATTGTCAATTTGTCTTCGTCAAAAGGACAACTGACTATATTCATGTTATTAGGGGTTGTAATACTAGTAAGTTTTGGATTGTTATTCTTCGCAGTGAGTGTTTCTCAAGAAGCAAAATTAAAACAAGAATCAGAAAGAGTATTAGCTTCATTCATAGAAACTTATGCAATCAAATCATATGTAGAATCTTGCTTGGATATTACAGGATCTAATGCTTTATTGCAAGTTGGTAGTCAATCAAGACTTTATACTGAACAAGGAGGAACAACTTCATTAGGAAAACACATAGAGATTGAACATAATAATATCACAGCAAATGTTTCTTACGGAATATTAAGAACTTCAAGTAATTATACTTATTTCCAGAATGATACAGGTTTTAAATTGCCTGTTCCTGACTATCCAATTCCAGAAAGAACTTTTGAAGAGTTAAATGATGATTTGACTTGGGAACCTAGAAAATTGTTTTATGATGGTCATTATGGAGGTGTTTTTCTTCCTAGTCTTTGTAATTTAACTGGATTAAACAGTCCAGAAACTGAATCAATATTGTATTCTGCAGGAACTTGCATGCCAACAACTTATGATTTTATTCAAGAAATGAAGGGAAAGAGTTTTCAGGACGAATTAGGAAAAGCAGTTTCAAGTAAATTAAGGAATTGTGTGAATATTAGTTATTTAGCGAGTTCTTTCGGATATAATATTTCAGATGCGGACCCTTCTGTTAAAATAGCTTATTTACCTTCATCAACTAAATTTATTGCTGAATATCCTCTTACTATTAGATTAAGAGGTGGAAAACCAGTAACCCAAGTTTATAGTTTTGAAAAAAGTCTTCCTGTTAGATTAATGAAAATTTATAATTTAGCTTTTTATTTGACAAAACAAGATTCTAGAGAATTATTTTTTGATAGGTCAAAAACTAATTATGAATATTGTACTGATTTTTTTAGACCTGAATTTTGTTGGGATTCTAGTATTGATGTTAACAGAGAACAATTAGATTATGATTATGTTGTTAGAATAACAGATTATAATTCTTTAATTGGTGGAGAACCTTATTTCTTTCAATATTTAGTAGAGAATAGGATTCCGGTATTAAACTGGATAGAAAGTCCAATTACTCGTTTAGAGAATGATACTGTTGAATTAAAACCTGAAGGTAAAGATCCTGATTTAGAAAATGTTGGGTATGTTTTCAAAGGATGGAAGGAAACTTATGATTCTTGGTTGGATGAAGAATGTGCATTGGTTGAGAAAGCTAATAATTTAATGATAACATTTAGAGAATTAGTTGAAGAATGCACTTATTATGACTATGACATTATTCCTAGAAATTGGAGTGGAAATTTAAAATTTATAGGTGGAAAATGGGTTACTAGTTATGAAACTAATAGGAGTGATATTGGAATTCATAATTTGACTGTGGAGGTAGTGGATGATTCAGGAAATATTGATTATCAATTATTAGAAATTTGGATTTATGATCTTGCGAAAGCAATAATTAAAGGAAATAATGAGTATGGACTTAATGAAAATATGACTTCTATTGAGGACAAGTATTATTTAGATGGTTCAGAATCAGTAAGTTTTGCGTTAGCAATAAGTGGATATAATTGGAGCGGATATACTACTGGTTTTAATCCTTATGAACTGTTTTCTGTAAATACTTCAAATCCTTACTTTGTAATTCCAGATAATATAACTGAAAATGAAGAAGATATTCAAAATATTGATTCAAAAATATTTATTACTACTGGAGTTTACAACTTAAGTTTAAGAGTTGGAACTTTAGAACAATGGGGAGAACCCGCCTATTTAGAAGTTAATGTTACTGAATGCCTTCCTTATTCAAGTAATGCACCTGCTTATCCTTTTAATAATTTACAGACAGTCTTATTTCCAGGACTTACTGGTTATAGTTCTGAACTTAATCCTTTCTTTGCAGATCATGCTTGTTGTGGGGCTGATTATGAATTTTTAGGGGTTGGAACAACTTGTTTTGATTATTCAGAGTACGGACCTGTGAATAAACTAACAGATCAACAATTGAACAAATTAGATTTGTTAGGTCCTTACAATAGACAACTTGTAAGTATTGGTGTTGACCAGGAAAATGATATTTATTCAAGAACTTTTGAAAAGAAATGTTCAGAAGATAGAGGAAATATTTGTTCAGGACAAGGAGAAGATGTTTTTACTTTAACTTCTTGTGGTGATGATAATCTAGGAGTTGATGACCAGACTGAAAGATGTCAAGGGCCAGATAACACAAACATAAGAAATACTCCTTTAAACTGTATTGATTATGGGTCTGGAGAGAGTTTTGAAACTTTCTTTAGTTTGGGAGGGGATGGTATTTGTAATGAAGTTTTTAGGCAGTCAAATCCTGATGATGTTTATGATTCAACAGGTCCTTACTCTTGCCAGGCAGAATGTGGTTCGGGAAGTTGTAGTTCTCCAGTGAATTGTGAATGTGATAATAATAATGAGTGTGATGGTTTAACTTATGAAGAATTATTACTAGGAGATATTAGTTTAAATGAATGTATAGTTGGTAATACATTTACAAGTTGTAATACTGGTTGTGAATATGTTTCTGATAATGTTTGTGTTCGTGATTTTTCAAAAGATTGTTTTGCACATCTGGATTGTGATGGTATTACTCAAGGTTCTGCAATTAATAGTTATGAATATTGTGATTCAAATTGTCAACTTAGGGATTGTGGAAATTATGCAGTAAATCAAGGATTAAATCCTGCAGAATGTTATACTTCTTGTTGGAATAATAATGATGCTAAATGTGCACCTGGTTATCATTGTGTTGTTGCAATATGTGTAGAAGATTCTCCGTAAATTCTGTTAGAAGTTCTTCAATTGAAAAGTTTTCTTCAAGTTCGTGGTTTATTCTTCAATGTTCGAATTATTTTCTTGAATTATGTGAATTATTCTTGGATTGTTGAAAACATTCCGAAACAGCATGAAAGATTTTCTTCAATCTTATCAGATATTCTTCAACCTCCGAAACTCTTCCGAGACATTCAATTTGTAGTTATTAAAAAGTACTAATAACTAATAGCTTTAATACCCTTAATTTTAGAAAAATGTTTAGCATTTTTTGTTATAATCTTATCACAACCAAACCTTCGCATATACCCAGCAATTAAACAATCCTCATTATCAATCAAAAGATCCAGTTTTTTGTTAGATAGTTTATGTTTTCTAGTAATGTAATCTAAACCTTGAACTATTTCAAAAATTGATATTTCAGTAATATATATTATTTCTTTCTTATGTTTTTCAAGAATTCTTTTAGCAGACTCAACACCCTTAAGATTAATCTATTATGAAACTAGAATCTAAACAAATGATTTTAACATCCTCTTTTCTCTAGCTCTGCTCCTTTTTCTTCCTTCTTTAATCAATTCTTTCATTTTTTAACGAAAAAAATAAACATAAAAAAAGAAATTTGTTTTCGCAAATTTTATATAGGAAACATCTTCAATAAATAATAGTAAAAAAGAGGGTGTTTGATGAGAATACAAAGTTTACTACTAATATTAACTGTTTTTATAGTATTTGCAAGCTTTACGAGTGCAGAATGTTGCCTAGACACTACAGGATATTGTACAGAAGAAGATTCTTGCACAACTTCAGGATACGAATTAATAGATGAAGGTAGTTGTGTAGGTCTTGAAAGTTGTCAAATAGGATGTTGTGATGATGATAACGAGGGTGAAATTCCAGATTATCTAACTTCACAATATAATTGTGAAGGAACTTTTGACAATTCAATAACTACTGATGCAGTATGTACTTATCCACAAGAACTAGGATGTTGTATTTTAGGTTCTGGAAATTTATGGATGTCAAATCTAGACTGTTTTAATCAAGAAGGAACAGGTTTAGTATTAAATCAAGAAGAATGTATACAAGAAGAAATAGTCCATACAATATCAGGAACAGTATTTGATGAAACAAACCAACCTGTAGAAAATGTTCAAGTATTCATAACAGAAGGAATAACGACAATAGTACAAGGAACAGATTCAGACGGAACTTACTCTTTTGAAGAGGCAGAAGATGGAACAACTTATTACCTAACTGCAAATTATCAAAGCTGCACTGCTTCTGAATCAGTAACAATATCAGAAAGTGATGTTGAAGTAAATCTAACTCTTAATTGTGAAACAATAGGTTGTTCAGAATTGTCAGCAGAATTAGGATATTCAAGCAGTACTTGTTGTTCGTCAGGAGAAACAGGAACATTAGAAGGAATTTCAGGAGTTGCATTAGAAGCAACATGCACTGATGAAATAAATCAAATATGCTGGGGAAATTCTGATACTTGCGAAATAATAACATACGAAGAAGGAGATTCTTGCCTTGGAGAAGATTCAGAAATAACCTTAACAGCAGAAGAAATGGAAAACCAAAGAGCAGTTAGTCTAAACTGGATAGTAGAAGGTTGTGAAAATGGAGAATTTGATGTAATAAGATGTATCACTTCAACAGAATTAGAATGTAATCCTTTCGAAGGAGCAGACTATATAACAACAGAAAGAATAAGTGCAACATACTATCCCGATTATATAATAGGTGAAGAAGCAAAAAATTATTGTTATGGAGTAATAGGATATTATGATTTAGGAGAAACAACTACTAGTTTAGAATCAAATTATGCATGTGTTCCATTTGATGAAAGAGAATGTAACCTTCCCGGAGAAAGTCAATGTACTGGCGCAACAACTTATGACTCGTGCACAGACTCATACACTATAGAAGAAACAACATGCGAACAAGGAAATGTATGCGTGGATAATTATGAAACAAATACTGCATCTTGCATAGAACAAGCACCATGCGGATTATGTAATGGGCCATTAGGAATTTTCTTAAATGAAAATAAGTTAGTAGATGGAATACGTTGTAACGAATTAGACACTTGTTTTATAGACTATACGCCAATAGTAGTTGATAATTATAGACAATGCCTTGAAGTAAATACTTGTTACGACTATAGATCAAAAGATTCTTGCCAAGGAGAAAACGGAATAGACAGTTGTAATAGAGGGCCTTGTCAATGGATGGAAACATCAACAGAAGAGATAGGAGTAGGAGTTTGTAGACCAATACAAGAAATAAAACAAGACTGTTCAAAATGTACTGATATGACCTTTAACAAATTCTTTGGAACTTGCAATCAAGAAAGATGTTCAATGATGGGAAAATGTTTCCTAGGTGAAAGTGAAGACTGTATAGACTTAGATACTGTAAATTGTAACTTCTTTAATAATCAAGAATTATGTATTAATTCAGCAAATTATTTATCTTTAGAAGGTGAAAATAAACTAAATCAAAGTGTTCAAATAAGTGTAACTTACGCTACAGACGAAAATGGAGAATTAGATCCAGAACAAAGAATTGGCGGTACTCACGAAGTTTTAACAAATGCAGATTCTCACTTTGGAAGCCTGCCAGGATTCAACCTTTGTAAATGGTTTGGAAATACTTGCGGAAAAGATGCAGATGGAGATTTTAATGAAGATAATAATGCTAATGACATGACACCACCCGTAACAAATTTAATACTTGTAAATGAAGAAAATATAATCCTACCAAAAGAATTAAACATTCCAATAGTAATAACAGATAATAAAGCAACTTCAGGATTTAACACTTATTTCTCATTTGCCAAAGAACAACAATATCAAGAAGAAGAGGAAGAAGAAAATGTTGTTGCTAAAGAACAACAAGCAGAATATTATTATAATTATTCATATCCCATAATAGAAGTAGAAAATAACTCAATAACAACAGAAGAAATTAATGAATCCGGAAACTACAGAATATACTACTACACCGAAGACAATGCAAACAATCTAGAAATTGTAAAACATATTAATGCAGTAGTAGATGCAGAAATGTTAATGCCTAATATAACATGGTCTTTCGCAATGACAGAAAGTGAAAATTCCACATTAATAATAAATTTGGAAGTTTATGAAAAAGTATGGTGTAGTGATTACTTGTATGACTCTGAAACTGAAGGGTTAGAAGAGTTAATTGCTGAAAACTTACAAACTACAGAACTAGATATTGGAACTTACACTTTAACAATGGAAGTAGCAGATGGTTCTTACTGGCACATTCTAAACTGTCAAGATGTAGTTCATAATACAGGAACTGTAGAAACAGGAATTGGAATTAATGCCCCAATACCAATATTGATAACTATAGAATGAAGAAAATAATTTTTTTTTTAATATTACCTTTATTATTTCTAGCTAGTGCTCAAGCATTATGTAATGAAGAAAACTGTACTGTTTATCATTCAATGCCAACAATAACAATGACTTACTCAATAGATGTAAGTATTGAAGGCGCAACAATGACCTGGATAGAAACATCACAAACTAACACTGATATTGAATTTACTTATTCAGGAGGACCAAACATTTTCGAATTTATTCCACAAGATTATTTAGTGAACGGAGATTATAAATTAACAGTCACAGCAAAAGATAATGAAGGACATCCAGGAACTGTAGTTTATTATTTTAAAGTATCAGCACCAGCAATGGAAATAAACATTGAATCTCCAAAACAATGGGAGATTGAAGGGCCAGATTATGTTGTTGGAAATTCTCAAATTTTCAATATAGATTTAACAACCGATGAAGAAGCAGCTTGTTTATACACAACAGCAGCATCAGGAACACCCAATACTAACTTCACAACTAGTGATGGAAGAAACCATTCTATTCAAGATTTTGATTCAGACCCTAAAACTTTAAATGAAAATCCTTCAGGTAGTTGGAAACCTCTAAAAATACAATGTATAAATATACAAAACGAAGTAACAGTTGAACAATTTTATATAAGTTACTTGTCAGACTCTTACACACTAGAACCTGTTTTTGACAATAATCCACTGGTTGATTATGGCCAAAGATATTCAACATTAACCGTTCCAGTTTCGAACCAAAAATTATTTTGTGGATTAACTCACGAACCATTACCATATGAAGTAAATCAAGGAGATTTTGGTTTAGGAACAACAACTTATGAAGAATCTTCTTGGGAAGATTATGTTTTAGAACCACAACACCACTTTGATTATTCAGGAGCAACAATAGAGATAGAAGGAAGCATACCATTCAACATGACATGTTGGAATCTTGCAGGATTAGAACAACAAACAAGTATTACTTTAAATTACGAATTTGAAGAAACTTTTGAAATAATAAAACTATCCCCTAATGATTATGTATCAACAGGAACTTTTGATGTTATTGTAGAAACAGGAGTTCAAGCATCCTGCTCAATAGATTATTTAAGTGAACTTCTAGAAATGAACACGGAAGAAAATATTACACACACTAAATCATTTTCAGGATTAGACAATGGACCTCACGGATTTATTGTGTTTTGTGATGGTCTAGCAACTTATGAAGATGAAACAACATCCTTTTATGCACCTAGCCAAACAAACTTTGAAATTATTATAGATACTTCAAACCCAAACCCCCCACAAGTAATTGCCCAAAACAATAGTTGTGGATTAACAAGTTTACAAGCATCATTCACTGCAGAAGATCCAGAATCAGGAATTGACTATTACAATTATTCAATCTGGCATTCAGGAAGCACAATAATAAACTGGACAAAATCAGATAATAGCGCGTCAGTCTCTCTAGAATTAGTAGAGGGGGATTCTTACACGTGGAAAGTAAAAGCAACAAATAATGCAGGAAGGGAATCAACATCAGGAGAAAAAACAGTACAAGCAACAACAGAAGATGATCCATTATGTGATGATACAAACCCTTCAGCAAGCCATGAATTAATAGAAGGAGATTCAAGCGTTACAGTAAATATTTCATGTACAGATTCAGGATCAGGATGTACAGGAGCATTCACCTACTCAATAATAAGTTTAGCAGAAGTTTGTGATTATACAACTGGAAATAACAAAAATTATGGAGATTTAATAATGGTCTATGAAAATTCACTATTCTGTGCAAAAGTAACAGACATGGCAGGAAATGCAGACACTGAAAATTTCGAAGTTATAATTCCAATAACAACAAATCCTTATGCTTGCGAAACATCAAGTGATTGTGCACCAGGATCATACTGTGAAGAGGGAATATGCTATCCAGACATAATAACAGGGGACGAATGCACTGTAGACACTTCAGAAGTAGATTGCGAAACTGAAGAGATATGCATGAACGGATTCTGTCAATCACCAGGATCTTGCACAACTAATTCAGACTGTGCAGGAAACTATTGCGTATCAAGTATTTGTACAGCACCACATCAGGATACAGACAATGACGGAATTCCAGACTGGTGGGAATGGAAACATTTCAACTGTGTAGACTGTGCATTACCTAATGAAGATCCAGATGGTGATAATTACAATAATTATAAAGAATATAATGCAGGAACAGACCCTAACGATCCACTAAGTTACCCATTAACAGACCAGCCAGCATCAAAAAGCAAATTAGCATCAATAATACTATTCATATTATCCTTAGTATTAATCATTTCAGGAGCATTATTATACAATTATCATCCAGAAATTAAAGAAACACAAGAAGTAATACAAAAACAAAAAGTAAAATTAAAACATAAAAAGACAAGAACAAGCAGACAAGCAGCCGCGGTAGTAAAATTAAGAAAGAAAGTATCAAGAAAATCATTATTTTCAGAATTTGGAGATGAAGAAAAAGAAAAAAAGAAAAAATCAGTAATGGAAGAATTTGAACCTGCAGATCTGAAAAAGAAAACCTTTGATAAAATAAAATACAAAAAAGCACTTCAAGGAATGCTAACTGAAAAGAAAATAAACAAGATAGAAGCAGGAAATATGGTTCTTGAACTATTCAACTCTAAAAAAATAACTCAAGAAGAAACTAAATCATTAATGAAGGAATTGGACTTAATATGAGAGGCCAAGTACAACAAGTATTCATTTATATTCTAGTAATAATAGTTGTTGGATTGATAATGCTAATGGGATATAGAGCCATATCAGACTTTACAAGCCAAGGAGAAAATATTAAACTAGTTAATTTACAAACAGACCTAGAAAATTTTGCTGAAAGATACACTTCTTACGGAGTTATTAAGAATGAAGAATTAACAGTGCCTTCAGGAGTTAGTGAGATCTGTTTCTTAAATAATAGTATGACAGGAGATGTAGATAATCTTATAATAAAACAATATGCTTCTTCAGATATAGAACCAATAAATGTATTCTTAATCGGAGAAGAAACAACACCATTCCTAAAATTAGATTTAGTATATCCTTCGAATAATGAATTAGAATGTATAACTGCCCAATCAGGAAAGTTCCACATAAAATTTGAAGGAAAAGGATCTAAAGTTCTTGTTTCAGGACAATGAAAGCAGTAATGGAAATACAATTCACGTTCATATTCGTATTAATAGCAGGTGCTGTAATATTAGCTTTTTTCTTTGCGGTAGTTCAGGGACAGAAAGGAACTTCAGATATTAAATTATCAGGAGAAATACTAACAAGGCTAGACTCAATCTTGAAAGGAGCATCAATAAATGTAGGAACCCTAACTAGTATTGAAGGATTACCCAATACTGAACTAAAGTTTTCTTGCAAGATTGACGAAGAACCATATTATCAAATTAAGAAAATAAAAAAATCATTACCTACAGAAGTAGTTTTTTCTCCTGAAACAGTAAAAGTAAAGCCGGGAACTCCATTAATGTTATGGAGTCTTGAATGGGAATATCCATTCAGAACAACTTATGTGACTTACATAACAGGAGTGTATACAAAATATTATTTTATGGATGAACCATTCATAAAAAGTTTATATCATGATGAAAATACATTAAGTTTTCCAAGCAACATAACAAAAGAATTAATTAGTACTATTAATGAAATTAAAGATGAGAATTATGAAAGAATAGTATTGGTAACAAATTCCGACAAAAATCCTGATTCTGATATAATACAAATAATAATAGATGGGAATGATAACACGGGAACAATAACTATTTATGATGAAGAAACAAGTTATTACGGAAGAGAAATGATCCTAGGAGCCATATTCACGGCAGACATGGAAAGTTTCGAATGTAACCAAAATAAAGCCTTCAAAAGAATGCAAAGAGTAGCAGAAGTGTTAGAAAATAAAACTGCAGAATTAGCAATAAGCGAAGTTCCAACAAGATGCAGTATTTACTACAGTAATGCACAAAATTTACTTTCAGGAATTACTACTTTAGAAAATGCACAATCAAACTTTTACGATCCTGAATTAAGCTTGGCAACAATTAATGATGACTTAGAGAAAGCATCCTGTCCAACTATCTATTAAAATGCGAGCCCAAATAAAAATGACGGAAACCATCGCGGTCTTAATAATATTCTTTTTCCTACTAGTATTTGCAATAAGTTTCTTTTCAGGAGAAGAAAAAAGATCAACTGATAAAAAACAATCAGAATTTCAAGAATTAGACGCGGTAAAAATAGCACAAATAGCAAGTTTCATGCCAGAACTACAATGTTCAAAGGCAGAAAACAAAAACTGTGTAGATTTATACAAGGCAAGAGCATTCTCAGGAATTAAAGAAGACAATAAAGAATACTATTATGATTTCTTCAAAAATGCAAAGATCAAACTAGACTATTATCCAATAGGTGAATTAAATCAAAACATAACATTATATGAAAACTATCCCGACTATGAAGATTATGACATTAGTCCCTTCAAAGTCCCAGTTTCAGTAATAGACTATTCGACAAACACAAATTATTTTGGGGTTTTAACAATTGAAAAATACTATTAAGGCACAAATGGAAATAATGGGATTAGGAGTATTAGTAGTACTTATAGCATTAGGAATGCTGATTTATTTATCAACATCCTCAACAAAAGAACAAGAAACGCCACAAAAATCATTTTCACAAAGACAATTAGGAATTAATTTTTTAACAGCATACAAGGAAGTAAGTGTTGATTGTGGCCTAAACCAAGTAAATATTGAAGAACTTGTTAAATATTGTGCATTAAACTCTAGTTTTACTTGTTATGGAGAAACTCATTGTAAAGTGTTAAATGATACAACAACAGAAATTCTAACTAAATCATTAGATGAGTGGAATGTGAAGTATAATTTAAGCATTGAAGACATTCCTTATATTTACACAAGCAATTTTGCAAACTGCACTGAAAGAGAAGCACCAGGAGTATTATTTGTAAGTTCCAAATTTAAACCCATAAAGATGGAACTGCAAATTTGTATTCAATAAGTAGAATAGGAAATTTATTTCAAACTTTTTTTATAAATATTTTTTCTATGGCCTATTTCAATAATATGGATAATTAATTTATTGTTTAAAATGTCCATTATAACTCTATAATTTCCAACTCTTAATCTAAAATATTTAGATCCGATTATTTTTTTAACGTGAGAATAAGGTCTTATTTGACATCTTTTTATTGTTGATAATATTCTTTTTTGAACTTCTGAAGGTAATTTATTGAGCTGTTTATCTGCAAAGTTAGAAAATATTACTTCAAAACTCATTTGTTCAACTCTGCTTCGACTTCTGCTATGGTTTTAATTCTTCCTGCTTTAATGTCTTCTTCTGATTTTTTAATATTTGCAAGAGTTTGTTCAGATAATGCCATTGTATCTTCCAACAAATCTCTTATTATGTCTTCATAACTTTCTTTATCATACATTTTACGAGATTTTAAATCTCCCAGTAAATCTTTGCTAATTTGAATAGTGGTGGTTGTCATAGAGGTTATATAGAACGCTATAGTTTATAAATATTTTGAGTATTACTTGTTTACAATAAAGAAAATATTAAATAGGTTATATCTAATTTAATAACTAATGGAAGTTAGAGACAGTAGTGGGTTTAAAACAGTAATAAAAATAATAATATTCATAATTATGGCAATAGTATTACTTTTCAGCCTACAAAAAATACTGACAGGAGTTCTAGGATGAAGAAAGGATTCACAATGCCAGAATTTATAGTAACACTAGTAGGCGTAGTAGTTGTTTTTATTCTATTCACAACATTATTTGCAAAAGTAGACTTGTGGAGTCTGAGAGAAAATTGTAGAATTTCAAGCTGGGCAGAAGCAAAAGGAAGCCAATACAGTCTAACTGGAAAAAGTTCAATCTCATTAAATTGTCCAAGATATAAAGTAAACTTTCAAGACGGGAAAACAGAAATTAAAGAAATAAAATCCAATAAGAAAAACAATCTAGACGAAGCGAAAGATTCAGAAGATTACTACCGAGTAATGGCTGAAGAAATGAGAGGATGTTGGTATCAATTCCATGAAGGAAAAGTAAATGTTTTTGATAGGGGAATAGATTTTATTGATACTGGAACTAGTTGTTATGTTTGTGACGAATTAAATTTTGAAAAAGAAATTCCTGTATTAACTTATGAAAACTTAAACAAATTTTTGCAAGATAAAAAAATGAAGAATTCAGAAATTACATACTGGGATTTTTTGTCAGATTCAGATCCAGAATTGTCAGAACTTGAATATTATCACTTTGTAACAGAATTAGAATATGATGATAATACTTTACTAAAAAATGAATTGTTCGAAAGAAATGAAAAATATTCTTTAATATTTGTTAAAACAGGCGGTAATAGTAGACTTTGGAATTGGATAACTTGGGATGCAGGAACATTCCTAGGAGCATATATAATTCCTAATACTATATTGAATGAAAGATGCGACAAATTCATAACTTAGGAATAGCATATTTAGTGCCTGCAATATTAACAATAGTTATACTACTAGTATTTTCCTCACTAGTCTATTTAATAACAACAAAAGCAGAATTATTGCCTGAAGAATACACTTGTATAACAACAGTATTAACGAATACATTCTTCAATAAAATATCTTCTTCAGCAGGAGGAACTCTAGAAATAAAATGTCCATCAAGAGAATTAGAACTAACAGGTTCTGAAGAAGAAATGAAAACACAACTAGCAAAAGAAATGAGTTTTTGTTGGAAAGCATTCGGAAGAGGAAAATATGATCTCTTCCAAGAATCAAAAACATACTGCCATATTTGTTCATACATAACATCGGATCAAACAGTAAAATTAGAAGAGTTTGAAAAATTCCTTTTAGAAACCAAAATGAAACGTTCAAAATTAACATATGCAGATTATCTATCAGGATATGATAAGCCAACAACAAAAACAGCAAGAGGAAAAACAGAAATAACACAAACTACAACAATAGACTTTTCAACAGGAGAAAAAGAAATAGTATTTGTTTATGTAAAAGAACAAGGATTATTTGAGGATATTACTACTAGATTCGGAAATTTAGAAACTTCAATAGGATTTGGAGCAGCAGGAGGAGCAGGAATGATGTTACTAGGTGCTTCTCTATGGCCAGTAACAGTAACTGCAGGAGTAATAGCTGCAGGAACAGGAATTTATTCAATATTCAAAGAAAAAGAAGTAGATTGGATGGCCTCAGTATTAATAGTAGAATCAAAACCTACAGCACTAGAAGACATAGGCTGTAACTTCCTACCAACAAACATGAGAGGGTAAAAAATAAATACTAAACAAATAATAAAGAAACTATGAATTCAAAAAAAGGAATGGAATCAACACTAGTTTACTTAATACTAGCAGTAATATTCATATTCATAATGATGGCAATAATCTTTATAATGAGAGAAGACGGGGTGAATATTATTGAAAGTCTACCATTCTTCTAAAGGCCAATGGCAAAAACTAATTGGATTGATTATAGCAGTAATAATAGTGTTCTTCTTCATATCCTTCTTCATGAATCCTGTTGAAAAATTAAAGGATTTAAGAAAACTATTAGGACTGGATAAGTTAAAAGATGAAGTGACTCCACCAAAACTATGTATGGATACACAACCTCAAACTCTTTGCGGCGGAAAAGAAGCAACAAATTTAGAAGATTCTATACTGCATAAAGAATCTAGTTCTTTACTGGCAGATTCTTATTATGTTTGTTTAATAGAAAAACAAGAAGATTGGAATAATGATCTCGAACAAGTAGATTGTATTTTTGAATATGTTCCTGCTTGTTCTTACTTTTACACTAGCGAATGTGTTTGTATCTATGGAGGTGGAGAAGAAATGATATTCCAAGGAGAAACTTGTGATCAAGAATGTAATGAAGGGGACTGTTCTGGAGAACCATTTTGTAGAGAGGGAGATATAGAATGTATAATATCTCAACTTAATAATAAACACCAAAATACTGATTATTATGAAGGACACACATTAACAAATCAAGAAACATATTTCGAAATAAACATAAATAAAAAAGTTTGTATTATAGATTTAGGATTTCAAAGAACAAATAATTGCGATAAGAAAGAATCAACTATTTTAACAGAATGTGGAAAGAAAATATTTGATTTAAACATAATAGGATATATAACTCCTACAAATGATTGTGTGTGTTTTCATAAGAAAGATGACGGCACTACAGGAGTTTCCTATATTCCTTTAATTAATGAAAATTCATCAGATCTTTGTTTAGGAACTATAATGTCATACGATTACGGATTTGATATTGGTGAATTAGATGTTCTTACAAACTTCAAAGTATCTTCAGACTGTGAAAATTATCAAGAATGTTCAGATTATAATGTAAGAGGTCACGTATCAGAATTATTCAATGAAGAATTATGCAATGAAGATCCTTGCATATTTGGAAATTGTGCGTGGGATGGTAATCTTTGTGTATGATTACGAAAAGTTTATATAGTAAATAATTAGATTTTAGAACATGCAAAAGAAAGGAGATCTAACTTTAGGTGTTATAGTATCTGCAGCATTGGTACTAATAGTTCTAGTAGTTCTAACATTGATATTTACAGGAAGGTTGAACTTGTTCCAAGGAGCAGTAACTGATTGTGTAAAAAATAATGGGATATGCGCAAATTATTTCGAAGGAACTCAAACTCCACAAGAAGCTTGTGATGATGCTTCAATAACTCAAAGTTATACTTACGCTGCAGATCTTAAATGTAGTACTGGAAATGTGTGTTGTAAGAAGTACATATGACAACTAAAGCTGAATTAACATTTAGTACAATAATAATGGCAGTAATAGCTATAATTGTGTTAATGGTTGTTATACTAATATTTACAGGAAAATTAAATCTTACTAAAAAAACTTTAGAACAATGCGACGGAATATGTATTGATACTTCTTCAGGAGCTTGCGCTACTGGTTATCAAAGATATATGATAGGAGATCCAGGATGTAAGGCGGATGCGAATGCGACAAGTTCTGGTGATTTTTGTTGTAGACAAGTGCTTCCGAAATAACTTCTTAATTTCTGCAAAAATTCAATAAATTTCTAAACAGTTATTATAAAAAGTAATTTTTTTAATTTAATTGATGTATGAATTAATGACAAGAAGTAAATTAGCAGAAAAACAATTTTATTCATTCTATAATAAAAAAATGAAAATAAAGCTACAAAAATTATTGAAAAATCCCAGAAAAGAACTACACGCGCATAAATTAAAAGGAAGACTAAAAGGAAAATGGAGTTGTCATTTAGCTAAAGATTTGAGAATGATTTATGAAATTGATGAAAACAAGAAAAAAATAATTGTCTTGGCAGTTGGATCTCACAAAATTTACAATTTTAATTTCCAAGGCTTTACTTTCTTTTTTTTAGCAAACTCACTATCTTCGATTGCTTCCATAATTGAATCTTTTGAAATTTGAACTTGTTTCATAGAGTATTCATTAGTAGTTATTATTTTTAAGTCTTTTTATTGAAATTTCGAAACAACCACAAAATATATTAATCAATTCTGAGAATTAAATAGTATGAAAAGAGGAGAAGTAACTTTTTCAACATTAGTAATGGCGATAATAGCAATAATTGTTCTTGCAGTTATAGTATTTATTTTTGTAGACAAGTCAAAAGACACTGCAGACACACTAGGAGAATGTACAGGAACTTGTAGGGATAGGTGTTTAGAAGGAGAAATACAAAATCCTGTAGGGAATGCTAATTGCAACAAAACAAATGTTGAATTGCCTAAATGCTGCATTACTTGACAATGGATTCTAAAGGAATAGTATGGAGTCAATTAATATTAATAGTTATAGGGGTAATAGTATTATTCACAATAATATTTATTCTAGTGCCAAGATTCAGAGACTTAAACAATTCAACAGACTCCACAGCACCTTGTGGTTCAGACTCTGCAATTCCAAACAGTTATTGTGTTCAGGATGAATCATATTGTTTTGTAGGAACGGTCATGGAAGGAAACGGATGTCCTCAAGAGGATAAAGAAGCAAAACTCTGTTGCGTAATAACATGAAAGGAGAGACAACACTAGAAGCGATAAAAGACCTTGTAATAGCAGCTTTAGCAATACTCTTCTTTGTAGGAGCATTAACATCACTTGTTTTCCCATTCATATTCTCAGAAGGTTCAGGAGATGAAAAATATGCAAATAATTTCTTAAAACTATTAAATTCACAAGTTACACACTCTTTAGAAGTTGATGAATATACAGAAACCATAACTTCAACACTACCTAAAGATTTTATGATTATAGGCTTTGGGAAGGAAGATGATGAAATATCAGCACAAAATTTGGGAGCTTTATATAAGAAAATGATGAAACCTGATGAATGTGCAGGAAATGCGTGTCTTTGTTTGTATGAAAAAAGAGACTTGTTAAGTTGTGAAGTGTTAGAAGGAGAAATAACTTTTTTAGGAACTGATTCTCTCGCGTGTAATATAGGAGAAAGGATAAACGATTTTGAATATCCTTCAAGTTCTGAAAACTTAAGAAGTTCAGCACTACAACCTTTTAATTTCACTAAATTAGTCCTGGGAAAAGGATATTATCCTCCATATATAGAAGGAGCTCATAGAGGTTGTGAAAATGTTGAATTATATATAGAAAAAAGGACATTTCAAAACAAGGAGTATGTGTTAATAACAGAATCAATAATAGGAAAGATAAGAAATAAATACTTAGGAACATGCTCTCAATCTTCAGATGAATTCTGCAAGGGAAAGAAAGAATTCACAATAAACCAGACAGAAAATAAATATTGTGATTTTGATACATTTACTGGGAAATGCGAGTTGAAAGAATTAATTAATTGCGAAGGAGAAATTACAGAGCCTTGCTTTTGTGAAGATAAAATAAGAAAAATAGGAGTTTGTAAAGAAAATGATTATTATGCCTTGAATTGTGATCAAGTAACAGAATGCAAATCATACGCAAGATTCTCAACAACTTCAATTTGTTATAATGATCCTTGTTCAATATCAACCATAGGATGTGTAGGCGATGGACTAACTTGTGCAATAACAGGACAAGCACAATCAGAGCAAGGAGAGCCAGTTCTACAAGAGTAAAAAAATATTTATAGTTTCAATTAACCAATTCTACTTATGAAAAACGGAAGAGCACTTCTTTTTCCAATCCTGGAATTATTATTTACAGCATTAGTAGTTTTTGCATTACTTAATTATGTGCAAACACACATAAGTGATGATGATCACTGGTTCAAGTACTATTCTAAAGATTTAGCACTATCAAACAACCTAATACTAGCAGTGCCTAACTTCGTATTATATTACGAACTGAGAGAAGACCACAATTATTCAGTAATACTAGATCCTGACAGGGTGATACTATTAAGAAAAGATAATACGAAAGTAATGCCAGGAAATTCATACTTTTCAGTATTCGGAAAGAATGATATTAACATAGTAACTTCAAGAACAGACTCTAACAATTTTACAATAGTGAAGAAACCAACCGAATTAAGTTATGAAAGTGATTATACGCAAGTATTACACTATAAAAAAGTAGGATTACACGGAAGCACACAATATACTTATTTCTTAGATTCAGAAGTATTAGGAGAAGGTTGTCAAGTAACTAATATAGGAAATTCATTAGGTGTTTATGATTATATAATACATGTTGAAGAAATAAATCAAGGAACTAAAATAGAATATTCAGACCCTTATAATATAATGTTCCCTCAAGACCCAATATTTGAAGAAGTGCAATTACCTTACTTAAGTATTGGAGGAACTGAAATTATTGAATATTTATACATAGGAATAGGAAATAATCTAGGCCCAGGAAATCATTTAAACAAACTAAAAGAGGTGCTAGCGATTTGTTAAAAAAAGGAATGTTCTATGATTTCATGACGTATGTTGTTAGACTAATTGTAATATTAATACTAGCAACATCAGTCGTTGCGCTAGTACAAGTTTTCAAAGTAAACGCATTAAATACTACAGAATTAGAAATGAATGTGTTGTTTCAAAGAATATACTATTCAGACGTTATAACTTATGAAGAAGGAGGAAAGTTACAAACAGGAATTATAGACTTGGAAAAGTTCAAAACAGAAAATCTGAATGAACAAATAAACTATACAAGTCCAAGACATATAGCGGCAAGACTAACAATAACAAGTCCAGGAATAACACCAATAGAAGCATTTCTTAATGAAAAATGGTTTGAAAGATGGAAACAATCTATAGACAGAACAACATTCGGAAGTTCAGCACATAATAGTGTGGAAAAGAAAATTCCAATCTCAATAATGCAAGGAGGAATATTAAAAAAAGGAACTCTAGAAGCCTTGATAATAATGCCAAAATGAACAAGAAAGGAGAGAAATTAACAGTAGATTTGGTTGTTCTATTCTTATTTGCAATAATTTTCCTAGTCTTAATATTCATGGCCTCAAAAGTAGCAAGTACACAAGAAGGAATAAATCAAAAATCAGGATATCAAGATACTGAATTAATAATGCAATCCTTGCTAAATTATAAAATGAATAATTCTGATGTTACAATTTCAGAATTTTTAAGAACAAGAAAAATAGATTTTTCAGATCCTTCCTGTACAGAACATAATAATGGATGTCCAAATCCTTTTACAGAAAAACCAGATATAGGTGTGAAATCTTGCTATTTAGAAACTGCTGATAAAGTGTTATTACGTGATACAATAAGCAATTTTTTCAATGAAATAGAACCTTTCCAAAACGCATTATTTATGGTTTTAGAAGAAGGAAATTACGGCAATAATTATTTACAATTTGGCGACCCTATCTTTTATGGTTGTAGAGAGAATAAGTATAAACCATACAATATAAGATGTTCTCATGGAAAAATACCTAAATTGGCAGAAACTAATAATGAACTAGAATTTCCTATAAGAACAGCAAAAATTCCAATAATTTACGAAGAAGAAGAATCAAATTTAGAAGTGGTGTTGTGCTATGTCAAATAAAGGTCAAGTATTAATAGGATTAACAACATTAATGTTAATTGCATTAATGATTTATTTCTTAGTGGCAGCATCCCAAGAAATAAGTACTGCGGGAAGAACAGATAAAATAGGCGAGTATCAAATAAAAATAGCTAATGGAATTTATAATCAGAAAGAAGGAGAAAACTATTTTTACTTAAGTTCTAAAAATGCAATGTTACTATCACTATTTGATTTCTATACTGCAAGTCATGAAAAAAATTGTGATAATTTTGTAGATCCCATATTTAATAATTGCAAGGTTGATTATGAACAATACTTGAAGAAAGAATTTGAAAATAGTACAAAACTATACTTGAGAAAACATGATTATGTAAATAATATAAACTTTGAATCTAAAATAGAATATTATAAAGATACAAAAACTATAGAGACTGAAGTAGTTACGGGAGATTCAATAATATCCATAACAACTAACGATCAAGGATTTTGTAATTCTTACCTGACACAATATCATTCTTACTCATCCTCACCAAATTATGAATGGAAATTGACGGAAGAAGGATTAGAAGTTAAGAATCAACAAGGAAATAAAGTGCCTTTTCTTGAAGAAACATGTGCAGGACAAGTAGTGGATGAGTATGGAAGTATAATAACTAATGCAGCCATACAACAAGGTGTTCCTGAACAATTAATAGTAATGGTGTTATGTACTGAAGCAAAAAATATTTTAGATCCTTATTCTATAGATAATATAAGATGTGAAAATAGTGTTAACAATAAATACACTGATCAAGAACTAGCCGAAATGGAATTATTAATGCCAGGACTTAGAGACAAATACTGTTGTGGTAATGTAGACGATTGGGGAGCAACAAATTGTGTTGAACAAACTAATTCTTGTCAAAACGAATATAATAAAGTGGCTTGTTCTACAGGAATAGGTCATGTGCTTCCAGACACTGCATTAAAAGATCTTGGATTTCAAGAACATGTAGATGAGTTGAAAAATCCTGAAAAAGAAATTCCTTTGCTTGCAAAATATATAAAAAACAAGAATAATCTCGGATTAAATTTCGACCCAATACTTACTTCAGCAGCGTATAATGCAGGAAGTCCAAGACCTTCTTTAAGTAATCCTTGGCATTTAAATGTCACAGGAAATCATTTAAATAGGGCAGCAAAACATTTTAACGGAGCAGTAAAACTTCTAGGAAGTTATTGTTCAGAAGACCAATTATTAGGAGATTTAATTTACCAACAAAGTTTCAAGATAAACAATTCTTACAATCCTGAAATTTTTCAACCAATATATGATTTTGTAGAAGAAGTCTTAAACCATCATGGAACGGAGGAAGCAATGGAACAACTAGAATATAATATTGACAATTTCAATCAAGGAAGTTATAATATTACGGTAGAAAATAATCCTTGCGAGACTAATGAGTTTATTGAATTATTTGAAGAAGCACATTATTGTAGTGAATCACCACATCAGAATTGTGAATGTATAATTCATCAATTTTATGGACAAGCTGTTATAGACTTTATAATAATGCGAGATGGAGAAAATACGACATTCAAACAAGAAAATGAAGAATTAATAATAAATAAAAACATTCTTGGATTTGAAGAAGTATCTCATGAATTAATTGGAACTATAGATACAAGATATGTTATTAATAATGGTTTAAAAGAGTATTATATTAATAATTTAGGAATTAGGAATGGAGGATTAACACATAGCTTAATAGAAGATACTTGTATTAGGGATAAAACAATACAAAGACTCTGTGCAAAACTAGATACTTCAATAGATATTTTAGATAACACAATAACAGAAATTCCTTTTGATATAGAATACTATGCAAAACCAAAACCATTAGAAAATGTACAAATAGAAATACACCAAGATTCCTTCATAATATCCTGGAATGCACCCCAAAACAAAGCATACAAATACTACATTTATAATTCGCAAGAACAAATAACAAATAGTAATTTACCAATTCCAATATGGGAAGGAATAGGTGAATTTACACAATTTCTAGAAAACAATAAATTATTTCAAGAAAACAACATAATAAGCATAAATATAACAGGTGTACCATTACCTTTCACAAATGTAATTCAAGAAAACACTAAAGGTCTAAAATCAAGCGTTTCTTAACCCGAATCTTTTTAAAGATGTAAATATTCAATTCTAGAAGGGGGTAGAAAGTGTTTAAGATTCCATTAGAAGAAGTTAAGAAAAGAATTATAGATTCTGGAAAACTAACTGAAGAAGGTTTAGCTGATAAAATAAAAGAGAAATTAGACCAGCTTTCAGGATTAATAAGTGAAGAAGGAGCATCACATATAATAGCTAATGAATTAGGAGTTAAGATTCTAGAACCTGCTGAAAATCTAAAAATAAAAAATCTAGCAGGCGGATTATCAAATGTCACAATTTCTGGAAAAGTAGTTAAAAAATATGAAGTTAGACATTTTGAAACTAATGAAAGAAAAGGAAAAGTAGGAAGTCTTTTATTAGGTGACGAAACAGGAGTTGTAAGACTAGTATTATGGAATGATCAAGCAGACCAGTTAGAAAAAATTAATGAAGAAGACATTCTAAAAATAGAATCAGGATATCTAAAAGAACAAAATAATAGAAAAGAACTTCATATAAATTCTAAATCTTCATTAAATATAAATCCTGAAGGAATTATAATAGAAGGAGTTCAGGAACCACAAAGAAAAGTAAGAAAAACAATAAAAGAACTTGAAGAAAATGATGAGAATGTAGAATTATTATCAACAATAGTTCAAGTTTACGACTTAAGATTTTATGAAGTATGTCCAACATGTAATAAAAGAACCAGGGAGAAAGAAGGAGTTTTTGAATGTCAAGAACACGGAGTTATACAACCAAACTATTCATATGTTCTAAATTGTTTCTTAGATGATGGTTCTGACAATTTAAGATGTGTCTTTTTCAAAAATCAAACAATTCAATTATTAGGAATGACAGATGAACAAATTCAACCTTTCAGGACTAATGATGAATTTTCTCAAGTGAAGAATGATTTATTAGGAAATATAATAAAAATCACTGGAAGAGCATCACAAAATCAAGTAGTAGGAAGGATAGAATTCATTGCTCAAAACGTAGTAAAAAATCCAGATCCTAAAGAAGAATTACAAGAAACTAACGATCAAAAAAAATTAGAGTCTGAAGAAAAAATAGAAGTTGAAAAAAGTTCAGAAGTTCAAAATTCTCCGAATTTAGAAACGGAAGAATCGCAAAACGATTCTGAGATTCAAAATTCTCCGAATTTAGAAACAGAACAAGTAGAAACGGAAACATCTGTCGAAGAACCTGTGATAAAAATAGATATTCCAGAAACTGAAAAGTCAACAGAACAAACAGAGAATAATGTTCAAGAAGAAAATCATTTAGAACAATCTAAAGAAAAAGAACAAGTTACTATTGCTGAAGAAAATTTATTATCCTTAGAAGATATTGAAGATATTTAATGGAATTAACTGATTTCTTAAAAACTAGTTTTCATTCTAATAAAATCCTTTTTTAAGTTCATTTTTTCATAAAAATTAATTGCAGTTGTATTTGAATGATCAACATCTAAAATAATTTCTTTAGTTTTTGTATTTTTCTTTAGCCAGTCTATAATAAAATTAATTAATGATTTTCCCAATCCTAATTTACGAAATTCTTTAAGAATAAATAATTCGCAAATTCTTGCCCGTTCGGATTTAAAAGAAATTAAAATAAATCCTATGCTTTTTTTCTTGTTTTTTAATAAAAAACATTTGGAAGTTTTGCAAATTATTAATTGTTTTAATTCAACTTCTAATTGTTTCTTTTCAACTTTTGTTAAACAATATTTTAATTTGTTAAATTGTTGATGGAATTTAATGTTTTTTTTATTCAAACTAACGAGTTCATTAAAATTTTCATTTTTTAATTCAGTTATTAACATAATCCATAACCTCTACAACTTTCAACATCTTTAGCATATAGATTCCCACTAATAGAATATGCTCGACCTCTACAACCGCCTCCACACAAAGTAATTTTTGAACAATCTAAACAATCTTCTAAATCAGAATATTTAAATGAACTGAGTTGTTTATTAGAATCAATGATATTTTTTAAAGACTTCTCATAAATATTGCCAAGTTCAAAATTAGAAAATAAATGGCAAGGAAGTACTGATCCATCACTTTTTATGAAAATTCTTTTTTTTTGAGCAGCACAATCAAGACCTATTTTATTTAAATCTGTTTTTTTATTTTTTTCAATTCCAAAAAAAGTTAAATAATCTGCATTTGTAAGAATAAGCTCTTTATTTTGACAAGCAAAACCCATATTTATTACAGGGGTTGGAATGATTCTTTCAATTCCTAAATTGTTTAAAAAATTCATGTATCTTTTTGTTTTTAATAAATAAACGTTATCCGGAAAAACTATAAAATTGGCCGAAAGAGGAATGTTTTGTTTAACAAGATGTTTAATTCCATCGATTGTTTTATTAAACGTTTTCTTTCCGTAAATTTGTTCATGTTCTTTTTCAAAACCACAAAGCGAAACAATCATTCTAGATGTATTTATTTGTTTAAGTTTTTTAGCAATTTTTTTATCAATTAATATATTGTTGCTTGTGATTGTTAGTTTAAGATTATTAGATCGAACATAATTTAATTTTTTAAATAATGCTTTGTCAGTGAAAGGTTCTCCACCAGTAATATCTATAGAATAAATACCTAATTTTTTACTTTCATCAATTAATTTTTTAAAAATTTCAAAAGTTAATGTCTTATTAGTTTTTTCTCCCAAATAACAATGTTTACAAACTAAATTACAGTTACTTGTTATTTCAATACCTAAATTAGTTAACTTATTTGTTTTATCGCTTATTTTTATTTTAGAAATGCCTTCTTCAATAAAATTAAAATTGTTTAGTTTATCAATTAACAAACTATCATTTCCTTTAGTTTTTTTTTTAGTTTTGAATCCTAATTGGGATATTTTTTTAGCAGTAAATTTATTTAATTCAATTGACTGGTCAGAAATCAAGCTTTCTAAGAAAAAAGATTTTTTCTTTTTTAACAAAATACAATTTTTTAAAATCATAATTAATTTTGTTTAACTACAGTCGTAACATTTAACAAAAGGAACAATGGGAAGTTCTGTAGAATATTTTTTGGTTTGAAATTCTTTTTTAAAATTAAATTCTTTTGTGGATATCCCTTGGATTTGTTTGGCTGATTTTTCAAAATATATTTTTTCTTCATTTTTTTGAATCTTTTTCAATTTATTTTCTAACAACTTAAATCGCCTTTTAATTATTCAACAAATAACATAAAACTTCTTTAAATTGATTTTAGTAATTATTGTTTATAAATCTTTTCAAAATATTTGAGAAATAAAAAGATTATTTGCACTGGACATTCTCGCGTGATATATTTAAACAAAAAAGACTAATTCTTATTTACCCCGTCCGAAAGGACTTGAAATAATAAGCGAAAGCAAGGAGGTAAATAATATGAATAACAAACCAAGTAAATCATTCAAAGCAGGAGCAATCTCTGCAACAATTTGGGAAAATAAAACAGAAAAAGGAACTTTTCAGACAATAAGTCTGACAAGAAACTACAAAGACGAACAAGGAAATTGGAAAAACACAAACACATTAAGAGTGAATGACCTTCCAAAAGCAAATCTGCTTCTACAAAAAGCATTCGAAGCCTGCATAGTTTCCGAGGCATAAGAGTAACTCTTAAAAATAAGGAGGTAATATAAAATGACAGAACAAGTGGTAATTATGAAAGAAAAATCAGTCTTAGATCTTCCAGGAGTCGGAGCAGCGACAGTAGAAAAATTAGAATTATCAGGATTTAATAGTATAATTGCAATAGCAGTAGCTACACCAGGAGAATTAGTAGATGCTTCAGGAGTCTCAGAATCATCCGCAAGAAAAATGATACAAGCTGCAAGAGAAGAAGCAGACATGGGCTTCCAATCAGGAATTGATTTATTAAAAAGAAGAGAAGCAGTAACTAAAATAACAACTAATGTAGAAGCATTTGATCAAATGCTCGGAGGAGGTTTTGAAACAGGCGCAATAACAGAATGTTTTGGAGAATTCGGAAGTGGAAAAACACAAATAGCACATGTTTTAGCAATAAACCTTCAAAAACAAGATCCTGAAGCAATAATAGTATACATAGATACAGAAAACACGTTTAGACCAGAAAGAATAAAAGACTTGGCTGAAGGAGCAGGATTAGATACTGAAAAAGTCTTACAAAATATTAAAGTTGCAAGAGCATATAATTCAGATCATCAAATGTTGCTAGCTGAAAAAGTCCAAGATTTAATAAAAGATAATTTGAATGTTAAACTAGTAATTGTAGATTCACTAACTGCACATTTTAGAGCAGAATTTGTAGGAAGAGGAACACTTGCAGAAAGACAACAAAAGTTAAATAAGCACATGCATATCCTTCTAAAACTAGCAGATATGAACAATCTTTGTGTTTATCTAACCAATCAAGTGATGTCAAAACCAGATATGTTCTTTGGAGATCCTACTCAAGCAATAGGCGGACATATAGTTGCACATGCATCAACATTCAGAATTTATTTAAGAAAAGGAAAAAAAGGTTCTAGAGTTGCAAAACTTGTAGACAGTCCAAATTTGCCAGAAGGAGAAGCTGCATTCATTGTTGAGAAAGAAGGATTAAATGATTTATAGCAAGTTTTATATATTATTTTCTTGTATTTCTGATTAATGAAGAGGTTGATGTTATTTTTAATTCTAGCAGTAAGCATATACTTAGTTCAAGGAGCAAACGATTTTGCAACTTGTAATGAAGACGGAGGAGTTAAATTATGCGAAAATTATTACTGCTGCGGTGTGGAAGATGGAATATGTCCAGAAACATGGGGCGCAACTTGTGACGGAGGAAATAAAGATCCAGACTGTACAGAATTAGGCTGCACGCCACAATGTACAAATAGACAAGGAGAATGCGACATTAGATGTAATGGAAAGAATGGATGCATAATTCCAGAAGCACATATTGATGAAGCTAATTATTATTGTAACTTAATGCAACCAAATGTTCTTGTTCCCTACAATGAAACTCACGAACTAGAATGTTGTATAGGAAATTTTGTAGAAGAAATAGAAGTTACATTTATAGATGTTGAAGATTTTGATAAAACACTAGTAAAATATACTAAAATAGTCAATTATAAAGGAAAACCCGTAAGAATGGTAATGGTGGTATGGGGATGAAAAAACTCCTAATACTCTTAATATTAATAATGATGAATTTTACGGTTGCAGTTGATAATAGATTTTTTCATTCTTGTGATTTTGGAACTGACGATCTAGAAGGAGCTTGTTTTTTGAAAGAGATACTATTAAGTTTACAAAATGATACAAACTCTCACGCATCCTTAAAAAATAAAGATTTTGATTTTCCGGGAGAAATAGTAATTTATCCATTTCATATTTGTTGCACAGGAGATGAATTAAAAGAAACAAATTATAATAATGATGATATTTGGGGAAATGCACCGTTATTAAAACTTTCAGGAAATACAAATGCACATGCTGCAACAATATATTCCGAACCTTACTGGGTAAATGCTAGTTTTCAAGCACCAGGAGGAATATATTGTATATGGAGTGAGACAGAACCTGAAACTAACGGAAATAATGAATATTTATCAATTCTTAGCTTATCAACAGGAGAAAGTAATAACCATTTAGGAAATGAAGAAGCTTATCCACTAAAATTATGGTGTAGAGGAGGAATACCAATGAGGAGCGCGCCAGGAATTGAACTACCAGATAAAAGCGGTATTATAATGATAGAATTTGAAGAAGAATCAATAATAGGCACAGTTATAGATGAATCTTCAGCAAGTGAAGAAGAAGAATTTTTTGCAAAAAAAGAATGTGAAAATGTAGATGAATGTGTAGCATTAATAGAGGGAGACCCTACTTGTTTTACAATAGGAACAGAACATGATATTGATGATTTTACAGGAAGTGAACAACCAGAAATATGTTCAGAACAAAATTATTGGTGTCCGAAAATGTTTGCTTACTCTTTTGAAAATTACCAATGTGAATTCGTTGGTGAACAATGTTATGATCAAACATTTTCAGACCTTGAAATGTGTTGGTCAAAAGAAAAGAATGAAAGCACTTCAGATTATCAAAACGCATTGTGGCTTGCAGACATAGATAAATGCAGTTATAAATTACAAGAAGACGGAAGTAGACAATCTTGTTGTGCAGCAACAGTAATTCATGGAAATCCCTATCAAAAATGGAAGAATGTTTGTATTTTTGAAGCTGGAGGAAATAATCAAGATTGTGCTCCAGGCAATTAATATTATGTTAATTTACAATAAAACTTATAAATAATAAAGAAATTATCTTGATTAATGATGGAAAGTTCTAGAGGAACAATCAATGAGTAATGAAGTTCCTGTAAGTGAAGGTGAAGAGTTAATAGTAACCATTGACTCTGTTGGAGAGAAAGGCGACGGAATAGCAAAAGTAAAAGGTTTCATTCTATTTGTTTCAGGAACTAAAAAAGGAGAAAAATTAAGGGTTAAAGTAACTAAGATCCTTCCAAAAATGGGTTTCGCAGAAAGAGCAAAAGAAAAACCCAAATTTGACGAAACAATAACTGATTCTGAAGAGTTTGGAAAAGATATTGATTTTGACTTATAATGAAAAGTAAGAAAAAACTTTGTTTGCAGTATCTCCAATAGATAAATTAGTATTATCAATAACAAGCTCATTAATACACGAATATTTTAAATTAGCATGTGATTTTTCAATCGTGTTATTATCCAATGAGTTTATTTTCAAATTATTTCTTTCAATACAAACATCAAGAGAAGGAGAAAGTCTTACTAATAATCCTTTGCCCTTAAGATTATTTTTTAAGTATTGAACAAGTTTATCTTCCTGAAATAACCCTTCAATCACAGGAGTAAACATTTTAATGTTTAAATTCAAATAAGGAACTAATAATTTAGTTGCCATATCATTATTTTGAAAATTTGAATTTTTACTAACATTCCTACTTCTGAAATTTTCAAAATTTAAAAGATATGCAGTATGTAATGAAAAATTAATTTCTTTATTAATTTCAAAATAACAATCTGCAATTTTATTTGATAAATGTCTAGCAAGACTACTCTTTCCAGAACAAACAGGTCCTCGAATTAAAACATAATTCTTCATAATCTAGCGAATACTAAGCATATTAAAAAAGTATATCCTAATCAGACATTAAATTTATAAACAAAACTCTTTTCCAAAAAGGCATGACTGAACAATTATTAGTACCAAATGATGAATACTTAAAAGCAGGAGTTCATATAGGAACTAAATTTAAAACTAAGTATATGGAAAATTTTATTTACAAAACTAGAGGTGATGGACTTTCAGTATTAAATGTTCAAAGTATAAATGACAGACTAAAAATTCTAATAAACTTCCTAAAAAATTACGAACCAGAAGATGTTCTTATTGTTTCAAGAAGAGAAAATGGTTGGAAACCAGTAAAAGCATTTGGAAAAGCTACAGGAACAAGAATTTCAGTTGGAAGATATCCTCCAGGATTGTTAACAAATCCAAATTTAAGAACGTTCATTGAAGCTAAAGTCTTAATAGCTACAGATTCCTGGCCTGATAGGAATGCTATTGAAGATGCGAGAAAGATAGGAATACCAATAGTTTCATTTTGTGACACGAATAATCAAACTAATAATATAGATTTAGTAATACCTTGTAATAATAAAGGTAAAAAATCATTAGGTTTAATGTTTTTTATACTAGCAAAAGAATTACTAAAGGGCAAGAAAGAAAAATTTTCTTATACATTAGAAGATTTCACTGAAGAATAATGTTTAAATCCTTCACTAATAATTTCAAACTCCATTTCTTTAAAGGGAATTGATCTATGTTTTTCAAGAATTGCTTTTTTAGGAGAGAGTTCTATCAAACATTTACTTGCAAATTTTAAAATTTCACCCCCAACAATATTAACTTTATCTTTTTCTTCAAAACTAGAATAAACCTGGCTAGAAACAATTATGGGAATGTTAAATCTTGAAGCCAAACTTTGAAGAATTCCCATTTGTGAAATTAAAATATTATTTAATCGCTTAATTTCGCTCCTGTTTGCAATTGCGATTCTGTAAAGAAAACTAATAGTATCAACAACTATTAATCCAACATTATTAATCACTTTTTCTAATTGGGAAATTAGTCTATGTTGATCTTCAAAATCAGAAGGATTGAAAAAAATAACATTCTCTAAAAGTTCTTTAAAATTAGGACTTAACTGACTAAATCTATTGATTGAAAATCCTCTTTCAGAATCAACAAATAACACTTTTTTCCCTGAATTAATGCATGAAATGCTCGAAAGCATGCAAATTGTTGTTTTTCCAGAACTTGCAGGGCCATAAATTGTTGTAATAATACTTTTTTCAAACCCCCCATCTAGTAAAGAAGATAAAAAATGGTCTTGAATAAGAAGTTTTTCGTCCATAACACCCTAAAAAAGAGTATTTTTTTATATTGCTTTTGGTTTCAAGGCAGTAAATGAACGAAAAAACAAGAAATTATCAAGTTTTATTAGGTATTTTTGTATTATTAATACTAATATTACGATTATATTATGGTTTTCAAACAGTAAATTTAACCCCTGATTCATATTTTGAGTTAAGACAAGTAGAAAGTGTGAAAAATACTGGTTTTTTATTATATCAAGATGATTTAAGTTTTTCAGGTAATTATCATGAAACTAGTCCATTATATTATTATTTAATGGCCTTATTTTCATTACTCTTCCCAATAATATTAGCTGTCAAATTTATTAATGCAATACTAGCTAGTTTAGTAATAATACCTATATTTTTAGTAACTAAAGAATTAACAAACAGTAAAATTGCATTAATAATGAGTTTCTTCTCAGGATTTATTCCAGCATTTTATTCTGCAACAATAAATAGTATTGGTTCGTTAAGCCTTTCAATAATACTCTTTTTCCTGGCCATATTTTATTTTATGAGATTAAAAGATCATAAAAATTTGACAAAATACTTATTAGTATTAACATTGTTAGTTTTGACAACTCCTTTTTCACTAATTTTAGTATTAGGATTTTTAATATATATTGTAATGTTAAAACTGGAAAATTTAAGAGTTAGAATTGAAGAAGTGGAAACAATGATATTCAGTACTGTTTTTATTTTGTGGGCTAATTTTTTAATATTTAAAAATACAATAACAACTCATGGTTTGGGAGTAATAACACAAAATATTCCTGTTGATATAATAAAGAATTATTTTCAACAAGTTAGTTTTTTCGAAATAGTATTTAGTATTAGTATAATACCCTTAATTTTAGGAATTATAACAATATATAATAATTTTGTTAGAAGAAGAATTAAAAATAATTTTTTAATAATAAGTTTTGTAATATCATTTTTTATTTTATTATGGTTGAAATTATTTTCTTTCCAACAAGGAATAATATTGTTTAGTTTTATACTATTCATACTAGCAAGTAAAGGACTACAAATTTCAACAAATTATGTTAATAAAATAAAAGGCAAAATTTCAAAAATTTATATTCCTTTAATATTATTATTATTGTTTTTAACAACTATCTTACCAACAATAAGTGTTGCTTCCAAGAAAGTAGAAGATTATGATGTGAATGCGTTAAATTGGTTAGAAAACACTCCTGAAAATTCAATAGTTTTAGGAACATTAAATGAAGGAAATTTAATAAGTTATTTTGGAAATAGAAGAAATATTATAGATACTAATTTCTTGTTAGCTCCAAATCCAGGGCAAAGACTGAAAGACGTGAATATGATGTATAAAACACCTTTCAAAACGACAGCAATACAATTATTGAACAAGTACGAAATAGATTATATTATGATAACTGAAAATTCGAGAGAAAAATATGGTGAATTAACTTATCTTAATGATCCTTGTTTTGAACTAGTATATAATAAAAAAACGAAAATTTACAAATCAGAATGCAGACTAAAAAATGATTAGAAAAATATTATTAATAATAGGAATTTTATTGTTGTTCTTACCTTTAATAAGAGAAGCACCTCCAGGAATTGAAACTTATGAATTAGGACTTGACTTAATATTAGCGAAAGATATAGCAATATTATTAGGAGTTATTATATTATTCATAGCATACAATAAAACTAAAAGTAATTATTTCACCTTTTTAATGATAATTTCTTCAACAACCCTAGCATACTTAGCCTCAAACCTTTCAATGGATATTCTAGCAATAACCTTATTAGCAATATATTATAATTTCCGAAAAAAACCTTATGGTTTTATTTTTCTAGCTGCAACTTTAGCAATAAAATGGCCTTACTTCATATTAGCAAGTCTTTTAGCACTGCCTTCAATGAAAAAGAAAGAATTAAAAAAATATTTTTTTGGAAGTTTACTTGCTAGTTTATTTTTATTAATTAATATAACAAATTTAACTATTGAAAAAACAATATATTTTGCTGATCTAGGAGTTATTTTAGGAATTGGCCTGTTTGCTTTTTTACTAGTAATATTTGGGATTTTTAATACTTGGAGAGAACATAAACAAGAAAATATTATGTTTTTACTAATACTTCTTTTTTCAATATTTATTAAAGAAGCAAGAATATTTGTTGGAATTGTAGGAGTATACTATGCAGGAGAATTCTTAAAATGGCTTCATGAAAGAAAATGGTCTTTAGAATTATTAAAAAAAACAACTTTTGTACTAGTAATTTGCGGAATTTTATTTTCATTTCTTGTTCAGAGTGGAAATATATTGAAGGCTAACCCTACAGATGAAATGTTAAATAGTATTGCATGGCTTAAAGATAAAGAAAAAGTATTAGTTCCTCAAGAATATATTATTTGGTTCCAATACTATCTAGATAATGTTTACACTAACGAAACAAAAATTAAAGAATACTATTATGCAAATAATATTGATTTTATTAAAGAAGAATTTAATAGAACAGGAATAAAATATATTTATATAGATAAGGAAATAAAGAATAAATACTGGCCTAACAATGAAAAACTCTATTTCCTGCTTGAGAATAGCAAAAATTTTAAAAGGTCATACTCTTCAAAAGTTGACGAGATATGGGAGTATGAAAAATGAACCTAGCCCAAATATATAGCTTTTATGAGCAAACAGGAACGACAGTATATAATTTCTATATTCAGAATTCTAGATTAATACTTGATTATATACACGGATTCTTTAATGGAACATTTAATATTTTACTTTATTTCACTATATTACTAACTTTTACCTATTTATTGATAAGTTTATATTTAATATTAAACAAGAGAAAAATTAGGGAAAGACCAATTAAAAATTCTCAATTACCTTTTGTAACAGTACAAATACCAACATATAATGAATTAGCAGCATTAAATTGTGCAAAAAAATGTTTGGAATTTGATTATCCTAAGGATAAATATGAAATTATAATAGGAAATGATAGTTCTGAAAAAGAAGTTTCTAGAAAAATCAACGAATTTGCAAAATGGAATGGTATTAAAGTAACAAGCAGAGGAAATAATATAGGTTTCAAACCAGGAAATTTAAATCATATGTTAAAATTTACTAAGGGAGATTATATTGTAGTTTTTGACTCTGATTTTCTTCCAAAAAAAGATTTCTTGAGAAGAATAATAGCTCCTTTTGTTCATAATAATAAAATAGATGCTGTGCAGGCTAGATGGAGAATAAAGAATTTTTCACAAAATATTGTTTCAGTAGTTGGGGGTTTAATACCTATGTTTTCTCATATGTTAGCATTACCCTTTCTAATGAGGACTGGTGGTAATGGTTTTATTGCAGGAAGTGCAGAAGCAGTTAGGAAGAAAACACTAATTAATATGGGTGGCTGGAGAAGAGGAGCACTAACTGAAGATATAGAATATTCATTAAGACTAACTAAAGCAGAAAAAAAAATAACTTATTTAGAAAGTTTAGAATGTGATTGTGAAACACCATTTACATTAAGAGACTTGGGAAAACAACAAATGAGATGGGCATATGGAGTAATTAAAGCTTTAAAACTTCATTTTGGAGGAATACTCTGGAAAGCACCTAAACACTCTCTGAATGTTATAATGCTACTATCAGGATATTTGATAACAATATTGTTTTTTTCATTAGGAGTAACAGGGTTCTTATCAATACTAACACACAGACCAGAAGCAGTACAGTGGATAAAATTCTTTTCAGAAACTACAATGAATATATTATTAACTTCAGGATTTTTATTAACAGGAATAATAACTCTAGTAATGTCAAAAAAAGCAAGAGAAATTCCCAGAATGATAATAGCATCATTCTCAGTAGGATTAATAGTAATTCTTTATGTTACTAAAGGTGTTTTAAAAGCATTGTTTAATAGACCAATGCAATGGTTTATATTAGCAAAACACGGAAACCAAAATGGATAAGTTTCATGCAAAGACAGCTTTCTTCTTAAGTTTAGGGTTTTTTATTCCACTATTTAACATAGGATTCACTTTAGTTTCTATATTTATGGCTTTCAAAGCTTTGAAACTAATAGAAAAACATCCAAAAAAGTATTCAGGAAAAGGATATGCAATAACCGCGTTAGTAATTAGTATTACAGCAATAATATTAACAATTACAGGATTTATTATTTACTTTAATTCTTAAAATATTTCTTTTTACTAAAACCATGTTTAAAGACAGCAGTTACTAAAATAGTATTTAAAATAAGAGTATAAGGAAAGTAAAAGAAAGCAATTAATACTTTGGAAAAAGTTATTTTCCCTTTAAACTTGATTATAGAACTTAATATTAAAATAGTAGTTATAATGCCTGCAAATACTCCGAATATGTTAATAAAATTCAAACCCCAAACAGGAAGCATGTATAATACATAAACAGGACCTAAAAAACTAAACCAACGAAATAAATAATTAAAAATGTTTAAAAAACCAATAGGCATCCAAAAATTAACCTCGTAAATAACTAAAGGAATAATAATTATTGAGAAAAAAGCCCAAAACCACTGATTAAAAAATAAATATTTAACAGCGAAAGATTTTCTTCTTAATAATTTCTTATGTAATCTCATACACTGTAAACCACCAAAGAACCAACGCATCCTCTGAACAAACAACTCCTTTAAATTTTTAGCAGCCCTAGTATGATAATAAGAAGTTTCAACAGTTAAAACCTTAAAACCATGCTCAAAAATCCTCAAAGAAATATCCATGTCCTCAGTTAAGACTTTAGTAGAAAAACCATTAAGATCTTCCAAAACACTCTTTCTAAAACAAGCGGCAGCACCAAAAAACCAAATTCCATTATTAAAAACCTTAGAAAAAGAATTTCTTATAAGATTATTAAAATAAAACTCTACAGCTTGAAAATGTTCAATAATGTTTAAGGGTCTGATAAAAGCAATGCCATTAGTAGCACCTACATTATCATCAGAGAAAGGATTAATAATTTCTTTCAGAAAATTCTTATCTACTAAAGTATCAGCATCTAAAGTAACAATAAAATCAAACTTTGCGAACTTCATTCCAAGATTCAAAGCTTCAGACTTACCATTATGTTTACCATTAATAATTTTAATATTGAATTTCTCAGCAATCTTAATAGTATTATCAGTGGATCCATCATCAATAAGTATAACCTCAAAATTCTCATAATCAGACTTTAAAATAGTTCTCAAAGTTCGTCTAATAACAACTTCTTCATTATATGCAGGAATTAAGACTGAAATTCCAGGTTGAAAATCCCTTTTCTCTTTCTTAATACTTACGGATTTTAAAAAAGTAATAAAAACTGTTGCTAACATGGCAAAAACAAAAAAGAAAATAACCATTCCTATATTCATGATTAAATCTTCAGAGTAATAATAAATATTCATGAAATGTTTAAGTTAATACTGTTTAAATAGTTAACAGTTACACTTAAAAACTAACATATTTTACTTTTAATTATGAAAACAATACTAGTAACTGGTGGAGCAGGATTTATAGGAAGTCACTTGTGCAAATTCTTACTAGAAAAGAATAATAATAAAATAATTTGTTTAGATAATTTTTTTACTGGAAGAGTAAAAAACATTAAAGAATTAGAAGGCAATCCTAATTTTAAAGTAATTGCGCATGATATTACAAAACCATTAAATGGAATAATCAAAGAACACATAGATGAAATATACAATCTGGCATGTCCAGCATCACCAATACATTACCAATTTGATCCAATAGAAACAATAAAAGCAAATACTGTTGGAGTAGTTAATGTTCTAGAATTTGCTAAAGTTAACGGGGCAAAAGTATTACAAGCGTCAACTTCAGAAATTTATGGAGATCCAGAAGTACAACCACAAACTGAAGATTACAAAGGCAATGTTAATACCTTAGGTCCCAGAGCATGTTATGATGAGGGAAAGAGAGTTGCTGAAACTCTAATGATGGATTATCATAGAAAATTCAAACTGCCAATTTCAATAATAAGAATATTCAATACTTACGGTCCGAACATGGATAGTGATGATGGAAGAGTTGTTAGTAATTTTATAACTCAAGCATTAAAGAATGAACGATTAACAATTTATGGAGATGGAAAACAAACAAGGAGCTTATGTTTCGTTTCAGATCTTATTAATGGAATTTATAAAATGATGAATTCAAGGGAAACAGGACCAATAAATCTAGGAAATCCTGATGAGAAATCAATAATGGAAATAGCAGAACAAATAGTAAAATTAACAGGTTCAAAATCAGAATTTGTTTTCAAAACATTACCTGTAGATGATCCTTTAAGGAGAAAACCTTCTATTACAAAAGCAAAAAATCTTTTGAACTGGGAACCACAAGTAACTTTTGAAGATGGAATGAAAAAAACAATAGATTATTTCAAGATTTCTTTATCAAATCACCAATAGTTAATTTAGAACTTTTTTCATTAGTAAATTCTATTTCTTTAATTTTTTCGGTAATTTTAATATTTAAGAAAGATTCAATTTTTTTAGTTAAATTATTATCAGGATTATGTTTTCCAGATTCTATATTATGAAGTAAACTTTCCTTAATAGCAAGTTTAGAAGCTAGTTCTTTTTGTTTTAACCCTTCAGATTCTCTAGCATGTCTTATTCTACTACCAAAATCTTCAGAAAAAACAGTCATGATTTCAGGAATTTCATCAATTTGTTTCTTAACAATCTTTGTCTTTATTCTAGAACCATATTGAGAACATGAACTACAAACATTTAAAGTAGAATTTTCAATAGCAATAGTAAATAATTTACTTTCTTGTCCACACATGTCGCAATTCATTTTTTGAAAATTAAAAAGTAATCTTCTTGTTTTCCTGAATTAATCTTAAATTCTGAATCTAAGTTGAAATTTTTTTTCTTAGCAGATTCTATAACAATATCTTTAGATCTATTAATTATTAAAATTTTCCCTTTCTTTTTTAAAATGAAATCACTTTGATAAAAAAACTCTTCAAAATCCTTAGCTAAATTTTTATGAAGAACCTCTGATTTTCTACAATTCCAAATTATACAATCAAAAAATTCTTTGTCAAACTTAACATCCAACCAAGAAATGTCAATTTTAGATGCTATAAGTTTAATTCCTGCAATTTTAGCATTTTTTTGGCATGATTTTACATTAGCAAGAAGAGAATCAACATAATAAATTTGAGAAGGAAAAGAAACAGGATTTTTATCTTTTAGACCAAATTTTTTATAAGGTAATTCTTGATAATGTCTTGGAGATTTTCCAGAACTCCATAATGAAGCTTCAATAGCAATTTCTCCAGAGCCACCTTCTACATTCAATAAATTTCTATTTTTTTTAAAACCAGAAATGGAGCATGTGGCAAAAGCCACAGGACCTTTCAAACTATTCCTATTAGTGAATATTTTATATTCTCTTAATGAACTGTCTCCTGAAAAATCAATACCTAATAATGAACTATTTTCATAAATAAATAAGAAATAATTTGCTTCATAATTAGTCATATCAGCCTTTGCACTAATTTTTTTAGTTAATACTTCCCCAACAATTTTTTCAACATCTAAAGATTTAAAATTTTGATTACCTATTCTTTCGCAAGAAACCCTGAAAGAAAAATTTTCAAATTTCTCAGGAATTTTAACCTTCAATTTTTTAAAATCAGAAAGTGAAGAAAAGTTTGATTCTGAAATTAATAATGCTAGTCTATTAATACTTTTTAAATTAAAAGATAAAAATGCTGCTTTTTCTAAACTAGTTTGAAAAATTATAGAAGTTTCCAGTTTTTTTAATGGCTTAATAGAAAAATTGTTTAGTTCATTAATACACACATCCAAAAGACCCTTATTAAAAGTCACAAAAAATTTATTCATCTTTAACAAGTGTAGAACTAATAACTTTATCACCTTTGGAAAGTCTCATAAGTCTAACACCTTGTGTATTTCTTCCAATAGTTGAAATTTCTGAAGCTTTTGTTCTAATTAGAATTCCGTTTTTACTAACAATAACTAAATCATCAGAATCTTCAACAATTTTGACACTAACAACATTACCATTTCTTTCGGAGGTCTTAATATTAATAACTCCTTTACCCCCACGATTAGTTAGACGATAATCTGAAACTGTGGTTTTTTTACCAAACCCATTTTCAGTAATAGTTAATAATTTTTTATCGTCATTAGCAATTACCATACCGATAACTTCATCTCCTTTATTTAATCTAATTCCTATAACTCCTGTTGCTGTTCTTCCCATTGCTCTAACTTTAGACTCATTAAATCTTACTGCTTGACCTTTTTTAGAGGCGATAATAACTTCTTGATCTTTCTTTACAAGTTCTGCCTTAATTAAATGATCATTTTCTTTAAGTCCTAATGCTATAATTCCTCCACGTCTGGGTTTTGAGTATGCCATTGAAGAAGTTTTTTTAACAATGCCATTTTTTGTTGATAAAATAATGTATTCATCATCCTTAAATTCTCTGATTGGAAGAACTCCTCTTATTTTATCATCAGTATCTAATAAATTAATTATTGGTTTTCCTTTACTAGTTCTTCCTGCTTCAGGAATTTTGTAGACTTTTAGCCAATGAACCTTTCCAGAATCAGTAAAGAATAACACGAATGAATGAGTATTAGCGATAAAGACAGATTCAGTAAAATCTTCTTCTTTAGTTTTAGAACTTATTATGCCTTTTCCACCTCGTCTTTGGCTCTTGTAATTTTCAAGACTTGTTCTTTTTACATATCCTGAATTACTAATAGTTATAACAACATCTTCAGGTTCAATTAAATCTTCAATTTCGAAATCTTCAATAGCATCAATAATTTGACTTCGTCTATCATCAGAATATTTTTCAATTAAAAAATCCATTTCTTTCTTTAAAATTTCAAGAAGATTTTGTTTGTTAGAAAGAATCTCATTAAATTTTATTATTAGTTCAGAAAGTTTTTTGTCTTCATCAACGATTGCTTGTTTTTCAAGAGCTGCAAGTTTTTGAAGTTTCATATCCAAAATTGCTTGTGATTGAATAGGAGTAATATTTAATTTTGAAATTAACACGTCTTTAGCTTCTTTAGCAGATTTACTTTTTTTAATTAGTTTAACAACTTCATCAGAATTATTTAATGCGACAAGTAAACCTTCAAGAATATGTTTTCTTTCTTCTGCCTTTCTAAGATCGAATTTGGTTCTTTTTTTAATAACAACAACTCTATGAGTTATAAATTCTGAAAGCATTTCATTTAATGAAAATCGTTTTGGTTTATTATCAATTAATGCAAGCATGTTCATTCCAAAAGTTTCTTCAAGTCTTGTTTGCTTGTAAAGATTGTTAAGAACTAAATCAGGAGTTGCATTATTTTTTAATTCAATAACTATTCTCATTCCATCCCTGTCAGATTCATCTCTCAAATCAGAAATTCCTTCAAGTTTTTTATCTCTTACAAGATTAGCAATTTGTTCAACAAGAACTGATTTGTTTACCATGAATGGAATTTCAGAAATTATAATTGCTGTTTTATTCTTTTTTTCTTCAAATTCTGCAACAGCCCTCATTTTAACCTTCCCTTTTCCTGTTTTGTAAGCTTCAAAAATACCGTGTTTTCCACAAATTAATCCTCCAGTAGGAAAATCAGGCGCTTGAATATATTCCATAAGTTCAGAAACTTCCAATTCAGGAGAATCAATTAACGCTTTAACTGCAGAACAAACTTCTCCAAGATTATGAGGGGGTATATTAGTTGCCATTCCAACAGCAATTCCTGAAGATCCATTAACTAGTAAATTAGGAAATTTAGAAGGTAATAAAATCGGTTCTTTTAACGAACCATCAAAATTATCACTAAAATTAACAGTATCCTTATCAATATCTTCAAGAAGTTCTTCTGCAATTTTATTAAGTTTAGCTTCAGTATATCTCATTGCAGCAGCATTATCTCCATCTTGAGAACCCCAATTTCCTTGGCCATTAATTAAAGGAGTCCTCATAGAAAAATCTTGAGCCATTCTAACTAGCGAATCGTAAACTGCAGTGTCTCCGTGAGGATGGTATTTTCCAAGAACTTCCCCAACAATCCTTGCAGATTTCTTAAAAGGTCTGTTGTGAAACATGCCCATATCTTTCATGGCATATAATATTCTTCTGTGAACAGGTTTTAGTCCATCTCTAACATCTGGTAATGCTCTGCCAACTATTACAGACATTGCATAACTGAGGTAAGAATCCTTCATTTCATCCTCAATAATTTGAGGAATTATATTGCTATTATTATTGCTCATTTAAATCACGTAAAAAACACTGTTTTTGTATAAAAAAAGAAGGAAATTTGTTTTATAAACTTTTCGAAAATCAAAGATTACAGAATAACTATTTTGTAGATTTTTGAAGTTAATAATTTTATGAGATAAAATTCTTTAACTTTTTGTTTTTCCTTTAGAAAAACAAAGCCCGAAATGGTTTGCATTTCAATGTTTCGAAAACATTTTTTGTTTTTAAGAGTTTTTTTTTAAGGAAAAATTTATATATTTTAAGTTTGGATTAAGAGTATGCCTGAAGAAACAACTGAACAGCCTGAACCTTTGGTGGAACAACCTGTAGAGGAAGTTCCTAAATTAGATGAAGCGCCTGTAGAAGAAGCTACCGCGCAAGCTGCAGTATCTGAACAGCCTGAACCGGTAGCAGAACAGCCTGAAAGTGTTCAACCAGATGTTGAACCTGTCGCATCTCCAGCTCAGGAAGGTGGAAAATATTGTATTTGGGCTATATTATCATTAATTTTTGCATTTTTATTCTGGCCGTTAGGATTAGTATTCGGAATTATTGCTTTAGTTCAAATAAAGAAGAATCCTGCATTAAAAGGTAAGGGTTTGGCAATTGCTGGATTAGTAATTAGTGTTTTAGCATTTATTTTTTTAATAGTTGTTATGGGTTCAATGTTCGCATTTTTGGGTGGAGCTTAGAAAACTTAATATAGTTCGTTCTTATTTCTTTTATTTATGCAAAGGTATATAACAACGGCAAGAATTCAAAGTCCTTCTTCAATAAATACTTTTAAACAATGTCCAAGAAGATATTATTATTCTTATATTAAGAAATATCCAACATTTCCAAGTATTCATTTAATTAGAGGAAATATAGCTCATTCAGTACTAGAAGATTTTTTTGATAAAATATTTGATTTGAAAAATTGGCATTTATGTTTTCATAAGAAAGTTCTTGAATTATTAGATAAACATTGGGATGCGAAATCTGTAAAATTAAGTGAATTACCGCTTCAAGAAGGAGAATTAATGAATTATTATCAAGATACTAAGAAAATGCTCTTAAACTGGACTAATCACTTTCAGAAAAGGTTTGAAGAAGAACTGTTGAAAACTAAGGATTTGGATTTAACTTTTCAAAACTTAACACCTATCCGAGAAAGAAAGTATGAATCTGAAAAGTATGGCGTTCGTGGTTTTGTGGATGTTATAGAGGAAAAAGATGGAATTATAAAAATTACAGATTATAAAACTTCAAAGAGAGCAAAAATAACTGAAGATTATAAATTACAACTTGCAATATACTCATTAATGTATCTTGAAGAACATGGTAAAATTCCTCATAAAGCAAGCGTTTTTTTCTTAAAACATAATGATATTGAAATTGAAGTTACTCAGGAATTAATAGACTTTGCGAAAGTAGAGATTGAAATGATTCATATGAAGACAAAATCTCAAGAAAAACAAGATTATCCTAAAAATCCAGGTCCTTTATGTAAGTGGAGGACTGGACAGTGTGACTTTTATGATAGGTGTTTTAAGAAAACAGGATTTAGTCAAGACTTAGGATATTACTCTCAGTAGGATTTTTATGTATTGAAAATGTCTTGTTACAATAAACACATTTTTTCTTTTTTAAAGTAATTTCTTGTTTTTTAATAGGATAATACTTCATTGAATTATTACATTTAGGACATTTTAGTATCATTCTGCTTCTTCAGTATTATCTTGTTTTAAATTTTTTACGAGTTCAGATTCTGTACTTATTCTTTCACTAGATTCAGAAAGTTTGCTTTCAATTTCTTCAAGTTGTTCTTTATGATCAAATTCTTCATGTCTGACAGGATCGTAAGTTTCCTTAACTTCATGAAGTTTTTCTTGTCTTATTTGCAATCTTTTAAGTTTCTTCTCGTGTTTTTCTCTTGTTTGTTCTAATAATTTTCTAAGATCCTTTCCGCCTTCCAACTCGAAATAATTGGCAAATTTATCAGTTGTTTTTAATAAGTAGCTCCTTCCAAAATTTTCTTTTGTTAAAAAACCGAGTTTGTCTAATTGAGAAACATGTTCATAAGCAGATGCTGATCTTATCTTAATAACTTCTGATTGTAAAACTGGTTGTTTCCATGCTATTATAGCAAGAGTTTCCATAATTGATCTTGGAAGTTCAACTTCAGAAACTATTCTTCTAATTATTGAAGAATATTGTTCTTTAGATATTAATTTCCAATCTTTATTATCTTGAATAATTAATAATGCTGTTTCTCTTTCAGAATATTCTTTTTGTAATTCTTTCAAACTTTCTAAAACTTCAGATTCTGAAGATCTGCAAAGTTTTGCAATATTATCTAAAGAAACTTTCCCGCCAATTCCGTAAAGAATTGCTTCAACCTTGTTTTTTAACAAGTTCATACTCCTCTTTATTTTTCTTAAGAACTTTTTCTTTGACCATTAAATCTAAGAATTTATTAGTAACAGCTAATGGAATTCCTATTAATTTAGCGAGTTTTTCAGGATCTGAAATTTTACCTTTCATTAATACAAGAATAAAATTTTTGATTATTGTATTAATATTATTGTTGAGAACCTTGTTCAAATTATGAGTTTGTTTAGCAATGGCATCAACTTGATGAAGTCTTGCTAGGAAATCATTCAACCAATTTTGTAATTCACTATTTTTAAATTCAAAACTTGAAGGTTCTAATATTTCAATACTTGCAGGCATGAAATTAGTGCATAACCAAGTAAATTTTTCTAAATTTGTTACTGCAACGTTAACTTCTGCAAAGGCACTCCAAAAATTTTCTTGTTTTTCCGCTTTTTCAAAATGAGACTTTTTTATCTCAATATCTTCTTCATTACCTACTTTATCTATGTAATTCTTTAAAGTTTCCTCAACATGTTTTTTTGGCTTTCCTTGAATTTGGAAAGTTATTTTTGCAAGAATTTCTTTAGTCATGATATTTGTTTGACTTACTTATTTAAATTATTTGTCATAAAAAGAGTCGAAAATCTCCCTTAAAGTTTCGGCTTTTTTCTTTCCGATAAGGTCTATCTTCATTAATTCTTCTAAAGGTGCGTTGATAATGTTTTTTATTGATTTGAATTCTTTTAGTAATGGTTTGGATAGAGTAGTTCCAATCCCTGGAAATGCTGAAACAACATACTCTTGTTGTTCTTCTAAACTTAATGGTTTGGCAGTATGATAAACAAATTCAACTTTTTTAGATTCTTGTTCTCTTTTTGCGATAGTATTTAGGAGTTCTGCAGTATCATTAACATTTTGAGAATATAATATTGGGATTCTTAGAGTTATAGTTATGTATGATAACATTCCTCTGATTGCATTAGGATGAATTTTTCTAATGCTGTAAATATCTTCATCTCCTTGAATTATTATTAATGGTTTTAAATATTTTCTAAGACTTCTTAATTGTGTTAATAATCTTCCATCAATTATTGAATCTACAAAATCTTGTTTTGTCTTGAATTCTACAGCTACATTTTCTGAAAGCAAGTAATCTCCTACTTCTAACGCTTTCAAATCTAGAGTTGCACCTAAATTAATTAAATTTTTGACAATACCAGAACTTCTTTCTCTATGATCAACTATAATCTTAATGCCTGAATTCTCGAATTTTGCAAGTTTTACTTGTCTTGTTACTTGTTCTTTCAATGTTTTTAGGTTTCTATACATTCTTTTTTCTTTATGGAATGCACTCCACCTATACATTTCATCTCTTGTATTTTTAGCAACTAATACAGAAACATTTCCTTCCTTATGTCTTCCTGTTCTTCCTTTTCTTTGAATATGTCTTATTGCTGAGGGTATTGGCTCATAAAATAATACTGTGTCAACGCTTGGAATGTCTAGTCCTTCTTCACCAACAGAGGTTGATATTAAAACTTTAAATTCTTTATTTCTGAACTCTTCAATAATTTGTTTTTGTTCTTTTTGTGTAAGTCCAATCTTTTCCTTTTTTGCTTGACCAACAAAAATCTTATTTGTCACATTTATTGAATTAAGAACTTCTTGAATTTTTAATGCTGAACTCCTGAATTGTGTGAAGAGTATCATACTATTGAATGTTTTGGCTAATTCTTTAACTTTGTCTAGTTTAGGATGTTCAATACCCCTTTCGAATAAGTCTTCAGCTAAGAAAATTGCAGCTTTAAATTCAGGGTCTAAAAACAAGTTTTTTACTGCTTTAACTTTAGTTTTTATGGATTGTTCTTTAAGCTTGTCTAGATATTTTTTTAAGGGTGTTATTCCTTGAGTTTCTAAAAGTTCTAAAGCATGTTGTAATTTCATTGCTTCAGCAATAATACTTATTCCTTTTAGGAAGGCATAATCTTTTTCTATTGCGAAGTTCTTATTTAATTCTGCTTGTAGTGAGATTAATAATTTTTTACTTATGCTTAGGGATGTTATGAATTTCATTTGTTTTAACTTTAGAAGTCTTGTTTTCAAACAATTTTCAAATTTTATTTTTACTTTATTAAATTCTTCAGGAAGTTCAACTTCGACCCATTTAAGTTCAGTATTGAAAGTGTGTTCTTTCACGTCAGGATCTTCAAAAGTTCTAACTTCTATCTTTGCTATGTTTAGATTGTGCATAACATCCTTAATAATTTCTAAATCTGAACCTGGAGATGCGGTTAATGCTAGTATTCTTTCATACTTTGCAGTTTTTTGGTATTGTGATGAGATAAAAACGTATGAATAATCTCCTGTAGCTCTGTGCGCTTCGTCAAAAACAATTAAGGATACATCTTCTAAATTAATTCTTGAACTTATTAGATCATTTTCAACAGTTTGTGGTGTTGAAATTATTATTTTTGCAGTATTCCAAAGATTTTTTCTTTTTTCTGGAAGTATGGATCCAGTAAGTAATAGTGTTTCACCAATATTTTCTTCAAATGTGTTCTTGTGCTGTTCACAAAGTGGTTTTGTGGGAGCAAGGATTAAAATTTTGGAGTTTGGATATGAATCTAGTCTTTTTATTGCTAGCATTAATGCAATTGCGGTCTTTCCAAGCCCTGTTGGAAGGACAACTAATGAATTATTTGTTAAGGCAGTGTTAAAAATAACTTGTTGGTATATTCTAGGTTTAAGTTTTAACATTAATTAAGAAAAGGCTTGAATTTTTATAAAGTTGCTGAAAGAAGGAATGTAAAAACATTCCTTTTATTTTCCGCCTCTAGCCATTTTGGCTCTTGAGACGTCTCCAGCTTTGTCAACAAAGTATAAGAATCCTTTTGCTTTCTTGACTCCAGTCTTAGCAACAACTTGTTGTTTTTGCCTTCCTTTTTTACCGCCGCCTCTGGACATCTTGACTCTAGCTATATTGCCGCCTTTATCAACGAAATATAACCATCCATTTTCTCTTTTTACTCCTGCTTTTCCAACTTTCTCGGCCATTCAGACCACCTCAACAATTTATTTTTCTTATCCCCCCGAATAAGACTTGCTTTTTATATGGTTTAGTAGTATTTAAATCTTTTGCATTTCTCGTCGGTGGGGCGACGATGATTTTTAACAAAAAATATATTAAATTCATTGTTTTCACAAGTAATATGTTTGTTAGAAAGAAGAAAGTAAAAAAAAATATTTATGGGTATCTTGTAGAAAGTAAATATACTAAGAAAGGTTCTAGACAGAAGGTAAAGAAATATTTAGGTAGGGTTTTTGAAACAGAAAATACTTTTGAAGAGTTTAATAATGAAACTTATTCAGGATTATTAAGAGAATTCTTTGATTCTTTAGATCTTCCTATTAATGTTTGTTTAGATTATAAATCTGGGAATGTTTTGTTTAAAGGTAATAATTGTGTTGTGCAAGTAAGGGATGGTTTTGTATATTCTGATTTAATGAAACAACTGTTTAAGTTAACAAAAAAAGAAGAGGATGTTCCAGGTCAGGAACTTGCAGAATTATTAAGTGATACTGGAATGAATTTTTCTGAAGAATTCTTTGTGAAATTATATCAGTCACTTGAGTGATTTAGATAGTTGAAAGTATAATCCTATAGAAACTATTATTGCAAGAATTAAAGATTGTAGTAGGTTTAGAAAATAGAAGGAGATGCTAAATGCCGTGAAGAAAAGAAATATTGCTAGGAATGCAAGTCTTGATTTGAAGAAAATATGAATACCATCATTTTTTGGGAGTGGTAGTAAAGAATAAACAAGTAATGCTAATGAAATGAATAGTCCGTATTGAAGTAAAGGTTCTTGAGTTAGTGAATGAAGTATTTTGAAACATATTGCTAAAACTAATAGTGCAAGACTTCCAACCAATGAAGTTTTTAACATGTCCAAGAATAATACTCCTTTGTAAAGTCTTCCTGTTTTATGTCTTTTCTTTAATGTCAAATCAAAAGTTCCAGGTTGAAGTAGTAAAAACCAACCAAATGTGGGAATTGCAAGAATAACACCTGCTAATAGTCCATAAGGAGAAAAGTCATACTTGAATTCGTATCCTAGCCTTGTTGAATATTTCTTTTGAAAATGAAGTTTTAAGCTTAAACCAACCCAAATTATTATTATTGCGAGAATGAAATTAATTATTCCTTCAACAGGATCAAAAACTAAACCTCCCCATTTTCTGAAAGAAACTAAGAATGCTAATGCGAAAACAGTGATTAGAAATCCTTTTTCTTTCATGTTGTGAATTTATGATTCTTAATATAAATAAGTTTTGAATTTATCGAAAATTAATGTCTTTTTTTGGGGTTAATTAATTAAAAAAAGCAAATTATATAAGAAAAGAGTTGTTGAATATGATTGTGAAAAAAATATTTAATATTTTAATAGAAAAAGGAAATGATGGATTTTATACTTCAGAAGTAGTTGAACTTCCAGGATGTCATACTCAAGCAAAGACACGACAAAAATTAATAGAAAGAACAAAAGAAGCTATTTCTTTGTATTTGGAAGAAAAACCTCCTAAATTAAAAAAGAAATTTTTAGACATTCAACAACTAGAAGTTGAGGTTTGAATGAAATTACCAAGGTTGACAGCATCAGAACTTTCTAAATTTATTCAAAAACAAGGATTTGAATTTAAAAGACAAAAGGGAAGTCATATGTTTTTTCAACATGAAGATGGAAGAACTACAGTTATTCCAAATAATAAAGGTGAAAAAATAGGAGAAGGTTTACTTCTGAAAATAATAAAAAAAGATTTAAGAATGGAAAGAAAAGAATTCATGAAAAAGTTTTGAATTTATCTTCAAGTATCTTAATCATTCCTTTCTTGTGACCTGCACCAACAACGGCAACAATCTTTGCATCTGGAAAATACTGTTTTAAATTAAATAATTGATCTGCCATATACTGGTTTCTTTCTTCAACAATAACTTTGTATATGCCTGGATAGTTTTTTTTAACTTCTAACATGTACTTTTCTATAATTTCATCACTGGGTACTTTTCTAATGTCAAAAAGTAATTTTTTCTTTTTGAACAAACTTTTAATTATATCTTTCAGAATTTGTCTTATTTTGAATTCTTTAGATAGTTTTTTTAGTGTGATTTGTATATTTTGGTCTATTAATGCGATTTTGCAATTATGTTCTTTTGCAGATTTAATGGCTTGTTTCATTTCAATACCTGGTTTTGTACCTACTATATTACCTAGTTTCTTTTCGATAAATTTTCCTATTTTAAGAAATAAATAACCTCCAAATCCAATGTGTTTAATTAGTTTTATTGAAGGTTGTTCTTCCTTTCCTGAAATTAATGCGCGAATTCTTTGCTTGTCAAGCTCTAAAGCGACAAAATCAGGTTTTATTTCCTTAATAGTTTTTTTAACTTCAATAGCAGAATCTCTGGAAATGTGGCTTGATCCTATGATGATGATGTCTTTCATGTTTTACTGAAGAGTAGAAAACTTTATATATTTAAGCCCCCTCATTTTTCTTAGAACTAGTGGAGGGAGTATTAATGTTAAAATTAAAAAAATTATCAGAGGCTTATGATATGAAAGTATTCACTGATAGTGGTGATTACTTTGGTGATGTTGAAGAGGCGATATTAAATACTAATAAGGTGTTTGGTTGGAGGGTGAAAGCTACTAAAAATTCTTTCTTAACAAAAGTTTTAGGAAGTGCTAAAGGGGTTATTGTTCCACATCCTTTAGTAAAGAGTATTGGGGATATAATGATTATTAGTAAATCTGCAGTTCCTAGTTATAATCCTGACGACGAGGAATAAATTTTGTTTATTTTGTTTATTTTGTTATTAGCTTTAGCTATTTCTTTACAAAACAAAAAAAAGTTTAGACTTTTTTGAAATTTATTTTTTTTAATAGAAAAAAGAAAAACATTTAAATAATATATAATTTAAAGATAATATTAAATCATGTATGAAAAAAGTAGTAAATACTCTAAAAAAACTCTATTAAATAGTCAAGACTATAACTTCTTAAAAACAAATATTGAATTCCTAAAAAGAAAATACAACCTAAAAACAAAAGAATTATTCCAATTACTAAAAGAAGGAACAAACACAATACCAATAGACGTTTTCGTAAAAGAACTAAGCATGTTAGAAACAATAGTAAAATATTCACATGAAAATAAACAATTAGAATTAAAAGAAATCTCAAGAATAACAGGAAAAACAATACATAACATACACACAACATACAATAATTCAAAGAAAAAATATCCTGAAAAATTAACAGGAAATTCTCAACATCTAATCCCCTTAGAAATCTTTAACACAAAATTACCAGTGTTAGAAGCTATAGTGAAATATCTGAAAGAAGAATTAAGACTAACACTACAAGAAATATCAAACTTACTCAAAAGAAAATACGGAACTATATGGACAATCTATGCAAGGACTAAAAATAAATAAGAAAATAAGAAAACATTCACTAAAAACAATTTCAATAGTAATACTAATAGCTTTCTTTTATGCAATCTTGTTTAGTTCAATAGAAACACCAACAGGATTAGGAACAGGAGAAACAATGGAAAGCATGCGAAGTCTTTGTGGACTTACAGTAACAACTGACAAAAATTTATTGACGGATATTAATTGCACAAATGATGGGGTAACATTAGGCGCAGACAATATAACATTAGACTGTCAAGGACATACTATAGAATATGCCTGGAATGGAAGTATAGGATATAGAGGGGTAACAACAAGTGGCACTCCAAATAATATAACAATAAAAAATTGTGTTTTAAAAGAAGGAAATACTACAGGAACGGCAAAACAAGCAATTTACTTATTAGGCGTAACCAATTCAAAAATAACAAATAATACAATAATAACAAAAAGATCAAGTTCCCCAGGAATTTATTTAGTGTTAGGAAGTGATGATAATAATATAACCAATAATAATATAAACACAACAGGAACTAGTTCTTATGGAATACATTTAACATCAGGACCAGACAGAAATTATATAGCGAATAATAACATAACAACAAACAGTATGAGCGCGGCAGGAATATATTTAACTCCCTCTTTAGCAGATAATGAGTTTATTAACAACACAATAAAAACATCAGGAGGAAGCGGATTTTATTTTAATAATGTAGTAATTACAAATTATTTCTATAATAATACTATAACAACCACTACCACAACAGGACCCGCATTTTACTTATATACACAAAACCAAGTAATAAAAGATAATAAAATAACATCAGCAGCATACGGAGTTTATATGACATCAAACTCTGCCAATAATAATATATCAGGAAACAAAATAAATACTACCGGACTCGGAATTGACGCATTCTGGATGCAAGACACATCAAATAATATACTAACAAATAATATAATAAATGCGTCAGGATATAGTGCTCACGCATTCTATTTATACAGAGGATCTTCAAATAACATAATAGCAAACAATACAGTAGCAGAATCAGGATCATATAATATAAACTGGGATGCATACTCAGGAAGCTATCCAGAAAATAACACTATAGAAAATAATAATTTAGGAACAACAGGAGAAGATCACTTATCCATAGAATCTGGAGTTAATGGAACAATATTAAAAAATCAAGAAGCAAACGCTTACTCATTTAATGGAAATTTACTAACGATCGAAAACAAGTACGGAATAATAAAATATTTAACACCAGTAGATGCCAGTGGAAATAATCTAAGTCAAGACATAATAATATCTGATAATCTAATAAGTGTCAATTCTTCACAAACAGGACTAAATGCAAGCGCAAACATAACACTATACAAAGTTCAAGGAGATTGGCCAACATATACAACAAGAAACAACAAACAATGTCCTTCAAACACTTGCGGAACAGTAACAAACGAATCAGACACTTACCATTTCAATGTTACAGGGTTTAACGAATCAACATATACAAACTACAGTATACACTTTAACTATTGCGGCCAGAATATTACTGAAAGTTTAACTTTACAGAATAGAATTAATTGTACAGGAACAGGATTGTATATCAAAGCATCAAATATAGAAATAAACTGTCAAGGATATGAAATAAACTATACAGCATCAGGCAATAAAGGACACGGAATTAATAGTACTGGAAATAATAATGTAACAATAAAGAATTGTTTGTTTACTGAAGGAAAGGCAAGTGTTGAAGAAAAACCAGCAATATACTTAAGAAATGGATATAATTCAACAATAAAAAATAATGTTATAGAAACTACAGACTTATCAAGCCACGGAGTTCAATTATACAATTATTCAAACTCTCAAATAATCAATAATACTATAACAACAAAAGGAGAAGAAACAGCACACACAATATATTTTTATTTAACTTCTGAAAATAACACAATAGTAAATAATACTTTAACAGTTGATAATAAAGCAGGACAGGATTCTAATGGAATATCAATAGAAAAATCAAATAATAATAATATAAAGAATAATACTATTAAAGTAAACAAATTTGCAGGTTATGGGATTTCCTTACTAAGAGCAAACAAAACAATAATAATAGAAAACAAAATAATAACAAATTATACTGATTCAGTAGGTCTTAACATAGCAATATCAAATAATATAACAGTGATTAATAATACTATTAATGTTACAGGAAATACATCAGATGTAATAGTTAATACTCAAAGTTCAAGTAATTTATTTCAAACTAATACTATAGAAGAAGTAACTCGAAATGCATTTATAGTGTCATCAGTATCAAGCAAAAATATAACTTTCAAAAACAATAGTCTGAATAACGTAGGAGGATATTCCCTTAAAATATCTTCTGCAGGACTTAATAATACTCACTTAATAAATCAAAAAATAAATAATTATAGTTTTAAAGGTTCTGGTTCAATCATAACAATAGAAAATACTAATTACGGAAAAATAACTTATTTACAACTAGTAAATAATTCAGGAAGTAATCTGAGTCAAAACATAATAATCTCAAATAATTCTATTTATGTTAATTCTTCACAAACAGGACTGAACAAATCTGCTAACTTAATATTTTACAATCCAGGAGTTACTGGAGATTTAAGACCTTTCAGAAATGGTCAGGAATGTCCGCCCTTAATATGTGGAAGTTTAACAAACAGTTCAACAACTTATTATTTTAATGTTACAGGATTTACTAATTATTCAATAGGAGACATAACTCCAAGTTCAGAACTAAGCGGCGGTTCTACATCTACAACAACCACTACTACCACGACAGCTCCAGAATCTTCAAATGAACAAACAATAACGAAAACTGTAATTAAAGGAGAAAGAACAGAATTTAAGTTTGAAAAAGAAGATTTACCAATAGAAAAAATAAGTTTTACTGCAACTAAAGATCAAGAATTAACAATAAAGGCAGAAAAACTAGATAATAAACCAGAACAAATAGAAACTCCAGAAAAAGAAGTTTTCTCTTATCTAGAAATAGAAGGAGGAACTGAAATTGAAGGTGTAGAAATACAATTCTCTGTAGAAAAAGACTGGATGCAAGAAAATAATATTGAAGAAATAACCTTACTAAGATACACTAATTCATGGCAGGAATTACCAACACAAAAAATACAAGAATTAAGTGATGTAATAAAGTACAAAGCAACAACTCCAGGATTTAGCTATTTTGCAATTGCAGGAAAAGAAAAAGAAGAAGAGAAAGAAGCAAAAGAATTATCCATGGAAGTATTCTTAGAAAGTGAAGTAATCCTTGAAAAAGTAAGATTTAAAATAATATTAGAAACTCCAGAAATTAAAGAAGGAACATTAGAATATTCAATAATAACAAATACTGGAACAATACTATTAACTGAAAAAGAAGAAATAATAATAGAAAATAAAACTTTAGAAAAAGAAATAAAACTACCCGAAAATATTGCGCCTGTAGAATACAAACTAATAATAATATTAAAAACAGAGGAAGAAACAATCTTAAAAGAATTAAGTTTCAATCTTGGAAATATAGAACAACCAACATTCTTTGGAACAGAAAAAGAAAATTATTTTATTTACTTCATAATATCAATAATACTATTATTAATAATTCTTGCCTTGTTTGAAATATTTCCAAGAAAAAAGCCACAGTAAAAAACTAAAAATAAGACTTCTAAATAAAATAGTAAGAAAAGCATCATTAAAGAATTGTTCAGGAAAAGACTGAATCAAAAAAGAACTAGCAGGAAAAGAATAATTACCTGCAAAAAATAATTCATGAAACTTACTAAAGAATAAATAAAAGTTCAAACTAAAAACAAATAATACTAAAGAAATAATAACAATAGTTGGAAAAGCATAAAATAAAGATTTCTTTTCAAACTCTAAAAGAAAAATAAGTAATAAAAATAACATTAAAATTCTACTAAAACTAATTAAATCCTTAACATCCTTCAAATGAGAAATTTCATTAGAAGTATAAAAACTACTATTAATAAATTCGCTGGAATCTTGAAAGTAAACACTTAGCTTTTTTGTTTCATTCATCATTTTATCATTATAATTATCTAATTTATGAAATTCTTTTTCAAAAAAATTCATGTCAACAATTAAAAAATTAAGATTAAACAAAACAATTGCAATTCCTAAAATCACTCCCAAAATTTTTCCCATACTTTTCTTAAGATGAAAAACATAATAAATTTTTCTTTTACAAAAAACATTCAAGTTCTAGGAAAAAACAAGTCAAATTTAGAAGTAACTCATTAAAAAAAGTAGTTCTACACAAGAATTATGAAAAAAATAATCAATATAGGAATTTTATTTTTACTTTTACCACTGGTTCAAGGACTTTTAATAACCGAAGTATACTATGATGCAATTGACGAAAGCAATAGTGAAGTAATAGAAATATATAATGATGGTTCTGAAATAAACCTGTCAGAATATATTATAAGAACAAATTCAGGAACTTTAAATGAAGTTATCCTACCAGAAATAATTCTAGGAGAAAATAAGTATTTTCTAATAACAGATGAGAATTATACAAACTTAAGAGATAATCCATCCTGGGAAGAATCAGATTATGAACATAATTTCAACTTAAAAAATATTGATGGAAGCATAGCAATATTAAAGAATGAAGTAGTAATAGATGCTATAGGTTGGGGAAGTCCAAGTATTTATTTCTTAGGAAATGCAAGTTTGGAAACTACTGAAGGAAATTCATTATCAAGAAAATACACTACAGAATTTCTTAATACATTAAACAATCTTAATGATTTTGAAATTACAGAACCAAACTTTAGAAATAATGAATATGAACAACCAATAAATCAAGATACTGAATCAGAATTTACAATAACAATATTAGATGTGCCGCCAGAAATTAATAGTATAGAAGTAATTTCAGAAACTAGCAATACTGGAGAAATATATCCAACACCAGGAGAACCTTCCCAAGTGCAAATAAGAGTTAATATTAGCGATGCTAATGGACTTGAAGGTTTAGAAACATCCATAACCTTCCAAAATAATAATTATTCATTACTATTAGAAAATGGAACTTTCAACGGAATTGTTCCTATAAATCATTATCAAACTCCAGGAAATTATGAATTTCAAGTATTTGCGAACGAAATAAACCAAACTTCCAGTTTCAAATTTTTAAGTTTGGCAGCAGTTTCAATAAATGGAGAAGGAAACATAACCCCAAAAGACTCTTCAGAAATTAATATTTCACTACAAAATTATGGAAATGTAGAAACAGACTTTCGAACAGAACTTTTAGAAATAACAAATACAGAAACAGAAATTTCAATAAATAATTTTTCACTAGTTTACGAAAGTCAAGAATATTATCTAGGAGAAATAATTCCAGTAAGTCTACAACCTGAAGAAAATAAAGAATTAAGAATGAACTTGCTAGTAGGACAAGCAACACCAGGAGAATACACTGCGAGAATAGGACTAACAGCAATTTCAAAATGAACACATTAGAAGTGACAATAAAATTATTTTCAACTAACGGGAAAAAATTGTATAAGGTGACAAAGAAAATTCCATTTTTTGGAGTTTCAAAAAGTAAAATTTTCAAAACAAAAAAAGAAGCAAAAACATATTTTGAAAAAATATTAAATGAAAAAGAATACAAACATTGAATATTCACCCCACGCACTATAAAGCCACAAAACAGGAGTTTTAAATAATCCTGCAGGTCTTGTTTCAAACTTCTCCCTAATGACAAGTTCTGCAGTTTTACTCCTGTTTTATATTAAATGAAAAAAATGAAAAAAATAATTTTCTTCTTACTAATAATTCCTCAAGTACTCGCTCAAGGAATAGGAATAAGTCCCTCAAGTATTGAAATAGAAACATTTCCAGGAGGAGAAGGAGAAATTTCACTAAGAATATTCAATTTAGGAAAGAAAAATTTCACTGTAGAATTTCAAGGTCCTGAAACTCTAAAATTTCCAAAAAATATCTTTGTCAAAGCAAAAAAATTTGAAGATGTAACTATAAATTATTCTATCTCACAATGGACTGATGAAAATATATTAACAACAATAATTGCGAGGGCAAACCAAACTGGTTTCATACAATCAAATGCCGAATTTAAAATTTTTATTGAAGTTTCTGAAGAACACACTCCCCAAGCAAAAATTAGAGATGCAGTTTTTGGAATTAGAACAAGAGCAGTAGTTGAAAATATTGGCGAAACAAACTCCACTTTCAGATTATTTCTGGATGGAGAAGAAAAAAAATTTAGATTATTGAAAGATACAGATACAGAAATAATATTTGAAAAAAGAGGGAAAAAATTAGAACTTTACGCAGGAAATTTACTTTTAGACATTAAATCAAAACCATTATTTTCAGGAATGCTCATTTCAAGCATGGGAAATAAAAAACTTTTCATTCCAATATTAATAATTATGATTTTAGGAATTATAGTTTTCAAAAGATCACGCGTAAAGATTACCTGACTGTTTTTGCTTCCTGTCCATTTGAGAATCTGGTTTGTTAGCTCTCGGTCGTTTAGTTTCCTCATCCCTCCTGAAAGAAATATTTAATTCTTCAAGAAAAGTATTCATTCCCTCTTTTAATGGGAAAGGACCAGTAACATTTCCTTCATCAGCAGGAACTCCTTCGAAAACCAATAAATTATCAGAAATATGATCTAAAAATAATAAATCATGATCAACAATAATAGCTGCTTTTTCTGTAATTCCACAATGTTCATCAATAAGTTTAGAAACTGCAAGTCTTTGTTCAATATCTAAATAGGCAGAAGGTTCATCCATAAGAACTAAATCAGCATCTTCTGCCAAAGTTTTTGCAATCATAACCCTTTGAAGTTCCCCACCAGATAAGTTGTTCAATTGCTTATCCAGCAAATGTTCAAGCTCCAAATGTTTCATTATAGTAGTGTCTTTAATAGCATTTTTTAAGACACGTCTTACAAGTTCTTCAGAACCATCTAAATATTGGGGTTTATAAGAAATCTTCAGTTTTTTCTTAGCAATAAGCTTCACAAAACAAGTTTTTCCAATACCATTCTCTCCCACAATACCAACAATTTCATTATTCTTAATACTTCCCTCATTAGTATTAAGTTTAAACTTGCCAAAAGTTACTGTTTCTTTACTCCAATTAGTTAATTCAGACTCTTGTTGCTTAGTAAAAGCTTGAACATCACCAAAATTTATAGCTTTACTCCTAAACTGAATATTTTCTTCCTTTAACATTCCAGAAAGATAAGAATTAATTCCAGATTTTGAAGATTTTAATCCTGAAAAAATACCATATTCTGTTTCCTTACCATAAACAATATGAATTAAATCAGCAAGATAATCAAGAATTATTAAATCGTGCTCAACAACTAAAACTGCAGTTTTTTCATCAGCCAAATCTCTTAAAAATTTAGATACTTTCAATCTTTGCTTAATATCTAAATAACTAGTTGGTTCGTCAAAGAAATAAACATTAGCTTTTTTCAAAACAGTAGCTGCAATAGCTACTCTTTGTAATTCCCCCCCAGAAATTTTCTTAATATCATGATCTAGAACTTTCTCAATATCAAGTTGTTTAGCGATTTTTTTAAGTTCCTTTTTCTCATCAACATGTTCTAATAATTCATTAACAGTACCATTATAATTTTTAGGAATTAAATCTACCTGTTGGGGTTTGTAAGAAATTTGAATTTTTTTATTAAATAATTTTTCAAAATAAGATTGTGCTTCAGAACCTTTGAAATAATCAATAATTTCATCTTCAGACGCCTCATTTTCTGAAGCCATATTAGGTTTTAACTGGCCAGATAGAATCTTTAAAGCGGTAGTTTTACCAATACCATTCCGTCCAATAATGCCAGTTACTTTCCCAAAGACAGGAATTGGAAGTTTAAACAATACAAAACCATTCTTTCCAAACCTATGAATAGGATTTGTTAACTTTTCAGGAAGATTAATCATAGATAAAGCATCGAAAGGACATTTATTAGCAGCAATCCTGTCAGCATCAGTGATAACGTCCTCATTAACCTCTACCTTACCATCAGAACCCTTAACAATAGCTTCCTTTCCCATCTTATTACTAGGAGAAACCCTCATACAAAGATAACCACCACAACCTACTGGATTGCATCTGTCCTTATGAACTATCATAATTCTTTTTTTCATAACTTAATAGAAAAAACTGAAGTATATAAATTTAACAGTGAAATTTAGTTTAAATTTTCAAGTTTAACATTGTCTAAAATAGAAGGATTTTTCTCCTTCACAAATAATAATTCAACACCAATAACTTTCCCAGAATTGTCATAATCAATGATGGTATTCTCATCCAATTCACTAGTATGATCTACTTTTTCCTCAATAAATTCAATATATAATGAATCTGCTTGCTTATCATAACTAATTTTCATTTTATGTAATAAGAGGTTATAATCTTTATATGCTTTTCCTTAACATAAACAACTTTTAAACTCTTTTCCTTGAATTTTTTTATTGCATATTGTTTATTTCCTGTATTAATAAGTGCATCAGGAAACTTGACTGTTTCAATAATTAAAAGTTTAGGAATTTTTCTTCTTTTACTTTGCTGTAAAGCATGAAAACTAAATATTATTCTCATAATATAAGCAATAAAAAACTTATTAATTTTGTTTTGTTCTGATTACTTATTAATTTTCGAGAAAATTGCAAACAACCCACTAAATTTATATAATATTCAGTATTAAGAATTCTTATGAAAGGATTCATAGTTTATCCAACTTATAAGGAAGAAAAGGGCAGGGCGTATATTTACTTATTTGGACGTTTACAAAATGGAAAATCATTCATAACAAAAAATCATTATAAACCATACTTTTTCATAACAACTTCTGATGTTTCAAAAGCCAAAAAATTAGTAAAGGTAACTTTTGAAAATACTAACTTAAAAAATTTTGAAGGAAACAAACTAACTAAAGTAATTCTAGATATTCCAAGAGATATTAAATTATTAAGAGAAAAATTTGAAGATCATAAAATAACAAGTTATGAAGCAGATATTAGGTTTGAATACCGATTCATGATTGACAATAATTTACAAGGAAGTATAGAAATTGAAGGGAATTCAAAATCAAAAGAAGGAATTGAATTTTATGAAGAACCAAAATTAAAACCTGCAGAGTTTATTCCAAAATTAAAAACTTTAGCGATAGATATAGAAACTAGCATGGACTTAAAGAATATTTATTGTATATCATTATATTCTAAAGATTACAAGAAGGTCATTATAGTTTCTAAAAATAAAGTGGCTAATGCAATTTCTTTCCCAACAGAAAAATTAATGTTACAAAGATTTAAGGAAATGATTAATAGTTTGGATCCTGATATAATAACTGGATGGAACTTGATAGATTTTGATCTTTTCATACTACAAAAAAAATTCAGGCAATACAAAATAAAATTTGATCTTGGAAGGGCAAGCTGGCCTTGTAGTTTAAGAATAGAAAGTGGTTTCATGAGAGATTCTAAAGCAGACTTCCCTGGAAGAATGATTCTGGATGGAATAAAAATGTTAAAGACATCATTCATTAATCTACCTGATTATAAGTTGGATACTGCAGCAGAAAAATTTACAGGAAAGAAAAAAACTATTTCATTCAAGAATAAAGGCAAGGAAATCGAAGATTTATACAAGAATAATCAAAACAAACTAGTAAAATATAATTTGACAGATTCAGAATTAGTAATTGAAATACTTGAAAAATCAGGAGCTTTAGACTTAACATTACAAAGAAGTTTACTTACTGGAATGCCATTAGATAGGGTAATGGCAAGCATTGCTAGCTTGGATTCTGTATATCTGAAAAAATTAAGATCTAGAGGTTATGTAGCTCCAACATTAAAATTCAAGGAAGTAAAAGAAAAAACGACTGGTGGTTTTGTAATGCAAAGTAAACCAGGAATTTATGATTTTGTAATAGTTTGCGATTTTAAGAGTTTATATCCAAGTATTATAAGAACTTTCAATATAGACCCTTTAACTTTTGTTCCCAAAAACAAAACTAAAAGAAATTTAATAATTACACATAATGAAGTTGGTTTTAGTAGAGAAGAAGGAATCCTTCCAGAAATTATTCAACACTTATGGGAAGAAAGAGAAAAAGCAAGAAAATCAAAGAATGAACTGGCAAGATATGCTATTAAAATATTAATGAATTCATTCTATGGGGTGTTAGCATCTCCAAATTGTAGGTTTTACAATTATGACTTAACAAATGCGATAACAAGCTTTGGACATTATATAATAAAAACATCTGCAAAATTAATAGAGCAAGAAGGTCATGAAGTAATATATGGAGATACTGATTCAATATTTGTGAATTTAAATGTTAAAACAGAAAAACAAGCAGAAATTATAGGGAAGAAAATAGAAAAAAAGATTAATTCTCACTTTGACAATCATGTTAAAGATGTTCATAAACAAAATAGCTTTTTAGAATTGGAATTTGAAAAAACATATATTAGATTCTTAATGCCAAGAGCCAGAGGAAGTGAAAAAGGAGCAAAGAAAAGATATGCTGGTTTGATAAATAAAAAAGGAAAGGAAAAAATAGAGTTTACAGGACTAGAATTTGTAAGAAGGGATTGGACAGAACTTTCTAAAAAATTCCAGTTGGAATTATTAGATAGAATATTTCACAAGAAAGAAGTTGCAGATTTTGTAAAAAAATTCGTAGATGATTTAAAGAAAGGAAAGTATGATTCATTACTAGTTTATAGAAAAGCGTTGAGAAAAGAACTTTCAGAATATGTGAAAACAACCCCTCCACACGTGAAAGCAGCAAGATTACTTGATAAGATAGAAGATAATGTGATAAAGTATGTAATTACTGAGAATGGTCCTGAACCAATCCAAAAATTGAAAAGTAAATTAGATTATGAACATTACATTACAAAACAAATAAAACCATTAGCAGACTCTGTTTTAAGCTTTTATTCAGTTAATTTTGATGATTTACTGCAAGGAAACAAACAAAAAACTCTTTTTAGCTACTAAATTATGCTCAAATAAGCACAAAATATATATACGATGAGCTCATAATCACTTTTGAGGTGGTAACATGGAAGGATACTGTGTAAAATGCAAAGCAAAAAGAGAAATTAGTAACGGGAAAGAAACTACAATGAAAAATGGCAGAAAAGCTATGAAAGGTTCTTGTCCTAACTGTAGCACTGGAATGTTTAGAATTCTAGGCAAGTAAGGTTGGATTAATTCCAACCCTTTTTTTCTTAAGTTTTTTAAATAGAGTCCAATTTCTAGCTTAAATGAAGGTAGAATTAGAAAATCAGGTAAAAACTAAAAATTTTCATGTTTTTGAAGCTAAAGTATCTGACATTTTCTGGATGCAAGACCCAAAAGGCTATTTTTTAATAAGATCTAATAAGGAAACTAGAAAGATAGAAGTGGGATTTGTTAATAATGATCATGAAATAATCTTTCAAATAAATGGAGTTACTCCCCAACAAATATATCACAAGCTAGTTTCAATGGATTTAACATTAAGACCTGAACATTGGGCATATTTAGGAAAAGAGTTAGAAAAAGTTTTCATTGCTATTAATGAAAATATTGAATATACTCAAGATTTAGCCTTAAAATTTAAGAAAACTGAATAAAACCCTCTTCTACTTTAATTATTCTGTCTTTTTTTAATTGGTCTAATAAAGAAATAGCAGTAGATTCAGAAATATCTTGTTGTTCAGCCTCTAAAATAACTGATTCTACAGGAATTCTTTTTTTAGAAACTGAAAGTTCATTAATAATAGTTATTAAAGAAATTTTATCATCCTCATTACTTTCTTCAATAATTCTAGAAGCTGCTCGCTTTTGAATTTTCATTAACTCATCAAATTCGTCGCTATCCATATACAACCCCCACTAATAGTTTAGGGATTAGTATATTTAAAATTTACTAAAGTAAATTTTGAGTTTAGAACTGCAAGTTTTAAGTTTAAAAAATCTTTAATTTTTTAATTATTTAAAACTTTCTTACTTAAGAAAACATTAAAAACAATTAAAACAAAAAAATTTATATGCAGCTAGAATGTCAGTCTTGTGAGAAGAGAATATCAAGAGATACTTGTCCAAGTTGTGGCATACTATTATGTGATGCTTGTAAAGTAAAACATGCTTGTGGAGGTAAATAATGAAAAAAACAAAAGATGCAATAAGTTGCTTTTCACTAAACAAATTTATTAGGGGATTGGTTGATGTTAAAGTACTAGTTAAGGAAACCATGTCTAATGTTGAAAAGAAAGCAGATCATATTGTGGAAAAAGTTGCAAAGGCATTAGCAACAGTAATAATAACATTAACAGGAGTGGTGTTTATCCTTATAGGATTAGCACAATTTTTTGAGGCAAAGACAGGATTTACAACAGGTTCTGGCTATTTAACTATAGGAATTGCATTGTTTGTGATTGCAATACTTGCAAGAATGCTTTCAGAATGAAGTTTTCCAAACTAGAAAAGGAAGATTTGTTCAAGGCATGGTTTGCATTATCCATTGCCTTTGCAATTCTAATTAATGAAGGATTTTCTTTAAGTTTTAAGTTCTTAGAAGGCATATTCTTATCAGCATTCACTGTAGGAATAGCTTTTTTACTTCATGAACTAAGTCATAAATTCGTTGCACAAAAATATAAATGTTGGGCAGAATTCAGAGCAAATACAACAATGCTAATGCTCGCAGTATTAATGAGTTTCTTAGGATTTATACTAGTAGCTCCTGGAGCAGTAATGATTTCAGGAAGGGTTTCTAAAAAACAAAACGGAATAATTTCACTGGCTGGGCCTATGATGAATGTATTTTTGGGCGTGGTTTATTTAATATGTGCAGTTCTAGTAGTTTCATCAGATAATTCATTAATTAAAGATTTCTTTACTTATGGTTACATAATAAATGCATGGCTTGCAGTATTTAATTTATTACCGTTTGGAATATTTGATGGTAAGAAAGTATTTGCTTGGAATAAAGGAGTTTATGCAGTATCAATGTTATTAGCAGTAGGGTTATTGGTGTTGGCATTATGAAATTAAAGAAAGGATTGAAATATAAATTTTGCACTTGTGGATATAGTAAAACATTGCCATTTTGTGATAATACTCATAGGGAAGTGAATGCTAAGAAAGGAACTACTTATAAGTCTCTGAAGGTAACTCCTGAAGAGAATGTTTCTGTTCATGTTTCTTCCTCGAATTGGAATAAATAGCTTTTTGTTTAATTAATTCATCATAATCTTTAATATTAGAATATTTTGAAAAATTCTTTATAGCATCCTTACCATATCTTGAAGAAATAGTTTCTAAAAGGTTCCATCAAGGATTAAATCTTACTTTATTTTCAAGACTCATGTTAATTGTTATTGTTAGAAATATAAAATGTTTTTGATAACTTTTATAATATTCTTAATATTTACTAATTAAATGAAATGTTCAAAATGCAAAGCAAAAATAGAAACTACTTTCTTGAATAAGATAATTGGAACTTATGTGAAAGAGAAGGGAAAGCAAAAAGTAATTTGCAACAAGTGCCAAAAGACTAACTAATGCCTCTGTAGCTTAATGGCTAGAGCACCACTCTCGTATTAATTACTTTTCCGAGATAAGTGGAGGTTGAGGGTTCAACTCCCTTCAGAGGCTTGTTCATGTTATTTGTTGAACAAGGTTGTTCATAACTTGTTTTGAACTCAAGAAATTCTTAATTTCGCAGACAACTCCCTTCAGAGGCTTTTCAAAACAAAATAATTTTAAACTCAACATTTTTTCTTTTTTTTGTTATGTATAGAAGAAAAGAATTTGGAAAGTCAAGAATTGATTCTTGCCCATTTTGTAATAGTCAATCAACAACTACAAATCCGCAAGGAGTACCCGTTTGTTTGGCACATAAAAAAACAGATATGGTTGCTAATTTCAAATGTGTTTGTAATTCATGGCTTGATATGAAAAAAGGAAAATATGGTGTTTATTTCAATTGTATGGATTGTGGAAATTTAAGTTTTGACAAAGGCCTAGAACTAAATCCTAATTGGAAAGCTGAATTTGAGCAAGAAACAGGAACAAAACCTGTTCAGAACATAAACTCTAAAGGAAGAGTATTTACTGAAGGTGGAAAAACAATAACAGAATACAGGTCTGATGAAGTAGATTTTATTTAGACTAATCTTATCAAGTCAATCATTCTATTACTGTATCCCATTTCATTATCGTACCAGGCTAGAATCTTAACAAGATTTCCATTGACTTTAGTTAGTAAACTGTCGAAAATTACAGAGTGTGGATTTCCAATAACGTCAGAACTGACTATTGGGTCTTCACAGAATTCTAAAATTCCTTTCAGTTCATGTTTTGAGACTGACTTGAATAGTTTATGAATTTCATCTACTGAAACTTCTCTTTTTAGAATGCACGTGAAGTCTGTAATGCTACCATCAACTATGGGGACTCTCAAGGCCATACCATCTAAATTTCCTTCAAGTTCAGGAATTGTTTTAGTAACTGTCTTTGCAGCGCCAGTACTTGTTGGAACGATATTAACTGCGGCACTCCTTCCTCTTCTTAAGTCTTTCTTATCAGGTGCATCAATCAATTTTTGAGTGGAAGTATACGCGTGAGAAGTTGTCATAAAACCTTTTTCTATACCAAAATTATCGTTTAATACTTTAACAATGGGGGCTAAACAATTAGTAGTGCAGGAAGCATTACTAATTACATGATGTTTTTTAGGATTGTAATCATGTTCATTAACACCTTTTACAATAGTAATATCAGGATCTTTAGAAGGTGCGGAAATAATAACTTTTTTTGCTCCTGCATTCAAATGTTCAGAAGCAGATTTTTTATCTTTGAAGAAGCCAGTACATTCTGCAACAACATCAATACCTAATTTTTTCCAAGGGAGTTTTTCAGGTTCTCTCTCTGCAAAAACTTTAATTTTTTTATTGTCTATAATTAAAGAATCTTCAGTGAAGGATATTTTATTGTTTAATTTCTTCTGTGCAGAATCATATTTTAACAAGTAAGCCAAGGTTTTCGTGTCTGTAAGATCATTAATTGCGACGAATTCAATATCATTTTGAGAAAGTCCTGCGCGAAAGACCATTCTTCCAATTCTGCCGAATCCGTTAATAGCTACTCTTTTCATACCTCACCTCTTAAATTTTCGTATGTTTTGTAGTATAAAAACCTTTTCAATAACGCAAGTTACTAAATATGATTTGCAGATTTAGAACTTCAAAATTTCTCTAAAATTTAGGAAGTTTTATATAGTAAATTCTTCTAAAAGTTCTTGAGGCACATGAGGGGGAGAGGCCATAGTAAACTACTTATAGTAATTTGTATAGTTTTTGCTTTTTTACTATCTCTACTTTTACAACCTTTAGATACACCAACTGGATTAATTGTAGTTACTGAAACTTTAGATATTTCAGGAAGTTTTACAGGAATTCAAGTTCTAAATTATTCATTGACTGAAACACCTACAAGAATATCCTTCACTGGAGAAACTACTGGTTTTGGATTAATATGGGTGGAGCAGGATGGAAGTAAATTCTTAATTGCAGATTTTAATAATGAAAGCTTTAATGATTATTGTCTGGAAAGTTGTGATTTAAGTTTGAAACATGGAAATTTTTCTGTTTTTATAAAAGTGGATTCTGGAATTGTTAATGTTCAGAATATAGATTATTTAGTTAGTAGAGGAGGAGATATTATAGACAGGGAGAATATTATTGAAGAGATTACTAAACAACCTGTTGAAGAAGAACCAATAGAAGAAGTTATAGAAGAAGTAGTAGAGAAAACTGCTGACATTATTGAAAAACAACCTGAATTAAAATCTAGTGTTCCTGACGTGGTACTTTCATTATCAGCAAGTTCTGCAGATGTTGATAGTACTATAACAATGACTTGTACTCGTAATGCTAATCCAAAAGCTAAATCAACAACTTTGTATTGGAAAGATAATTCTAGCGGTTCATTCTCTACAATTCCTTCAAGTGCTACTGATGTTGATTGTAATGGTTCAACATGTACTCAGTCTAACCCAACTAAAGGATCAGGATATGCTAAAACAATAATGTGTGAGGGTGCGGGCACTTATGGTTTAAGATGTGATTTTGTCGCGGGAAAAAGTACATACACAAGTTCAGTTTCTTCTTTAACCTGTAGCGTAGCAAACTCTGCACCTTCAATAACTACACCACCTAAAGATGGAGGTTCTAGTTCTTCCTCACCAACTAATAATAATTCAGACGTTACTTTTTCAGTCACTGCAACAGACGTAGATTCTGACCAGTACACTTTATTAGTTTGTTCTTCAAATTCTCAACTTTCAGGAAGTTGTTCAGCAACTACTTATTGTGAGAGTTCATTAACTAATTCAGGAGTTGAAGCTTCATGCACTAAATCAGCAGCAAGACTTGGAGGAAGTTATTCTTGGTATGCTTTTGCTTGTGACAGTAATAATGATTGTTCTTCATCATCTCAAGGTTCTGGAATTACAGGCAGTCCTTTCGAAGTTAATAGGCCTCCTTCAGTTTCTTCAGTAGCAATAAGTCCCTCTACAGCATACACTGCTAGTAATTTGACAGGATCAGGAACTTTTTCAGATTCAGACTCTGACTCTAGCTCTTCAACATATAAATGGTTCAAGAACAAAGCAGTAATTTCTGGAGAAACAAGCACGAGTTTAGGAAGTGGTAATTTTTCAAAAAATGATAATTTAACATTTGAATATACTCCAGTAGATGCTCATTCTTATTCAGGAACTACAGTGAATTCTTCAGTTGTACAGATAGGAAATACTGAACCAATAACACCAACAGGATTAAGTCTTAATTCTTCAATTTACATAAGTCAAGTATTAACTGCAGTAGGTTCTGGAAGTTCTGATGCAGATTCTGACTCTTTAACTTATTATTACGAATTTCATAATATAAATGATGATTCGACAATACAAGCACATTCTACAACAGCAACTTATACAGTTGCTTCTGGAGATATTCATGACACTATAAGAGTAAGAACAAAATCATATGATGGAATTGCATATTCTGGAGAGAAAGAAGTAAATATTACAGTTTCAAATTCAGTACCGAGCCATTCAACTCCTTTAATGAATGCTTCAAACCCTGATAATTTAACAACTAGGGATTTAACTTGTTATCCTCAAGGAGGTAGTGATGCAGATTCAGACTCTTTAACCTATGCGTATGATTGGTATAAAAATAATGTGAGTCAGGGAATAAATAATAATGTTCTTGATTCTGCAAATACTAGTGATGATGAATCTTGGAAGTGTGAAGTCAAACCTTATGATGCTAGAGATTATGGAAGTCCATTAAATTCTTCAGCTGTTAAAATAATGCCTCCATTACCATCAGACTTTACAGATACTAGTGATACTCAAGAAATTTATGTTGATGAGAATGTAACCTTCAATGCTACTTGGGGCAGTAACGCTCCAGGTGAAAATTCTGTATGCAAAATAAAATTCAAGAAGCTAGGTAAAACGTGGAGTTCTTTTGTTGATATGACCAGGGAAGATTCTGGAAATCAATTCTATAAAAAAATGTTTGATGATCCAGGAGGTTACAAGTACAAACTAAAATGTGGAAATCAAGTAACGACAAGAGTTGTTGATGTTTTCCACGAAGAGATTGATGAATTTGCAGGAATGACTATTGACAGGAAGAATGAAAGAGTGTATGAACCATCTGCAGGGAAACTTAGTATGTTTCAAAGTTCAAAATTCTTCAAGAACGCTTCAGGAGAATTTGAGGATATTGACTTTACCATAGATTTTTGCTCTGGAAATTATAAGAGGTGTATTACTAAAGGAAAGTTTGAAGCTTATTTTGATAAGAATGCTAGTATGGGAATTATGATGAAGCATAATGATACTAATGTCACTTTTAAAATGGAAAGTGTTGGTTATACTATTGGCGGAAACTATTCCGCTTCTGAAACTAGAAGTTCTGAAGAGGGAGGTTTAGAAAACCAAGGAAGTTACAAGTATGAAGGAATATTCTCAAACATTACAGCAGTGTATACTTACTTAGCAAATTCTATAGAGAAAGAAATTAATATTTCTGTAAAACCTGAATTGAAAGGAACTCCTGGCGCTGATGATTATTTTACTATAGCAATTAATTTAACAATTCCAGGAATGGAATTAACATTGGATACTGAAAGTCAAGTTGTTTATATTAGGAAAGATGATGATATAAAATATAAGATTCCAAGGGCTTACGCGATTGATTCCAATAATAGTTTCAAATATTTAGATTATAATGTTTCTGGAACTATGCTTTATATGAATTTGAATTATGACTGGTTCAAGTTTGCAGTATATCCAATAATTATTGATCCTTCAATACAATTAACGGATACTGAGGACGAGGCAGATATTCACGCTTTAGATTCTGGAAACAAGGTAGAAATACAAATGAAATGGGATATTTCAAGCATTCCAGCAAATAAGAAGATTGATGATGCAAAAGTTTGTTTGTACATGTATGACCTTAACGGACTTCAAGACTCTGACGCGACAATAACAAGAGTTGATGATCAATCATGGGATGAGACAATAACAAACTCTTCATATGATGTACAATCCGAAACAAATTCAACATCAGAAACATGGAGTTCAGACACTATTAATACTTGGACTTGTTTAAACGTCACTACACAATTGAAAGAAGATTATGCTAGTTCAAACACTTATTCTAGTGTTAGATTGGCAGATCCTGATTATGTAATGAGTTCTACTAAATCAATTACTGATTCTGCAAGTTCTGTGAATTTTGGTTCTAAATTGAATGATAGACAATTAAGGCCTAAAGAGTATTCAACAAGTTCCCAAAGGCCTTACTTGAATGTTTCATATTCTAACTTGACTGTAGTTCCTAATCTTGAAAATGTTACTTTAACATCAACAGGGAGTAATAAGTCTTCAGATAATTTGACTGTTTCTTTTGATGTTTCTGATCCTGATGGTGATTCTGTTTTTAACACTACTGACTGGAGGAGGAATGCTACTTCAATAGCAGTTGTTAATATGAGATTAGATTTTAAGAATAATTCAGGAGTTAAAGATGCTTCTTCCCATTCTAATGATGCGTCGGTATCGAGTGCGACTTGGACTTCATCAGGTCATCTTGGAGGAGCCTATAGTTTTGATGGGGTTAATGATTATTTAGAAATTGGACATTCTGCAAGTCTTAATGTAACTGATAATATTACAGTTATGGCCTGGGTGAAGACCGATAATGAAGGTTATGTTATTGTTAAGGATGTTGGAAGTACTACAACAAATTATGAAGTTTTTGACGGTTGGGAGTCTAACAGTATATCATCAAATTGGAGTGTTGTAACGAATGATGCTACTTATAGTTCTGTAGATGTTCAAGCAAGTGGTTGTTCTTCTCCATACGCAGGAACTTATTATTTATGGATGGATGTTACAACCAATAATAATTATGTTACTAATGTTTTGAAAACTAATTTTTCAATGGAGAATGCTAGTGATATTATGATTGCATTTTATCATAAAGAAACTGGTGAAGAAAGCCATCAAGTAGCTGACCATTCTGGAGATACTCCTTGTGCTGCAGGCAGTTCAGGAGCTTGTGGTGATGGTGTCTTCTTCACTTGTAATGGAACTTACTGGTATAGGTTGGAATCTTTAACAACTGTAGAAACTAATTGGGGATTGCATGATTTGGATGTTTCTGCAGATTCTGATTTTTGTGCGGATGTAACTTCAGATTTTGGACTGAAAATAATGCAGCATGATAATTATAAATGTTCTTCTGATGGTCGTGGTTTTGATAATCTTAATATTACTTATAAGGTTGTGGATGTGAATCCGTCAAGTGAAGTTCCTTTTGTTCTCAGCACTTTAAATGGAGGGGAATTTTCTATTATTAATTCTAGCACTGAATATAATGTTACTTATTCGGGAGACTTGAATGATGGGAATTGGCATTTACTGACTGGAACTTATACTAAGGGGAATTTAAGTCTTTATGTTGATGGGACTTATCAAGGATCAAATACTGACTTTAATGGTTTACTACCTACAACTCCAGGAGCTGTATGGGTTGGAAGGAATTATACTACTGCTTCCAGTTCTGGATATTTTAATGGAACTATAGATGATGTAAGAATTTTTGACAGGGTATTAACTGCTGAACAGATTAAATTATTTTTTGAGAATGATACTAGAACATTATATAGTGGGGAAACAATAATTGGAGATAATTGGACTGTTTCAGTTACTAGTTCAGATTATTATTCAGAAACTGCAGCTTCTACTTCTAATCATTTAATTATTGATCCTCAAGTATCTTGTGGAGATATAATAACGGCTGATACTAATATGGATCAAGATGTAATTGGTTGTTCGGGAGATTATATTGTTAATATTACTGCTTCAAATGTTGATTTTGATTGTAAAGGATATACTTTGAATGGAACTGCAACTAGAGGAATTAATGCTATGAATGTTGAGAATTTAACTATTAAGAATTGTGATATTTCAAAAACTGGAAGTAATGGGATTTTTTTTCATACAGTGAGTACTAGTACTGTGGATAATAATACTGTTAATGTTAGTTCATCTTATCCTCTTGGAATAAATTTTGGTGGGAGGAATACTTTCACTAATAATACTTGTGAGGCGGGAAGTATTGGAGTACTAGTTTCAGGATCACATAATAATACTATTCAAGACAATACTTTTATTGCGGTTAATAGAGCATTATATTTTAAGGTTGCACCAACGGATGGTAATCAATTAATTAATACTGATTTGAAAGCTTCAAGTTCTAAAATTATTTCAGGATCTTCTCCTAATGGTTATATTGTTTACAAGAATTCTTTCGGAGTTATTAATTGGTCTTCCATAGAAATTTTAGAAGCTGGAGATTTAGTGTTTGGAACTAATCCTATAATATCAAGTAATAATATTTATTTTGATAGGGATGCGATTCCAACATTGAATAATTCGGCAAACTTGACTTTATTTAATATTTCAATATTGGGAACTGCAAAACCGTTTAGGGATGGTTCTGTATGTTCTGATAGTATTTGTTCTTCATTTACTAATGTTAGTGATGATTATTATTTTAGTGTTACTAGATTTAGTAATTATTCTGTTGATAATATTCCTAATTCTAACAAGTTTGTTATTGAGAATAGTACTGGGGCTGTTGTTGCTAGTGTTGATGATGTTGGAAATGTTTATCTTAAAGGTTCTTTATTACAAAGTCAGAGTAGTTTAGTTCCTGGAAGTAATTCGTTCATTGTTCAGAATAATACTGGCGGGGTGGTGGCTTATTTTGCAGATAATGGTAGTTTGTTTTTGTCTGGGGCTTTGACTGAACAAAGTTCTATGAGTCTTTCTATTAGTGCTTTGCAGTTTAGAAATTCGAGTAATGATTTGGTTGGTTATGTTGATAATACTGGTGCTATGAAAATAAGTGGTGAGGTGTCGGAGAACTTTGCAGACCCATAAAATTTATATATTAAGGAGTTATATTTTAGGGTATGAAATATTTTCATATATTGTGGTGATATAAAATAGTTAAGATACAATTAGACTTATCAGAGAAGGAAGACAAGATTGTTGAAATTTTCAAACTAGTGAACGGAATGAAAACAAAACAAGAAGCAGTGAAGAAAATAATAGAATACTTCAAAGTAGAAGTCACACCTAAAAATTTAGGTCAGGATGATGAATATTACAAGAAGGCAGAGACTTTCTTGAGAGGTGAAGAATGAAACCAGAATGGATTGTTTTAGCAGTTTTAGTTGTTTTAGTTGGTTTTCAATATTTGCAAGAAACCAATACTAAATGGGAATGTTTGCAAACAGAATGTTCAGGGTTCATAAGTGAAGAAGAAATAGCAGCACAAGTTTGTTACGAAACAGAAGAAGGAACACTCTGTAATTTGAATGTTGACGGACAGAATGTGGTAGTTCCTTTAAGTAATTTGAACCTGACAGGAATACAATTCTGTAAAGAATTCACTTGCGTACAAGAAATAAAAGTTAGAGAGGCTAATTACACAATATGAAGTTCAGAATTTTATTATTAATGTTGTTATTAACAAGTTTTGTAGTTGCATCTCCACAAAGTTTAACCATAAACGGAGTATTACAGAACGCAACAGATAATACAACCTTGACAGGAACATATGTAATGAATTTCAGTATTTATTCAGTTCCTACAGGAGGAAGTGCATTATTTAATCAAAACAAGAGTGTAACCACAGACTCAAACGGATTATATAATTCAATACTAGATTCTGTAGATCTAGACTTTTCAGTCCAATATTACCTAGGAGTTCAAATTAATTCAGACGCGGAAATGTTACCGCGGTTGAATATTACAAACACACCATATTCCTTCACAACAAGAGGATTAGATTCTTCAATATCACTAAGTCATAATGTAAGCATAGATTCAGGAACTTTATTTATTGATTCAAGTAATAATAGGATTGGGATAGGGACTACTTCTCCAACTTACAAGTTAGAAGTTGCAGGCAACACCAGCCTAAACAACACACTATATGTTACTGAAAGTGGGAATGTTGGGATTGGAACAAATTCTCCAGCTGTTGATCTTCATGTTTTGACTGATGATAGTTCAAACGCTTCAATAACTAATGTTTTGAGACTGGATCATACTACTTCTAGCGTTAGTAATGGAACTGCAGGAATTGGGACGGGAATATTGTTGAGGGTAGAAGATAGTGTGGCTGATACTGAAGATGTTGCTAGGATTGCTGGATTGTTGACGACTGCTACTAATGGTTCGGAAGCTTCAGCTTTGGTTTTTTATACTGGATCAGGAACCGGAACAGTCAGTTTATCAGAGAGAATGAGGATTAACAGTGATGGAGATGTCGGGATTGGAACAACAAATCCTATAGCATTGCTTTCTGTTGGAGGAACGGGAGAAGCAGCATCACTTAGTGTAACGGGTCAATCAGGAATTACAACTATTGCTACATATAGAGATGTTGTTGGAGAGAATGTGTTTAAAGCAGAAGGAAATATTTCTGGAGCAAATCTTAAAGTCTGGTTTGGAGATATGGATGAGGCTGGCAATGGAAATTATTTATTGGTTGATGAAGGAAATTCAAAGTTCATTTTTAATAATGGAAAAGTTGGTATTGGGACTACAAGTCCTGCTCAAAAACTAGTAGTTGTGGGAGATCTTAATGTTACCGGAACTTCTTACTTGGGTAATGTTGTAATTAACTCTGAGAATATAACAACAGATAATGTAATATCTAAGAATGGGAATATTAGTTTCTTTAATAGTACAGGGAATGAAAAGATGAGGATAACAAGTGATGGGAAGGTTGGAATAGGAACTAGTTCTCCTGAAGTTGACTTACATATAGGAGATGGAACAGGAACTCCAGCCATAAGAATAGATAAACATGGCAATAATCATGCTTATATCTATTTTGATAATGCAGGTTCTGAAAAGGCACAGTTTAAGTTTACATCAGGAGATGCGTTGTTATGGAGGAATGCTGGAAAAGATTTATTCACCATACTTGAGGGGGGCGATGTAGGCATAGGAACAACAACACCAACAGCTAAGTTAGAAGTTAGTAATTCAACACAATCAATAACTTTCTCGCCTACTGGTGGTGTAGGAAGCAGTCCTTTAATCAATACGACTTCAAGTACTAATGTGACTATAACGAGTGATGGTGGTTCGGTAATTATTAAGTTAGGATAAATGATGAGGGGGAGAATATTTGTAGCAATAATTTTATTTTTAATACTGCCAAGTTCGTTATCAATAAATAGTTCTAATTATGAAATGCCCACTTTGGGAATTGGACCGGGTGGTGAAAGTAATTCTTCTAATTACAAATCAAACCTGGGTATTGACCCTTCCGAAGTCTCGAACGCTTCAGATTATAAGTCAAAAATTGGGTTGTGGTATACTTTCTCAACAAATACTGCTCCGACAGCAGTAACTTTAACTCATCCAACACCTGGAGATCAACTTTTTACTAATAGAACTCCGAGGTTTAACTGGACTGAATCAACAGATGCTCAGGGAGACTCGATAACTTACACTTTCCAATTAAGTCTAACAAGTGATTTTGCTTCAAAACTGGTTGATACGAATGTTTCTACAAACTATTATGACTACACTTCAGAATTAGATTTTACAATTCATTATTGGAGGGTAACTCCTTATGATGGTAAACTAACTGGGGATACTTCAACGGCAAACTTCACAGTGGTTAGGAGTCTAGTGATTAACTTGGATAATTCAACTGTTGATTTCGGAACTAAAGCGTTGGGAGACAAGGATAATACTACTGACGACAGTCCTAAACCTTTCACGTTCATAAACCAAGGGAATTATTTTGCAGACTTGAAAAACTTAACTGTTAATCAGAGTATTTGGGAAAGTCAAGCATTAAACACTAGTTATTTCAAAATAAAAGCTAGAAATTCAACAAGTATTAATGGAACAGGATCAAAAATTAGTTTCGTAAATGTAGAAAGTGAAATTCTCGACATGGTTCATAGACTGAATTATTCTTCAGGAAATGATAATGTTTCTATAGACTTGTTAATAGAAGTACCTCCATACGAGGCTCCAACAACAGGAGATAGTAAAAGAACTGCAGGAATGGACTTTTACTGGGAGGATTCAACATGAAAGCTCACGGAATTGCGGGGGACGTAGGAAGCTCCTCCTCATCAGCTTCACCCCGCATTTCCATAACAATACTGTTTTTACTAGTAATAACAATAAATCTAGTTTCGGGAATTGGAGTTGTACCATCATCCAAAGACATATTATTAGATACTAACCAGAAAGAATTCCCAATAAAAATATTAAATTCTGAAAATGAAAAGTATACTGTAGTATTATATGTTGAGGGAGACTTGGAAGAATACATTAGTTTAAGCAAGGAATTAATAGAATTTGATAAAAATAAAGAAGAAGAATTAATACAAGTAAAATTAAATATTCCAGAAGGTATTGAAGAAGGAGAACATGTAAACAAGATAATAGTAAGAAGAATAAACACTGAAAATTCACAAATAACAGCAAATATTAATTTAGCAATAAAATTAAGGATTACAGTTCCATACACTGAAGCGTTCTTAACAGCAAAATTACTAACTCCAAACTTTGAACAAAATAAAGAAAATAGTTTCGTACTAGAAATAGAAAATAAAGGAGTGAAAAATGCTGTTGGTGTTGCATCACTAGTAGAAATTTATTCTCCAACAAACGAAAAATTACAAACTATAACTGTTGAAAAGAAAACTATAGAGGCAAAAAAGAAGAAACAATTACTAATCCCCTGGACTCCAACCTTCCCAAACGGAAAATACTTTGCAAAAGCCTCAGTAATATACAATGGTAAAACAATAGTTTCAGAAAAAATCCTAACTATAGGAACTCCAGAATTAAATATTGAAGAAATATCCACGGGAAGTTTCAAACTTGGAGGAATAGCAAGTTTTGACCTGATAATAAACAATAACTGGGCGGAAACAATAACTAACGCTTACGCAGATGTAGAAATTTCGCAAGAAGGAAACCTGCTTGCAAAGACAGAAACACCAACCAAAAACATTCCAGCATTAGGAAAAGAAGTGTTAACTGCATACTGGGACACTCAAGGCCTAGCACCAGGAGGGTATCAAATGCTAGTAAATCTTAACTATTTAGGAATGAGCAAGAGTGAAGAATTCAATATAATCCTAGAAAGTAATGAAGTAAGAATAGGCTCTCCATCAGGAAGGTTCGTTTCAGAAGGTGAAGGAGGAAATATTAAACTTTTAGCAGGACTAGTTATTATCTTAATAGTACTGAATATTTACTTGATAATAAAGAGGAAAAAATTAAAAAGAAAGAAATAAGTTTAAAATTAGAGGTGGGAAAATTTCAGAATTAACAAAGTACATAGAAAAAAGCTTGCATGCAGGACGAGCAATTCAAGAAATTAAGAAATCCCTTAAAAAAGCAGGTCATTCTAAAGAAAATATAGACTTAGCAATAAAACAAGTACATCAAAGAAAAACAATTCTAATTTCAGAAATGGTGATAACATTAATAATAGTAATAATAGCAACATCATTCGGAGTGAAAGAATTACTTAAAGAGCCAGAGTATATTCCTCAAGAACCTAAAAAAGCACCAATAGTAACTTTATTGCCTGATGAGGAATTATACAGACAAGCAGTTCTGACAGGAAATAGAGAATTATGTCTAGAAATTCAAGATGAATATGTGAGACAAACTTGTTTAGACTATTTTGATAATCCAACACCTACAACAACACTTCTTGAAGAAGAAGAAGAATTTAGGAATATGTTAAGAGGTAATGAAACCACTTGTGAAGATTTAAAAGATGATTATTTAAGACAAGAATGTTTAGAAGCTTCTGAAAAAGCCACATCAGCAACAAGTGATGAAGATATTTATAGACAAGCCATAATTACTGGCGATTACGAATTATGTGAAGAAATTCAAGACGAGTCAATTAAAGAATCTTGTCATGAACTTGTAGGATAGAAAAATATATATAAGAAAATGATAGAAAATAAGATAATGAGAAAAATAACATTATCAATACTAATAATAATATTTTCTTTCACAGTATTGGCTGATTCAGACACTGATAGAGATCCATCACACCCTGCAGACCAAATAATTCCAGGAATTTTTACTAGTTTATTACCTGATACTTATTGGGGCTTGGGACAATCAGGAAGTTATGAATTTTTTAATACTAGTTTAACAATATCAACAGGAGTTAATTCTTTTCTTGCAGGTCAAGGAATTCCATTCTTTTCCCCAGTGAAATTTTTGGAGCCTGTGGGATTTAATAATAGTTTAACAGTAGGATTATATGGTTTGACTACTAGTCCTTCAAGTCCTTTAGCCAAATACTTCGAAGCAACAAGCAATAAAGTAACTTCATTCGTTAAATTTGCGTCAAGAAATAAAATGTATTTAGGAACGGGATGTGAAGCTTCAAGCCCAACATTTTCAAGAGAACAAGATTCTGTGGTTCTAGACCTTGGAGTTGCAGAAAATTGCGATTCTGGACAAGAATGTGAAACTAATTCAGATTGTACTTCAGGAAGTTGTAATGCAGGATCTTGTAGTTAATTTTTTATACTAAACCTAATTCTTTAAGATAATGGCTGAATCAAAAGATGAACAAACAGGATTTCACAAGGGATCTTTAGCTACTCTAGCTAAGGAAAGAATGGAATTAATGAGAATATTAGGTATTGTAGAGCAATTAATGCAAATGCATGTTAAAGAACTTAAGGATTTAGGTGTTGACTTGGAAAAAGAAGCTGAAGAAATGGGAAAACAAGCAGAAAAAGCAAAAACCAAGAAAAAACCTATCGAAGACATTCTATGAAGTTCCAAGCGAAAGGACATAATCTAATAAAAGGAAGTCATAAAAATACTTTAGAATTCACTAAAGAGAATTATTTAACTGAATCAGGAGACTGTATAATAGGAGTAAATTCTAATTTTAACTTAAAAAAACTGAAAGAATTCGTTAAAAACAACAAGAAAGCAAGAATAATCTTAAAAACTAACAAGTTAGAAGAAGAATTAACTTGTGAAATAAATAAAAACTTTCAAGATGATAAAGAATTAGTAATAAGAAAAAGCAATTTTTTATCAGAAAGAACATTTGGAATTCAAGCAAGTAAATCAAGCAAAGACTTATCAAGAAACTTCATAAAACAATTAAAAAATTCTAACTCTACAGTGACAGTTAGTATAGAAACGTTTAAATAATTTCAACCATTCCTAAAATCCCCAAATTAAAATGCAAAATACGCTTGAAGATAGTATGGAAAAACAAAACATGGATGATTATATCATAGACTTAATGATAAATGTTCCAGACGAAACTAGAGAAAAACTTTACTCAATGGAATTATCAAAATTACTAGTTCTTCCATTTCATAAACCTAGCGAGTTAGGATTTGAACTAAATGAAAATGTAGAATTTCTAGTTAGAGATTATATAGTTCCAGGAAAAATAAAAAATCTAGAAACAATAAGAGATTTTATTTATGGAAAAACAATGAGTGCAATGGGTGTTTTTTGTGGAAAAGGTAGTTGTTATAGTCTAGAAATAACTAATGAAGCGGAATTAATTAATGCAATAACCTCAAAAGATTTATTATCAAACGGAAAAAGATCTTTAATTGGACGAATAGAAAAAAAATTAGGTCTTGAAGAGAATATACTAGAAAAAATAGATAAAATAAGAGAACATTTTCATCCTTCAATGACATATAGTGATCCTTGGCTTGATAGTATGGAAAGAGAATCAGTAAATCTTCATGTTGATATCATAAAAACAGGAAATAAGTCTCCAATAGGCGGTCAGAGAAAAACTAAATCTAAAGATAGAATAGCAGCAAAACTAGCTGAACAACTTTATAGATCAAGATGTAAAGTTGGACTGAACAAAACACGTTTAGGATTTGAAAGTATAAGATTATATGATTTTTCAGCATTTATGATAGTAGGAATGCACGCTCCAGGAACTATAGAAGAAAAAAATGATGTTGTAACAAAAATGAAAAGGAACATAATAACTATTTTCGACACTCCAGATGTAAAAGATTTTTATAAACTTCCAGACAGAAGAAATCTAAAAGTAGTTCATATGCTTGCAGGACCAACAAAAAAAGATTATAAAGGAACATTACAATTTCCTTTTCCAGACTTGATGAGTGAAAAACCGTACGAAACAGGAGAGCATTATATAAGAGTGCATTTGAAAGATTTATTTAATGTATATATAGATCAGATAGGCTCCAGAAGACATGACTTATATGCAAGAAGGGATGGCTTTAGAAAAAACTTAAGAAAACCAGGACGGCAATTATTAGACGCATTTAAACAAAGAGTAATGCAATATTTAACACCTAAAGTTGTTTAGAAACTCTAATTCTTCTACTCTTAGTAATATAATTACTCAAATTATTATTTTTAATAATTCCACAACCAAAAAAATCATTATTATTCTTTATTATATGAATCCCATTACTTCCTTCAATATCTAAATCTTCGCCAGCAAACCAATCAGAAAATTGTTTATCATCAAGTTCTAAAACACGCTTTTTAGCAATAGGACCAATAATTTGAGAACCTTCAATACTAAGTCTAAAGCCAGAATTCATAAAAGTCCCAAAATAAACTCCAAGACGATCAATCTTAACAGTATCAACAAGTTCAGAATCAAAATCGGAAAGTAAGTAAACCTTATCCTTACTACTCCTGTAAAACAATTCTGAACTAGAAAAATCACAATCCCACTGAGAATTTATTATATTAAACAAAACCTTTTTTTCTTTAGAATTTAAAGCTTTAAGAACTTGCATTATATACCCCAGACAGGATTTTTCCTTCTCTTAATCTCAACAATCTCTTTCAAAATAGAAATTTCATCATTAGACAAGTATTCTTTCAATCTTTTTAATTCCCTAAAATCACTTTCTGAAATTGAAGAGTATAAAATATCCTGCTCGTTAATCTGACGACCAGCAGTAATTCCAGGACAGGAAATAGCAACTTGCTTTCCCTTCTCAGCATAAGAAACAGCCTTATTCTCAATATTAATACTCTTAATAACTGAAAGTCTATCGCCATTCTTGTTCATTACCGGAATTCCACTCTTTATCTTTCCAGAAAGAACCTCAACACCAAAAATGCAAGGATTACTCTGCCTAAAAATGCAATTTTGTAAAATTTCTAATTTGGCAGGTCTTACAAGCTTATCAACTTCTTTCTCTTCAAGCTCCTTCTTAACATCTTTAATCCACGCTTCATAATCTTCAATAAGCCTATAAATAATGTCAGAAGTTATAATTTTAGCCTTTTCAGGAGTTCCATCTAACGAAACATTAAAACCAAGAACAACTCGTAAAAAAGAATTTTTAGAAGATTCAGCATCAATAATATCCTTCTTAGTAATATTACCAATACTAGCCTTTCTAATCTTAATATTATGCTCTTTCAATAATTTAACTAATGCTTCCAAACCACCAATACTATCCGCCTTGGCAATAATACCGTCAGAATCAGTATTTATGAAAATGTCAGAAACTTGCTCCTGTAATTTATTAGAAACTTCATTAATGGACTCTTTATTGCAAGTTTCAAAAGCCATACCAGAAAGGACCTGTTCTTGCAAAGGACAAACAATCTTCACTCCTGCAGCAGCATGAACTTCCTTGACAGACTTGAATTTGGTCTTCTTATCTCTCATTTCACTAAGTTCTTGAGGAAGAAATAATGCTCTGACCTTAGTAACAATAGCCTTTTCAATACCTGCAAAGACAATACAATCATTAACTTTCAAAGTACCGTCATAAATAATACTATTCAATGAATTACCCAATCCTTTCTCCTCCTTAACCTCCAAAACAGTACCTTTAGCAAAACCCTTAACATCAATCTTTAAAGAATCCTCCAAAAACTTCTGGGCCATGCCCGAAACAATAATTAAAAGTTCAGAAACCCCCAAATTTTGAACAGCACTACAAGGAATAATAGCAATTTTCTTAGTATAATCATCAACCCTATCAAACCTATCCGCATTCAAAGAGAATTTTTCATGAATCTTACCAACTAACTCGTAAAGTTTAGTATCAACACTCTCCCGAACGTTAGAACTCTGTTTTCCAAGATCAGAAAGCAATAAATCATCAACCTTTCTATAACCAGGAACTAAGTCAAGCTTATTAGCAGCAATAATAAAAGGAGTCTTGAAACTCTTCAAAATCTCAACAGCCTCTATAGTCTGCGGCTTAAAACCCTCATTAATATCAACCACTAAAACAGCAATATCAGCAAGATTACCCCCACGAGACCTCATACTAGAAAAAGCAGCATGACCAGGAGTATCAATAAACAACAATCCAGGAATATCCAATTTAGTCTTAGTCAAAGAAAGCAAATTTTCAGAATTCTTCTTAATAGACTCAATAGGAACAATAGAAGCACCAATAGACTGAGTAATACCCCCAGACTCACCACTAGTAACAGAACTCCTCCTAATACAATCCAAAATACTAGTCTTACCATGATCAACATGACCCAAAACTGAAACTATAGGACTTCTCATAAGAAGGAAAGAAAAAGAAGGTCTTTAAAAATATATTTAAGACTCGGTAGATGAAGATTCTTCATCATAAACCTTAATAGTTATGTAATCATGAATACCATCCTCATCAAAATCAGCAAGGAAAGAAAAATATTGACTAAACCCCTCATGATTAATATCAATAGTGACTGCAAACCTTCCCGACGATGTTTGTTCAACCTCAGGAGAATTATAAACAAAATTGTAAATTTTCTTATGAGTATCAGAATATTCGGCACTTCCTAAAAACTGGAAATATTCAGAATTGTCATACTCGGATAATTCATCAAGTAATTGGAAAGAAAAAATATTCTCATCAATACCCTCATTAAATACATCAATGAAGCCTTCTTCATTAAAACCCTCAGGAAGTTGAGCTTCAAAATTAAAACTTAACTCAATACTGAAAGCTATTGGAGTTCCTGAATAAACATTAGTTGGTGAAACTGGAAAAACAATTGCTGACAAGAAATTATTGGAACAACAACAATTCATATTAGCATCTTCATTATAATATGTTGAATCAGTATCCATACAACCAGGAACAATACTCTCGCAAGTTCCCTGAAAATCTATTAAGCAATTAGAAAGCCAAACAGCATCCATCAAATCAAGACCTATTTCTTGAGGAAAATTGCTATTTTCATTATGTAACAAGTAAGTTAAATCTCCCGCACAAATGTCTGAAGAACAAGAAGTTGCGGCTGTTGAAGTTCCGGTAACTGCATTAACAAGATTAACCATGTCAAGAACATTAACAGTACCATCATCATTAACATCACCAATAATTCCAGAGAATTCTTCTTCAGAAGAACCACTTTCAGAAATTCCAGGACCATCTGTTATTTGAACAATTGAAGGTTTTTGAACTAGTTTAGACTTGTCAATGTCAGCTTTTGTAAAATCCTGTTTTAAACCTCTTTCAAAAGCCTTACCAGCAAGATCACCACCAACAATCATAAGACCAATAACTGCAACTAGTAAGACAATACCAAGAACCATCTCCTTATCTGACAATGCCATACTAATAATTTTATTATTCAAGTATATAAACTTTTTTAAAAAACTAAACTTTACAAAAAAGAATGATTACTGAAGGAAAAGCAAAAATTAAAGGAAAAATACAAGAGATAGTAAGCAAAAACCAAGAAACATTCTATAATCCAGTAATGAAACTAAATCGAGATGTTACAATAGACGTATTAAATAATTATTTCAATAAAAAAATAAAAATAGCATTACCACTAGCAGCTTCAGGAATTAGAGCATTTAGGATAATAAAAGAAGTAAAACAAGCAGAAGAAGTTTACGTTAATGACATAAAGAAAAATTTTGAAAAAGAAATAAAAGAAGGAATGAAACTAAATAATATAAAAAAAGAAATTCATATTCAAAGTACAGAAGCAAATATTTTCTTAAGAAGAAACTGTTTTTTTGACTATATAGACATAGACCCTTACGGAAGTCCAATGAAATTCATGCAATCAGCAATTGCAAAAATAAAACATGAAGGAATAATAGCAATAACTGCCACGGACACTTCAAGCCTGGCAGGAACCTACCCAAAAGTTTGCCAAAGAAGATACTGGGCAGAACCATTAAGAAACTACTTAAAACACGAGATAGGATTAAGAATACTAATAAGAGCAACACAATTATTAGGAGTACAACAAGAAAAAGCATTAATACCAATAATAAGTTATTCAAAAGATCATTATTACAGAGTATTCTTTAAAATACTAAATTCAAAAACTGAAGCCAATAATATCTTAAAAAAACACAAAAAATTCCAAAAAGCAGGACCATTATGGACAGGAAAACTAGGAGACGAAAAATTAATAAAAAAACTACCTAAAAACAAATTCTATAATTTACTATTTCAAGATTATAAATCAAACATTATAGGATATTACGACACTCACGAGATAGGAAAGGAATTAAAAACTTCAGTAGTAAAAAAAGAAAAAATTCTAGAAAGAATAAAATGTTACGAAACACATTTTGCAGGTTCAGGAGTAAGAACAAGAAATAAGAAAGAATTAATAAAAATTATCCGACAGCTCTCCTAACATCAACTATTTCTGCAGAATTAACATTTTCTAAATCAGCAAGTTCTTCTTCCATATCATCCATACTACCCTTAGCCTCATCACGAGTAAAAATAATATTCACAGATTGTAAACCAAAAGCAACAGGAATAAAATCAACCTTTCCAGGAAAACCCTCATGCTTTTCAATAATTTTAGAAGCAGAATCAGCCAAATCTTGAAGATTAACTTCAGGACTTGAAGGCATTATCTTCATAGTAATAATAACTTGAGCCATTTAATTAGGACCTTCAAACTTACATTCAGGACATTCATACTTAGAAACTATCTTCCTACAATGAGGACATCTAACTATTTCAAACTTTCCACAATTAGGACAAGGAAAATTAGTAGTTCCTTCCATATTAGTTATTTGAATCTTGCATGAAATACAATCCATGAGCTAAAGAACTAGTAATTTCTTTAAATAGTTTTGTGTTTTAAATTATACAAAACTTTTTTATACTACCAAATGAATTATTTATTATAAAATAGTGAGGTAAATAAAAAATGACTAAAGAATTTAAAGAAGTAATATCACAATTAGAAAAATTAGAGTTAAAAGTTAGGTTATACTCTGAAGGAGGAAGAGGACTTCTTAGAAAAAAGTGGGAATCTAAAGGGGATTTTAAAAATATAGGTGCCGCCCTAAAATTTATTAAAAATAGTCTAGGAGAAAACACTACAGATATGAGTTATGAAAGAGACTTCACAGTTAAAATTAATAAGAAAAAGTTTGGAGAAGTATACATATTCTACGATTATAAGGGAACAGGATATAATAAAGGACCAGTATATCAAAATGGGAGTGTAGCTTACAAATTAGAAGCAGTTCTTACTTAATTAATTTTGTTTAATTAGAATTAAATTAAAATCTTTGTCTAGTTAGAAATAGGTTCTACTTCAATCAAAGAACAAGTCTTAACAAACTCCTTAAATACAGGATTAGGAACTAATAATTTACTAGTTAATTCAGGATGGGCCTGGGTAGCAACAAAAAACTTGTGCGAAGGAAGTTCAATAAATTCAGCAAGTTTACCATCAGGACTCTTTCCAGAAATTAACAAACCATTCTTCTCAAGAACATCCTGATATGAAGGATTAACCTCAAGTCTATGACGATGCCTCTCAAAAATATTATCAGAACAATAAATTCTACTAACTAAAGAATCAGGAACTAAATTACAAGGATACTTCCCAAGCCTCATACTACCCCCCTTGTCAACACCCTCCTGACCAGGAAGGAAATCAATAATTTTATTTTCAGAATTATTACTTACTTCACTACTACACGCGTCAGAAATACCACAAACATTCCTTGCAAATTCAACAACTGCAAGTTGCATACCAAAACACAATCCTAAGAAAGGAATATTATTCTCACGAGCATACTTTATAGCATTAATTTTACCCTCACTACCTCTAGAACCAAAACCTCCAGGAACAATAATTCCATCCATATTCTTCAAATCATGCTCGAACTCTTCCTCAGTATCAACAAAAGCAAGTTCAACATCAACACCCAAATGGAAACCTGAATGATTCAAAGCTTCAACAATACTAACATAAGAATCTTGAAGGTCAGTATACTTTCCACAAATTGCAATATTAACCTTTTTATTCTTAGGAGTTTTAACAAGTTCACTCCAAGTAGAAAGACTATTAGAAATTTTAATTTTCAATTTAGAAGATATTCTCTCATGAAGATTCTCCTTCTGAAAAATTAGTGGAAGGTCATAAACAGAAGAAGTGTCAGGATCACTAATAACATCATCTTCTTCAACATTACAAAATAAAGCAATCTTTTTCTTATTCTTAGGACAAATAATATGTTCACTCCTACCAACAATAATATCAGGTTGAATACCCCTTTCTAATAATGATTTAGTACTCTGTTGTGTAGGCTTAGTCTTTTGTTCACCCCCACCATATAATTCAGGCAAGTAAGTAAGATGAACAAACAAAAAATTATCTTTCCCATGCTCCAATTTTAATTGACGAATTGCCTCAATAAATAATTCATTCTCAATATCACCAATAGTACCGCCAATCTCAACAAGCATAATATCAGCATTCTCATCAGAAGCAATATTTAACAAACGATCCTTAATCTCTCATTAGTAACATGAGGAATCATTTGAACAGTCTGGCCAAGATAATGACCTTTCCTCTCCTTTTCAATAACAGACTGAAACACCTTTCCAGAAGTTAAATTCCGCCCAAACTTACAATTAATATTCAAAAATCTTTCGTAATGGCCAAAGTCCATATCAACCTCCCCACCATCTTCAAGAACAAAAACTTCACCATGCTCTATAGGATTCATAGTTCCAGGATCAACATTCAAATAACCATCACATTTTACAGGAATTACTTTATATTCAGAAAGTAAAGCACCAATAGAACTAGAAACAATACCTTTACCAAGACCAGAAAGAACACCACCAGTAATAATAATCCACTTGAGCATATATTACAACAACATAGATACTATTTAAATTTTTAGAAAATAAGACCCCAAATTTTACTTCCGTCAAAACCAGGAATTGGCAACATATTAAAAATAAACAAGAACATATTAATCTTAGCAGATAATGCAAGAGCATAAGAAGTCTTCTTCTTCAATTTCAAAAATTTCAATGAACCCCACGAAAGACCCCACAATACTAAATTAATAAAAGGACCTGCAAAAGCAGCAATACCAAATTGAGTAGTAGTTCCAACACCAGAAATTAAGACATAAGCAGGAACGAAAAAAATAAATGGAGACCTAACAAGTTTTAATACTATACCAATTAAAAGAAAAACATAAGCAGCTTGAAAAGTAGCTTGAAAACCAAAAGATAAAGCAACAAACTTATGACCTAACTCATGCAATATTATGGCGGGAGCAACAATTCCAGAAGCAAATAATAAACGATCCCAAGCAAACCCACTCTTAATTTTCAAATAATCTTCAGGTCTGTTGAATTGTCTGTGATCAAACAAGTCCATAAATATAAATCCAACTCCAAAAGTCATAATTAAAACATCAATTATTTCGGCAAGAGTGAATAACATAATCTTAAAAATATTAAATTACTTAATAAACTTTTCAATTTCCTTAATAACTTCATTAGGTTTTTGAATTATTAAATGATGAGTTCCTTTCTTAATAATATGCTTTGAAGTTTTAATATTTCTAGCAAGTTTTTTCTCAATACTTGCAGAAAATAAAGGATCATCAGTAGTTGAAATAATTAAAGTAGGACTTTCAATTTTAGAAATTCCCCTGACTTTATAATTAAACATTCCCTCAAAAGTTGCAAATGCTGAATGTAATGGAATGTTCAAAAGACTATTAAAAGTAATGTTTAAACTATTAGCATTTTTAAGTTTTGAAATATCAAAATCAACATGTGAATAATGCTCTTTCTTAATTTTGGTGTTTTTAACAATGAAGTCACAAAGTATCTTAAAAAAATTCTTATGATTCTTAATATAAGAACTTTTAGAACTGAAAAAAGGATTTTTGTGAGTAGTATTAATTAAAACTAGTTTATCCACAAGTTCAGGATGTTTAACAGTAAACAATAATGATACCATTCCCCCCATGCTAAAACCAACAAGAGTAACTTTAGAAATGTTCTCTTTCTTAATAATACCTTCAATATCCCTTCTTAACTTAATAATATTATAATCTTTAAGTTTTATTGGCTTGTCAGAAAGTCCATGACCCCTAAAGTCCAAGTATAAAATAGAATATTTTTTTTGGAAATGATTAATTTCTTTCTTGAAAGTAGTCCAATTACCAAGCCAACCATGCAAAAAAATAAGGACTGGCTTCCCAAATTGTTTATTCAAAAATTTATAATAAATCTTAAAACCATCCTTTGAAGTGTAAAACATAAATAAAAATAAAAAAAGAATATATAAAAATCTTATTCTTCTGTAAGAACCTTATCATAATAATTAACTGCTTTAATATCAGTAATTATAGTCTTATGCATTAGCCACTTTCCATCTTCGCTCTTAGCAACTTTAGTTTCAATAATAGGTTGTTTTTCCAATTTCTTTTGTAAATCCATATTTATCACCAAATAATAAACAAATAAAGATTTTTATTAGACTTACTTCAAAAAAAGAAGAGAAAAAACAAATTTCTTGAAAAAATAAAGCAAATAGCAATAAAAGTTACAAAACTCTTTAAGTTTTGAACTTCTGAAAGATTTATATTCAGTTAATTTTTAAAAACAATAACCTCTAACTTATATTGTGAAAACAATAATAGCATTATTAAGTACTGGAAAAGGAACCTGGACTGAAGTAATAAACATTCTAAAAAGCGAAGAATGGGATAAAATATTCATAATAACTAATAATTTCGGAAAAGAAAAATTTTCATTTCCAAACACTGAATTCATAATTTGTGACTTTAACAATTCAATAAAAGAAATAAGAAATTCAATAACTGAAAAATTAAAGGGACTTCCCGAAACAGAAGTTGCCGTAAATATTTCTTCCGGAACAGGAAAAGAACATATAGCAGTAATATCAGCAATATTAAAAGCAGGATTAGGACCTAGACTAGTTTATTATGAAGAAGTATTGAAAGAAGCATAAATTCTATAACCACTCTTTCTCTTAACAACAGAAACATTACCAAAAACTTCATCCATAAAAGCGGAAATACTCTTTCCTCCCTTGTTATGACGAGCAACAACCTGCAAATTCTTACAATGATCCTTAGCCTCAAGAATTAACCTCTGCCAAACTTTCTTCCCTGCAGTCTGAGGAGGATTAAACAAGACAGTATCAAACTTTTCAAGCTTTTTAAAACCATCAGAATCAACTACTGACACTTGAACTTTATTCAATTTCTTATTCATCCTACTAAGCTTTAAAGCCCTAAGATTAATATCGCTCAAAGTAATATCCAATTCTGGATGTAATATTTTCAAACAAATACCAACAGAACCCCAACCACAACCAAGATCCAAAACTTTCTTACCAGAAATTTCAGCACGTTCAATTAATAATCTTGAGGCCCTATCAATATTTCTTCTTGAAAAAACACCGGACGCAGTAAAAAATTCAAAACTAACACCAGAAACTTGAAAATCAATTTTAGAAGGATTAAATTCTGAATCTTGCTCTCTCGAAAAATAATGCATTTTACATAATTAGAACTTTCAGTTCTAAATTTAAAATTTCCTTTTGAAAATTTTATATAATTTTTAAAAGTTCATAAACAAACCTATCAGCAGCCATGTAAGCGCCTTCCTTGTCAATAGCAGTTAATGTAATACAATATCCTTCTCTAATAATACTGTTTTCTTCCCCAACTTGTAAATGTAGAACAACCAAATTATGATATGCTTGTGAACAATCAATTATTGGCTCTTCAGTCTCAAAATTGGGAGTTGAATAAAAAGCTGCCTTTGTAGGAATATTAAGTAGTCCATACCTAGTTCCAGTAACCCTAGCAATTTGAGTGCCTGCAACACCCATATAAGCAGGAATGTCAGGATCTACACTAACAATAAACCAACCCCTAGACCTGTCAATTTGTAATATAGGATCAGTAGCATCAGTATTAACAATAATATCTAAGACCTCGTTAGGATTGTAATAGAAAGGAACCTTATAATACTGCCCGAAATACTTAAATTCACCAACCCAAACATCGCCAGATTTTCTGAAGGTTATATCATTATACACCACAGTATTTCCTGAATCTTTCAAGAAATAACCTGCAAGGAAAAAAGCAACAAATACAAGGAGTATTATACTAATAACCTTAAACAAAGAGTCATCTTCCTTTCTTCCACCAATATTTTTTTTAACCATTTTTTAAAACACCAAGATGTGAAAATAATATCGCATCTCTATAAGCATAAAAATCATTAGTAAATCCAGAAATTAAAACACAATTATCAGAAATCACTACGCTAGTATTACCTTCTTGAAAGAATAATACTGGAGTCTCAAGATTTGCATCATCACAATCAAGAACTGGAAATTCTGAATAAATAATAGACTCTTCAGAAACACCTCTAGTAACTGGCTTTCCAAGAGCATTTAAATCAGAAGCAATCTGTTTTTGGACTTGGTCAATATATGAAACTTCCTGAACTGATAATGAAGAATTAAAAGTTAAGATTAAAGATTTAGAATCATAAATAATTCCTGAAGGAAAATCTAAATAAGAAAGTTGTGAAGGATGATAGAAAAATTGAATATTATTATAATTATAATAACCGTTCTCATCAATTAAAAAAAGAAACTCTTCACCTTCAGAATTAGTAAATGGAAAATCTTGAGATCCTTGATTGTTCCCTAAAATAATCCCAAATATACTAGTAACCATTAGTAGTGAAAAAAATACTGCAACAAGCAGTTGTTTTCTTTTAGAATTATCCTTTCTTTTTCTACGCATTAATATTCAGAAAGGGCATTATTTTAAAAAAGTTACGATAGATTAAAATATGATGGATTCTTTTTTCTTAAACTGTGGGCAAGAAAATAATTGAAGTTAAGGATGTATGGAAAGTTTATCAAATGGGTAATGTTAAAGTAGAAGCGTTAAGAGGATTAGATTTTTCAGTGTCTAAAGGAGAATTTGTTTCAATAATGGGACCATCAGGAAGTGGAAAAAGTACTGCAATGAATATGATAGGTTGTTTAGACGTTCCGTCAAAAGGAACGGTATTTCTGGACGGGAAAGATATTAGTAAAATGACCGAAAGTCAATTAGCACAAGTGAGAGGAAAGAAGATAGGATTTATATTCCAATCATTCAACCTAGTAAATACTCTAACAGCAAAAGAAAATATTATGCTGCCAATGCTTTTTCAAAGTTTAAACAGAGAACAAAGGGAAAAAAGAGCTGAAAGACTCTTAAGAATGGTAGAATTGGATGATAGAATGGACCATAAGCCTACAGAATTATCAGGAGGACAACAACAAAGAGTTGCAATAGCAAGAGCATTGTCAAATAATCCTGAAGTAATACTGGCAGATGAACCAACAGGAAATCTAGATAGTAAAACAGGCAAATCAATGATGGATTTTCTTAAAAAATTACATAAAAAAGAAAACAGAACAATAGTAGTAGTTACTCATGATAAATATATTGCAGAAAATGCTGATAGAGTAAATTATTTAAAGGATGGAATGGTAGAAAAGGAAAGATGAGGGTTGCTATAATATTGTCTATGTTATTATTGGCTAGTTTTACGACAGCGTTAAATGAAACATTAGCACCTTATGTTTCAGACTTTGCAAACTTCAGAATTGATTCTTTAAAATACGAACCATACCCTGTAGAACCAGGAAAATACTTTACATTATGGATTAAAGCAGAAAATTTTGGTAATAAAGATTCTGAAGCTTTCAGTCTAGAATTTGTTGATAATTATCCTTTCACACTACATCAATCGCAAGATCATTTAAGAAGTCTTGGAAAAGTAGGAAGTTTAGATCAAGTAGTGATGGAATTTAAAATTTATACTGACGAAAATGCAGTTCCTGGAGATAATGAAATAAAAGTTAAATTTACTGACGATGGTACTACTTGGGTAACAAAAGAAATCACTGTTAATGTACAATCACCAGACGCAATTTTAGGAATTGAAAAAGTAGAGAATCCTGAACTAGAATCAGGATCAAGCAAAGATTTAGTTTTTAAACTAAAAAATTTAGATAGTTTGAAACTAAAAAATATTAAATTATCAATGGATCTAGATCCTAGAGTAGTAGGTACAAACTTAATAGAATATCCTTTTGGAATTATAGGTTCTGGAAAAACTAAAACTTTAGAGAGTCTCCTTCCAGGACAAGAAAAAGAAATTAGTTTTACAATAAGAACAAATAATGACGCTTCTTCAGGAATTTACAAAGTTCCAGTAACAATAAATTATCTTGATGCTTTAGACACAGAATATTCGTCCTCAGAACTTGTTTCGATAGTTATAATGAGTAATCCAGAAATTGAAGTTATTATAGACTCTACAGAAATAACTAAGGAGAAAACTAATGGGGATGTACTGATAAAAATAATAAATAAAGGATTGGGAGATATAAGATTTTTAACTCTGGAATTGAAAGAAAATGAAAATTTTGAAGTTTTATCACAAAGTAATTCAGTATATATAGGAAATTTAGAAAGTGATGATTTTGATACTGCAGAATTTAAGATAAGAGTAGATTCTTCAAACAATAAAGTTGAACTTCCAGTCTTCTTAACATTTCGTTCAGATAATAATGAACTTTCAGAATATTCAACAAGTTTAGAACTGAAAATGTTCAAAGAAGAAGAACTTAACGGTCCAAAAAGCAAAGCAGGTCTAATAATTTTAATTCTGGTAATAATAGTTGTTGTTTCAGGAGTTATTTACAGGAAGAAAAAACTATGAAACTTACTGAATTTCAAAGAAATTCAGAAGTTCAGAATATAAAGAGTATATTATGAAACATAAGAATACAAAGTATTCTGGGCTTCAGAATATAAAGAGTATATTATGAAACATAAGAATACAAAGTATTCTGGGCTTCAGAATATATGGAGTATATTATGAAAGCAGATTATCTAAAATTAGTGCTGCAAAACATTAAACATAGAAAATTAAGGTCCTGGCTGACAATGCTAGGAATTTTTATTGGAATTGCAGCAGTTGTTTCTCTAATTGGATTAGGAGAGGGTTTGAGATCTACAGTAACTTCCCAATTTGGTTTTTTAGGCGCAGACATAATAACTGTGAGAGATGGAGGAATTCAATTTGCAGGACCTCCAGGAAGTGGAGTTGTAAACCAATTAAATACTGACTTAGTTCCTAAACTAGAAAAAATTTCTGGAGTAAAATATGTAATTCCGAGATTAATAAAATCTGCAGAGGTAGAATTTTCTAGAGAAACAGAAGTTATGATGGTTGGTAGTCTACCTTCAGGAAACGAGAGAACAGTAATTGAAAATATGGTTGGTTTAAAATCTGCAGAAGGTAGATTATTAAAAGATGGGGATGGAAACAAAGTTTTCCTAGGCAATCACTTGGCGAATAATGATTTTGAGAAAAAAATTCGTTCTGGAGATAGAATACTAATCCAAAAAAAACAATTTCAGGTTGTGGGAGTTGGAAAAGAACTTGGAAGTTTTCTTTTAGACCATATAGTATTTATGAATGAGGAAGTAATGCGTGATTTGTATGATAAGAAAGACGAAGCAAGTGTTATTGCAATACAAATAGGAAAAGGTGAAGATTCTGAAAAAGTAAAACAAGAAATTGAAAAAATATTAAGGAAAGAAAGAAATGTTGAAGAGGGAGAGGAAGATTTCACTGTAGAATTAGCAGTCGATGTCTTAGACTCTCTAGACTCGACACTATTCGCAGTCCAACTTTTTGTCTACATAATCGCAGGAATTTCATTAATTGTTGGAGGAATTGGAATAAGTAGTACTATGTTTACAGCAGTTATTGAACGAACAAAAGACATAGGGATTATGAAGTCAATAGGAGCAAAGAATTCTGATATTTTCTCTTTATTTTTGATAGAGTCAGGAATGGTTGGATTATTTGGTGGAATGATAGGAGTGATATTAGGAATAGGAATTGCGAAAAGTCTGGCATTTCTAGGAAGTAAACAATTAGGAACTGATTTAATACAGGCAAACATAAGTTTTTCATTAATAATAGGTGCAGTTCTTTTTTCATTTATTATAGGTTGTATTGCAGGAACAATACCTGCAATTAAAGCATCAAAACTCAATCCTGTTGATTCCTTAAGATTTGCAAAATGAATTATATAAAATATGCGTGGGATAATTTAAGACATAGAAAATTAAGAAGTTTTCTAACAATATTATCAATACTTATAGGAATAGCTGCTATTTTTACTTTAGTAAGTTTTGGTCAGGGATTAAGTAATTTTGTAGATGTTATTTCTTCAGAAGTTGGAACAGATAAATTAATTATTCAATCAAAAGGAATTGGGGCTCCGGGAACGGATAAGAATTTCTTTATAGAAAAAGAAGAAGTTGATTTTTTAAGTAAAATTAATGGGATTGATGAAACAACAGGAGTTTATTTTTCAGTAGCCCAGATAGAACATGACAGAAGCAAAAAATTTGTGTTTATGGGAAGCCAAAATATGAATTATAAACAATTAATAATGGAAGTGTACACTCTCAAGCTTCATAGTGGTAGAGATTTGAAAAAAGGAGATAAAAAGAAAGTTGTTATGGGATATAATTATCAATTGCCGAAAAAGATTTATGAAACTCAATTAAGACTAAGGGATAAAATAAAAATTAATGGGGAAGAATTCCAAATTGTTGGTTTTTATGAACCGGTTGGCAATCCTCAAGATGATAGTAATATTTACTTGACAAATGAAGGTTTTGAAAGTTTAATGCCTGAAACTAAAGATAAATTCCAGTTTGCGATTGCGAGGGTTCAAAAAGGAATAAATCCTGGCGATATTGCTGACAAAGCAACCATAAAATTAAGAAAATTCAAAGATCAAAAAGAAGGACAAGAAGACTTTTTTATAATGACTTATGAACAATTAATACAGACTTTCAATAATATTCTTGGTGTTATAAATGGTGTTCTTGTATTAATAGCTTTTATTAGTCTGGTAGTTGCGGGAGTTAATATTATGAATACAATGTATACTACTGTTCTTGAAAGAACGAAAGAAATAGGAATTCTAAAAGCAATAGGAGCAAAAAATCATAATATTCTTCTTATATTTTTTATAGAGTCAGGAATGGTTGGATTATTCGGAGGAAGTTTAGGAGTTGGTTTAGGATGGGGTATTTCAACATTAGGAGGAAGAATTGCTACTGATGCAGGATATCAAATGTTACAACCAATATTCCCTTTAGAACTAGTTATAGGTTGTTTATTCTTTGCTTTATTCATTGGTGCAATTTCTGGATTAATGCCTGCTAGACAAGCAAGTAAATTATTACCTGTAGATGCTCTCAGATACGAATAGTAGAACAAAGCTAGGAAAATCTAGTGACTATGCTCTTCGTTATGAATGATTAAATTCCAGGAGGTTCAATGTCAGGATCTTCCTCAAATACTAAATCTACATTAGGATCTTCCATACATTCACTATTACAACTGCCTTCCACATAACCAAATTCACAATCTTCTTCATAAACTTGTTCGCAACAGTCACCATAAGAATCAAAAACTCCCGTAACACATTCTGTCGGTGCACTACCTGAGGGTTGTGCGCATCCAATTAAAAAAATAAAAAAAATAAAAAATAAAATTTTGTTCAAATTATCACCTCATAGCTATACTTTGTATTGTTTCAAAAACTCTATTGAAGATATCTTGTTGTTTCTTTATAATATTTGTTATTTCTGTAAAGTTTTCTTCAAGAATAGCTTCAGGTTGAACTCTTTGTCTTATTTTAGCATCTCTAACTTTAACTTTGTTAAGTTCTGGAAAACTAGGGATTTCTCCATTAAGTAAACTTGAAAGTTTACAAGGTTTTTCAGTTTTAACAAGCATAGTAGTTAAATCATTAGATGCGCTAATCCAAGATTGAAAGTGTTCATCCCAAACAAAATACTTTGCATTATCACAGAATTTTTCAATATGTTTTCTTGTGCTTCCTTCATTATTCTTTGAAGGAACAAGATTCCATCCTGCTACAAGACTAATTTCTTGAGGTTGAATGTCTCTTCCAGTAACTTCCGCATAGAAAGTACACTGGTTTAACGAGTGAATCCAAAATCCATTAGTTGCTAAGTATTTGTTAAACCTACTTCCCAAGTAATCCTTAGCCTTTGGCAAGCTTAAATACTTTTGTTCTTCTTTAATCCAAACATAAGCTTTAAGTTTCTTATCAGCTGCACATCCTTTATTTTCGAACTTAACAAGTTCGGAAGGAAGTGTAACTAAATTCCAACCATTAACTAAATATGACTTAAATTCTTCCTTTACAGGTAAAATTATAGGTCTTGGTTTAGGTTTTGGTTTATATTCTTGGAATGAAGGAACTACAGATATTGGTGTGTTTCCCTCAGATCCTGGTTCTTCCTGACTAGGAAGAATTATTGGTTTAACAATCGGCAATGGTTCTTGAACTGCTATACCAGTTGATACTTCATTAAAGAAATTAAATTTCTTCATGAAATTAATGAATAATTGAACGTCTAAAACGTCAATACTTCCGTCATTATTCCAGTCAAATTCTGAATTACCAAGAACATCAGAATTACCTTCTGTAATAAGTTGGGAATAAACATTAATATCATTAGCATCTAACTGCCCATTCTTAGATAAGTAACTATCAAAGAAATCAATCTTTTTTAGTAATGCTTTAGCATCAGCTTCGTTAACTACTCCGTCATTGTTCAAGTCATAACTTGAATCAAAACTTCTTCTAGTAGTTAATTGTCTGAAAGCTTCAGCATCATTCTCATTAAGAATTAGCTTATTGCTAACAATTGCTTCATCAACTATTGATATAGGTTGAGAAGGTAGTGAGATGGGTTGTTCATTACCATTCTTACATTGAATGTAAATATGGTTATGATCAGTAAAATAACTCCATACTCTTCTTTTACTACCATCTAGATTGTGTTTCCAATCTACGTCGTTGTCGCCTGTAATGAACCAGTCACTCCAAGCACCACTGAACCATTGAATCTTATAAGCCACAATATCTTTGTGCTTAAGTGTTTCAAGACCCAGTTTTTCCCAGTATTTATCCCTGGTTGGTTCTTCTTTTACTATTCTATAAGCATCACATTGCTTAACTACACTAGGTAGTTGAGATGAAATGCCTGTTTCTATTAAGCTTTGTTCATTAATGTCTTCTTGTACAGCTCCGAAAACGGAACTCATAAGCAAGATAGCCATCATAAACATGCTTTGAATTGTTTTTTTCATTTTGTTTTTCACCTTTGTGCCCCGTCTAATTGCGAGGTAGTACTTTGTTGGCGAACCATTTATTAAACGCTTTTTAGGTTCTTAAGGTCCATTAAAGTACCAAACAGAACCAACAAGGTTCCAAACTACTACTTATTTTGGAATTCAGTGACGAAGCCAATCTTGAATTTGTACTTGTTTATTATTTCCATGAATTTTTACATGAACTATGTTTTTATCCTTCAAATTAGTAAGTGCACGGTATAAACTAGTCTTGGGAATGTTAAGTTCTTTCATGATTTCAGACTGCCAAACTTCACCCTTTCCTTTAAGGTATTCAAAAATTTTCTTTTCATTACCTCTTAAAGTTTTTAATACAGGAATTGACTTGTCTTTTTTCAAATATTTTTTTATTCCGAAAACAATTAACGAAATCAAAATTACTATTGTTATCAGTACAGTTGCTAATTGAGGTTCTGAAAGTTGTTTATCTAAATAAATATTAGTTGAGGAAGTTTCTCCAGCGATTAAAGAAACTTCAGCATAACCTAATGTTTCGTCATGAATTGCATAAACAATGCAAGAACCAACAGGAGCATTATCTATAGTGAAGAAGCCGATATCATTAGTTAATGACTCTCCAGGTTCATAATAAGTATTCACACAATCAACATATACTGCAGATTCAGGAATTGGTTTTTCTTTATTGTCAAAGACAAATCCCGTAATAGTTCCTACCTGGAACAAATTTATGTTTAAACTAGTATCTTCAGAAAGAACAACTTCTAGATTATTATAAAACTCATTAGCAGAATTTTCATTCTTAACAAAAACTTCAATAAAGTAACTGCCTGGAGATAATTCTAAAGAGTATGAATTAGTTTCTGAATAGATCAAAGAAGATTCACCATTAATATTAAACTCAACAAGTCGTCCTTCAATAGGAATATTACTTAAAGAATATAAATCAAGAACTAAAGTTTCTGAAAATGCTGAGAAACTAAGTAAAATCGTGAATAAAAAAAGAATTTTTAGTTTCATTCTATGTTTTTTTTAATTTCATGATATATATTTATTTCGAAATGGATCGAAAGATATATATAAAAAAATATAGAGAATAACTTTGTGAAATCATTTACAAAAAAATCTGTTAAAGGAAAGAGAGTTATAGTAAGAACAGATTATAATGTTCCTATTGCGGATAATGTTATTATGGATGATACCAGGATTAGGGAATCATTACCTACAATAAAGACTTTATTAGAAAATGGGGCGTCACAAGTGCTTTTAATGTCTCATTTGGGAAGGCCTAAAGGAAAACAGGCAGAGTTCAGAATGGATCCTGTTGGAAAAAGACTTTCTAAATTATTAGAAGTGAAAGTTGAAAAATTAGATGATTGTGTTGATGTAGTGCCTAAAGCAAAGATTGTATTATTAGAAAATTTAAGGTTTCATCCAGAAGAAGAAAAGAATGGAATAAGATTTGCTAAGAGACTAGCTTCATTAGCTGATGTTTATGTTAATGATGCTTTTTCAGTAAGTCATAGAAAGCATGCTTCAATACATTCAATAACTAAATTTTTACCTTCTTATGCGGGATTGTCTTTAGAGAAGGAAGTTGAAATTCTTGAATTAATAAGAAAAAAACCTGAAAAACCGTTCATTGTGATTCTCGGAGGTGCTAAAATAAGCACTAAATTGCCATTAATAAGAGCTTTACTGCCTAAAGTTTCTAAAATTTTGCTTGGTGGTGCTATGATATTCACTTTTTACAAAGCATTAGGATATAATATAGGAAATTCATTACATGAAAAAAAATATGAGTTTGAATGTTTAGAACTAATTAAATCTAGTAAAATAATACTTCCTAGAACTGTAGTTTGTAGTGAGGATCTTAATGGGAAGTCTAGAGTTAGAAATTATGAATTAAATGCAATTCCTAAGGGTGTTTATGGAGTGGATGTTGCTGAAGAATCAATTAAAGAATTTGAATTTTTAATGGATAAGGCAAAATTAGTATTTTGGAATGGTCCGATGGGAATTTTTGAAATAAGAAAGTTCTCGAAAGGAACTAGCGAAATAGCCAAATTTTTAGCAGAGCATCCTTCAAAAGTAATTATTGGAGGCGGGGATACTGCTTCAGCAGTCAATTCATTAAATCTTGCTCATAAATATTATCATGTTTCAACAGGAGGGGGCGCATTACTAGAGTTTATTTCAAGTAAAAAATTACCGGGTTTGGAAGCTCTTAAAACCTGAAAACTTGATAATTTTTCTTTTTTAAGAAGTGTAATCCCACAATTACAAGAACTATTCCGATAGTTATCTTGGCAAATTCAATAATGAATTCTGAAAGCAAGCCAAAACCTAGTATTAATAGGAATAATCCGAAAATCCAGTTTAGTAAGTCCTTATTCATAATTCTTTTAATGTGCCAATATTTTAAAATGTTATTAAATCAGTTAATATTATGAAAATTGCACTTATTGAGTCAAAACAAGATGAGGCTTCAGTTAATCTAGCATTTGTTTTTAGAGAAAAATATGGTGAAGAATTAAAGTTAGGAAGTAAATTATTGAAACTTTATTCCTTTAATGAATTACATCTTGATATGAATAATTTAGATGTTGATGCTGATTTGTATGTTTTTTTATCAAAACATGTTTCAAAAGCAGGAGTAGATTCATTGACTGTTCATCCAATAGGTAATTTTGGAAAGAATAAATTTGGCGGTTTTAAGAATAAAATTGTTATAACTAGTTCTTTCTGGATGAAAACTTATTTTCAAAATCTTAAAATTAAAAAGTTAGATATTGAAGTTACTATGGAAGCTACTCATCATGGTCCTTATGTTGAAAAACCTTCTATGTTTGTAGAAATTGGTTCTAAAGAGGAAGCTTGGAAGAATAAGGATTATGCAGAAATAATTATTGAAACACTAGTCGAGACTTTTAAGAAGAGTGAAAAACAAGTAATTCCTGTATTTGGTATTGGCGGAACTCATTATTGTAGAAGCTTCTTAAAAATTCAAGATACTGAAGAATATGCTCTTTCTCATGTTTGTCCTAAGTATCTACTTGAAAGTCTTGATAAGAATTTATTGAAAGAAGCTTTAGGAAAATCAGGTTCTAAAGCAATAATTGCATTGGATTATGATGGTTTGGGAAAGGAAAAGCAAAGAGTTTTAAGTTTATTAAAAGAACTGGAATTAGAATTTGTAAAAACTAACTTTTTTAGAAGATGAGAAGGAATCCGAAAAGGGAAAAGGCTATTGCTTCAGATAGGATAAAGGAATTGTTAGATTTCGCTTTTAAAGTTAAAGAACAAAGTCTTAGGAACAGGTATGTTCAATTGATTAGGAAATATGCTATGAAGACTAATTTAAGGTTGAAATCAGAACATAAAATTAGATTTTGTAAGCATTGTAAAGAATATTTAGTTCCTGGAGATAATTGTAATATTAGGCTGAGAAAATCAAGGATTATTGTTTATTGTCATTCTTGCAAAAAATATACTAGAAGACCATATAAATAGTGTTGTTACTTATTAGTTATTACTTTACCGAAACCTTTATAAAAAGAATTCTTTTTTTTGTAAGTATGGAAGACAACCAAGTACTAAATCAATTAAGAGAGAAAAAATCAAATTTTCAAAAAGCTCTTAATTCAAAAGATCTTTCAGTAGAAGAACTGGAAGATTTCTTTCAAGAGTAGAAATAATTATAAAATAGACTTCTTTCAAAAGTATTATGTATAATTTAGAATTAGAAAAAGCGGTAGAAAAAATAAACAAAGAAAAAGCAAAAAAAGTAGTTATACAATTGCCTGATGGAATAAAAATCAAAGGCAAAGAAATAGTAGATCATTTAAGAAAAGAAACAAAAGCAGAAGTGATAATCTGGAGTGGATCATGCTTTGGAGCTTGTGATACGCCATTAGAAGCCAAAAGATTAGGTGCAGATCTGCTAATACAATGGGGACATTCTCCATGGAAATACTAAAATGCTAATTAATCATGAAGTAATAGAAATTTTAAAAGAAGAATTTGAGAAAGCTAAAAACTTAATAGTTAGAAGTATAACTGAAGGAAGACAAATAATAATAAGACATGATACAGACTGTGATGGATACGGTGCAGGAATTGCGTTAGAAAAAGCAATATTACAAGTAATAAAAGAAAAAAAAAATCCGACAAATTTCAGATTCTACTTTAGAAGAATACCAAATAGAACGCCATTCTACAATTATACAGACGCATCAAGAGATGCACAAACAATACTAGATTCTGAAAGATTTGGAAAAAGAAAACCACTAATAATACTAACTGATTTTGGAAGTGGAATGGAAAATGAAATTTCAATAGAAAAAATAAAATTATTAGGCTCAAAAATAATAGTTGTTGATCATCATGTAATTGCTAAAGGAATAAAACCTTCAGTAATGTTAAATCCTCATGCAAAAGGAAAAGGAAGCGAATTCTGTTCGGCAATGCTTGCATGCGAATTATCAAACATTCTGAAAAAAAATGAAGATTTAAGAAGAATTGCAGCAATAGCAGGAATAACAGATAAATGTCCAAAAGAAATAATAAAAAAATATTATCCTGGAAATTTAGAAGAACTGAAAAAAAATTCGGAAGTGATAGATTACGAAATATCAGCAGTAAAATATTTTGAAGGACAAAATACTGTAGACAAACTATTTTTTCAAAGTACACTAACCAAAGAATTAATAGAATTATTACATCCTAAAATTCAAGAAGTAAAAAAGAAACAATTAGAAACCTTAAAGAAACATCATGAAAAGAAAGGAAACAAAATATTTGTTGATTTAGAGAATTATTGTTCTAGAGAATATCCCCCAAGTGGAAGAAGTATTGGAATGTTATATGATTATTTTGAGAAAAAATATTCAGTTTACGGAATAGGTCCAGAATTCATAATAATAAGAACTAATGATTCAGTAATTAAACTTATGGAACAATTAAGAAAAAAATTTCCTAATGCTATGATTTCAGGAGGAGGTCATGAAAAAGCAGGAGTAATAAGTTTTCTAAAAGGATATAAAGAAAAAATAGTGAAATCATTATGATAGAATTCCTAATAATATTCTTAGCATATCCTGCAGGATTAATAATTAGGAAAATTGCAAAAGAAGATTATGATTCCTTTCTTCAAATATTCTCAAAAATTTTATTAATTGTTATTTTTGCTTATTTTTTACAAGGTTATTATAAATTATTTGCAATATTAATAGCATTATTTCTAATAAAATTCAAATCTGAAAGTTTAAATTTTTTAATTCCACTAGTAACAAATTCTTATTATTTACTTCCTTACATGCTAATTCTAGGATTGAAAGATTCAGAATGGAAAGTAACAAGTTTATACTTATTAACTTCCATAATCTACTATATTTATATATGAGAACTTCTTAAATTTTTAAGAGGTGTAATCATGGGGTTCGGAAACAAAATAAAACAAGCATTTGAAATGCTAACTTTTAATGAACAAACAATCTCAAGTTTTTCAAAAGATGAAACAAATACTAAATTTGCACATTGGGTTTTAGTAATTTTAGGTTTAGCTTTTGGTTTTGGAATAGGAATATTTACAGGTCCTTTCGTAATAATATTCATGATAATTGGCGTTATAACAATGCTTGCGGGAGTCTGGATAGTTACTTTATTATACCACTTACTAGCATTACTTTTTGGAGGTAAAGGAAAACTAATTGAATACTTCAGGTCTTATGCTAGTCTTTATGAAATTCAATGGGTTATGGCAATTCCAATATTAGGATTGTTTCTTTCTTGGGTTGCTGGATTGTGGATATTCGTAGTAAATGTTTCAGTACTCAAGAATGTTCATAAATTAAGCACGACAAAATCATTAATTATAGTTTTTATACCATTAATAATAAGTATTGTATTATTATTAACAGGAGTAATATCCTTAGTTAATATGCCCATGGATAATTTTACTGCACAACCCCTCCTTGAATGATGGAAGTTTTCCTTTCTTTTTTCCCATTAATACTAATTTTTTTCTTAATTGTAATTTTCAAAAAATCAGCATTTTTCGCTTCTCCAATAACATGGGTTTCAACAGTATTAATAACATTAATTTACTGGCAGGTCAGTCCACTAATAATACTTGCTTCTTCAGTAAAAGGAGTATTAATTGCTCTTGAAATTTTATTAATAATTCTTGGCGCAATATTCTTTTTGAATGTTATGAAAGAAAGCCAATATATGGAAGCAATAGAGTATCATCTTACAAGAATTTCTAAAGATAGAAGAATATTAGCAATAATACTAACTTGGATTTTTGGAAGTTTCTTAGAAGCAGTTGCTGGTTTTGGAACTCCCGCAGCAATAGTAGCTCCATTACTAGTAATTCTAGGGTTTCCTGCCTTATCAGCAGTTGCAGTAGCACTAGTAGCTAATAGTACTGCAGTAACTTTTGGAGCTGTAGGAACACCAATAGTTTTAGGACTTAAAGGAATTCCAGTTCCAATACAAGAATTAACTTATCAAACCACTTTATTACACATTACGGGAATTATAGTTCCAAGCATGATAATACTAATGATGCTCTCATTTGTGAAACAACCCTTAAAGGAGAAACTAAAAAGCTTCAAAGAAATTCTGCCTTATTGCTTATGGGCAGGAGTTTGTTTTTTAGTTCCTTACGTGTTATCAGCAAAATTTTTAGGTCCTGAATTTCCATCATTACTAGCATCTCTAATAGGAGGAAGTTTTTTAGTGTTAACAACAAAGAAAAAATTTCTGGTTCCAAAAAAAGAATGGCATTTCCCTCATGAGAAAGCAAAGAAATTAAAAAAGTCAAATTTAAACTTTTTTACTGCTGCAGCTCCTTACTTGCTTGTTTCTTTATTCTTATTAATTACTAGACTTCCAGAATTAGGAATTAAAGATTTAATTTCAAAACTTTCTGTTTTAGTAAGTGTTTCAGAAATCAATCATTCTTTAAATTTAGTTTATAATCCAGGATTCTTGTTTATTCTTGTTGGAATTGTTTTTGCATTAAAGCATAAGCAAGATTTCAAAAAACCATTCATTACAGCGTTTAAAAAACTAGAAAAACCGTTCTTAACAATTGCCTTTCTAACGGCATTTGTTCAAATACTGATAAATTCAGGAATTAATGTTTCAGGAAAGGAAGCGATGCCTATAGTAATGGCTGGTTGGGCGGCTTCATTCTTTGGAAGTTTATGGCCTTTTATGGCAGTATTTGTTGGTGGGATAGGAGCGTTCATTACAGGCTCTGCTACTGTTTCAAACTTATTATTAGGGAGTTTTCAGTATGAAACTTCCTTATTGTTGGGATTAAGTCCTGTTTTGATATTAGCAATTCATTCAATAGGAGGAGCTATTGGTAATATGATCTCAATAAATAATGTTGTAACAGCATCTGCAATTGTTGGAATAGAAGGAGAAGACCATAAAATTATAAGAAGAACAATATTTCCTTTTATAATATATGGAGTAATTGCTGGAATTATAGCATTAATAATATCATGAAATTAATTACAAAAGATGGTTCTGAAACTTTCTATAATGAAGAATCAAAACAATGTTATCATTCAGTATCTGGAGGTATAGAAGAAGCATTAAAGAAACATGTCGAACCAGCTAGGGTTAGGGAAGTTGCAAAAACTGGCAAATTGAAGATTCTTGATATTTGTTTTGGAATAGGATATAATTCAGCAGTTGCTATTGATGAAGCATTGAAAACAAATCCTAATTGTAAAATAGAAATAGTCGCTATTGAGAAAGATCTGGAAATAATTAAGGAAATAAAGAATTTAAATCCGTCAATAGAGAATTATTGGATGATTAAAAAAGTTGTTACTAAAGAAAAATTACCAGAAAATATTAATATTAAATTAATGATTGAAGACTTAAGGACTGCTTTATTGAAACTTACAGAGGAGTATGATGCTGTTTTTTTTGATCCTTTTAGTCCGAAAGCAAATCCAGAATTATGGACTGAAAAAATTTTTACTCAAGTTTATAATTTAATGAAACAAGGAAGTAGATTAACAACTTATAGTTGCTCATCAAAAGTAAGAGTGAATATGGCAAGGACAGGATTTCAAGTTAAAGACGGACCAGTAGTTGGTAGGCGAGCACCATCAACAATAGCAATAAAATGATAAAAAAAGAAATTCCAAAATTTACGGAAGGTTTTTCAGGAGTTGATATGCATTGTCATTCAAGATACAGTGATAGTTTCACAACAGTTAAAAATATGATAAAGAAGGCAGAGAAAGAAAAATTCGGTTTTGCACTAACAGACCATAATACTGTTTTAGGATGTAGAATAAAAAGTGAAAAAATCCTTTTAATTCCAGGAATGGAATTTTCAAGTAAGGAAGGACCGCATATACTGACTTATTTTAATAATTTTAAGGAGGGAAGAGAATTTTACGAGAAGTTTATTAAAAAAAACAAGAGAAAAAATCCTTATTCTGCAACTAAACTTTCAGTTTATTATTATGTTGAAAAAGCAAAAGAATTCAATGCAGTAATGAGTTTTGCACATCCATTCGCACCATCTCAAATGGGAATTATGAAGTCAGTAAAAAGAAACTTTGTTAGTGAAGATTTGTTGAAGAAAGTTAATGGGATAGAAGTTGTTTGTGGTTCTTTAACAAAGAAAATGAACGAACGTGCTATTAATTATTCAATAAAAAATAATTCTATAATTACAGGAGGCAGTGATGCTCATACTTTAAAACAATTAGGAAGTGTTCAAACATTTGCAGAAGCTTCAACTCCTGAAGAATTTTTAGAAAGTGTAAGAAAAAAGAAGACTGATGTTATTGGTAAAGAATTCAAAATTTCAGGAAGGGCATCAACTTCATTAAGAGTAGTTCCAAAAAATTTAAAATATTTCTTTCCTACTTTGAAACTAAAATATGAATCACTAGTAAAAAAGCCAGGATCTTATTATTGGCAAAGAGTTAAGGAGAGCTCTCGTCGTCTAAAGGATAGGACATAAGGTTGCGGACCTTAAAGTCGGAGTTCAATTCTTCGCGTGAGCATTATTACTTAATTATTAATAACAAAATTTATATAATTAGAAAAGTATAAACTTTTCTAGATTTAAAATTTGTTTTCATAAATTTTATATACGAGACAGAAGAAAAACTTCTGTCGGTATTAAAATTTGTTTTCATAAATTTTATATAAGAAAAATATACTTTAGTTATTTGGGGGTAAAGTAGATATGTTTAATTTCAGAAAAAGCAAGTATTTTGATGTCATATTTAGAGAGAAGCCTGCGATGTTATTAGTTACACTTCTAGAATCTGACAAGGAAATTTATGCGTCTACTCTTGCTAAGACTATAGATTGTACTTATTCTCATGTTGTGAAATTATTAAAAGAAATGAATAAGGCAGGACTTATTGTTTTCCAAAAAAGAGGAAGATTAAAAATTCTAACCTTAACAAAAAAAGGAGAAAATCTAGCCCAACATATTAGAGAGGCCAGATCTTTACTTTAATCAACAAGTAACTTAATACTTGAAGGATCATATTTCCAATCTCTACTTAAAACACTTGTTTTTTTGTAATATTTAGATAATCTGTTGATTTTAGATTCTGTTAGTTGAAGTCCTCTTTTAGAAGTATTGTCTTTGTGATTATCTTCCCTGTGTTTTCTAATACTAACTGCTTTTCTTATAAGTGCCATTAAATCTTCAGGAATTTCAGGATATATTTTCTCATTCTTTAATATTTCTGAAATGCTTTTCTTAGTTATTAATTTAACATTAGGAATTCCATAAGAATCTCTTAAGTATAATCCTATTTTTGCAGTAGAATTTCCTTCTTTAGAAAGTTTTACTACTAATTTTTCAACTTCTTTAGTTTTATAACTAACCCAAGAAGGAACTTTTTTTGCAATTGGTTTAGTACTTCTTGATTTTCCTTTGTCTCTTGAATGCATTCTAGCCATTTTTTTATTACCTTTGATCAAGAAATCTTGAGTGTGTGTTTCTTGATATAAGTGAGCTTTCACCAACTTATTCTTTTACTTGGAAATTAGTATCTATTTTTAAATATTATCGAAATATATTTAAGTGAAAAACTTGTTTAGTTACTCATGATAAAGGATTATGTGATTGTAGGTTGTCTATTATTCGCTACTGGGAGCATATTTGGTTTGGCATTTTCAGGAGCTGCGGATGTTGTAGGGTCTGCCTTCGGAACTGTAGAACAACCGACTGAAATAACTGATTATGCAATTCCATTATTGGTTGTGACATTATTTTCATTTATTGGATTATATGTATTTTATTTAAGAACTGGTCAAGAGAAGGCAACAATAAAGTTTAATTTGTTCTTGTTTGCAATGAGTTTGTTAGTATTTATTCTAGGAGTTATTGCAGGATCCTTGTTTTAGAAGTATAGTCCCGCCCAGATTCGAACTGGGGTCCTCAGCTGTCTTCAGAAATGATTTCTGCCAAAGGCTGAGATGATTGGCCGCTACACTACGGGACTATAGACTTTGAAAAAAAGAACTGTTTTAAAAATTTTACTTGTTTTTCCAGTATCTTTTGGCTTTCTCGTACTTTTCTACTGAATCTAGTGAAAACCATTGTCCTGAAAATACGAAACCATTTAGTGATTCTTCAGCGGCTAGTTTTGGGAAAACATCATATTCGAATCTACTGTATCCTTCTGGTAGTAAGCTTATGATTTCAGGTTCTAAAATGTATAATCCTGCATTTATTAGTTTGGATGGTTCTGAACCTCTGACTGGTTTTTCGACGAATGTGATTATTTTATGACCATTTAATACTGCAACTCCATAGTCTGACTGGTCTGCGGATGTTGTTAAGGCGATAGTTGCTTTTCCGTTGTGACTTTTGTGGAATTCGTACATTTTGCTAATGTCGATATCTTTTATTTCGTCAGCATTGCATACTAGGAATGTGTCGTTAAAGTGTTTTCTTGCTTCTCTTACTGATCCTGAAGTTCCTAGGTGTTCGTCTTCTTTTAAGTAGGTTATATTAACTCCTAGTTCTGCACCATCTTTTAAGTGTGTTTTTAGTCCTTCTTGTTCTTTGCATAAGGAAATTATTATGTCTTTAATTCCGTGATTTTTTAATAAGTTGATATTTCTTTCAATAATTGTTTTTCCGTCTATTTTTATTAGGCTTTGAAGAATTTGTTTTCCTTCTAATTCTATTATTCTGTCTGCACCACCTGCTAAAATTAGTGCTTTTGTGGGTGCGTTGGTTTGTAGTGAGTTTCTTAGTAGTAATTCTACAGCGTGGCTTCTGTTTTTTATTATGTTGTTATCTACTGAGGAATCTATTTTTTTTAGTATTTCTTTGTCTATGGTTAATGTTATTCTTTTCTTCATGATTGATGGAGTGTTTTAAGATTTAAAAATGTTCTTACAAAGTATTACTTTCTGTATATGTTAATCATTTCTTCTTCTTTAAAATGTAACTTTCCAGGAACTATTAAACAATGGACTGGTTCTCCGAAATCTTCATTTTTAAGTTCTTTTGCAGATCCAGCTATTATTTTCGGATTTAAACTTCCAAGTCTAGCACAGCCTATACACAAAGTGTTTTCAGTGAACACATTTTCTTTTCTTTTATTCTCTATGTCTAACAAGTTGTTTATTGCTTCCTTTATTGTCATGAACTTGTTTTTTTTTAAGTCTAAAAGCATTAGAGTGTGTAAGTTTTTGTTTTCTTTTAGAATATTATAGTATGTTTCTGGCTTGAAACTATTTGTATTGAATGGAATGCTTGCCGTCTTTCCGAAATTGTAAAGTTGTAATCCAGTAATTGCTATTGCAGTAAATACTGAAGAACCTGGAATAACATGTGTTTTAATGTTTAGTTTTTTAGCTCTTAAGAAAATGTCTGAATGAGTAGTTGCAGACATTGCATCACCAATTACTAAAAAACCAACATGTTTTGTTTTAGCATTTTCTAAAATTGTAGTTTCTGCATTATTTTCAACTAATGTTCTGTCTGCAGGTATGATTTCTTTATTAAACTTCTTTTCTAACTCTTCTATAGATTCTTTATACTTGCAAGTGTAGTTTTCTAGATAAAGGATGTTACAATCTTTAATTAATTCTAAAGCCTTAATTGAAATATCCTTGTAGTCGTGAAGTCCCAGACTAATAATGTATAAACTCATGGTTTTCTGGAAATGAGGTTTATTTAAAAAATTGTTTATTACAATACTTTTTTATACTTCTAACAATTAATTCTTAATATGAAATACTTAGTGCTTGCAGAATATTATGAAAAGCTTTATTCTACGAGTAAGAGACTGAAAAAGACTGATATTCTTGCAGAGTTATTAAGAAAAACTAATAAGAAGTTATTGGGTGATGTTATTCTTCTTGTTCAGGGAAGAGTATTTCCAATATGGGATTCTAGAGTGTTAGGAGTTTCAGACAAGTTAGTATTGAAAGTGATGGCTTCATCTTCAGGAAGGGAATCTAAAGAAATAATTAGTTTATGGCGTGAAATTGGTGATTTGGGAGAAGTTGCAGAGAAAATATTTACTGGAAAGAAACAAGTTACTCTATTCTCAAAAAAATTAACTGTGGAGAAAGTTTTTTCTAATTTGGAGAAGTTAGCTTTGATAGAAGGACTTTCAAGCACTGAGAAGAAACTAAGTTTAATCTCGGAATTATTAGGTAATTCTTCTGGAATAGAAGCGAAATATATTGTTAGGACTGTTCTTGGAGATTTAAGGGTTGGAATTGGCGAGGGGACTTTAAGGGATGCTATAGTTCTGGCTTTCTTAACTAAAACGAAAGAAAATACTGGTTTAGTGCAGAGGGCTTATGACTTCACGAGTGACTTTAGTAAAGTGGTTGAACAAGTACTTTCTGGAAAGAAAGCAAGGATTGAATTATTTACTCCTTTGAAAGTGATGCTTGCAATAAAGGCGAAGGATGTTGAAAGTGTGTTTGATAATTTGAAGAAAGTAATGATTGAACATAAGTTTGATGGTTTTAGGATTCAAGCGCACAAGAGAGGAAGTGATGTTAGAATATTCACTAGAAGATTGGATAATGTGAGTAAACAATTTCCTGATTTGATACAGGCAATAAAGAAAGTGAAGGGTGATTTTATTATTGATGGTGAAGCGGTTGGTTATGATCCAAAAACAAAAAAACATTTACCATTCCAGAAGATTTCTCAAAGGATAAAAAGAAAGTTTGATATTGAACTTACTGCAAAGAAATTACCTGTAGAACTGAATGTTTTTGATATTCTTTATCTTAATGGTGAGTCTTTGATTGATAAACCATTCGAGGAAAGAAGAAAGCTTATAGAGAAAATAATACCTAAAAAACCCGGATTGATACAAGTATCTACAGGTATAATAACAGATTCAGTAACTAAAGCTAAGAAATTCTATGAAGACGCTTTAAAAGAGGGTTTTGAGGGTGCCATGGCTAAGAATCTTGAAGCGCCATACAAACCAGGGGCTCGGGTGGGTCATATGCTGAAGCTAAAGAGTATTATGGAAACTTTAGATTTGGTAATTGTTGGTGGTGAATGGGGTAAGGGAAAACGAAGTGGTTGGATTACTTCATATACTCTAGCGTGTAAGGAAGGAAAAGAAGTGGGTAAGGTTGGTACTGGTGTTAAGGAGAAGTCTGAAGGTTTGACTTTTGAGGAATTAACTAATTTGATTAAACCTTTAGTTCAGGAAGAGAATGGTAGGGAAGTTAAAATAAAACCAGAGATTATTGTGGAAGTGGCTTATGAAGAGATTCAGAAAAGTCCTAGTTATTCTTCAGAGTATGCGTTGAGGTTTCCAAGAATTTTAAGGTTGAGAACTGATAAGAAGGATGTTTCTAGTATTGAGTTAGTTAGGTCTTTGTATTCTTCACAATAGTGTTTTCAAAAATGAAAACATCTTTTCATAAATGGAAACTTTTATATAGATTTAAGAAATTAAAGTGGTAAATGGACAGAAAACACCTATTAGAAAACTTATTTGATAAGAAGATATTAAAGATAATTCAACTATTATTAAGAAATCCTGAAGATGAATTCTACCTTCAAGAGATAAGTAAGAAAGCAAGAGTCCCAATAACAACAGTATATAGAATAATTAATTCATTAACAAATCTAAACATTATAGAAAGGGTTAAGATAAAAAAATTAAAGCTGTATAGAATAGCAAATAATGAACAAGTTAAATTCATTTCTAGTTTTATAGAAGAAAAAGTCTCTGCAATCCAAGAGTTTATAGACAAAGCAAAGAATGTTGAAGGAGTTCAATACATAGTCTTACATGGAACTGAGGATAAAGATAAGGCAAATCTCTTAGTTATTGGAGATATAGATAATCAAACCAAATTAAAAAGCTTGATCTACGACATAAAAACAAAATATAATTTTACTATTTCAATGTTAACTCTGGAAGCGGCACAATTCAAGCAAATGACTGACATGGGCCTATATCCAGGCAAGAAGAAAGTGTTGTATAAAAAATAACCTTTACAAACTATATTTTATAAACTATACTTTTAAAGTTAATAATATTTATATATAAACTTGACAGAATAAAAGTTGTAAAAAAAATCAGATCTTGGTTTTGGCGAACACAAGATAAAAGATATTTGTTTTGGCGAACAAATTTTGTTTCTAAAAGAGTAGTGTGCTAACTAGTATATAAACTTTTCGTTAGTTGTAATGCTCACAATAAAAAAAACTCGAAGGGGGAGATAATAAAATGGATTTTGTAATAGACCAAGCAAAAAAAAATGCTGAAGCGATGGGAGTTGAAGAACTAGACCTAAGCCAAGCGAATATTAAAGTAGTAGGAACTGGTGGAGCCGGAAACAATATTGTTAACTGGTTATACAAAAAAGGTATTAAGGGAGCTGAAATAATAGCTTGTAATACTGACCAACAACATTTGAAAATTACCGAAGCTGACAGGAAATTTCTAATAGGAAAAGACCTAACAAGAGGCCTAGGCTGTGGAGGATTCCCACAAAAAGGAGCAGAAGCAGCTCAAGAATCAATCAATGAAATTAAAGAATCTATGAAAGGAGCAGACTTAGTATTTGTATGTTCAGGAATGGGTGGAGGAACAGGAACAGGTTCTGCACCAGTAATAGCACAAGTAGCTAAAGATACAGGAGCTATAGTAATAGGGACTGTAACAATGCCTTTCAAGATTGAAAGAGCAAGAGTAGATAAGGCAGAATTTGGTTTACAACAGCTAAGAAAAGTTGCAGATACTGCAATAGTCTTAGACAATAATAGACTAGTTGAAATTGCAGGAAACTTGCCATTACAACAAGCTTTCGCAGTAGCTAACGAATTAATCTCAACAATGATTAAGGGAATTGTAGAAACAATAGCTGTTCCATCATTAGTTAATTTAGACTTTGCAGATGTAAAGACAATAATGACTAATGGAGATGTTGCAGTAATCGGAGTAGGAGCTTCAGATACTAATAATAAAGTAGAAGAAGCAGTAAGGGGAGCATTATCAAACCCACTACTAGATGTTAACTATGACGGAGCAAGCGGAGCTATAATCCACATATCTGGAGGTCCAGATCTTACTCTTGATGAAATAAACAAAGTAGGAGAACTAGTGACTGAAAGCATGGACGAAGATGCCAATGTAATCTGGGGAGCAAGGGTTACTGAAGAAATGAAAGGAAAACTTACTGTAATGACAATAATTACAGGAGTAAGTAGTCCATGGGTCTTAGGAAGAGAAACAGAAAGGGAAAAGACTGCAAACAGAGAACGGATGAGCGAAGAACTAGGCATTGAGATTGTCAAGTAATGTTCTTTATTTGCCTTCATGCTAATCACCCCCAACGATTAAGAAGGCAAATTATTCTAACCCCTCAACAAAGAGGGGATTTTTTCTTTTTTTAAAATGGAATTTTTCGAATTAATACAAAGAGTAGAAAGGACTAAGAAGTTTCTAAATGCTAGAGTTGAATTTGATAAAATTACTGCCATATTAGAAGCAGGAAATTATGCTATTTCTGCAGGCAACCTCCAAAATTGGAATTTAATACTGGTTGAAAATCCTGATATTATAAGGAAACTAGCAACATACTGTCCAAACCAAGGCTATTTAGCAAAAGCTCCAGCAGTAATAGTAGTTTGTGGAGAGTTAGACTCCATAAAACAAAGATTTGGACAAGCAGGAAGTTTATACACTATACAAAACTGTGCATTTGTAGGAAATCAAATAAGTTTAGCAGCAACTGATGTAGGAGTTGCATTTAATTATATTTTTGCATTTCAAGAATCAGGAGTTAGGGATCTTTTATACATACCAAAAACAGCAAGGCCTGAACTAATAATTCCATTAGGTTATAGCGAAGAAATTTTAGGGTTTGAGAAAAGACAGCTTTCTAGAGAAATTAATGAAGTAGTATTCTTTGACAAGTATGGAGATACAAAAAAAGACAAGCATAAAATAATGAATCAATACAGTATAGAATGGCAATTACAACTTTCAAGGAAAAAACCACAAATAGAAAATTTCAAGACAAGAATGAATTTAGGATTTGATACTTTAAAACACCATGCTAAACAAGCAGGAAAAAAAGTATCACAACAAATTTCTAAAACAAGATCTAGACTGGACAGGAAGACCAAATAGTTATAAAATAGATTGGCTTACTATCTTCATGAATTCAGAAGAAGTTCTCTTTCCCCATGAAAATTTTAGAAAAATACAGTCTTCATTAGTTCAAGAAGTTAGAGATGCTGTTAATAATTCTAATAATTTGGTTATTAATGCACCTACAGGCATAGGAAAAACAGCCTCAGCATTGGCTCCTGCATTGGCTTATGCTATGAAGAGTGAGAAAACAGTATTCTTCCTGACTTCAAGACATACACAACATAGGATAGTATTGAAAACTGCAAAGAAAATAAAAGAAAAATATGATTTGAATTTTGGAGTTACTAGTATTGTAGGTAAAAAATGGTTATGTGCAGTAGAAGGTGTTCAAACACTAACAAGTTCAGACTTTTCAGAATATTGCAAGGCAGTAAGGGAAGATGACAAATGTGATTTTTATTCTAAAACCAAAAAAAAGGGAAAGACAACAATAGACTCTGAACTTGCAGTTGTTAGATTAAAGGAAAGAACGCCTTTGGATTCTGAAATCATACAAAAGGAAATGAAACAAGCTGGATTGTGTCCTTATGAAATTTCAACTTTATTATGTGAAAATTCAAAAGTTATAGTGTGTGATTATTATTATTTATTCAATCCTAGTATTAGAGAACGATTTTTAACAAAAATTGGTAAAAATTTAGAGGATAGTATAATAATTGTTGATGAGGCTCATAATTTAGGAGAGAGAATAAAAGATTTAGCATCTGCAAAAATAAATAGTTTCATACTCTCAAGAGCATTAAAAGAATCAAGAAAACATGATCCTGAATTGAATGCGATAATAGAAAAAATTGTTTTATGTGAC
>CAYPCY010000001.1:177488-197227 GCA_964409385.1 uncultured Methanosarcinales archaeon | reverse complement strand
TTATTGTTAGAGAGCGAAACTGGGAAGTTAGAGGGTGAAACAGAAAAAAGGGTTAATAAAAATTTTTTAATAGAAGGAATAAGCAGAATAGTAGAGTATGATGAAGTAATTAAAGATTTAGAAAAACTAGCAGATACTGTTAGGGAAGAACAAAGGATATCATTCTTAGGAAGCCTAGCAGGTTTTTTAGAAAACTGGAGCAAGGATGAAGAAGGTCATGTGAGGATAATATCTAAAGAGGAAGACTTTACAACTTTATCTTACAGGTGCTTAGATCCTAGTATTATTGCTAAAGAAGTAATAGATGTTAGTTCTTCAGTAATTATAATGTCTGGAACTTTAACTCCTACTTCAATGTATAAAGAAATATTGGGTTTTTCAAAAGAAACTAAAGAAATTACTTATCCAGATCCATTTCCAGAAGAAAATAAATTGTTATTAGTAGTTCCTAAAACCACAACTAAATATAAGGAAAGATCAGAACAACAATACGAAAATATTGCGGAACATTGTAGTAAGATAATATCAAAAGTTCCAGGAAATGTAATAATATTCTTTCCTAGTTATTTCTTAAGAAATGAAGTTCATAGAAAACTAACCTTATTCTCTGAAAAACCATTGCTTTTAGAAAGTAGTAATTCAACAAAGGAAGAAAAACAGAAATTATTAGAGGAATTTAAGGGTTTTAAAGAAACTGGAGCTTGTTTAATGGCTGTTTCTTCAGGAAGTTTTTCTGAAAGTATAAATTTACATGGAGATTTCTTAAAAGCAGTAATTGTTGTAGGATTACCCTTACAAAAACCAAATTTAGAAACTAAATCACTAATTGATTATTATGAAACTAAATTTGGTAAGGGTTGGGATTATGGTTATTTAATACCTGCATTCAATAAAGTAATGCAATCTGCAGGAAGATGTATTCGTAGCGAGAAAGATAGGGGAGTTATTGTTTTCTTAGATAAAAGATATGCTTTAGATATTTACTTTAGATTATTTCCTGATGTTCGGAGAGTAAAAGTCACTGTATTATATGAATCTTTCATTGATAATTTCTTTAAAAAAGCTGCTGTGCAATCAGCCTCTTAATTTTTCTTTCAGTCTTGCTCTTTCCCAAGCCTGTAACAATAACTTCTAGTTTGCTAGCTTGATTTTCGAAAACTTCCTCGATATTTTTTACAGGACCTAAACAATATTTTATTTTGGCAACTTTGTAATATGGTTTTTCAATAAATTCAATCTTTGTGTAAATATGATAATCTTTGATGTTGTATTCAATCATCTTCTTAAATTGTCAAGAACTTGAGAAAAATATTCATTACTTCTTAATATGTGACTGCAAAAAGGAGAATTATCGAACAAATCAAGACTTAATGAACTGTATGTATTCTTAATTTCGATCAAGTTAGATTGTAAGGATGCTTCGTTCTTGAGATCAACTTCTTTATGACTTAGTTTAATAGTTTCCAGAATATTCAATTTTTTATATAATTCGTATATTGAATTACCTATAGATTCAGAATTTCTTCTTGATAAACTGTCAGGATTATAGTTTTTTAAGGCTATTTTATAGTTGAATAATGCTTTTTTAACATTTAATTTTTGTAAATCTTTATGACCTTCATCTAAGATGAATAGTATTTCTTCATGGTTCATTAGTTAATGTTTATCTTATTACCTTAAATATCTTTCCAATATTAGTATACGAAAACGTATACAAAACGAAATATTTATATATTAATACAGGGTATCATACCATAAATGGTTGTGTTATTTGACCAGTTCAACTTTCCAGATAACATATATGAAATAATATTCGCGACAAAACAACAAATCATCGTTGGTAAACTGCTCGTTGAAGAATTAAAAATTCATGACGGAATAATAGGAAAGACCGAAATGAGTCTTTTTGCAACAAGACTTCACGAAGGAACCTTAGTAGAAGCAGAAACTAAGGGAATTGTGAAGAAAACGAAAGGAACAATATCCTACAACAAAAGACAATTTTACGATAGGATACTAACTCCGATGAAAGCAATGGGCATAATAGACTATGATGTTTACAAAAAAAATTACAAACTAAGCGAAAGATTCAACAAAAATATGATGAAAGTTGGACTGATGTGGTTACAAGAAGTAAGAAAACCCCCAATCCAATTAAAGTATTTAAAAAAATAATATTCATGGTGGAACCCTTGGTCATTCATTTTCTACCACCCCTCCCCCGAAAGTTTTGACCAAGGGCCTTTCTCTTTTAGAAAAATTTATATATACTTTTTTGTGATTAAAGTTTATGAAAAAATTATTGTTTCTAACACTACTATTGTTTATAATAGGTTGTTCATCAAGTATTGATGAAGTTGTCTATCCTGCTGGAGAAGGTGAAACTGTAGAAATAAACATGATTGCAAAACAATGGAGTTTTGAACCATCAACAATAACAGTAAATGAAGGAGATACCGTATTACTTCATATTGAAAGCACTGATGTAACACATGGTATAAGCATTCCAGAATTTGAAGTTTATGAAAATTTAATTCCTGGAGAAACAGTAGATATTCAATTCGTAGCAGATAAAAAAGGAACATTCACATTCTCTTGTTCGGTATATTGTGGAAGTGGTCATAATTATATGACCGGCCAACTAATAGTAAATTAGTAAGAAAATAATAATATTAATTAAATTAGGAATAATACAATACTCACAAAATTCTTTAAGAACAAAAGCTTGAATTCCAGTCAAGATTATTGCAGATAATGCAGCAATTCCAGAAATAACTAATAATCCTAAAAAAAGTAATGAATTAATTGTAATAAAAAATAAAGCTAAAGAAACAAAAAACATCAGTACATAGTAAGACATTCCAATAACAGAATTATCAACCTTGAAAAGTGAAGAGTATTTACTGTTGACTACATTATTACAAGTTCCTCCAATCATACACTCTAAAGGTTCATGCTTAGACTTTTTAGAATAAATAAAATAAGAAAAACCAAAACCAATAATTGATAATATTAAAACAGGAATGTGAAACATGAACTAGGAATTAAGAATTTACTATTTAAATTTTTTTAATATTTAAACCTTCTTCAAATCCTTCAAAAACCTAGAAATAGTCTTGACCAAATGCTCCTTTTGAGTGTTAAGAATTAAAGCAGTCTTAACAAGAATTTGCTCATCAGATAATTTAACCTTATCACAAGAATTTAAAACTAAAGAAAAATCAACCTTCCTCCCCTTCTTACTAAACTTACGAACCTTCTTCCACAAACTAAATAATTCAGAAACCCGACCAGGAATAAACTCCTTCTCAACCCCAAGCAAGCCTTCCAAATCCTTAATCAAAGAAGAAAACTCACCAGACTTAGAAGCTGAAGCAGAACCAGAAACAAACTCCAACCTAATAATACCATCCTGAACTTTAGAAACCTTAACTATCTTAATCAAACCAGCCTCAAAAGTATTATTCAAATGAGTACCACCACAAGCCTCAACATCCAAACCCTTAATATCAACAATCCTCAACTTCTGACCAGGAGCAACACCACCCTGATATAAAGAAAAACCATACTTCTTCTCAGCAACAGAACGAGACATAAAAGACTTCTTAATCTCAACCTTAGACTTAACAATATTATTAGCAAGAACTTCAATCTTCTTAACATCAGAACCAGAAGGAATTTCAAAATGAGTAATATCCAACCTGCCCTTCTCCAAAGTCTTAGCAGCACCAGCCTGCCAAACATTCTCCCCCAACACTTTCCTACAAACAGCATTCAAAATATGAGCGGTAGAATGATGCTGAGCAAGTTGAACACGCCTATCCCTATCAACCAAACAAGAAACCTTCAAACCCTTCTTCAAACCCTTACTAACCAAATGAATAATATACTTTCCCTGCTTCAAAACATTAAGAACTTTAACCTTTCCAGACTTAAAAGACAAACTACCAATATCATGCAACTGACCACCCGAAGTCGGATAGAACACAGTCTTGTCAAGAACAACATAATTCTTCCCACCAACAGAAAAAGCCTTTAAAACAGTAGAATTACAAGAAAGCCGTAAATAATCATCAAAATATAAAGCTTTAGTACTAACAACACTAATATCAAACTTTTCAGCAACCCTAGTTGAAATTTTAGAACTCCTATCATGCCTTTCAGAAATCTGCTTATAAAAATCATTAGGAATATCAACCTTAACCTTCAACTTTAAAGCCTCCAACCTAACAATATCAGGAGTAATACCATGACTATCATACAATTCAAACAATTTCTTCTCACTAATCCGGGATTTTAAAACACGACCAAGCAAAACCTTAGACCTAATCCTATTCTCAACATACTTCTTCTTCTCAAAATCAAGAATCTTACAAACATCACCAACCTTAGACATAAGCTCGGGAAAAATTATTTTCAAACTCTTAGCATGAATCCTAACCAAATCATTAAAATCAACCTTCCACCCAAACTCATCAATAAAAGACAAGGCCCTCCTAAAAATAACCCTTAAATTATAAGAACCTCCAACATTACTAGGAAGAGCACCATCAGCAATAGCAAATAATAAACTTCTAGAATGCTCAGCAACACTATAAATACCAGTCATAGGCCTGATCTTACTTTTTAAAACAGAACTTTTAACACCAACTTTAGAAGAAATATCCTCCCATACAGACTCAACATCATCCACCTCATCCAAATTTAAAAGAGAAGAGTAAGGAGCAAACTTCTTAAACAATTCAAAATCAAACTCGACCCTGGTTTTCTTCTTCAAAAAAGAAATAGCTTCAGGAAAAACAGCATCATACATAGTAACAGTACCCTGACTAAACCAAGCAATCCTCTCCATACCCAAACCCATATCAAGAACTTTCTGCTTCAAATCCTTACGACCAAAACCATCCTGTTCAAACAACATATAAACCTGATTAAATAATTCAATACCATAAGCAAAAAACTCCATGCAAGGACCAAAATTACCACCACCAGCCCAAGCATCCTCGTGCAAAGTCAATTCATCCCTAGACAAACCAACAACCTCAAGAGCATACTCAAAAATATCCCTAAAAAATTTCTCCTGATTCCAAACAGAAGGAGTAACAAAAGCATGTTGACCAATCATAACAAAACCAGTATTATGACTTCCAGTAACACCAACATTATCAATATCACCAAACCTCAAACAAAATTGTGGAATAACAAGTTTTCTAGCAGGAGGTAAAGACTCACCAGAAACAACATGAGGCTGAAAAGCAGCAATCGAAGCAATAGTAAAATCAACAGTAGGATTCCACCTAGCAACAACAGGATAACGATTAATAACCTCATATCCCCTCTTCTTGAAAAAAGCAGAATACTTAAGCCAAACCTGAACATAACTCATCTTCTTCCCAGACTTATTATCAAATAAAGAAACCCTACCCTCACAAGAAGAATCACCACAAACAATTCTAGAAGAATCAGTACTCCAAAAAAACTTTTTACACTTAGAACAATTACTCCTAAAAAAACCCTGCTTCTTCAAGAAACTAACAGCATAATACTTTTCAGGAAACTTACTAGCTTCCAACTTAAACTTTTTTTTAATCTCCTTATCCGAAAGCATAAATACAATTGAGAATAAAGAACTTTTAATAATTTTGGTTTTTACCAACAACCTCAGAAATATTACTGAACCCATCCTCTTCTAACAATCTAACCAAGCCCCTATTTATTTCTTTAATTAATTGAGGACCTTCAAAAACCATGCCCGTAATTAACTGAACTAAAGAAGAACCAAGTTTGATCTTCTTATAAGCATCTTCAGCAGAAAAAATACCCCCGACACCAATAATAACAAAATTCCCCTTGGTCTTAGAATATAAATATTTAATCATATTATTTGCTTTATCCTCAACAACCTTACCACTAATACCCCCATTTTTAGGAATATTCTCCTCAAGCTTAAAATTTCTTTTTTTAGATAAATTAGAACAAATAAAACCATGAATTCTATGCCTGTAAGATAATTCAATAATTCTATCAAGTTCGGAATTACTCAAGTCAGGAGATAATTTCAAAAAAATAGGATGTTTAGTATAAATTTTATCCAATTCATCAAGTAACTTATCTAAATTAGATGAGTTAGTAAAAGGTTCACCACCACAAGTGTTAGGACAACTAATATTAATAGTGAAGTAATCTCCAACTCCAGAAAATGTCCTGAAAGAATTAACATAATCATCAATTCCTGCTTGTAAAGGAACAGTTTTTTTAATATTAGTTCTTGCAATACTAATACCAATAGGAATTCTAAATTGCTTATGTTTCAATTTCAAAAAAATTCTTTTACGACCAAGACTTTTCAAACCATAATAAACAACAAGCGCCTTAGATTTTTTCAACCTCCAAAGACGAGGCTTTGGATTTCCAGGACAAAACTCGCCAGTAATAGAACCAACTTCTTCAAAACCAAAACCTAAAGAAGGAAGAATATCAGTTAATTCAGCATCCTTGTCAAAACCAGCCGCGAGACCAACAGGATTAGAAAATTTAATACCTAGAATACTCTGTTCTAACTTTTTATTCTCATAATAAAATAAAGACTTAATTAATTTTCTAAATAAAGAATTATCCCCAAGAAATTTACCAATTTTAATAAATCTATTATGAACCTTCTCCGGATCTCTTAAGAACAAAATTTTTTTAAGCAAATTCTTATAAAAAAACTTTAAAATCATTAGATAAAGAAGAATTAATTAACTTATAAAATTTATTAGAATTCAAACAACTTCTTTTGAGATTTAGTTTCTTTCAAAACTTTAGACTTACTAAGTATTACATCAAGGTCAATATTGAATTTTTTCTTGGAAAGCGTTCTAGCATAATTTAATAATAACTCATGATCAGAAAATTCAAAACCTTCCGAATTCAAACTCTTTCTACAAGCTTCACGAACTACCCAAACACCTAAAGGCATAGAATAATTATCAGTAATAAACCTAAAAACAAGAACTGAAGCTTGCCTCTTCATACTAAAAAGTTTTTCAGCAATACCAAGACGAGAAGCATAATAACCACCAATAGTCTCATCAGCATAAGATTTTCTACCATTATAAAATTCATAATCTGTAGAATAAAACAATTTATTCTTACTCCAAGGATTTACAGATTTAGAAACCATAATCTCAAACAATTCAAAACTCCAAACGCCAGGAAGAAACAAAACCAAATAATTATTCCCAAGATAACCATCAAAAAAAGACAAGAAAGAACTCTCTTTAAAATCCTTAATTTTACCAATTAAGTTCTTCCCCAAAATATCATCAGAAGCAGTAATACTCCAACGGGTAGGAACTAATTTTCTAGAAAGTTTCTTTCCAAAAGCACCCACACTTAATGCCCTGGACAAAAAAGTTTCATTAAACCCCCTACTTTGCAAATAAGTCAAAGCATCATTCGCCTTAAGATCAGTATCTGAATGAACCTTTTCAACACGCGAATCAATAGGAACATTCTCAGTAATAGAAGCTCTAGAAATTAAAGCTTTAGGGCCAGAAGGAGAAGAATAATTATCAAAATTAAAACCATGAGAAGGTTTTTTCTTAAACTGAACTTCCATATCAACAGGTCTTTTAGCCAAGCCAACAAGTCTACTCAATTCATTAATTTTTTCAGATCCTTTAACATTAGATTTACTTCTAGAATTAATAAGATCAACTCTTAAATTAGCAACTTGCTCAATAGAAAAATTCTTCCTAGCCCATTCCTTAGGAGAATCATAAATTGAAGCATCCTCCTTATGAGAATCAAGATTTAAGACACCAACATTAATATTAGGATAATTAAATCGTCCAATAAAAGGAGTAGGAGTACTCCCAAAAACATAATCCTTAAACTGTTTCTTCTTATAAGACATGAAAACTTGCTTTCTAAAACAAATAGGACAAAAATCTTTAGTGTGAGTGCAAGAAGGACGGATAATCATATAATTAAATAAGTAAAAGAGATTTAAAAATATGTATCTTGTTTTTTTTTAAGGTATTTTGAAATTTAGCAAATTTTAATAATACTAATAATATTCTAAATAAAATGGATGAACCAGAACAAATAATTTTTGAAGATAATAAATTAAAAATACCTAACAATCCAATAATTCCATTTATTGAAGGAGACGGGATAGGAAGAGATATTTGGACTGTAACAAAACAAGTAATAGATAATGCAGTAAAAAAAGCATACGCTAATGAAAAGAAAATATCTTGGAAAGAAATCTATGCAGGAGAAAAAGCATATGAAAAATTAGGCGAATACCTGCCAAAAGAGACATTAGAACAAATCAAACAATATCATATTGCAATAAAAGGCCCGTTGACAACACCAGTAGGAAAAGGATTCAGAAGTTTGAATGTTACTTTAAGACAAGAACTCGACTTATACACCTGCTTGAGACAAGTAAAATATTTTCAGGGAGTACCCTCAGTAATGAAAAATCCAGAACAAGTTAATATGACTGTATTTAGAGAAAATTCTGAAGATATTTATGCAGGAATAGAATGGGAGTCCGAAAGTGAAGAAGCAAAAAAACTAATAAACTTCTTAAAAAATGAAATGAAAACAACAACAATAAGATTTCCAGAAACTTCAGGAATAGGCGTAAAAATAATTTCAAAAGAAGGAACTGAAAGGCTAGTAAGAGCAGCAATAAAACATGCAATAAAAAATAATAGTAAAAGCATAACCTTGGTTCATAAAGGAAATATAATGAAATTTACAGAAGGCGGATTTAAAAAATGGGGTTATGAACTAGCAGAAAAAGAATTTTCAGAAAAGGTTTTTACATGGAATCAATATGATAAAATAAAAAAAGAACAAGGAATAATAAAAGCAGAAAAACAACAAACCAAATCATTAAATGAAGGAAAAATAATTATTAAAGATGTTATAGCAGATGCATTCTTACAACAAATATTAACAAGGCCAAAAGAATACGATATAATCGCAACAATGAATCTGAACGGAGATTATATTTCTGACGCATTAGCAGCACAAGTAGGGGGGATAGGAATAGCACCAGGAGCAAATATAAATTATGAAACAGGAATTGCGATATTCGAAGCAACACATGGAACAGCCCCAAAATATGCAGGGAAAGATAAAGTTAATCCTAGTTCATTATTATTGTCTGGAGTTATGATGTTACAACATATTGGATGGAATACGGCAGCAGATTTAATAATAACTTCTTTCAAAAAAACCATACAAGAAAAAATAGTGACTTATGATCTTGCAAGAATAATGACTGGTGCTCAAGAAGTTAAATGTTCAGAATTTGGAAATAAGTTAATAGAAAATTTATAGTTTATCTATAGGATTTTTGAAGGTGTTTATGTAAGAAACAACAGTTTTTTTCATTTCATCCTTATATTCTTGTTTAATATCTACTTTATCAATTTCATCAATCCAGTCAATATCTTCATAATTTATAATATTACTAATGAACTTTCTATTTTCATTCTCAATAAGTTCATGAACTAAATGGGCTTTTTTAGTTCCGAATTGTTTAGTGGCAGGAAATTTAGTTATTGCATTAACTCCGCAATTCATTAAATAACCGACTTCTTCACATCGTCTAAGATTAGTTCCAGCAATAATTTCTAATTTAGGAAATCTTATTCTTAAAGAAGAAATCCAAGAAAAATGCTCGTTAACAGAAGGACCTTCGATAAACCCCGTTCCCTTAACAGGTTTTAAAGCATAAATAGTAACTCTATTCAAATCGTGTTTTTCTACAAAATCAAACAAATACTTAATATCCTCTAAAGATTCTCCAAGACCAACAATAACTGCAATACTCTTTCTAAAACCATCCATTCTAGAAAACATTTTATCATAAGGCTCAATAGGCTTACTAGGACAAATCTTCTTATGTAATTCAGGATTTAAAGTTTCCATACTACCACAAATTCCAGAAACATAAGGTTTTAACAATTCTAAATGTTTACTAGAAAAAACTCCAAGGTTCAACCAAATCTTCCTACCAAAAACCTTACTAACATTTTCAACAATCTCTAATAAATCATTAAAGGACATAATACCCAAACCACCAGTAAGAAATTCAATACGCCAATTAAAAATTCTGCAAAATAAAGCTTCTAAAAGAATAGAATGCATGGATCTTCTGGAAGTTTTAGGAAACATTTTCTCATGCTTAGGAGTAGAACGATAACAAAAAGTACAATCTGCAATCGAACAATACCAACTAATAAAAATACAACGACCATACCAAGTATTACCATCAAAATTCTCAAAATAAATTTTTTCAGCATCTTTCATTAAAGAAATAATACTAGAATCTACCTTAATATCTTCAACATGCAAAAATTTACTAGAGTCATACATAAAACTAAAGATTTAATCCCTATTTTTAAGTTTTAGGTTTAAAACAAGATTTTCAAGCTTTTGAAGATCATATTTTATAGAATCAAACTTTTTCCTTAATTCAGACCTTCTAATATCAAATTTTAATAAACTACCATATAAAGAATCAAGGAATTCAAGACAAACAACAGGAGTTTTATAATCCCCCTTAATAGCAGAATTCATAGCATATCTAAAAATTTCTCCAGATAAATCCATTATTCCAAGCAAATAAAGATTGTCTGAAACTTTAGCTTCTTTCAAAGTTAATAATTTTCTGGAATTAACAAATTTATGAAATGCCAATGCCTCAACATACTCCTGGATTGCAATCTTATAAGAACCCTCAGTCTCAATATTTAATTTTTTAACCTCTTGTCTAATTAATTTAATTTTACCCTCAACTGAAGAGCCACGATGTAAACCAAAAATAATTTCTTTACTAAGTTTTAGAACATCACGAGATTTTTTAATTAAAATTTCTCTCTTAGAATCATAAGTTCTTAATCTTTTGTTAATTTGACCCAATTCTTTAGAGTTAATCATGATTAAAAGGAAAAACTTAACTTATAAAAATGTTGTTAAGAAATTATATTACTTTAACTTAACAGAAAGGTTTATATATTAATTTCTCACAATTCAAACCATGGCGTCATCATTCAGGAATACCTTAGATTTTTTTGATACTTTAGGAGTTTTTGACGTAATAATGCCTTTCTTACTGGTTTTCACGATAGTTTTTGCAATTCTAGAGAAGACTAAAATCTTCGGGATGGAAAAAATAAGGGATGAATTATATCCAAAAAAAGGACTTAATTCAATAGTTGCCTTTGCCATGGCATTAACATTCGTAGCATCCTCAAAATTAGTAGGTGTTGCATTAGGTGCAATAGCACAATTTGTATTATTACTATTACTTCCAATATTATTTTTATTGCTTGTAGGAACATTCCATACTGGCGAGGAAGAATTTGCTCTTTCAAAAGGATGGCAGAATGTCTTTTATGTAATTTTGTTTGTTGGAATAATGCTAGTATTTCTAGGTCAATTAGGGTGGTTAGATATTGCTTATGAATGGGCATTAAGCAATTATAATTCGCAAATATTTTCATCATTTGTCTTCTTAGCAGTAATAGTAGGAGGAATATGGCTAGTAGTCAGAGAACCTCAAAAGAAAGAAAAAGCAAAAGATTAAAATAGTACAAATCAATTAATTTAGTAAAATGGCTTACTACGGTGGATTATCTGATATTATTTATTTCCTACAAGATTTAGGAGTTATGGATATAATACTTCCTTTCTTCCTAATATTTGTAATAACTTATGCAGCATTACAAAAATCAAAAATTCTTGGAGCTGACGAGGATGGAACGCCAAAAAAGAACTTTAATGTTATAGTATCATTAATAATTTCAATATCAGTAATTATACCTCATGTTACTGGAGGATTTTATGGTTCTTATTATAATATGCAGTATGATGTTGTTAACATAATAAATAATTCATTACCTAGTATTGCATTAGTTACAGTAGCAATTGTAATGTTATTTTTACTATTAGGAATATGGAGTGGGCCAGCTGATTTGAGCAAGTCAAACTCTTTATCAGGTTTTGCAGTAGTTTTTTCAATGGCAGCGGTAGTATTTATATTTCTGGCATCAGCAGGAGTTTTTGGCTATAATTGGCCTTATTGGTTAAGCTTTCTAGGAGATTACAGGACTAGATCTTTACTAATGATAATATTAGTATTTGGACTGGTAGTTTATTTCATAGTAAGAGAACCTCCTAAAGAGAATGCTAGCAAAGGGAAATTCTTTGAAGAATTAGGAAAGGTATTATCGAAATAAGATGGCAACGATTTTGGATGTTACATTATTTGATTTTTTCTCTCCAGCTTTGCTTTTCATACTAGTTTATGCAACAACATATGCAATACTAGAAAAATTAAAATTCTTTGGAGATAATAGGGGAATTCATGCAATAATATCCTTTGCTATTTCTTTATTATTTTTATTCTCTGGAGCTGCAAGGGCAGTCTTAGAATTTGCACTTCCTTGGTATTTAATACTAGGATTCATAGCATTAAACATAATTATAATATTGGGGCTTTTTGGAGCTGGTGAGACTGAATTAAAAGCTGCACTAACTGCAGATTCTAGAATAATAACTTGGACAGTGGTTTTATCAGTGGTAATTCTAATCTTTGCATTATCAAACGCTATAGGACAATTAGCATTGGATAAAACACAATCTAATGAGACGATAATTGCTGATACTGAAGATACTACAGCAACAGATTCATTCACAAAAAATCTTTATAGAACATTATTCCATCCTAAAGTGTTGGGAATGTTAGCATTATTGTTAATAGCAATGTTCACAATATTATTTTTAACGGCAGGACCAAAACGTTAAGAAGATTTTTTCTTTTTAACAGTTTTAGTAATTCTAGAAAGTTCCTTAACATTTTCAGTGAAAGAAGGAAGAATTTTCTTAAAAACTTGTTCCATAGCTTTAATATCAGAACCAACTTCTAAAATGTTCTTGTCATACTCACCAACTTTACCAACAACAGCAGTATGTAATTTATCAAATTCACCCTTTAAATCAGAAACTTTTTGATCCATTGCAGCAATTTTTTGATCCATACGATTCTTCCATTCTATAATCTTATTAATATCCTTAAGAAGTTCATTCCATTTTTCATCAATTATAGCCTCAATAAGTTCTTCATTATTAGGTTGGGAAGAAGTTTCTGTAGATAGTGTGGGACTTGGCTTTGGAGTTAAAAGTTTAGGTTCATCCTTAGGAGTTTCTGGGTTTATATCGCTCTGATTTAAAGCATCAAAAATTAGTGAAGAAGGAACATTTTCTTTTTGTAAATTATCAATAATTTGATTATTAGAAAGTCCTTGTTGTTTCATATCCCTAACCTTATCAACAGGGGGTTTCTTAATCTCAACCTCTTTATTAGCGAATAAAGCCATAATACCAACCTATCATTCTTCTTTTATATATTTTTCTAAGTCCTTTTCCGTTAAAAAATTAAAATTATCCCAATAATCAACATACTTTTGTAAACTTCTAAACTCATGTCTCGAAACGGAATTTGATAGTTCCTCCTTTAAAATATCAACATTTTCGTTCAAATCAAGAAAATCTTGTTTTAAAGAATTAATATCATCAATTAAAATTTTTAATTCCTTATTAAACTCTTGTTCGGAACTAATCAAACTGGACTCGTTAAACTCTGTTTTTTTCTTAATTCTAGAATATCTATCTTCCATCATCCTTAATTTCCTGGAAAGATCGGAAGTTTTAAGAGAAGTGGCTTGAATAGCATTATCAACAGGTTTTTTCTTTTCAGGTTCAAAAGTAGGTTTTTCAACAGCCATAATAAAAAAGTAAAGAAACTAGTATTAATTATTTTCTTTTTTACAAAAATTAATATACACAATATATTCTTTATATTTTTATCTTAGAAATCTCTTTAAGATTTCGTAAGTTTTAAATACATAATCTGCTGAAAAATATAAGAGGGTGTTATGGTAGATTATACTTATGAAGTTGAAAGAATAGGAACAGATACTATAATAAGAATAAATGCAGAAACTATTCCTCATGTCCCATCAATAGAAGATTCTGAAATAACCATGGAGAAAGCAGTAGATACTCTAATGGAAGTAGGAAATGCAACAAAAATAGTATTTCATCAAAAGAGAGATTATGAATACGACTTTGCTCAAGTAATAATTTTACAAGAAATAGCTAAATTATATGATGGTTTAGTAAGAAAGAAAGAAATATTCAGTTTTAAAACATTAAAGTTTGGAAAAGGAAATGCAGAATCTAGATATAATAATATTCAAGATATAATATTTAATACTTTAAGAAAAGATCCTATAGGAAGTTATGTTAAACTTCATAGACTAATAAGAAGAGAAAGAATTCTATTTGAAAAATTAGTTGATAAGGAACAAGTAAAGAGTCAACAACAATATATAGAAGTTTTAAACAGTTTAGAAGAACAATTAAAAAAAACTAAAATAATAAGCATTGCCAGACCACACCTTGAAGGATACAAAGTAGGAGATAGAGGAATTTACAAATTAATATTTCAACCAACCATAAAGCCTGATTTTATGCATACCAAATTAATGGCTGATTTTCCTAAAGATTCTGAAGAGGTTGACACTTACAAAGTAGGAGAAACAACAGTCGTAATTTTCAAACTAAAAGATAGTATTCAATTCCTTTATCATATTAATCCACCTGAATTTCAATTAGAAGAGGACGAGTATGAAATATTAGACGGTGCAAAAACAGTATTGTCAGAACACCAACCCGAAGAGTCAGACTTTGTAAATCCTGAAAGAATGAGAGAAGTATTCTTCAATGTTGGAAAGGACTTAATAGAAGAACTTGCAAATTATAAAAATATAAAACTCACTGAAAAAAAACAAAAAACACTAACTGAAATACTAGTAAGGTACACAGTAGGATTTGGACTTATAGAAATACTTATGAAAGACGAAAAAGTCCAGGATGTTACAATAAATAGTCCTGTTGGTCAGAGTCCAATGTTTTTAGTACATCAAGATTATGACGAATGTAAAACAAATATATTACCAACAATTACAGAATCAGAATCATGGGCTACAAAATTAAGACTTCTTTCAGGAAGACCATTAGATGAAGCAAATCCAATATTAGATACTGAAATAAATATTCCAGGAGTAGCTAATTCAAGAGTTGGTGTAATTTCAAAACCACTAAATCCTACAGGATTAGCATTTGCATTCAGAAGACATAGAGACAAACCATGGACTCTTCCATTATTTATAAAATATAAAATGTTAAATCCTTTGGCTGCAGGAATAATAAGTTTCATAATAGATGGTAATAGAACTTTACTAGTTGCAGGAACCAGAAGTGCAGGTAAATCTTCACTATTAGGAAGTTTACTAGTTGAAATAATGAGAAAATATAGAATAATAACAATAGAAGATACTCTAGAATTACCTGTAAGACAATTAAGAGACTTAAACTATAATATTCAACATATGAAAGTGGCATCTGCTCTAACAAAAGGAACAACAGAAGTTCCGGCTGATGAGGGAATAAGAACAACATTAAGAATGGGTGATTCCGCATTAATAGTAGGAGAAGTTAGAAGTACTGAAGCTAAAGCACTTTACGAAGCAATGAGGGTGGGAGCATTAGCAAATGTTGTTGCAGGAACAATACACGGCGATTCTCCATATGGAGTTTTTGACAGGGTAGTTAATGATCTTGAAGTTCCAAAAACAAGTTTTAAAGCGACAGATATAATAATAGTTGCAAATCCAATAAAGAGTGGGGATGGCCTTCATAGATGGAGGAGAGTAACACAAATTACTGAAGTAAGAAAAAAGTGGGAAGAAGATCCACTGTCAGAGAATGGTTTTATTAATTTGATGATGTACGATTCTAAAGATGATGAGCTAAAACCAACTCCAGACTTAATGAATGGAGAGAGTGAAATATTAAAGTCAATAGCAGGAAATGTTAAAGAATGGGCTGGAAATTGGGATGCATTATGGGATAATATACTTTTAAGAGCAAAAGTTAAACAGCATATTGTAAACGTTTCAGATAAAGAAAAAGATTCTGAAATGTTAGAAGCAGAATTTGTAGTTCAAGCAAATGATCAATTTCACAGACTTAGTGATAGTGTAAAGGAAAAAACAGGTTTTTTAGATAGTGAAAAAATATTTTTTGAATGGAAAGAATGGCTGAAAAGAGAAGTAAAAAAGAGGAAGCAGAAGTAGCAAAAGAAAGAATAAGAGATTTGTCAAGAGAATTTGGCAAGAAGATACAGGAAGGTCTAGGAAAAAAACAAGAAACTACCGGACCTGTTTCTTCTAGAGAATATAAACAATTCAAAGAATCATATATTCCAAAAAAAGAAAGCTTTTATGAAAAAGCATGCAACCTATCAGAAAAAATATTACCTATATCTCCTGACAAGAAAGATATTCCAGAAATGGAAGAATCAATAAGAATTTCTCATTTGAACATAACTCCTAAAGGCGTAATAAGTTTTGCAATATTAGGACCTTTAGTGTTAGTGATGAGTATAATATTGATTTTTTTTCTAATTCCATTTATATTATTTGGCACTGCTAGTTTGTTCATTGTTGCATTATCATTAGTAATAGCAATAGTTTTCATAATGCCACTGAAAAAAGTTCCTATATTCTTAGCTAATAATTGGAGATTAAAAGCAAGTAATCAAATGGTATTATGTGTTTTCTATATCGTTACTTACATGAGGCATACTTCAAATCTTGAACTAGCAATTAATTTTGCTGCAGAAAGATTAAAGGCGCCATTGTCTTATGATTTGAAAAAAGTATTATGGGATGTAGAAACTGAAAAATTCGGATCTATAAAAGAATCATTAGATAGGTATTTAGACACTTGGAAAAAGTGGAATATGGAATTTATTGAAGCTATGCACTTGATAGAAAGTTCATTATACGAACCGTCAGAAGAAAGAAGAATTGACTCGTTAGAAAAATCATTAACTGTTATGTTAGATGAAACTTATGAGAAAATGTTACATTATGCACATGATCTTCAAAGTCCAATAACAATGCTTCATATGTTGGGAGTTGTTTTGCCAATATTAGGTCTTGTTATACTGCCATTAGCAGTATCATTTATGGATGGGATAGAATGGTATCATATAGCTTTCTTATACAATCTAATAATACCTGTAGGAGTTTATTATTTAGGAAGAACAATACTTGCGAAAAGACCAACAGGTTATGGAGAATCAGATATTTCAGAAGAGTCTGGAATGAAAAGATATAAGAATGTCAGATTAAAACTTGGCAATAAAGAATTTTTAATAAATCCACTGGTTTTTTCAATAGCTGTTGCAGGAATATTAATATTTATTGGATTGACACCTTTACTGGCAAAATTGGTATTTAGTTCAGAAGCATTGCTTGCAGAATCAGAAATACTTCCAGGATTTAAATTTCTTGGGTATAGAGCTACAGAAACAGGAATTATAGGACCTTATGGTGTTGGTGCTGGGATAATGAGTTTGTTAATAGTTCTTGGAGTTGGTCTAGGCGCAGGATTATTTTACAAGTTAAGAAGTAAGAATGTTATAAAAATTAGGGATGAAACTAGAAATTTAGAAAAAGAATTTGCTTCTGCACTTTTCCAATTAGGAAATAGGTTGGGTGATGGACTACCTGCAGAAATAGCATTTAGTAAAGTAGCAAATGTTATGGAAGGAACAAATTCTGGAAAGTTCTTTAGAATGACATCATTAAATATTAACAAGTTAGGAATGAGTGTTGAAGATGCAATTTTTGATAATAAAGTAGGATCTTTAACAAAATATCCTAGTAGTGTGATAGAAAGTGCCATGAAAGTTCTAACTGAAAGCGCTAGAAAAGGTCCTAGAATAGCATCTTATGCAATAATTAATGTTTCAAGATATATTAAGGAAATACACAGGGTTAATGAAAGACTCAAAGATTTAATGTCAGATATAATAAGTAATATGAAAAGTCAAATTTCGTTCTTAACCCCTGCAATAGCAGGTATTGTTATTGGAATAACTTCAATGATTACAACTATTCTTGGGAGTTTATCGGAACAAATGACTGCAATGCAGGATCAAGGTACTGAAATGACTGCAGGAGCTGGATTAACAAATCTGATCGTTTTTGGGCAGGGAATTCCGAGTTTCTACTTTCAGATAATAGTTGGAATATATGTTGTTCAGCTAGTTTTCATACTTACAGAATTAGTTAATGGGATAGAAAATGGTTCTGATGTTTTGCAAGAGCGTTTCTTAAAAGGTCAAAATCTTATTAGAAGTACTGTTCTTTATTCATTCATAGCATTAGTTGTAATGATAATTTTTAATCTTGTTGCAGGAACTATTGTGTCTAGGCTTGGTTAGAGAAAACGTGAGATGGTTGAGCTGAAACTTATTGAGCGTGAAAATGAGACCTCAGGGATTTGAACCCTGGACACCTACGGCTTCAGCGTAGTGCTCTCCCAGTCTGAGCTAAGGTCCCAAAGTAGAGAAGAAAAAAAATTAATAACTTAAATAACTATTGGTCAAATTCAACAGTTCCAAATTTACCACCACTAACTTGTAATTTGCCCTGCCATTCATTAACAAAACCATTAGTGACTTTTGCTTTAGAACCTTCTTTAGCTTCATCAACTTGTTCATTCCATAGGGTTAGTTGGATCTCGCCAGAATCATCTGCTAAAATTGCATTAGCAACTTTTCCACTTTTTCCAAATCGTTCAAACTCTCTTGCAGGTCCGACTTCTTTAATCGTACCTTCAATATTTACATTTTTGTCATTTGCTTTAACTTCTGCTATTTTCATAATTTATCCCTCAAATATTGGTTTAACTTACTTATTTTTATTCTTTTCTGTCTTATTGTGTTCCTGTCTCTTATTGTTACTGATTTATCTTTTAGACTGTCAAAATCTATAGTTATACAGAATGGAGTTCCTATTTCGTCCTGACGAGCATATCTTCTTCCTATACTTCCTGCTTTATCAAAGAATGAATTGAATTCTAAACTTGAATAAACTGTTTTTGATAGTTTCAGTAGTTCTTTCTTATTAGATACTAATGGGAATACTGCCACTTTGTATGGGCTTAGTTTAGGATGAAGTTTTAGGACAATATTACCTCTTTTTTTATCGTCATTAAAAGAATCGTATAAAAATGCTAAGAATGCTCTATCAACTCCTTGGGAAGGTTCAATAACTTCTGGTAATACTTTCTTTTTTGTTTCTTCATCATACAATTCTAATTTTGCTTTGGAATGTTTCATATGTTGTTTTAGGTCGAAGTTTCCTCTATTTGCATTTCCGTGAATTTCTTTCCATCCGAAAGGAAAATTATATTCTATATCGAAAGTTGCAGAACTATAATGACTTAATTCTTTTTTGGAATGTTCTCTAATTCTTAAATTGTTTTTGTTAATTCCCAAGTCTAAGAACCATTTGTAACTTTTTATTAACCAGTATTTATGCCAATCCGTTGCTTTTATCTTGTCTATTGTTACTATTTTTGCTTTTTTGTTATTTGATGAAAGAAAATTAATTTTTGTTTTTTTGAATTTCGAAAGTTTTTTGCAATTATTTTGTTGGTCTTTACTTAGGAAGAATTCTACTTCCATTTGTTCAAATTCTCTTTGCCTGAATAAGAATTCTCTTGGCGAAATTTCATTTCTAAAGGCTTTTCCAATTTGTGCTATTCCAAAAGGAATTTTCATGCTCATGGATTGTTGACAATTTTGA
>CAYPCY010000001.1:0-177478 GCA_964409385.1 uncultured Methanosarcinales archaeon | reverse complement strand
AATCCGCTGGATGGATACCCAGCTGCCGAGTGCGAAGTTTTGCTCTTTGTGTTTCTGCAACTTGCTTGAAATTAGTAAATATTAATTGTGCAGTTTCAGGCCTTAAGTATGAGATTGATTCTTTAGTTTGTGTTGGTCCTATGAATGTTTGGAACATTAGATTGAATTGTTTAGGTTCTGTTAATGGATTTCCTTTAGGTGATGTTATTTTGTTTTCCTTGATTAGTTTTCCTAAATCTTTTGCGGTTAGTCCTTCTGCTTGTATGTCTAGAGCATCTTCTATTAGTTGGTCTGCTCTGAATCTTTTTTTAGTAACTTTATCTTCGACTAGAATATCCTCAAAATTTTCTACATGCCCTGATGATTTCCAAATATTTTGATGACTTAATATTGCACCATCAATTCCAAAAATGTTTTCTTCTCTTCTTACAAAATAATTCCACCAGTTTTCTTTAATATTGTTTTTTAATTCTACTCCTAAAGGTCCATAATCAAACAATCCTGACAGTCCACCATAAATTTCACTATTTTGGAAAACAAAACCTTTCTTTTTACAGAAAGTGCTCATATCTTTAATATTCATGTCGAATTAGGAAGGTTTATTGTTTAAATATTTTGCTTAAAGATATTGCTTGGTACATAATTTTTTTTAAGTATTCCTTCAGAAGGTATTATTTTGTAATCGGAGATTTTGAATTCTTTTCTTAAATCATTCATTACTGACCTTTCAGGATATGTTCTTTCAATAGTGATGAACATTTCATAATTTCCTAGTGTTTTAATTACTGCTATTATGTTTTTATGATTTTTTGCGTATTCTATGAATTTTTTTATGTCGTGTGGTTTTTCATAATCTAATTGTATTAGGACATGTTTTCTATTAATTTCTAAAGAAGAATAATTAAGAACTGAACCGTATTTTCTAATTATTAATTGTTTTTCTAAATATTTTTTAATTTTAATTACTGTTTTGGGATCTAGTTTTACTTTTTTAGATATTTGTAGTATTGATTCTTTAGAATTGTTCTTTAAGGATTCTAGGACTTGTAGTTGGTGATTGCTTAGATTCACTAAGTCTCTATCTCCTGAAAGAATTACTTCTGTTGGTGTGGAGTTTCTCATTAAATATTTTCTGTTGTAAATGTGTTTGACTATTACTACATAAATATCGCTCATTATTATGTTTTTTGTGAATTTGTGCAGGAAGTCTCTATTTTCTTTATTGAATAAGGATAGGTTGGGAACGCAATATTCTACCATTAGGTCAGATCCTTGAGTTACATTTTCAATTCTTGTAATGTATTGGTTTTCTCTAAGGTGTTTTTTTATTTGTTGTGTTGTTGCATTGTCGAAATTTGTATATCTAAAGAATGCTATTATGTTTATTAATCCGAATTTTGCAGGGTCTATTAAAGTTTGGTATTTTAGGATTCTTTTTTTCTTTAGCAGGTTTAGTACTGTGTAACTTGCTGTTTGCTGACTGATTTTTAGGGATTTGCTCAGTTCTTTGCTTGTTATTCTGCACTTTTCTGAGAGTAAATATAGTAATTTACTTGTTTTGTAGTTTAACATTTTTGTAGAATAGGTACTACTTTTATTTAAAGATTCCTTTTCTACTGGTTTTTCTATCTCTATATTTATATATTTATTTTTAGCTTATTGTTAGAATGAGAGGAACTATAGGAATACTTGGAGGAATGGGTCCTGAAGCAACGTCTTACTTATATAATAAAATCATAAAATCTACACCTGTTAAGAAAGATCAGGACCATGTTCCTATAGTTATTTTCAATAATCCTAAAATTCCTGATAGGACTGAAGCAATACTCTATGGGGGAGTAAGTCCAGTTAGTGAATTGATTAAAACTGCTCACAAGTTAGAAAATGCAGGAGCAGAGTTTATAGTAATGCCTTGTAATACCTCCCATTATTTTATTGATGAGGTTTCTTCTGCTATTGGAATACCAATGGTTAATATGATTTCTGAAATTTTAAAATTTATTAGTGAGAAATATTCAGATGTTAAGAAAATAGGATTATTAGCAACTTCCGGAACTGTGAAATCAAGAATTTATCATGATCTTTTTGAAAAATCAGGTATTGAAGTTTTGGATTTGAGCGAGTTTGAACAAGAAGTTTTAGTTATGGATTCAATATATGGAGATAATGGTATTAAGGCTGGAAGGAAAGAAGATGCCTCTTCAAAATTATTAACTGCAGTGAATTCTTTCAAGAATAACGGTGCAGAATTAATAATAATGGGATGTACTGAAATACCATTGGTTCTAGGGCAAAAACTAACTGATGCTGTATTAATAGATCCTATGAAGATAATTGCTGAAAAATCTGTTTTATTGTCTAAGGCACTGCAAGAAAAAGTAATTTTGGAGAATTAAAATGAAAGTAGCAATATTACATCATGATCTTGAATGGACAGAGCATGAATTAAAAAGAATTCTTAAAGAAAAATTTAATTCTGATGTTGAAATGTTTGATATTAGAATGGCTGTTTTGGAAGATTTTAGGAGTTTCAATCCTGATTTAATCTTAAATAGGGTTTATGCTAGTGTTGCTAATAGGGATTATAATTCTTTGAAAAAAACACTTAGTCTTTTAAGATCTTTGGATGAGACTTTTTTGATTGTTAATTCATTCAATGCTAGTCTTGCAGATTATAGTAAGTATCACTCTTTTAATTTAATGAAATCAGTTAATATAAGAACTCCTAACACAAAATTGTATGATGAAAATTATGATATCCAATCTAATATTCTTGGTTTGGGTAATTTTCCATTAATTGTTAAAAGGGATACGGGAGGTAGGGGTGTTGATTTAAGAAAATGTAATAATTTGAAAGAAGTTGAATATGCAATTAATAATATTAAATCTTCAGAAGATTATACTGGAGGAATAATATTTCAAGAATTTCATTCTCCAATGGAAGGATATGATTATAGAGTGTGGATTGTAGGTGGAGAAGTAATATTATATCATAAAAGAACCTTAATTTCTTCAAATGGAGAAGCGCCATGGTTGGCAAGTAGGTCATTAGGATCAAAAATATTACCTCCAGAAGTTAGTATTCCAGAAGATCTTAAGGAATTTAGTAGGATTGCTGCAGAATCTATAGGGGCGGAGTTTGATGTTTTAGACGTGATAAAAACGGAAGAGGGATATTCAGTAATAGAACATAATCCTACACCAAATGTCCGGCCTGAATATGAAGGAATATTAGGATTTAATGTTTTAGAGAAATTAATTGAGAGTATTAGAAAGAAATATTTAAGGATGGAGGTTGTATTAGATGGAAGTAACAATTAGTGTTAATGAAGAGGCCATTCCATACATTGAAAGAAATTCTAAACAGTCTAAATTTAGATCAACGGTTAATCTGGTTGAAGAATTTGATAAAAGAGGTCATGATCTTACAATAATTCATCCTAGACAGATTTATTCTGTTGATGAACTTGTTTGTACTCCATACCAGTACAAGTTTAAAAATGGAAAGTTGACTAAACAAGAAGGTGAAGAAATGATTTCTGGAGATGTTTTTTATGTGAATCATGTCGCGGAAGATTCAATGAATCATGGTTTAATTTCATATTTTATTAATTCATTATATTCAATAGAAAAACAAGTTGGAATGATGGTTAATGATGCAGCCAGTAATTCATACAGGTCAAAAGAAAAACAAAGGAAACTTCCTTTGCCTTGGATAAATTCTTACTCGGTTAATTCAAAAGAAGAATTGGAAGATTTAGTGGAGAGTGAAGAGAAAATAATTGCTAAGCCAAAAATTGGAGCGCGAGGTATGGGTGTTAATTATTTTAATGGGTTAGAATCATTACTTACTTTTGATCCTTTCTTGATTAGTAATTATATATTTGAAAAATATATGCCAGAACAAGTTGAAAAAAGATATATTTTTTTAGATGGTGATGTTGTTATGACTAGAGTTATGGAAAAAGTCGGTAAACCCGCTAGAGAAAAAGGAGGAGAGAAAACAATTAATCCAAATCCTAGTGTGAACGAAATGAATATTGTGAAAACAGTCGCGGATATTACTGGAATGTTTTATGGCTGTGTAGATTTCAGGCAGGGAAGAGTAATGGAAATAAATAGTTCTTCCACTTCAGTCACTTCAGGAGGTTCTCCACAAATTAATGGTTATTCTGGAAATTTACTTTATAATTTGAAGAGTGAAGTTGTGGATGCTATTGAAAAGAAGACAAGATGAAAAATGTTTTTTTAATTGCTCCATCAGGACATTTATCTAAGGAGAAATTTAATAATTCTTTAAAAAACTTAAAAAAGTGGGGTTTTGGGAAAATAAAATATTTGAAAAGTATTAATTCTAAATTTTATTATTATGCAGGAAATTATGAAAGAAGATATGATGAGATTAATAGGGCTTACAAGGATGAAGATACTGAAATAGTAGTTTGTGCAAGGGGTGGAATGGGTGCTGTACAAGTAATTTCTTTTTTAGATTATAACTTAATAAAAAAATCTGGTAAGGTATTAATAGGATTTAGTGATGCTACCATTTTATTAAATGCAATATATCAAAAGACTGGATTGAGATGTTTACATGGTCCAATGCCATTTAATGAAAGGTATGATGAGAAAACAATATCTTGTTTATTTAATGTCTTGAATAAAAAGAATTATTCTGTCAGGATGAAAGAGAAGGATGTTTTTAAGAAAGGATTTTCAAAGGGTAAGATTGTTGGTGGTGCTATTAGGGTTCTTACTAAGTCTCTAGGTAGCAAGTATGAACTTCAAACTAGTGATAAGATTCTTTTTTTAGAGCAAAATCATTGGAATGGAAGGGATATTTATGATGCGTTGTGGCAGTTGAAACTTGCTGGAAAATTTGAGAATGTTAAAGGAATACTTTTAGGGTATTTTACAAAGTGTGATAAGGATGTTCTTAATTATTTACAAGAATTTTTTAAAGATTTTAAATGTCCGATAATTTTTAATCAACCAATTGGACATGAAGAACCAAACCTCACAATTCCTATTGGGGAAGAATGTATTATTGATACTCGAAAAAAAGTTTGGAAGATTAATTTTTTGCGATAATTTATAAAATAATTCTTAATTTCTAAGCTTATGTGTGGAATTATAGGTTATTTCAACCAGGAAGACTCTGTTGTGAAGTTAAGAGCAGGTTTGGAAAGGATTACTTCTCGAGGTAGGGATGGTTGTGGATATTATAATGGTACAGTTTTGGAAACTTCTGCTTCTATTGATAAATTGAATATTGAAGATTCTAATAATATTATTGGTCATGTTCTTCATTCAATAGTTTCACATATTAAACAGCCTTTGAGAGGAAAGGGTTGTTTAGTAATTAATTGCGAAATTTATAATTGGAAGGAACTTTGTAAGAAATATTCATTAAGTTCTAGTAATGATGCAGAGCTTGTTTTGGAATTATTAGATAAGCAGGGAGTGATGAAAACACTTGATGAATTAGACGGTGTTTATGCATTTGCTTATTGGATTGGTGATAAAGTATATTTGGCAAGGGATATTCTTGGGGTGAAGCCATTATGGTATTCTACAAAAGAATTCAGTTTCTGTTCTGAAAAGAAAGGGATGGAAGAAGAACTAAATCCTAGAGAAGTAATAATTTATTCTGTTAAGAACGGGAAGGTTGAAAGGAAGAAAAGACCTTTTTTTAAAATATTGCCTGAATTAAAGAATAGTAAGGAAGTACTTGATAGAAGACTAAAGTCTTTACTTGTTAATTCTTTAGAAAAGAGAATTCCAAAAGTTAAACTTGGTGTTTTATTCTCGGGAGGTATTGATTCAACACTAATAGCATTGTTGTTAAAACAAAAGAATATTGATTTTACTTGTTATGTTTCTGTTCTTGACCATCCTGGCTTTAAAGAACCTGAAGATTTAATATATTCAAAAAAAGTTGCTAAGGCTTTAGGGTTTAAACTTAAGATTGCAAAAGTAAAATTGGATTCTGTTGAAAAATATATTAAACAAGTAGTTAGTTTGATCGAAGATACTAATGTCGTGAAGGTGGGAGTTGGAGTTACAATACTAGCAGCTGCAGAATTGGCTAAGAAAGATAATGTTAAAGTTTTATTTTCAGGATTGGGAAGTGAAGAAATATTTGCGGGTTATGAAAGACATACTAAAACTAAAGAAGTGAATAAAGAATGTGTTTCGGGATTGTTAAAACTTTATGAAAGGGATACTTACAGGGATGATGTTATAACAATGAATAAAAGTATAGAGTTGAGATTACCGTTTTTAGATAAGGAATTAGTTGATTATTCATTAAAGATTCCTGCAGAGTATAAACTAGATGGGCGTAGCAAGGCAATCTTAAGGGATGTTGCTAAACAATTAGGAATTCCAGAAGAATTTGCAGAACGAAAGAAGAAAGCAGCACAATACGGCAGCAAGTTTGACAGGGCAATACAAAAACTAACTAGAAATGCAGGATTGAAGAGAAAGTCAGAATATCTAGGTAGGTTTTTGAAAAAACCAAACTTGAAATTAGGAGCTTTATTCTCTGGCGGGAAGGATAGTGTTTTTTCAGCTTATACTATGATGAAGCAAAATTATGAAATTACTTGTTTGATAACAATGAAAAGCAAGAATCTAAACTCTTATATGTTTCACACACCAAACATTCACCTGGTTGATTTACAAGCTGAAGCAATGGATATTCCAATAGTTACAGGATATACTGAAGGTAAGAAAGAAAAGGAGTTAGAAGACTTGGAAAAGACAATTAAACAAGCCAAGGACAAGTTTAAGATTGAAGGAATAGTTTCCGGAGCATTATTTTCTGATTATCAAAGGAAAAGAATAGAAAAAATATGTGATAATTTAAACTTGAAAATATTCAGTCCATTATGGCATATGGATCAAGAAAAAGAAATGAGACTAGTAATTAAAGAATTCGAGATTATAATGAGCAGTGTAGCAGCAGAGGGTCTTGATAAGACCTGGCTGGGAAGGAAAATAATGGAAGAAGATGTTGATAAGTTGGTAGAATTAAATAATAAGATAGGATTGAATATTGCAGGAGAGGGTGGAGAGTTTGAGACTCTAGTTCTTAATGGTCCTTGTTTTAAGAAGAAAATTATAATTAAAGAAGGAGAAATAATAATGGAAAGTGAGAATACAGGAGTTTATAAGATTGAAAAGATTTCTAAAAAATATTAATAAGTATTATTTCTCTGAAGAAGGTTCATTCTTACTAATTACTCCTTTTACCATACAATTGCACCAACCATTAGAACATTCCCAACCGCCTGCTTCTTCACAATAAACCTCACAATTACTATTTGGTGGACAGGTTGGTGCTCCGATTCCTTGTCCAACCAAGTTTTCACTAGTAGAAGTTTTTCCAGTATTCATAAACATTATAATAAGACCAACCACTGCAACAATCGCAACTATTGCCATCATTTCAAAATCATGATCATGCTGTTTAGCCATGACTACTTATTTTACTTTATACTATAAAAATATTTTTTTTATTATGTTCAAAAGTTTTAAATAAGAACTAATTAATGAAATACCATGGCTGCATCATTAATAATAAGATTAATTGTAGGAATTATCTTCTTAACGCACGGATTTCCAAAATTGCAAAATTTAGACAAGACTAAAGATTTTATTATGACTCTAAGATGGTTTAAACCAGTAACTTTATGGGCGATAATATTAGGAACTACAGAGTTCTTCGGAGGATTATTTTTATTAATAGGGTTTATGACTAAAATAGCAGCTGCTTTATTACTTATTGTAATGTTAATAGCATTAATTTATCATGTTTTTGTATGGAAGGATTCTTTTAAAAATTATGAATTAAGCTTGTTACTAACGGCTTGTTTAATAGCATTATTAATGCTGAATGGAGAATTCAGTGTTGAGGGGATGATAGGATGGAATTTAGGATAATACTTCTAATTTTATTACTTACTGCCTGCACTGTAGAAGAACCTACAGATAAGTATATGGAAGCTCCGGAGGACGATAATGATGCACAGGGAGAAACAGTTTTAGAAGACCAAGAAGATATTGATGAAGAACCAGAAACTGAAGAAGAAACAACTCCTGAAACAACAAGCAGTATTCAAGAACAAATAGATGCAATGAAGCAAATACTAGAGAACATGCCTGCACATATGAAAGCAAAAATGCCAGCATCAGCAATAATGAACATGGAAAATACAATTGCTAACATGGAACAAATGATGCAAATGGGAATGGAAGATATGATTGATGAGAATGCATTACAAGAAATGATGACAATGATGATGCAAACAATGGGCGGCGGAGAACAACTAGATATTAGTCAAGGAATTCCAAAATTTGCAACTTCAAACTTTATAGAACTGGACAGGATAGACAGAATGTCAAAACTACGTTCAGGATATGGACATGATTTCTCTTACGGAACTGATGAAGAATGTCGAAGTATGAAACATTACTTCTGGGCAAAAGGAGGAGATCCAGGAGGAACACATAATCCTCCATGGATGACAGTAAAATATTATTCACCAGTAGACGGAACATTAAGAGATGTAATATATACAGAACACGAGTATGGACAAGAAGCACAGTTTGTACTACATCCTACAGAACAAACAGCATTCAGAATAAAATTCTTTCACGTGAAATTACTTGATGAAATACAAAGTGGGGCGGAAGTAACTGCAGGACAAGAAATAGGAACAATAGGACATGAAGATGCACATGGAGAAATAGCAGTAGAAATAGATACGACAGAAGGACTACAATTAGTTTCTTTCCTAGAAATAGTTGATGAAACTGTCTTTTCAGAATATGAAGCTAGAGGAATAGTACAAGTTGAAGATGTAATAATTACAAAGGAAGAAAGAGACGCAAACCCTCTAGAATGTGATTATTCAACAGAAGCAGGATTTTTTGTAGGAAGAGAGGACGATCCAGTATATCAAGCATGGGCAATTAGTTCAGAGAATTGGTTCTTTTTTGATTAAACGAGATTGTTCTTTTTTAAAAAATCAGTTTTCCTTTTTCTGTATTCATCACGAGAAATCCCATCACAACTTTTTTTAAATTCTTCAAATTGTTTTCTTAAAAAAACATTAGTTTGAAGCTTGTTAACAAGAGATAAAGTTTTCTTAACTTTAGAATCATTAAATTTAACAAGATGCACTTCACATTCAATATTAAACCTATAATCCCTAAGATAACCAGTTCCATTAACAATGGGGCCTTTACCAAATTTGATTTTTGATAATACTTCCTGGGACTCTTTAATATTCTCAACCTCTACAATAATATCGATCTCTTCCTTTCCCAACATAGGAACAGCAATAGAACCAATAAGATTAACTCGTGATCTTAGAAGTGCTTTTTTAATTATTTTTTCATACTTTTCAAAAATTTTGAGATAGACAGGATCATAATCAACAATTTTAATAATTTCCATAGCTAGTTAGTTTATCATGAAGTTTATATTCTTTTCTCAGATAATTCCTCATTAATAGTCTTAAAGAAAACAGGATTTTCCATCATAATCCTAAAATAAAAATAAACATCCTTCAAAAACCTGTTTTTAGAAATGTGTAAATGTTCAGAAAAGTCTTCAGCCATTTTTTTCTTAGAAGCATTCTTCATATTAGCCTGCCAAATAAATAATAATCTTAAACTTCGCTTATACTCAACTTGCTTCCTATACTTTTCTTTTTTAGAAAGTGCAACTCCTGCAGTTAAGAATTGATGAATATAATATAATAATCTCCAGTATTGTCTTCTTCTAATTCGTCCCTTGAAAACATCAACCTTGCTCAAGAAATTAAAAGCTTTCTCAACCTCTTTAATATCTTCATACTCTCTAGGAATATTCTCTTCCAACCATAAAGTAATTTCAGAATCGTCAAAATCATCAAAAGCACCCAAGAATATTGAAGGATCTGTAGACTTGAAAACTTTAAACAAACCCTCCTGAATTTGTTTCTCCTGTTTCCTCTCATCAAGCAATTGGGCTTCTTCAACAGTCACAGACTCAGAAATTGCTAAGGTTTGCAAATCATTCAATGCAGCTCTAATATCACCACCAGATCGTCTAGCAATAAGAGTTAATGCAGGCTCTTCAAAAACAACATTTTCTTTCAAACAAATTTGCTTTAATAATTCGGTAATCCTCAAATAATCAACTTGAGAGAAGTTAATCTTAACAGCTTTCTTCCTTAATTCTTTAAGTTTAGGAATACTATCATCATTACAAGTTAAAACTACAGGAAAAGAACTTTTAGAAATTAATTTTTTTAAAGCTGCCAAACCACCATAATCACTCCTTCCAGAAATAGCATCAATCTCATCAATCAAAATGACCTTGCCCCTAGAAAATAATGATTGTTGTTTCAAACTAACTCCAATAATAGAATTTACAGAATTTTTATTCCTTGTTTCAGAAGCATTAATTTCAACAATTTCTAAATCTAACTCGTTAGCGATAGCATGAACTGCTGAAGTCTTACCAACACCAGTAGGTCCTGAAAGCAAAACATAACCTTTATTATAATTTTCAATAAAACTTTTTAGTTCTATTAAAGGCTGTCCAATAACCTCACTAGAATTTCTGGGAATGTATTTTAAAGTATACAACATGATATTAATAATGACTCAAGAATTATAAAGATTATTGAGGTTTTCTCAAGTCATAATTTAATAAATTATCCTGAACACTATCCTTAATATGAGTGAAATTCTCATTCCTAAACTTAGCATTCTTATTAACATGATCAAAAACTTCCTCCCAAGAGTCTAAACCTTTAATCAATCCAGTTCTTAACAATATATAATCAGTAGTGCTTGGAGAAACAATTCCTCTCTGGGGAGTTAATGCATTAATACAAATTTTATAATTTCCAAGTTTATCAATCATATAAACAGGGAAGGGAATGTCAGCATCTTCAATCCTAGCCCATCTTGCAGCATCCATAGTTCTCTCATGACTAATCTCATCCTCCACTAAAATACTTCTAGGATACATTTGAAAAGCTAACTTAATATCATCAATTAATTCATAAGATATTTCATCCTTAAAATCCATTATTATAGTAAGATTATGAAAAAACTCTGTAGGCCATTTAGAATAGAAAGTGTCAACCTTTCCAGCAACTTCAGGAACTAAATAATCAATCTCTTCAATATGGTATGGCTTGTGAGAAGTTGTTACAAATTCAGGTTTTGCCCTTCCCTTATGAGGATCGTCAAACCTCCTGGCAAAATTCACAAATATTTTATCCCTTAATTTATTCTCGAATTTTTTCCCAAAAACTGATTTTACTATATTAAAAGCAGTGGCTAAAGCGTGAGTATTACAAGAAACAATCTTAGCATTCTTTCTCTTGTAAAGCTTTTGATTGTCAGGAATTGGAGTTCCTGGAATGCTAGCAAAATAAAGACTCCTGACTAGTTTATCATCCCCACCACCATTAATTGCAAAATCTAAATTGTTAGGATGATAAATTTCTAGAAAATTCCTGACATCCATTTTCTTACCAGTAGAATCAATAGCTAGTTTAACCCTTGAAAAGTCAAGATCATCAATACTTCCCTCGCATCTTCCGAAATTAGTATTGAAATTTTCTATTCTTTCCTCAAGTTTTTTACCCCTGGCAACATATAATTCAATATCCTTATCAGGATATCTTTCAAGAATCGTATTAATATGATCAGTCTTAAAATCATCAGGATTAGCATCATACTTGCAAAGAATTGGAGTAATACCAAGACTTAAGAGAACATCAGCAGCCCTATTACCAACAGTTCCAGCCCCCATAATAAGGACTTTATCCCTCTTAACACCCATATAAATAGTATGTGCGGGATAATTTAAAAACCTTTGGGGAAAAAAGCAACAAATTATAAAAAGAAAAACTAATTTGAGGATGTAATGATTAAAGATAAGAAGTGGAAGAAAGAATTTGAGAAAGAAATAATCAATTCTTGGAAGAAAAAGAATCCTTACAGATTTAAAGATTCGAAAAAAATTTATTCAATAGACACACCACCACCATACGTTAATTCTCCAGTTCACATAGGACAGGCAACAACTTATGTATTAATGGATATGTTTGCAAGATTTAAGAGACAAACAGGACATTCAGTACTTTTTCCTTTAGGTTTGGATAGGAATGGTCTTCCAATAGAAATGGCTGCAGAGAAAAAGTTCAAAATAAAATTTAATCAAATTTCAAGAAATGAATTCTTAAAAAAATGTGAACTTGTTTTAAAAGAAGCGAGCACTGCAACTATGGATTCATTTCAACAATTAGGAATTAGTTTTAACGAGTATAAAAAAAATAATAATATAGGTTCAGTTTATGAAACTGACAGTCCGGAATATAGGAGTTTAACACAAGACACGTTTATTGATTTGTGGAAGAAAAACTTAATTTATGAAGCGGAAAGAACAAATAATTATTGTCCAGGATGTCAAACAACCCTTGCAGATGCAGAAATAGTTTATGAAGAATTACCATCATTCTTTAATGATATAAAATTCGGAATTAAAGGAAGCAAGGAAGAATTAATAATAGCAACTACAAGACCAGAATTAATTTGCGCTTGTGAAATGATAATATACAATCCAAAAGATAAAAGATACAAACATTTAGAAGGAAAAAAAGCAATAACTCCAATCTACAATAAGGAAATACCAATAAAAGCACATTCGTCAGCAATAATGGATAAAGGAACTGGAATAATGATGATGTGTAGTTTCGGAGATGTTACAGATATAAGATTCTTCAGAGAATTAAATCTAAAGCCAGTAATTGCAATAAATAAAGATGGGACAATGAATGAAAATTCAGGTTTCTTGAAAGGATTAAACATTAAGGAAGCGCAAAAGAAGATAGTAATGGAACTTAATAATAAAGGATTATTAGTAAGTCAGAAAAGAATAAATCATAGAACTCCCGTTTGTGAAAGAAGCAAAGACCCAATAGAATTTATTGCAATGCCAGAATATTATGTTAAACAGTTAGATCAAAAGAAGAAGATGAAACAACTGGCTAAAAAACTAAATTTTCATTCTCCAAGAAGCAAGAAGATATTGTTAGACTGGATAGAATCAGTAAGTATAGACTGGCCAATATCAAGAAGAAGATATTATGCTACTGAAATTCCTTTGTGGAAGGATGAAAAAGGAAATATTGCATTGCCAAAAAAAGGAGGTTATCATCAACCATGGAAAAAAACTCCAAAGAAAAATTTTGAAGTTTATAATAAATCAAGAAAAAAGATTGGATTAGTTAAAGACTTTCCAAAAACAAAATGGATTGGTGAAGAAAGAGTATTTGATACTTGGTTTGATAGTTCAATAAGTCCATTATACATTCTAAAATGGGGAAGGGATGACAAATTCTTTAACAAGGCAAAACCTTGTAGTTTAAGACCACAAGGAAAAGAAATAGTAAGAACTTGGTTGTATTATACAGTGTTAAAAGATTACTTGTTAACTGATGAATTAATATTCAAGGATGTTTGGGTAAACTACCATATTGTAGATGGGGAAGGATATAAAATGTCCAAGTCAAAAGGTAACATGATTGATCCTCAAAATGTTCTTAACAAGTTTGGAGCAGAATCTTTCAGACTCTGGTCTGTAACGGAAGGAAACCTAGTAAGTACTGATTTTAGATGTTCGTTTGAAAGGATAGAAGGTGCAGGAAAAACACTAATGAAATTATGGAATGTTGCAAAATTCATTAGTTCATTTCCAAAAGTTAATGGCAAAATAAAATATAGGGAGGTTGACAAGTGGATAATGAAAGAATTAAACTCACTAGTAGACTATTCAAAGAAAAGATTTGAAAAATATGATTTTCACAATCCCGCAATCAAACTAAAACATTTTATTTGGGAAATATTCTCGTCACATTATTTAGAACTGGTAAAGAATAGGGCATATAATGAAGACAAGAATTTTAGCAAGGAAGAACAGAATGGGGCATTAGAAACATTAAATTATTGCTTGAGAATTTTATTAGAAATATTAAGTCCAATATTGCCTTTTATAACATTCAAACTATATAATGAATTGTACAATGAAGATATTCATTCAAGACCATTTCCAATTATTAAAAAAGTAAATTCTAAATTATCCAATGAAATAATTGCTGAAGTAAATTCATTAGTTTGGAAATCAAAAAAGGATGAAGGAATGAGTTTAAATTCTGAAATTAAATTATTACAAATTCCTTCAAGTTTAGAAAGTATTTCAGTAGATTTGAAAACAATGCATAATGCTAAAGAAGTTAAGAAAGGAAAATTAAAATTGATTCTTTAACGGTTGTCTCCATCACCATGAATTTTGTTGTTTTTCATTCTACTATTTAATTTTTCAACATTAATTTTGGCAACATCATCCAGTTCAAAACCCAATTCTGAAGTTAATGAACTTAAATACCAAAGAACATCACCAAGTTCTTTTAACAATTCCGTCTTAAACTGAATATCTGCCCTTCCTTTTCTATCTCTGAATAACTTTTTAACTTTTTCAGCAACTTCGCCAGCTTCTCCACAAAGTCCAAGAGTTGGATAAGATAAATTACTTCCTAAATGTGGATAGATTGCTGATTTTCTAGCTTCTTTTTGGTAAGTATTAAAATCCATACTGTTAATATTATTTACTAGTTTAATAAACTATTTCCAAAAACAATTTAAACAAGATAAGATTCTCTTGACAAAATGGATATTGAAGAAGCAATAAGGAAAACTTCATTGGGAACTGACCTTTCTGATTGGGAGGTTGAATTGATTGCTTCCTCAGGAGTTTCTGTAAGGCATTATTCAAAAAAAGATTTTATTCAACCAGAAGAAAAAATACTAAATATTTATTATGTTGTTGAAGGAGATTTGGTTGAAGTATTGCCAACAGATAATAAGTACGAACCGACAGCAATTCAAGATCATATTGTAGGCTCTCAAGTTTTTGGAGATTTAATATCTGATGATGATTTAGGAAATCACAGGTGGAAGTCAAGAAAAGATTCTATAGTTCTTAAAATTCCACAGTATTGTTTTGAGTATATTCATAAGAGAGGAGGAAACGCTTCTGTAAATCTAGGTTATTCAGTATTGGGTGCGGTTCAAAGAATTCATTATTTAGAAATTGCAAGACTTCAATCATACTCTTCAATGGATAAAATAATTTTGTTTTTGAATTTTGAAATTGAACAAGCGAGAAAATCATCAAAAGTTCCCAGTCATAAATTTTACGAGTGTGAAAGAATGACTTGGACTGATATGTCAAGATTTTCAGGTGTTGCTAGAGAAACATTTAGTAGAGTATTATTAGGAAAAGAATTATCAACAAATACAACTAATGAAAATCTTATTGAAAAAGTTAAGAAATTGTGTGATAATGGTGGTTTGGCTTATCAAAAGAAAGGAAACACATTTATTTCTTGTGAAATTCCAAATTTAGTTAGAGAAATGGGATTTAGTAAAGTATACTTTGATAATAATCCTTACTGAAGTTTAACGAATCTTTTCAACAATGGTGTTACTATTGTTCCTAAACCGTCAAGAATGGCAATAGCACCTAAAATTCTAAAAATAAATTCACTAACATCACCATCTAAAATAACCAGCACAATCAAGAAAATCGCAACCAGTCCAATCATTAACAAAGTGGCCATTATAGAAGTGTTTACTAAATTGTTTGATTTTAATAACATGATTAAAGAAGCGTGTAATGCAGATAGAGTTATTATAATAAATATTAACATAGATTTCCAATATATTTCATCATCTAATAAATCCCAAATATACAAAATATTAATTAAAAATCCTAAAATTGTAAAGATTAACCCTGTTGACGAGAATAATAAAACTTTGTTTTTTTCATATAAGTTCGCGAAGAATAATCCAATAAGGCTGAATACGCCGATAGATATTGTAGTTCCTAGAATTCGCATTTCTAACTCTCCAAAATTACCTATTAAGAAAATAATAACTCCAATAAATGCACTAACACATAATGAACCAATCAAGGCAATAAGAAAAGGTTTTTTCCAATCAGATTCTGTCATGTGATTATTTTATGTTATTAGTTTAAAAACTTATCTTTTTAGAAGTTTGAAATTAAATAATTTCATAAAGTTATCAATACAACATCAGCAAGCAAACTTCTATGTCTTCTTGCCTTGTACTTTCTGCCATGATTAATATTATCATATATTGCCTCGGCAAGTTCAAATAATGGTCTTAATTTATTATTTCTAGGAATTAATTCTATTTTAGGAAATACGGGTTCATTAGTTAATTTTTCTGCTAGTTCATAATCTTCAGTTCTTTCATGAAAGAAGAATTTAAAATCAAGAGATAATTCATCAATCCTATGTTTTACTGAATAACCATTTTGGTATAAATAGTTGTAAACTGGTAATAATTCTTTAGAAAGATTATCAAAATTAATCTTGTCTTCATGAAATTTATAAACTAAATCTTCAAGTTTAAACATTTTTTATTTTGTAACTGTTACTAGTATCTTCTATAATGTATCCCTTCTTTAAAATCTTATCTCTTAACTTGTCAGATTTTTTCCAATTCTTGTCTTTTCTTGCTGTTTTTCTTTCTTCTGCTAATTTAATAATTTCTTTTGGAATATTCTGTTCTAAAGTTAAAATATTACATAATTCATCTATTTCTTTAAGGAATTGGAATGCTTCATCTCCCGCATTCACTTTGTTTGCTTCTCTTACAAAATCAAACAATACAGAAAATGCTTTTGGAGTGTTAAAATCATCATTTAATTCATTATAGAATTTTTCTTTATATTTTTTAATTCCTGTCATCTTTCTAGGTTTTCCTTTAGAATTTAATGCTAGGTCATTAAGTCGATCTAAAGAATTCTTGCTTTGATTAAGAATTTTTTCAGAGAAATCCATTGGACTTTTATAATGATTGCTAATGAAAGCGAATCTTATAGTTTTGTAATTATAATTTTTTAATGCATTTCTTACTGTTAAGAAATTTCCTAAAGACTTAGACATTTTCTCTCCCTTAAAATTTAAGAATCCAGTATGAATCCAGTATTTAACTAATGGCTTCTTTCCAGAAGCAGCTTCCATTTGTGAAATCTCTGCTTCATGATGAGGGAATATGAGATCTAAAGCACCACCATGAATATCATATTGAGGACCGAAATACTTTTCGGTAATTGCAGTATCTTCAATATGCCAACCTGGTCTTCCACTTCCAAGTTCAGAATCCCACTTAGGTTCTTCTTTAGATAATTTCCACAAGCAAAAATCTCCCTTGTTTTTCTTATTAATACTATCGTCAATCCTAGTAATTGCGTCTTCTGCCTGTTGGACTTTCCTCTTAGATAATTTACCGTAATCTTTAAATTTAGAAATGTTAAAGTAATAACCATCTTCTATCTTGTAAGCAAATCCTTTTTTTATTAGGGTCTTTACTTGATTTATAATTTCTGGAATGAAATCGGTAGCCCTAGCATATTCAGTTACTGAATCAATCTTTAATGCTTCCATATCTTTATAATAAGCATTTTCGAATTTCTTTGCTAATTGTTTTGGTGTAGTATTTTGTTCTTTAGCCCGTTGAATAATTTTATCGTCCAAGTCAGTAATATTTTGAAGATAGAAAACTTCAATTCCTTTCTTTCTTAAGTATTTAGTGATGAAATCAAATTGAATGTAAGTTTTTGCATGGCCAACATGAGGAAGATCATAAACTGTAGGGCCACATACGAACAAGTTTAATTTTTTCTTATTTAATGCTTCTTTCTTCCTTGTTAATGTGTTGTAAACCTTCATGAATTTTTAGTTATTAAAGAAGTTTTTAAATTTTTTTAATAGTTAATTCTTCCAGTCCTTTCTTTATTAACAGTTCAGAATCAAACTTTCTTTCTTCATTCAATGCTACCTTTTCAGGAATATTAGTTGCTGGATTTTTAGGGCCTAGAACATCACAAGTTTCTGGGCCTTTAGAAGTTTCGAAAGTCTTGAATTTTTCAGCAAGTTTAATTATTTCTACCTTGTCCATGGTTAGTAATGGTCTGAGAATGTGCATTTTTACTGATTTGTCAGTAGTTGCCATATTACTTAATGTTTGGCTTGAAACTTGACTCATATTCTCTCCAGTGATTAAGTATTTACAATCTAGTTTCTTAGCTAGTTCTTCAGCAGTTCTTAACATTAACCTTCTTGCAAGAACAAAATAATATTTTCTGTTTGCCCTTTCTGCAATTTCTGCTTGGATATTGCCGTGTTTTATTATGTTAAGAGTTTTTAGTTTTAGAATTTTAGCTAGTTCAATACTTTTCTCAACACTTTCAGGTCCGGTGAATGGTTCTAGAGAGAAATGAACTGCTTCTAATTCAAGACTTTTTTTCATTAATAATCCAGCAACTGGACTGTCTATCCCTCCACTGAGTAATAATAATGCTTTCATGAGAATAAAGAAATTAGACAAGGTATAAAAACTTATTTAAACAAGATTTTATTCTCAAACAAAATGAAAACAGAATATGAAGTTAAAATTTTAAATATTGATATTAAAGAAATAAGAAAGAAATTGATTTCTATAGGTGCTAAGAAGTATTTAGAAAGGAATATGTGAAGATATGTTTATGATATAGATTCTAAATATCAACAAACTTGGATTAGATTAAGAGATGATGGGGAAAAAACACAATTGACAATTAAAGAAATATCTGATGATTCAATCACTGGAACTAAAGAATTAGAAATAGATGTTAGTGATTTTGAAAAAACACATCAAATCCTAGATAAATTAGGATATAAGCATAAGGCACTACAAGAAAATAAAAGAGAAAGTTACAAATTAGGCGATGTAGACTTTGAGATTGACACCTGGCCAAAAATACCTCCTTACCTGGAAATAGAAGGATCTTCAGAAGAAAAAGTAGAGAATGCAGTTAAATCATTAGGTTATGAAATGAAAGATACAACCTCGATAAATACTAAAAAATTATACTTAAAAAATAATATTGATATTGATGATTTTAAAGAATTAACTTTTGAATAGTTCTTTTCCTATCTTTTCTGCAAGTTCATAATCAGTAGTTGCTAGTTTTAATCCTATATCTTCAGTAATGAATCTTACTTTGTTAATCTCTCCTGCTATTGAATATTTATTTTTTGCAGTGATTTTAGCAAGTTTTTTTAAATGTTTAATATTAAGTTTTGACTTGTTAATTGGTGTTATTCTTAAATGGTTCTTAACCTTGCATTTTTCAACGACGAAGGGCTTGTTCAAATAATTAAGTTTTCCTTTACAAGCGTTACAATTGTTGTTTTTAACCTTGAAATTTTCAATTTTGAAAGTTTTGAGATCAACCTTGATTAATTCTTTTTTTATTTCATCTCCTCGTAATAATTCATACACATAATGAACTTGTAAACTAGCTATTAATGTAGATATTGAATTTAGTATTCCTTCCCTTTCACAACTTTCGTCAAGTCCAGAATTTTTGAATATGCATTGGAAGCATGGTTTGTCGTTAGTTAAGAATACCATTCCTTCTTGTCTGATTGCAGAGCCAAAAATCCAAGGTATTTTGTTTTTTATTGCATAATCATTAATTAAGAATCTCGTGTTTAGATTGTCTGTGCAGTCTATAATAATTTCTGAATCTAGAAACTGAATGTTTTTCGCGTTTATTCTATCTTTTAAGCATTCTATATTAACTTCAGGATTTACTTCCATAGCATAATCTCTTGCAGCATAGACTTTAGGCATATTAACTTGTTTGCTGGTGTAGATCACTTGTCTTTGTAGGTTTGACTCTTCAACAAGGTCAGGATCTGCAATCTTAAAATGTTTAATTCCTGCTCTTACTAGTAATTCAAGAACTACACTTCCTAATGCTCCCACTCCTACAATTGCTATTCTGGAATCTAGCATTGAAGGGTCTAAAAGCTTCTGACGACTCAAATCCATGAATAAAAAGAATTTGGAACAGAATAAAAATATTTACTTTTGAAAATGCTTCTTTAATCCAGCTATAAAATCTTCAAAATGTTCTTTGGAAACACTAGCTCCACAAGCATGATCATGACCACCGCCTGAAGCGCTAGGAACTTCTTTCAGGGTATTGTTAAGAATGTCTATAACCATGTGATTTTCAGACCTTAAAGAACATCTATATGTATCTTCTGCTTCTGTACAAACCATAACTAACTTGTTAGGATTTTTGAAGACTATCTCATTACTAATTTCTGAAGAGAAAGAATATTTGGACTTGTGAAGTTTAATCAGGCAAAAATCATCATTGGTTACTTGATCAAGAGCTTCTTTTCTGTAATTATCGTAAAACTCGCTTATTTTACTTGCTTTCTTAAAAATGAATTTTCCTTGTGGAGTTGTTTGTTCAAGAATCTCATCATAATGATTTATTCTAGTTAGTATTTTAATGCATGAATTAATGTCTTTAGTTGGAGTTTTAAACATTAAACTAATAATTTGGTATAATCTTCCTAGTTTATCATTAGAAAATAAAATTTCTGGAGCTTTCTTAGCTTTAATATTGAAAAAGTCAGGATGTTTTTTATGAACTTCATTCTTATATTCTGGAATGAACCAGTCTGCAACATTACCTAACAAGCCAATCCAAGAATCTTCCTTATTATTTGCTATTTTGTATGCCCAGTATGAGGTTGGTCTATTATCTTCATCATCATGAACTCTAGGATTGAAATACTGTAAATTATTATTGTTTATTTTAATTACTGGATGATGATCTAACCAACAAGTTGTAATCTTTAAATTGTCAAAGAAACTATCTAATACTGGAATGTCAAGAATGAAAATAGCGTCTGGAGAATATTCTTCAACCTTCCTTCTCATCCTATCCTCAAAATCAGGTCCTTTCTTAACAAAAACTCCAGTTCCTTCCTTTTTTATTCTGTATAATAGTAAGAAAGAGGTTAAACCGTCAGGATCAGCATCAAAAAAGAATAATGGTCTTTTACAATTATTAAGTATATCTTTAAATTTACTTATTTCTTCTTTAGTTAATGTCATTTTCTAAGGAAAAGACTGTTCTTTTAAAACTTTTATGTAGTTGGTAATGAAATATTCCATACAGTCTAACTCGTCAAAACAAGCTTGTTTCTTAAAACTTTCAGGACCGAAGGTTAAGGAATACTTAATGTTTTCAATTTGGAAGTTAGAATTACAAACTGGACAAGTTTTTAGTTCGGAAATTTCAAGTCTTTTTTCAATTATTCTCTTAATATTACCAGTTTCTAAATCTAGCTTTATCTTTTCTAAATCATTCTTTTCTAACTGGTTGATTAATTTGGATAGTTTATTCATTTTTCAATTTGTTAAACTGTTTTAAAGGATCATAAATTATTTTTGAATTTAGTAAATCAACTAAGTGTTTATTGTTTTGAGAATATGCCTCTTCAAAATCAATCCTAGCATAAATCTGAGTCTTAATTTTAATAATTTTATCATCTACTTTAACTTTAGCATTGTGCATTTTGTTAATTAAATCATGTTTGTTTTCTGAAATTATTAATAATGTGAATTCATCCTTTGAATGAGAAATTAATGCTAAAGAATTATTATTGAAAATATTATGTTCGAAATATGTTTTCATAAAACCCAATGATAATTTTTCATTAGTATAGAATAACATTCTAATGAATGCCATGATTATTTCAGAATCAAAACTTTTTTTGCCAGACATTCCAGGATTTAATAGTGTTATGAAATTTTTGCTTTGATTAATTGAGTAAAGAACTCTTGGCTTGTTCCTTTCATTAGTGTTTAGTTTTCTTTTTTTTATTATTCCTACAGCTTCAAGAAATTGTAATTGTTGGGAAACATTGGGAAGACTCTTGCCTACTTTCTTACTAAGTTCTAAAGGATTAGTTTCATTCTTGGAAATTTCTTTTATTAATTCCCATTTTAAACCTGTTAACATATCTTGATTCATGGGTTTATTTAATACTTATAATATATAAATTTATTGTTATTTCAAAAATATGAAAGTATTATAATTATGAAATTAAAAAATAAGAATTTGTGCTTAAATTTCGCAAAGTTATTTATACTAGAAATCAAGGTTTAGTAAGGTATAGAATGCATAGTGTATTCTAGGGGAGAAGAGGTATTAAATGAAAGTGCTAATGTTTGGGTGGGAATTCCCACCTTTTAGTATGGGTGGTTTAGGAACTGCATGTTATGGATTAACGAAAGGACTAAGCAAAAATAAAGTCCAAGTCCTATTTGTAATTCCGAATGCAGAATACGAAGCATTATCAGAATACGTAGATCTAAAATCAGCAGAGAAACTAATACCAGAACTAAAAATAAAAAGAGTTGACTCACTAATGACACCATACATAACAAACCAAGAATACATACAAATAAGAAAAGAACAAAAAAAAGGAATCTACGGAGATAACCTATTCAACGAAGTAAAACTATACGCGGAAAGAGCCAAGAAAATAGTAAAACAAGAAAACTTCGACATAATACACGCACACGACTGGATGACATACCCAGCAGGAATACAAGCAAAAAAAATCACAGGAAAAAAACTAATTCTACACATACACGCAACAGAATACGATAGAACAGGAGACCTAGGAGGAAATCCAGAAGTTCACAAGATAGAAAAAGAAGGATTACTATTCGCAGACAAAATAATAGCAGTAAGCCAATTCACAAAAAACAAAATAATAGAAAAATACGGAATACCAGAAAACAAAATAAAAGTAGTACATAATGCAGTAGACTTTGACGTAGAAGAAACAAAACCATTCAAAATAAGCAAAGACGAAAAAGTAGTCTTATTCCTAGGAAGAATAACCCTACAAAAAGGGCCAGACTACTTCGTAGAAGCAGCAAAAAAAGTCCTAGAAAAAGACCCGAACGTAAAATTCATAATAGCAGGAACAGGAGATATGGAACTACAAATAATAAAAAAAGTAGCAGCATTAGGACTAGGAGATAAAATACTATTCTCAGGATACTTAAGAGGAAAAGATGTAGACAGAGCATACAAACTAGCAGACCTTTATGTAATGCCATCAGTATCAGAACCATTCGGAATAACACCACTAGAAGCATTAAGAAATAATATACCAGTAATAATCTCAAAACAATCAGGAGTCTCAGAAGTACTACAACACGCATTAAAAGTAGACTTTTGGGATATTAACGAACTAACAAACAAAATATTAAGTGTGCTAAAATACAGAGCATTACATCACGAACTAACAAAACACGGAACTAAAGAATTAAAAAAATTCTCCTGGGAAAAACAAGCACTACTCTGCAAACAAGTATACGAAGAGGCATTATCATGAAGTTATGTCTATACTTCCAAGTACACCAACCATACAGAATGAAAAACTACTCAGTACTAGACATAGGCCAATCAAAAGAATACTTTGACGAAACAAAAAACAAAGAAATAATGGAAAAAGTAGCAAGAAAATGCTACATACCAACAAACAAAATAATCCTTGAACTACTAAACAAATATCCCGAATTCAAAGTAACATACTCAATAACAGGAACTGCAATAGAACAATTCAAAAAATACACGCCAGAAGTCCTAGAAAGCTTCAAAGAACTAGCAAAAACAGGAAAGGTAGAATTCCTAGCAGAAACATATTACCACAGCCTAGCAGCAATCTTCTCAGACCAAGAATTCAACGAACAAATAGAACTACACAAGAAAACAATGAAAGAATTATTCAATCAAGAACCAAAAGTATTCAGAAATACAGAATTAATAATGAATAATGTAATAGCAAGCAAAATCAAAACACTAGGATTTAATGGAATACTAATGGAAGGAACAGAAAAAATACTAGGATGGAGAAGTCCAAACTACATATACCAAGTAAGTGAACTACCAACACTAATGAAAAACTACAGATTATCAGACGATATAGCATTCAGATTCTCAAATAAAGAATGGAAAGACCACCCATTAACAACAGAAAAATTCATAGACTGGATAAGAAAATCAGAAGGAGAAACAACAAACTTATTCATGGACTACGAAACATTCGGAGAACACCAATGGGAAGACACAGGAATATTCAATTTCTTAAAAACACTACCAGAAACAGCATTACTAGAAGGAATAGGATTTAGAACAGTAAGCGAAACACTAACACTAGAAACAAAAGACAAAATAGAAGTTCCAACACTAATATCCTGGGCAGACGTAGAAAGAGACACATCAGCATGGCTAGGAAATGAAATGCAAGACTTCGCAGCAAAAAAACTATACTCGCTAGAAAAAGAAACAAGAAACAATAAAGAATTACAAGAAACATGGAGGAAACTATCAACATCAGACCATTACTACTACATGTGCACAAAATGGTTTCAAGACGGAGATGTTCACAAATACTTCAACCCATACAATAATCCATACGATGCATTCATAGCATACATGAACATACTAGCAGACATAACAGAAAGATTAAAAACTAAAGTAACACAATAAAAAGAGAAAGAGGTGAGTTAATGCAGTCAAAAAGAGGAGAAGAGTTCAAATTCTCAACAGGAAAGATAGTTTCAAACCTGAAAGACTTATCTAGCTTGCTAAAAAAACATCCAGAAATATATCTACAACACACAAAAGGAAAAAAAAACGATTTTGCAGACTGGATAGAACACGCCATGCATAACAAAACATTAGCAAACCAATTAAGAAAATCAAGTTCACTACCCGAATTTATTCAATACTTAGATTCTTACGTAAAACCAAAAATTCACAAACACACAAGTAAAAAGAAAGAAGAAAAAATAGCAAGAACAATACACGAAACAACAAGTCCAAAACAAACACAACAAGTAGCAATAATAGAAACGCCAGAAAGAAAAATGATAACTTCAGACATAATAATAGGCGTATTACTAGGACTATTCATAGGATTAATCATAGGGAGGATACTAGCATGAAACCAGACTATTTATTTGAAGTATCATGGGAAGTATGTAACAAAGTAGGCGGAATATACACAGTAATAAAATCAAAAGCAGACCTGATGAACAAAGAATACAAAAATTACTTCTTAATAGGACCATACTTTGAAGAAAAAGCAAAAGTAGACTTGGAAGAGGAAGAACCACCAGCAGAATTATCAGTGGCATTCAAAGAATTAAAACAAGAAGGACTAAAATTCCATTACGGAAAATGGCAGATTAAAGGAGAACCAAAAACAATACTAATAGACTTTACAGGAATGACAGAAAGAAAAAACGAGATAAAAACAAAATACTGGGATGATTACAAAATAGACTCCATAAAAGCAGGATGGGACTTTGAAGAACCACTAATATGGGGATGGGCAGTAAGCAGACTATTAAGAAAAATAGCAGAAAGATCAAACAAGAAAATAGTAGGACATTTCCACGAATGGCTAAGTGGAGGAGCATTACTCTACACTAAAGACGTAATAAAAACAGTATTCACAACCCACGCGACAATGCTAGGAAGAACACTAGCAGGATCAGGACAGGACTTATACAGCATACTAGATAAAATAAACCCTGAAGAAGAAGCATACAAGCACGGAGTACAAGACAAGTTCACAATGGAAAGATCAGCAGCAACAAATGCACACATATTCACAACAGTAAGTGAAATAACAGCATTAGAAGCAGAAAAAATAATAGGAAGAAAAGCAGAAGTCCTAGTACTAAACGGACTAGACGCAGAAAAATTTCCAACAATGGAAGACACATCAATAAAACATGTAACAAGAAGAGAAAAAATAAGAGAATTCCTAACATTCTTCTTCTTCCCATACTACACATTCGACCTAGAAAAAAACCTAATACTATTCATAGTAGGAAGATACGAATTTAGAAATAAAGGAGTAGACATACTAATTAAAGCATTAGGAGAATTAAACAAGAAACTAAAGAAAGAAAAAACGGAAAGAACAGTATCAGTATTCTTCTGGATACCAACAGCAACAAAAGGATTAAAAGTAGAAATCTTAGAAAATAAGAGTTACTACAGACATATAAAAAACTTCATAGCATGGCATTCAGACGCAATACAAAAAAAGATAGTATCCGACCTAATATCTCAAAAAGACCTTAATCAAGGGAACTTATTCACTAAAGAATTCATGCTAAGAGTAAGAAAAGACCTACTACATTTCAAAAGAGAAGGACTACCACCATTAACAACACATAATATAGATGAAGACAATGATCCAATAATACAAAACTTCAAGAAAGAAGGCCTTACAAACAAGGAAGAAGACAAAGTAAAAGTAATATTCTATCCAGTATATCTAGACGGAAATGATGAAATGATAAATCTACCATACTATGACGCAATGGCAGGAGGACACCTAGGAATATTCCCAAGCTACTACGAACCATGGGGATACACGCCATTAGAAAGTGCAGCATTAGGAACGCCAGCATTAACATCAGACCTTTCAGGATTTGGAAAGTTCCTAAAAAGCAGAGGAAAAGGAAAAGAAGGAATTTTCGTTCTTGAAAGACTAAACAAAACACCAGAAGAAGAACAAAAACAATTCGTAGACTTAATCCACAAATACATAACAATGTCACACCATGACAGAATCCACCAAAAAATGATAGCAAAAAAAACAAGTGAAATAGCAGACTGGAACATACTAATAAAAAATTATTTTGAAGCACACCAGAAAGCATTAGAAAAATAAAAATTAAAGAAGTGAGTTTGAATGAAACTCATGGAATTTTTTAGAATTCCAAAGTTCAGAATTTAACGAAGTGAAATTATGAAACAGATTAGAAAAGACTACATACTAGAAAGATACTGTATAATATCAGAAAAGAGAGGCAAGAGACCGCACGATTTCAAAAGAAAAATAGAACTAAACAAAGGAATAGACTATTTCTCACCAGAAAATGAAAAACTAACCCCAAAAGAAACATACAGGGTAGGAAATAAACTCTGGCAAATAAGAACATTCCCAAACAAATTCTCAGCAGTAGAAAATAAAGGAAAAAAAGAATTCGAAACACATAACAAATACTACAAGTTCGCAACAGCATACGGATTTCACGAAGTAATAGTAGAAACAAGAAGCAAAACAAAAATGCTATCAGACCTTTCAGAAGAACATGTCGTAAAAGTATTAGAAACATACTCGCAAAGAATAGAAACACTAGAAAAAAAGAAAGGCGTAAAGTACGTAACAGTCTTCAAGAATAAAGGAAGCGAAGCAGGAACTTCAATACTACATTCACACTCACAACTAATAGCATACAATCAAATACCCCCACTAGTAAAAGAAAAAATAGAAAAGTCAACAAAAAAACATTGCAAATACTGCGAAATAATAGAAAAAGAACAAAATTCCGAAAGAAAAATATTAGAAACAGAAAATATAGCCAGCTTCACACCCTACTGTAGCATAGAACCATATCACGCAATGATCTTTCCCAAGAGACATGTAAAAAGAATATCAGAACTGAACGAACAAGAAAAAAAAGACATTGCAAAAGCAATAATAAAAATATTAGGAAAACTAAAAAAAATAAACGCATCATACAATCTAATACTACATTATTCTCCAAAAAAAGAAAACTTACACTTACAAATAGAAATAATACCAAGACTAGCAATATGGGCAGGTTTTGAACTAGGAACCGGAACATACATAATCTCAGTAAGTCCAGAAACAGCAGCAGAATATTATCGAAAATGAAACAAATAATAGCATTCGGGAATTCCTACTTTGCAAGAGGATGGAATTCAAGATATGACGGATTATTCATTAAAGGATACAAGACAATACACAATATAATAATTGAAAACAAGAAGAAAAACACTACAAAACAATTCTACCTGTCAAAAGCAGGATTAATACACGACATAAACAATTGTGATTCAGAAATAACACTAGAACTAGACTTCAGAAGACAAAATGAAACTCCAGAAGAAGGAAGAATCTACGATATAAAAGAAGAAAAAAACATTATAATAATAGAATACAAAAAATACAACAATAATTCATTAAAAGAAATAGAATACAAAAAATACTTGGCAATAAAAGGAATAAAAGAATATAATAAAATAATGAGTTGGGAAGAAAAATTCTTTTCAAGAGATAAAGAAAGAAATTCAAAACCATACAGTCAATGGGTGTATAAAGCATTAAAATTTCACATTCACGGCAATTCTGAATTAATATTTGCAGAAGGTACAACCAAGAATGAAGCAGTAAGAAAAGCAAATTCAAACATTAAAATACTAAAAGCAGCATTAAATGCACACTCAAAAAAGCTAATAACAAAAAATAAGGCATTAACACAAGCCATTAAAACATTAGATAGTCTGACAATAAGAGAAAACCCACCAAAAATATTGGCGGGAATGCCCTGGTTTAATCAAGACTGGAGGCGGGATGAAGCAATATCCTCAATAGCATATCATGTGATGGGAAATTCTAAACTAACGAAACAAATACTATTAAAATATGTAAAAGGAATTGGCAAGTTCGAAACAAAACCAGGAAGTGACAGAAAAAGTTGTGATGCGAGATTAATAGCCTACACTAACATTCTAAAATTATTAAAAGAAAATGTAAAATTCACCAAGCACGAACTTAAACAAATATACACTAATGTAATAAAAAATCTGCATCATATTCAAGAAAAAGAAACTAGAAACTCACTTTATTACAATGAAACGGGAGAAACATGGATGGATTCAATATCAAGAAAAGGAAGAACGATAGAAATGCAATCATTACTACTGGCAACTATAGAATTAGCATACTACCTAACCAAAATGTTGAATGAAGATCATGCTTCAAAGTATGAAAAATTATTAGAACTGACAAAGAAAAAAGTAAAGAAAGAATTTGGGAAGAAAGGAATAAACTGGGATTCCATAGAAGGAACGGAATGCACATGCAATATTTTCCTAGCACACTATTATTATCCAGGCTTATATACAAAGAAAGAATGGGAGAAACTATTCGACAAGGCACTTGACGAATTATGGATATACTGGGGAGGAATATCAACACTATCAACAAATTCAAAAAACTTCCAAAGAAAACACACTGGAGAAGACCCATTAAGTTATCATCAGGGAGATTCATGGTTTTTCATAAACAATATAACAGCATTATCAATGAAACAAGTAAACAAGAAAAAATACTCAAAATATATTAATAAAATAATCAAAGCAACAACAAAAGTCTTAGAAGACTCATGCCCAGAAGTGAGCAGTGCGGAAGAATTAGAACAAGAAGGATCATGGCTACAAGCATGGACAGCATCAACATATATAGAATTAACTTACTAAATTGTAATAAGAACAACTTTTGGCACATTAAAAGAAATGTTTATATAATAATTTTATTTTTAATCAAATAGTATGATTTTATCTAAAAAAGAAGAACAAATATTGAAGTCAATTATTATAGCTTCTGAAAATGATCCTGACAAACCTGAATTTCCAGCAGATAATCCAAAGTTTCCTGCTACTCCTACATACAAGATTAAAGTTCTAGAATTCTCAAATGTATGGCTAAAAGATGAAAGTCATAATCCAACAGGAACCCATAAAGACAGAATGGCTTGGGAGATTGTTGTAACTTACAGAGATTTTTTACTTGCAAAGAAAAGAGGACAGATTAAAGGAACATACTCGAGCGTAGAAACTGCTGGGGAGATGGTGGACGCTACGAGTCAAGCACCAGGGATAGATAGTAATCCTTGGATTACTAATGGTATAAAGACAGTGATCGTAATAACTATACTACTCGCTTTATTAAGCCTAATGATGAGGAAAGACTTATGACATTCGCAAGCCCAAACATTACAAGACCGTACGAACTACTCACTTATGTTAATAATACTACTGATGGTACTTTCGGAACGATAGTAATCCTCGGGGACGGCTTGCAGCCTTTCGCTTCGCTCACCCTCATTTAACAAGGATTATGAGGAAAATCCTTGCAGGATTTTGCCCAAATTCGCTTCGCGAACTTCTCATAATCCCGATGTTAGTTACAATATTATTCATTAAGTTAATTTAATATGTGTTTCACACAGTTTTTATCTTTCCAAAACAATCTTAGAAAATTTAGAATTTAACATTTTATGAATTCCATCCTTAAAAGAGGTTTTTTCAATATCAAATTCTGACCACCAAGGAAACATTTCAAAAACTTCACCAGAAGTTAAAGACCTAACCTGATCAGGAGTAAACTCGACCTTTCTAAGAATAAAATTATAAGATTGCATTAAGAAAATAAACATTCTTAAAGGAAGCTTAACGACAGGCCTGAAAATCTTTTTAGCCTTAATAATAACCCTAACCATGTCAATAAAATCAATCTTATCACCATTAATATTATAGTCTTTACCATTAGGCCTATTCTCAACAAGCTTCTCGATAATATTACAAAAGTCAGTCACAAAAACTGGCTGTCTAGGATAATTGCCAGTTCCAGGAATAGGAAATAAAGGACTCTTCCTCATAAAACTCATTAGCCAACCAACATTCTTATTATCAAAACAACCATACATCATAGAAGGTCTTAATATAGAATGTTTAATCCCTGACTTTCTAACAAGACCTTCACCCTCCTCTTTAGTTTCAGAATAGTAATCCCTCCTTATAGAATTAACAGCAGCACTACTGACATGAACAAGGTAAGGAATCTTATACTTCTTCATAATATCAACAACATTCTTAGTAGAAATAATATTATTCCTAATGAAAGGATCCTTATCATGAGAAGCAATCTCAGCATTTAATTGAATAATACAATCAGCACCTTTGAAAGTATCCGTCCACTTAGTAAGTTCAGCCAAGTCAGAATATACAGTTTCAATCTCAGGATTTAAAGTTTTTAACAAGTTAAGATTATGAAAATGCTTGTCAATAGCAACAATATCATACTTTTTCTTAAGTAAAGGAACTAAATTCTGACCTACAAAGCCAGCAGCCCCACAAACAACTAATTTCTTCATTTTATTCTAGAAATAATCAAGATTTTAATAGTTTACTGTTGGGGAAACTTTGAAATCGTGTTTTTTTAAGATTTCAACAGTTTCCTATAAATAAACCTCAAAATCATAATGAAACCATTCTTAATACTCTGGCCCTTAGATTGAGAATGACTAGTGTAAATAACATGAATAGGAACTTCAACAAAAGAAAGTTTATGCTTGTGAATTTCACCAATAACTTCTGAACAGAATTCATACCTGTCAAAAGTAATGGTGATCTTATCTAAAGCTTTCTTATTGAAAATTTTAAAGCCACTCTGAGAATCCTTAACGAACAATCCGAAAAAAAACCAAGTTAGTAAACTACCAATATTATTAGCAATTCTTCTATGTAAAGGCATACCCTCAGAGTTAATCATTCTAGAACCAATAACAACATCATACTTCCTAGATTTATTCAATAATTTCTTAATCTCTTTAGGATTATGCTGGCCGTCAGAATCCATAGTCACGGCAAAATCATAATTTTTCAGTCTTGCATAAGTTAATCCAGTAAGAGTAGTAGCACCCGCACCCCTATTAATAGAATGTCTTAACACAATCGCCCCTGCCTTTTCAGCAGTTTCAGAAGTATTATCTTTAGACGAATCATCAACTACTAAAATGTTCTTAAAACCCTCCTTTCTAACGGATGTTATAACTTTTCCAATAACCTTACCTTCATTAAAAGCAGGAAGTATGATTAAAACTTTATTCATAATAAAAGAACAATATACAGAATTTATAAATATTTATAATTAATTAATTTTTTAAAAGAATCTTTTAATCTAACCTGTTATGAGAACATACTTAGAAGAAATAGCAACTGCAGACATAGCAGTAGATATAGAAGCAAACACTTTAAATGAATTATTTGAAGAAGCAGGAGTATCATTCTCAGAATGCACTGCAGAATTAGATAAGGTAGAAGAAAAAATAGAGAAAGAAATAATACTAAAAGCAGAAAATACAGAAAAATTATTATTCAAATTCTTAGAAGAACTAGTATTCATAAAAGACACAGAACTAACTATTTTCAAAAGTTTCAATTGCAAAATAAAAAATAATAAACTAATTTGTAAAGCAAAAGGAGAAGAACTAAACCAAACCAAACATGTAGTACTAGACGATATTAAAGCAATAACATACCATCAATTTAAAATAGAACAAAAAGAAAAAAACTGGAAAGCAAGAATAATATTTGATATATGACTAGAATCTTTCTTAAGAACTAATACAAGGAAACACTTTTATACATATTAACATACCTTTGAAGATTATGGATAAGAAATATCTAAAGAAAGTAGATAATCTAGTATGGGAAATACCAACTAGTTATAAAGACACAATGCAAGTAACGGCAAGAATAATAGCTTCAGAAACAATCCTAGAAAATATGGATGATGGAGTTTTTGAACAAATCATAAATGTAGCAGCACTACCCGGAATACAAAAACAAGCATATTGCATGCCAGACGGACACTGGGGATACGGATTTCCAATAGGAGGAGTTGCAGCTTTTGACAAAGAAACAGGAGTAATAAGTCCAGGAGGGATTGGCTTTGATATAAATTGTGGAATGAGACTAATAACAACACCCCTAAAAAAAGAAGAAATAAAATTAGAATTGAAAAGACTAGTTGATTATTTATTCAAAACAGTCCCAGCAGGAGTGGGAAATAAAGGATTCTTAAAATTAGAAGATGAAGAGTTTGAAAAAGTAATGATTGACGGCCTAAAATGGGCTGTAGATAATGGATATGGAATAAAAGATGATCTAGACTCTGCAGAAGAGAATGGAAGAATAAAATTTGCAGACCCTACAAAAGTTTCAGACAGGGCAAGAAAAAGAGGAAGAATACAATTAGGAACTTTAGGAAGTGGAAACCACTATTTAGAAATACAATTTGTTTCAGAAATATTCGATGAAGAAAAAGCAAAAGTAATGGGAATATTCAAAGACCAAGTAGTAATAATGATACATTGTGGAAGTAGAGGATTCGGACATCAAATAGCATCAGACTATCTGAAAGTGTTCGAAGAAAAACTAGATAGTTATGGAATAAAAGTTAATGATAGACAATTAGCAGCAGTACCATTCAAAAGCAAGGAAGGACAAGACTATTACAAAGCAATGGCATGCGCTGCAAACATGGCCTTTGCAAACAGGCAAGTAATAACGCACAGGGTTAGGGAAGCATTCAATAAAATAATGAATGTTCCATTCGAAGAAATGAAGCTAGTCTATGATGTAGCACATAATATTGCAAAATTAGAAAAACACAAGGTAAATGGTAAAATAAAAGAATTAATAGTACACAGGAAGGGAGCAACCAGGAGTTTCGGTCCGGGAAGTGAAGACTTAAACCCCAAATTCAAAAAGATAGGACAGCCAGTAATACTAGGAGGAAGCATGGAGACAGGATCATACTTACTAACAGGAACTAAAAAAGCAATGGAATTAACCTTTGGAAGTACAGCACACGGTAGTGGAAGGGTAATGTCAAGAACACAAGCAAAAAAACAATTTACGGGCGAAGAGTTAGAAAAACAAATGTTGAAGAAAGGAATTTATGTAAAGGCAGTATCAATGAAAGGCTTAGCAGAAGAAGCAGGAGCGGCATACAAAGATATAGACACAGTAATAGATGCAATTCACAAGGCAGGAATTTCTAATAAGGTAGCATCCTTAAAACCACTTGGTAATATTAAAGGATAGAAAAATATATATTCTAAATAAATTATTCAAACTACTATGTTAGACATTAATCTAGTAAGAGAAAATCCAAAATTAATAGAGAAAAACTTAAAAAACAAGTTTCAAGAAGATAAAATTCCAGTATTACAACAATTAATAAAAGACGATAACGAATGGAGAAAACTAAAGTTAAAAGCAGATAATAAAAGAAGTGAAAGGAACAAGATAAGCCTAGAAATTTCAAAAGCAAAAAAAGAAGGAAAAAACATTAAGCCAATACTAAAGAAAGCAAAAGAAATACCAAAAGAACTAGAAAAGATAGAAACAAAACTAAAAAGAGTCAAAAATAAAGCAGACAAGGCAATACTACAAATGCCCAACATCATACATTCTAAAGTTACAAAAGGACGTGACGACTCAAAAAATAATGTTATTAAAATAATAGGAAAACCAAAAAAGCCAACTTTCAAAATAAAAAATCATGTAGAAATAATAGAAGAACTAGGACTGGCAGATTTTGAAGCAAGTGCAAAAACTTCAGGAAACGGATTCTACTTTCTAAAAGGAGATCTTGCACTACTAAATCAGGCATTAATAAGATATTCAATAGACTTTATGCAAAAGAAAAAATATAATTATATAGAACCACCACTAATGTTAAGAAAAGAAGTATTATCAACAGCATTAGACACTCAAGAATTCGAACAAACAATATACGAAGTTAAAAATGAAGAATTATCGTTAATAGGAACTAGTGAACATTCACTACTAGCAATGCATTTAGACCATGAAATTCACGAGAACAAACTACCCACAAAATATTATTCTTACAGTATGTGCTTTAGAAAAGAAATAGGAAGCCACGGAATTAACGAGAAAGGACTATGGAGAACACACCAATTCAACAAAGTAGAACAATTCATATTCTGCAAGCCTGAAGAAAGCCATAAAATGTATGATGAACTACAAAAAAACACTATTGAATTATTCAAAAGCCTAAAATTACCAATAAGAATATTAGAAATATGCTCTGGAGACTTGCAAGACTGGAAAAGTAAAAGTTCAGATATAGAAGTTTACAGGCCAACAACCAAAAATTATGGAGAAGTAACCTCACTATCAAACTGTACCGACTACCAAGCAAGAAAAGCAAATATTAAACTAGTAAGAAAAAATGGTCAGAGAGAAGTATTACACACACTAAACAATACTGCAATTGCCACTTCAAGAGTAATGGTGGCAATACTAGAAAATAATCAAAACAAGGATGGTAGTGTAACAATACCTAAAGTCTTACAACCATACATGTTCGGAAAGAAAAAATTAGAAAAGAGTAATTAATTTCTTAACATCTAATTCAAAACTAGAAATTGGAACTTCTAAATCCCAATTAGTTAATACGCTAGGATGTACTTCTCCAACCCTACCAATAATCTTGCCCTTAACTTTTATTGAAGCACACCTTCCAGAAATAAAACTAGAATCTTCAACTTCATCATAAGATGGCTTAATACCTAAAGCACTAATTAAAGAATCCACTATTACTCTAGAATTAGTAAAATCAGCATCTTTAGAAGCAATAACACAAGCGAAATTTTCAGTTTCACCAGTATCATAAACAGTCCCAGTCTCAAAAATCTCTTGAGGATACTCCCTATTCCTATTATTTCTTAAAGTATTCATTAAAGAACCAAGAAGTGAAGCTCTTAAAACATTAAATTCTTGACTAATACTATTCTCAATACTAACTAATTTAATTTTCTTATTAAGCATAGAAGTTTGTTTCTCTTCAGAAGTCAAATCAAAATTCTTAACTTCAATAAAACCCATACCAACAAGAACCTCCCTCAAACTATCAATGAATAAATCAAGCGAACTTTCCTTTCCAATAGTTGCAACTCCAGGAATTACTTCCTTAATATTCTCATAGCCATAAGCTATAGCTATATCCTCGGCCAAATCAGCCTGGTGCAAAATATCAGTCCTGTAACAAGGAATTAAAACTTGCTTGTCAAAACCAAAACCCATCCTTCCCAACAAGTTAGAAGCTTGCTTTTCAGTAAGTTTCAAACCTAAAAGATTATTAATATATTTCAAATCCAACCTCATCCTTCCAGGAACTAAATTAGGAGTTGTTAATTTCTTATCAGGATAAACAACGTCAACAGAATAAACCACTCCGCCCATATCAGCAAGAGAAGTAACTAACATGTTCAAACAAGACTCTTGAGTATTCAAATCCCAACCGGAAACTTCAATAAAAACATCCTTAGTATTATCAGTAATTTTACCAGTCTTATTAGAATTAATTAATGGAGGCAAGCTCAAAATTTCATTATTAGAATCTATAAAAAAAGGAAACTTCTTCAAACCAGCTAATAAGTGACCGTACTCTTTACCACTAGAGTGTTGTTTTACTATTTGCTCTCCAGTCATTTTAGTTCTAGACTCTAAAGGCTGAAATTTAGTCTTAGGATCTAAACCCTTAAAATAAACAGGAAATTTAATATGTTCTAAAGGATAAACACCAATAGCAGCTTTCTTCCTATTCCTTGCGAAAGTAACATGTAATTTTTCTTGAATTTGAATAATATCCTTAATCTTCTCATCATCTAATTTTAAGTTTTTAACAATTGCACATACAGTATAAGGCCTTACATTACTCATTCCCTTATCAACAAAAACTTTCAAACTTCCCTTCTTACAAGAATAATTAATTAATCCAGTCTTTCTACCAATAAAACTAGATAATGCTCTGGAAAAACCCTGTGCAGAAAGTAAATCAGGACGGTTAGGAAAAATCTCAACAATAATTTCCTTATCATTAACTTCTTCCAAGTCAGTTCCTAGCATAGGAATTCTATCTTTAAGTTCCTTGTCAGTAAGTTTAACCTCAGCAAGTTTTAGGATTTCTTGTTTGTTGAAGTTTATTGTTGGCATTTTACGAATTTCTTCAACTCCTTAATATGTTTCAAATCATTATTGTATAAATCCCTAAGGTCTTTTAATTTCCAGTAATCAACAGCAATCCTTTCAAGACCCTGACCCCAGGCAAGAACTGGACAGTCAAAACCTAAGAGTGGCTTTACAACTTCAGGCCTGAAAATACCTGCACCACCCAATTCAATCCATTTCTTCTTAACAGGATGAAAAACATCCACTTCCAAACTAGGCTCAGTATAAGGAAAATGAGCAGGTCGCATCCTAACATCAGTAAATCCCATTTTAGTATAAAATTCTCTCAAGTAACCCTTCAAATGCTGCAAGTTAGCATTAGGATCAACAACAATACCCTCAATCTGATGAAACTCGAACAGATGATGTGCATCTAAATTTTCATTCCTGTAAACCTTGCCGACAGAAAAGAATTTTTTAGGCAAGTCACTCTTTTTCAATTTAGAAATTGCCAAAGCACTCAATACAGTAGTATGAGTTCTTAACAATAATTTTTCAGATTCTTTCTTAGAGAATTTGTACTTCCAACCAACACTCCCAGTATTACCGCCAGTCTCATGAACTTCCTTAATAGTATTCAATAATTTATCATTAATCTTTTTAGAACCATTAACATAAAAAGTATCTTGCATTTCACGAGCAGGATGATTTTGAGGAACGAATAAAGCATCCATATCCCAAAATGCAGACTGAATATTATCTCCTTTCATCTCTTCAAAACCAAGCTCTAACCAAATCTTCTTAACATACTTAATAACGTCATTAACAAAATGTTTTCTGCCAAATTGTTTATTAGGTAAAGAACATGAAACATCAAATCTTCTAAATTTCTTATTCTTCCACTCTCCATTAATTAAAAGTTCAGGAGTTAATTTTTCAGTTAATGCAGGCGTTTTCTTAACATAATCAGAAACTTTCTTTCCAAATTGTGTTAATAGAATGGTTTTATCTTTTGATATAATAGTTTCAATAAAGTCTTTCCTTTTAGAAAAATCATTATAGACTTTAAGATCTAAACCTTTAAGTTTTTTAATTTCTAAAGGAAATTTTTTCTCAAGAAATAATTCTTCAGGAGTTTTCTTCTTTAATAATTCCTTGCCAATATTGGTAATACTGAAAATTAGTTCTTTATCCTTCTTAATATTAATTGCTAAATTATTTTTCAAAAGGCCAATACAAGCATTAATTTCTTGCTTGTCCAAAGGAATATCACCAATTTTTTTTGAAGATGATCTTATTGATTTAAGAAAAACTTTTTCTGGCAATCCCTTCTTCTTATATTTTTTAGCATTCTTCCCTAAAATAATTAGTTCAGTTTCTATATTATTAGTTTTTACTATATTCTTACTTAATAACCACATAATAACTCTTTGGGCTTTAGTATTATTCATGCCCTTAGATAATTCACTTAATGAACCAACTTTTTCAAGCTTAAAAATTACAGTTCTTTCATCATTTGTTAAAGAATCTGCAGTCTTCTCAAGTCCCATGGCAAGAAAGGAAGGTTTTTTGTTTAAAAGTTTTTTGTAAAAATTTATAAATTTTAATTGTATTGCAGATATTATGGATTTAATAAAGATTCAGAAGAAGTGGAAGAAGAAATGGTCTGAAAAGAAAATTTATGATTCAGAACCAAATAATAATAAAAAATTCTTTAATGTAGTTCCTTACCCATATCCTAGTGGTGCGATGCACCTTGGCCATGCAAGAACATACACATTTCCAGACGTTATTACTAGATACAAAAGATTGAAAGGATTTAATTCATTACTTCCAATGGCTTGGCATGTTACTGGAACGCCAGTACTAGCCCAGACCGAACTTGTGAAGAAGAAAGACCCTCAAACTTTGAAAGTATTAAAAGAAGTTTGTAAAGTTAAAAATTCTGAACTTAAACAATTAGAAGAATCAAAATCATTCGTTAATTATTTTGTGAACAAATGCGAGACTGGTTATGTTAATGGAATGAACGCGTTAGGACTTGGCTTTGACTGGAGAAGACAATATACTACAATGGATCCTAAATATAACAAGTTTATAGAATGGCAATATCTCAAACTGAAAAAACAAGGATTGGTTATTAAAGGAAATTATCCAGTAAGATTCTGTCCTGATGATAAACAAGCAGTAGGAGATCATGATCTTAAAGATGGAGAAGGTGTCGGAATTCAAGAATTTACATTGTTAAAATTCAAAATTGAAGATTATAATATTATAGCAGCCACTTTAAGACCTGAAACAGTTTATGGACAAACTAATTTGTGGGTGGATGCGAACATTTCTTATTATAAATTTAAGGTTGGAAAAGAAACTTGGTTGGCTTCAAAAGAATGCATGGAAAAGTTAAAGCAACAAGGAAAAATTGTAAAGAAAATAGGTGTGTTGAAAGGAAAAGAATTACTAGGAAAATATGCACTCGCGCCAGGAATAAATAAAGAAATAATAATATTGCCTTCCAAATTTTGTGATCCAAACATAGGATCAGGAATAGTAACTTCAGTACCTTCAGACGCGCCTAAGGATTACATGGCATTGAAAGATTTAGGGGATAAATATGGAAAAATAAAACTTGTAAGCATAATAAAAACTCCAGGATTTGGAAAGTTTCCTGCAAAAGAAATTTGTGAAAAACTAAAAATAAAATCTCAAGATGATACTAAGTTAGAAGAGGCAACTAAAGAAGTATACAAGGCAGGATTTTACAAGGGAGTGATGATTACTGGAAAATTCAAGGGGAAGAAAGTTTCTGAAGCGAAAGACCTAGTGAAAAATTTTTTAATAAAACAAGGAAGAGCAGACGTTCTTCATGAACTAGAAGGAAAAGTAGTTTGCAGATGTGGTTGTAAAGTAATAGTTGCTGTTTTGGCAGGGCAGTGGTTCCTAAAATATTCTGATGAAAAATGGAAGCAAAAAGTAAGAAAACACTTTAAAAAAATGAATATTATACCTTCAAACCAAAGAAATAATTTTGAACATACAATTGGTTGGTTAGAGAATAAACCTTGTGCTAGACAAAAAGGATTAGGAACTAAATTGCCCTGGGATAAAAAATGGATTATAGAACCATTATCCGACTCGACAATTTATATGGCTTACTTTACAATATCGCATTTGTTAGCAGATGTGAAAGTTAAAGATATGACTTATGACTTTTTCGAGTATGTTTTTACAGGAAAAGGATCTAAAAAAGTAAAGAATATTCCTGTTAAGAAATTAAAAGAATTAAAGAAGAGTTTTGATTACTGGTACCCATTAGATTATAATATTTCAGCAGTAGAACTAGTACCTAATCATATGACATTCACAATATTCCATCATGTAGTATTATTCCCCGAATCCAAGTGGATAAAAGGAGAGATTGGTCTTGGAATGGGAAATCTAAATGGTAAAAAAATGAGTGCTTCAAAAGGACATGTAATAATAGTAACTGATATTGGTGAAGAATTAGGAGCTGATCTGATTAGGTTGTTCTTAATGAATTTTGTTGAACCATGGCAGGATTTTGATTGGAATACTGAAACAGTAGCTCAAATGTCCAAGACGTTAAAGAACAAACTATCTGAAATTTTGGAACTGGCTGGAAAGGCTAAACAAGGAAAGCCAGAAGACTTAACATCATTAGACAAATGGATACTCTCAAGAACAAACTCAGTAGTTAAAGAAGTAACTTCATTAATGGACAAGTTCTTACTAAGAAAAAGCATTCAAATACTGTTTTTTGAATTCTTGAAAGACTTGAAAGATTATACTGTATTAAATCCTCATGTCTTACATTATATACTTAGCAGATGGGTGGTAATGATGAGTCCGTTCATCCCACACTTTTCAGAAGAACTAGGCGAGAGGTTAGGAATGGATTTAATTGTTAATTCAGACTGGCCAAAAATAGAAAAGAAATATATTGATGAAATTTCAGAGTCATTGAAAGAATCTTCAGACTTGTTAGAAAAAGACATTCAAAAAGTTATTGGGTTGTCAGGAATAAAAACTCCAAAAGTTGCAATTGTTATTATTGCTGATGAATGGAAATATTCATTGTTTAAAGAAGCGAATAAAATTGGAAATTTTAAAAAGTTGGTTCCTACTTTAATGAAAAAGCCTAATTTTAGAAAATATGGCCAATTCATTAACAAAAAACTTCCTAAAATGTTTAATACAGGGAAAGTTTCTGAGAAAGTATCAACATCAAAGGAAGAATTTAATTTGTTTAAAGAGTCAGCAGTAGGAATAAGTAAGAAATTAAATTTAAGGATAGAATTAGCTATAGAAAGTGAATCATCCAATGAAAAAGCAAGTAATGCAATGCCTGGAAAGCCAGCAATAATTTTAGAATAGAAAAATCATTTTTGAAATTTATTAATTAATTCTTTTAAGTCTTTTATTATTTTATTAGCTTCTACTTGAGAGAATTCTTGTCCATAATAATTAATTCCATTTCTAATTTTTCTTAAATTATCAAACTTATCTGCTTCATTAGATAGATTAATTATTTCTTTTAAAAAGGCAGAGTAGCATTCGTGATTATATATTTTATATCCTTTTTCTAAAGCAATACATTCTAAATATTCTCTTAGAGCATCATAAAGAAGAGAAATCTTTCCATAATACAAATCATTTGATAAAAAATCTGCAGATTTAACTTTAATACTTGCTATTTGTCTAGTGGATTTAATAAGATTATTATCTTTTCCAACTTCTTTTATTATTCTTCTATTAATACATTCTTTCCAATCCATTATTGCCAAGCTCCTTTTATTTTGTACCCGTTTAGAATATTATTTAGTAATTCAGGATTCTTAACATCTTTTCGTGTTTTGAATATGAATAATTGAATATTTTTATTAAGTTTCTTTTCAAATTTGTTTAATTTGATGTTTTTATCACTGGTTGTGAATATTGCTAGATCAATATCTGATTCTGGCCGTGCTTCTGCTTTAGATATTGAACCGAATAAAATTATTATGGGAGTTAGTAATTCTTTTTCAAGAAAATCAATAATTCCTATTTTTTCTAGAACTGATTTCCAGTAAATTCTGGATAATTCGATGAAAAGACTATTCTCTTTATTAGCATAATAATATAAATATTGTTTGTGTTCTTCCTTTTTTAGTAATCCACTTTTTTGAAAAGAGGCCAGGAATTTAGAAGCGGTTGGAGGACTGATATTTTGTAAACGACCATATTCCCTAATATTTATTCTTCTATAATTATCTTTAAAAAAAAGGTTCAAACTGTTAATTTTTCTTAACATCTGTTAAAATAATTTAACAGCTTATTTAAATATTTTGGTTTCTAGTAGAAATAAGCAATAATTTTAGAATAATTTTTATATAGGTAGTTGTCTATTTCTAAGTAAGAGGTGAACATTGGCAGAAGATTCTAAAGATGCAATAATTGCACAATTACAGGCAGAAGTGGAGAAGTTAAAAGCACAAGCAGAAGCAACCACTGAATTAAGGAAGGTAAATTCTGAAAAATTCTCAAGACATGATGAGATTATTGGAGAAATAAGAACATCATTAGCAAATCTAGAAAAATCACTTGGAAGAGTAGAGGCAAAGGCAACAAAGGCTGAAGATTTAGTAACACAATTAGAGCCTGAAAAAATAATTCTTGAAACTCAAAAGTCCGAAGCTAAGATGGAAGGATTAAGAGCAAAGATAGAAAGTAATCAAGTTCTTGGAGAAAAGTTTTTGGAACAAATTGCAGAATTAAGAAGGGATGTTGCAAAATTTAAGGGTGTTGAAGAAGTTTTTAAAATGAGTCAGGAAACCAAGAAAAACCTTGGTGCTATGGAGAGATTATCTGCAATGGTTGATAAGAATTCTAACAAGGTAGAAAATATTTTTATGCAAGTTAAAGAAAATTTTCAAGACTTCAAAAAATATGAACAAATTGCAAAATTATTAGATGAGAGCTTTAAAGAAATGAGAAAAGAATTTGATAATTTAAAGATTAATATGGAGAAATTTGTTGGAAAACAAGAATTAAATAGTTTCCAAGGCAAGAACGAATCAAGATTTGTAGAATTTGATAAAAGATTAGAAGAGCTTAAAGAACATTCTCAAAAGATTGAAAAATTAGATAGGGATAGTAAGGCAAGTGATGAGAATATTGAAAAGTTCGAAAAAAAATACTCTAATTTGTTAAATAAGCAAGGAGAAGTTCTTGAACAATTAGGAACTGTCTTAGACACTTCTGAAAATACTAAAAACAAAGTTGATGATAAAAATGAAATTGTAGATTCTTTAGAAGTTGGTTATGAAGAGTTAAGAAAAACAAATGATAAATTAAAAGATTTAGTTGCTAGGCACACTACAAAATTAGCAGATGTTATAGATTATTTAAGACATGTAGATAAGGTTATTAAGAAGTTATAGTTTCGTAAAGTGAATATATTGAATCGTAAATTTCAGGATTTTTAATATTAGATTCAGAATATTTCTTTCTAATTAATTTATAATTATTTCTTGCATCTTCTATTTGTTCTTTTCTTAATAAAGTAAAAGTTTCATCTATTAAATTATAAATTTCGACTTTTTCTAACCCTTGAACTTCTCTAGTTAAACTAGCATTAAGACTTTTTTTGTTTATTATTCTGTTCTTTAAAAACCTATGAAATTGTTGTTCTTTTTCTATGAATTCTGAATTAATTTTTAGTTTTGATTTTCTATTTTTTACGGCTGTTAAATAAAAATCAATATCTTTAATGAAAGCATTTAATGAATTGAAAGAAGTAACTGATTCTATCTTGACTTCATGAGATTCTACCTGTTCTTGAAGTTCCCTAATTTTAGCAAATCTTTCATTAATACTTAAGTTGGCTTGTTCAATAGTTTTTCCAGCAAGCATTAACTTTTTGAATTTATGAAAGAGAATTCTTTCTTTTTCTTTAAGTTTTTCAGACTTACTTTTTAGTTTGTTTAATGTCTTCTTAACCTCATTATAAACATCAGAAATTACTGGCTTGCTTTTTCTTTCTGTAGTTTTAACAAGAATTTCCTTAATTTGTTGTTGTTCCTCCTGTAATTGTCTTTTTTCTCTTCTTAATTTCAATAATTCTTTCTTAATACTTATTTGTGATATTGTTTTGTCCATTAATGTCTTTTCAGACTTTAGTTTTGGAATTTCAAAATCTTCCATGGCAAGAATATCATCAGCATAAGTTTCTAAAGGATCAGACTCTTTTGGAGGTTCTAATACTTCTCTTAATTTTTTAAGTCCTTCAGGTTTTTTCTTAAGTCCTAAACTCTCCCTTACAGTTTCTAAATCAGAAGGATCCTTCATAAAACCAGGCATTAAACCAGACTTTTTAGGAGGTTTAGCCTTGAATTTAATTTCTTTAACTGCTTTTTTTTCTTTGTAACCCTTAGGTTTTTTTGGCTTGGGAAGTTTTTTCATTTTAGTAATAATTAATTAAATCATATAAAAATTATTTGTTCGAAAATTAATGTTCTTTTCGAAAGTTTTATATAGTTAATTTGTCGACATAAAACCTGGGGTTTATGAAACGGGGGAATCATAGAGTTTTAGAACTAGTGCTCTTTATAGTAATCACTTTCTTATTTTCATTAGTTTTACAACCTTCTCCAACAGGATTTGCAGCAGTAGTTACTGACGATTTTGGATTTACAGACCCTGTAGAAAAACCAGGAACTCCAGACTATACAGAAAAACCAGCATCTCCAAAAGAAACTCCTAAAGAAGGAGATATTATAGAAAAACCAATTGAGAAACAACCTAGTAGAGAACCTGAAGAGGAAGAACCCCCTCCAGAAACAAGATCAGGAACTAATGATCAAACACCCGATTCTGGAGGAAGCAGTTCAGGAGGAACCTTTGAAACAGGAGATGTTATTGACAAGGAAGTGTTTACTTCACAAGCAACACCAACGATAAATTCTGTTGATTTAACGCCTCTTAATCCAACTAATATTTCCAACTTGACAATAAGTTATTCAACCAGTGATATTGGTGGAGATACTGTTTACAATATTACAGACTGGAGGGTAGAAGGAACTTCAATAGCTGTATTGAACATGCCTTTTGATGTTAATTCAAGTACGGTTAATGATTATTCCACTTATGGTAATGATGGGATTGAAGGCGGTGCCACTTGGAGTTCTTCAGGAAAAGTTGGTGGTGCATTTCTTTTTGATGGTTCTAATTCTGAAATTAACATATCTGATAATGACTCTTTAATTTATGGGAGTAATACTATAACATTCTGGTATAAAAGATCAACTGAAGCAAATGTAGGATATGCATGGTATCACTATACAGGAAGTTCAGACAGATATAGTATACAAATTGAAACTGATAATATAGTTATTGATTCTTACGATGGTACTGGAGTTGGTGGGCAGTATTCAGTACATTCAACAAATAATGATACTGATTGGCATTTTATAGCAGTAACTACTGAATTACCACATATTACAGTAGGATGTGATGGTAATAACGTATATTTTGATGGTCAACTAACTACTATTTCTTTTGAGTATTGTGATGGTAATGATGCCACTATAAATCCTATAGCAGATGTAAAAATAGGATATCAGTTTGAAGGTTTGATAGACAAATTCTTATTTTTTAATAGAGTATTAACCACTGATCAAATTAATGAGATTTATCTTGCTGGCTTTAATAATCATTCTTTAGAGAAGATAGTTCATAATGAAACTAGGGCTGAAGAGAATTGGAGTGTTATGCTAACTGCTACAGATACAGAGAATGAAGCTCAATTATTAAGTAATACTGTACAAGTAAAATTAAATATTCCTGTTGTTAATAGTGTATTCTTGAATTCTTCAAGTAGTTATAATACTAGTGTTGATAATCTTACTGTAAAAATAAATTCTTCACATACTAATGATAAGTCAATAATTAATATTACAGATTGGAGAATTAATGGAACTTCAATAGCCGTATTGAACATGCCATTCGACACTAATTCTTCAAGTAGTATTAAGGATTATTCCACTTATGATAATGATGGAACAGTGACTGGACCAGTATGGACTGATAATTGTAAAGTGGGAGGATGTTATTCTTTTGATGGAATTGATGATTACTTAACAATACCATATAATGAAAGTTTAAATCTGACAACAGAATTAACTATTGTTGGTTGGATGAATTATGAAGGTAGTGTCGGAGCATCTGATAATTTTATCATAGAACAATATAACACATCACTACTTAAAGGATGGTATTTGCAAATATTGAATAATACAGGAATAGTAAAAATTAAGGCATCAATGAGATTAGAGGATGGTACAGGTTCTATAACTACATTTTCAACAACACCGTTATCTGCAGGAACGTGGTATCATTTTGCATTAACACTAAAAAATAATACTGGAATTGGATCATTATTTCTAAATGGAAATAAAGAATATATGAGTTCGAAAACAACATCAAGTGGATTATCTGTTCCTCAAAATAATATTCAAATAGGAAGATCAGATGATAATATTGGATCATCTGAATGGAATGGAAGTATAGATGAAATAAGTGTTTATGATAGAATATTGTCTGCAGATCAGATTAATGAGTTATACCTTGCAGGTTTTAATAATCATTCTCTAGAAAAAATAATTGGTGAAGAAATTAATACTGAAGAGAACTGGACTGTAATGGTAACTTCTACAGATACTGACCAAGAAGCAAGCGCATTATCTAATATTATTAGTGTTACACAAGCATTAAATTTTACTGTCTTACTGAATTCAACATCAGCATATAATTTTACAACTGATAATTTAACATCTCATATTAACGAAACATATAATCCTTTAGGATTAGCGTACACTAACATTACAGACTGGAGAATTGATGGTAATTCAATAGCAGTTCTTAATTATCCTTTCGATACTGATTATGAAACTATAGTTAAGGATTATTCAAGCTATGGAAATAATGGAACATTAGGAAGTGGAAGTTTATCAAATAGTCCTAATTGGACTTCTTCTGGTTACAAGGGAGGAGCTTATATTTTTGATGGAGTTGATGATTATATTGAATTAGAGAATGTTTCTAATTTATCTAATGACATTACTTTATCAGCATGGATAAACGCTAGTAGTGAAGGAGTAATAATGAAGATTGGAAAAGAAGAAATTAATTCTCTAAAGTTCTTTGAAGACTGGGAATCAGGAAGTATTTCATCAAATTGGACTGTAAGTTCAAGCAATTCATATGGTGATGTTGATGTTTCTTCTAATTCTGATTGTGGTAGTCCATATGCAGGTTCAAATCATCTAATATTAAGAAGTACATCAAACAGTAATCTAGTTAATAATACTGTAAAAACAAACTTCTCTTTAGCAGGAATATCAAATTTAACTTTTAATTTTTATCATATTGATGATTCTGGAGATGATGAAGAAGATAGTTGTTCTAGTCATTCAGGATTGTTTGCAAATTGTGACGGAGTATTTTTTACATGTGATGGAAGTTATTGGTATAAAATAACAGATCTTGCAAATGATAATACTTATACAAATTATGATTTTGATTTAACAAATAACATCACTGAGCAATGTGGAGGAACAACCAATTCTTCTTTCTCTATTAAATTTTCGCAAAAAGACGATTTTCCTTGCTCTAGTGATGGACGAGCAATAGATAATATTAATCTAACTTCTCAGGATGTAAGTAGTTTGAATTTGAACACTATTAATGGAGGAGAAATAAGATTAGGATATGATAATGTTACTTATTCAGGAAATTTAAACGATAAAAACTGGCATTTAATAACAGGAACGTTCACAAATTCCAACCTAAGTCTTTATGTAGATGGAACATATCAAGGATCAACAACTTCATCAAATTTAATTCCAACTTCAGAAAATATGACAATAGGAAGTAATAGTACAGGAAGTTACTTCAACGGAACATTAGACGAAGTAATGATCTACAAAAGAGCATTATCACCAGAGCAAATAAGCTTATTATTTCAAAATAAAAATTTAGAATTATCAAGTTCAGAATCTGATAGAGCAGAAATGTGGGCTGTTGTTTCCACAGCAAGCATTGGTTCTGAAGATGTTTATTCTATCGAATCTAATAATATTACTATTAATGAAAACAGTTGTGATTCAGGAAATCAATTTACTACTTGTTATATTACTACTGCAAAAATATGGAATGGGAGTTATGAATTTAATAATTTAATAGTTCAGTCTGGTGGTAGTTTAACTCACTCAACTAATTCAGATATGAACAGAATAGATGCTTTTAATAGTGTGAAAAATTATTGGCTAGAAATTAATGCTACTAACTTAACAATTGAATCTGGAGGTTTAATTAATGTTTCTGGAAAGGGATATTCTGGAGGGGATCATTCAGAAGATAATGGAACTGGTTATGGTCTTGGTGGTGGTGGAGAATCAATAGGTGAAGGTGGTGGTGGTGGTGGTTATGGTGGACAAGGAGGAGAAGGATATTATGATGAAAATAATGAGGGGATTACTTATGGAAGTGTTTCCAATCCTGCAGATTTAGGTTCTGGAGGTGGCTCTGGAGATGGAAGAAATCAAAGCGAAAATAATACTGGAATTGGAGGAGGATTAGTAATATTAAATATTCTTGACAATTTAACTATTAATGGACAGATTTTAGCAGATGGAACTGAAGGTTTAACAGGAACTTCTTCCTACCTGTTTGATGGTTCTGGAGGTGGGTCTGGAGGGACAATTTCAATTAATACCAGTATTCTTGGAGGTATAGGAAATATTACTTCAGTAGGAGGGGATGGGGGTGAAGATATAGAAGGTAGTCATAATGGTGGTGGTGGTGGAGGTGGAAGAATTAAAGTTAATCTTGATGTTAATATTTCGGGTTTTACGGGGCAAACAAATGTTTCAGGAGGAACAGGACCGGGCAGTGCGGGTGATGGACTTAAAGGGAGTTTTAGGTCGCCTAATCTGGTAATTGAAGATGGACTTACTGAAACACTCTCTGACAATGTTACTCTTAATAGTATATTATTAAGTAGTGGAACATTAAATATTCAGGAAGGAAATACTATAACAACTAATTCGTTAAATCTATCTACAGGAACTGTAAATAATAATGGAACATTAATAGTTAATAATGATGCAATAGTGAATGGAAGTATAACTTATAATGGAAAATTAGAAGTTCTACAAGACTTGACAATAACAGGAAGTTTAACTCATTCTTCAAATGATGGATTATCAATTAATGAAGCAAAAGATGGAAATAAGACATACTGGTTAGATATTACTGCAGAAAATCTTACAATTACTTCTTCAGGAGAAATAAATATTGATGGGAAAGGATACTATGGAGGTACTATTGAGGATGATGGGAGAGGAGTGCTTAATGGATCTGATGATGGAGGAGGAGAACAATATAGTTTACCCAGCAGGTGTTCAGGAGGGTCAGGAGGTGGTTTTGGAGGGTTTGGAGGAAGATGTGAATATGGAAATTTTTCAGGAAATAGATGGAGTTGTCCCACCTCATACAGGGGAGAACCTTACGGTTCAGAAACTAATGTTACTTTCTTAGGAAGTGGAGGAGCATCATCTTGTTTTGGAACTTGTAATGACGAGAATAGTGGTGATGGTGGTGATGGAGGGGGTTTATTAATATTAGAAGTTAAAAATACTCTAAATTTAACAGGAAATATAACTTCTATAGGTGGAGGTTCATCGTATCTTAGTAGTACTACTTGTAGCGGTGGTGGGAGTTCTTTGGGAACTTATGGTGGCGGAGGAAGTGGTGGCGGAATAAGTATTAAGACTAGTTTAATTACGGGCGCTGGACTTATTAGTGTTAAGGGAGGAGCTAGTGGTTCTACAAGTTTTGATGGAGGAGGAGGGGCAGGAGGAAGAATACTGATTTCTTATTCAAATAATTATAGTTTTACAGGAACTATTGATACTGCTGGAGGATATGTAGCATCTGGAAATGCGGAAGAAGGAGATGCGGGTTCTTTCTTTAACACATCATTCCCAATAGTTAGAACAGTAGAAATAATACCAACCACTTATTCTCAAAAAATTCTTAAGGGATACTGTAACGCAACAGAACCAGAAGGAAATCCCATATCCTACTCTTGGAAATGGTATGCGGATGGTGTTCTTAACGAGTCAGGAACAACAAGTTCATACACTGAAGGAATAGAAGTTAATATTAATAATGTAACTACGGATTCTTCAATACACAAAAATTGGACTTTCTCATGTAATGCAAATACTACAGTAGAGAGCTATTGGAAAAACTCAACAAGTTTCAAATGGTTAGACATTCCAAACGTTACAACTGTAAGAATAACTCCAACAACAGCATATACTGATGATATTTTATTAGGTTATTGTAATACGAGTGCAGATCCAGATAGTGATTTGATAACTTATAATTGGAAATGGTATAATGAATCAGTAACTTACAGTTCAGGAAGTAGAAGTTCATTCTCGACAGCAGTTGAAATTAATGTTCAGAATCTAACTGCAAACATTGCCAAAAAGTATCAAAACTGGACATTTTCATGCATGGCAAACGATACTTATTCGGGAGATTGGATGAATGAAACAATAACAATACTGAACAAACCACCAGAACAGCCAACATTAAACCTGACAGAACCAATTTACGTATTACAAACACTGAATGCTTCGGCAAACACTACAGATGCAGATGGGGATAGTTTCAACTTCATTTTCAAGTTTTATAATCTGAATGATTCTGAAGAGTTGAATGTAATATTCAGTACTGGATTTGAATCTGGAGTGATGAATTCACAATTTAGCAATTTATCTAATTATACAGGTGTTGTAGGTATTGTAGATAATGAAAGTTGTCAGTCAGGTGGTAAATATTGTGGAGAACCTTTCAAAGGAAATTACCAATTAAGAATGGACATGGCTGGTACTCCTAATGAGTATCATCATAATATTCTTTACTGGAATAATAATTCAATAAGTGACTATAATGATATTAAATTAAGTTTTTATATAAAAGATCATGGAGAAGAATCAAACTCATGCACTGCTTCATACGATAATATAAACAATATTACTGATTGTGACGGAGTATTTGTAAAATGCAGTGATAATAAATACAAACTAGTCGAAAATATAGATATATCAGCCTCAAATAATGGAGTTTGGTATTACAAAACATATAATATCTCACAAAATGCAAATAATCAATGCGGCGGAGATGGTAAAGCATACGGTTGGGCAATAACCAAATATGATGATGCAGCAATTACTGGAGATACTACAGTAGACGGATTCACAATCGATAATCTTTACATAACAGGAACTGGATCAGATTATTCAAGAAACAATTACACTATTCAAATAACAGACGCTCATGATACAATAAGAGTAAGAACATACGCTAATGATACAGAAAACATTTCAGTAATAAGAGAACAGAATATTACAGTATTAAACACTCCACCAAGTCAAGATACTACAATACCAAACCAATCCTGGTTTGAAAATAATGATTTAACACTCACCCTATCAGATTATTTCTCAGACTTGGACGAGGATGATATTAATTATACTATAACACCCGCAACTAACTTAAGCTATAACATAAATAATATTACAAAAGTAATAACAATAACACCAGACACAAACTTTTACGGAACAAGACTAGTAAACTTCACAGCAAATGATACAAGAAATACAACAGTAAGCAATAATGTAAACTTAACAATTTACGATGCTGTAACAACAGCAGAATTAATTGTTCCTGACGTTACAATAACAGATTATTCTTCAGGAAGTACTTATAATTACATAGTTAATGCAACATTAAACAATACTGGTTTTGGATTAATGCATGATTCGTTAATATATGATTCAGACACTCCTAATATTATTGATTCTGTACAAAGACTTGATAATTGTGATTCAATCGTATATCCTAATAAAAATTGTACTGTTAGAATGAATATTACAATAAGTGATTCTGCTCAAGTATTCTCCTACACTTTCACATGGGGGGCTAACTGGACTAATAATGACACTACTGAAGCTTACATAATAACAACTTCTTCACTAACAATAACTGGAAATCCAGTAATGGAACTAGACAATCACACATTATTACATAATACTAATATTAGTTCAAGCAAAATATTCAATTATATTGTAAACAGTACAGGAAATAAAGATTTAAATCATGTAAAACTAAATGTTACTGAAATTAATAGTTCCTGGTTTAAGTTCAACAGTTCTTTTACATCTTGGAATCCCACCCTTAATGAATGGGACCCATTACAAGACGGATTTGCCGCAGACTTAGAAGTTAATGTTACAGTAACAAATTTCACTAATGGAACTTATACTGGCTTTATTAACATAACAACAACTGAAGGACTTAATGATAGCATAAACATAACAATAATAATTAATCCATTAATGACAACACATAATATTTCAGCAGTCCAATCAAGAAACTCAAGCATTGAGTATTTAATGAATATTAGTAGTGTTGGAAATGCAAAATTAGTAAATGTGAACACAACATTTATTGAACAAACACTGAACGAATCATGGGTAAGTTTTAACAATTCAATATTTAACCTGACAGAAAATAATAAGCAAGTAATACCAATAAATATTACATTGCCAGAATTCTTAAGTCCAGGAAATTATTCGAGCATTATTAATGTAAGTACTGATAATGTAGATTCACAAATAGTAAATATATCAATAGAAGTACCTACAAACTCCACATGGTATTTCACACCAGCATATAATCAATCAAAAGTATTCAATCTAAATCAAGAAGGAAACTTAGCAAATCTAACAATAAAAAATATTGGTAATATTCCTTTAAATTTCACAATTTCATATGATAATATTCCTGGTTTGGACTCATGTAGTTCTATTAATTGTATTACTGAAAATCATACTGAATCTTTAGAATTATATAATCCAACAAGTGTTTATGTAGATAAAAATTCAACTTATAATCTAAAAGTATGGGTTTTAGACCCTAATGGATATATATCGAATTACGAATCAGGAGTTCAAATAAACATTTCAAACAATACAGCATCTCCATCCTCAAATATTGCATTCATGTTCTTCAACGTTACAGATACTGAACCAGTAATTACTAGCTTCAAAAAACTAGTTAATGGGGTAGAAACAAGTAATGTTGAACTAGGCAAGAATATAACTTTTGAAGCAATAGTCCAAGATGATGTGAATGTTAATGAAACAGAAAGAAACTGGACAATTAACGGAACAAATTATTATGGACAATTTGTAAACTGGCCGGAATCATCAGGATATGAAGATGCAGAATTATTCAATCTAACCTATGAAACAAACAAGACAGGAAATCATAGTGTATACTTCCAAGTATACGATACTTCAGGAAAGAATGGTAATACCACAGAATACTTCATGGTTCATGGAAACACAACATTAAGCTTTGCATCATCACAAGTTAATGCAAACAATGTAACTAACTTATGGGGAGAGAACATAACATTCCCAGTAAATATTACAAATTCAGGATATGCAACAGCTTATAATGTTAATCTAACAGGAACTATTGAAGACTGGAATGTGACAGGAAATTTCCTAGGGAATATTAGTGTAGGAGCAACAAAACAAACAAACTTAACAATAGAAATTCCAAAAAAGAGTGTTGGACTATACACTAACGGAGTAAGATTCATTGCAAACTTTACGAATACTGACGGAACTAATGGTTCGGAATCATCAACCACAGGAACACTACTAATTGAAGAAAACCATTACTACACAATAAACAACTTCTCAACAGTATATAATGTAACTCACGGACAATTAAACATTACAAACTTTACAATAACAGCATTAGGAAATGATAATACTCAATTATTAATAACTGTAGATTCACCACCAGAAAATACAACAATAGAACTATCAAAAAATAATACTGTCTACTCAAACAGTCTAGACTTCACAACATCATTAACAGAAATAACAAAAGGACAAACCCAAACAATATTCGTAAGATTTAATACAACACTAGGGCAAACTCCAGGAAGTTACTCCTACAACATAAACTTCACAGGAGCAAATAATGTTAATGACAAGACAGAAAGTTCATCAGCAAATGTGCTAACAGACAATTCATGGAATTTATCAACTAATGAATTAAATGTTTCCAGACAAGCAAATGAAACAGGAACAATAACAGATTTAATAATTAACAATTTAGGAAATACTGAATTAAACTTCACAACTAATATTTCAGGAAACGTATCTCAAATAACAACCAATCTAAACACTTCATTAACAATACAAAAACAAGAATCAAGAAGTATACAACTAAACTATACAACTCCAGATGATAATACACTCTACAATGGAACAATATTTGTGAATAATACAGAAACAGGAGTTAATGAAACAATAAACTTCAATTTCAGAGTCTTAAAACTAATACTAAACATTCTAAAAATAGAAGCTCCTGAAAAAGTAGTTTCAGGCGATCAAATAAATACAACAGTAAAACTAACATGGACAGACACAAATCATATTTCAACAAATACGACTTATAAGGCATACATAAACAATACTGAATGCACAATATTCACTACTGACGATACTACAAGCAATACAACTCTAGAATGTTACGCGCCATCAACAACAGACGCAGTAAACCACACACTAAAGATAATAGCTAATTATACCATTTCAGGATCGGACGTTACAGTAACTAAAGAAACAACAAATGCAGTATTCTACAAAGATGTAACAGTTCCAGTAGTAAACCTAATAAACCTAACAGATGTTGATTCAGGAACAGACATTAACATTACAGTAAATGCAACAGATAATAATGCAATAACCACAGTAAACTTCAGTGTAGAATTATTTGGGGGAGGAACACATAATGATGACTTATCAGCAGCAGGAACTGATATTTATACAGGAACAATAGCATCCACAGTATACGATGGAGTAGGACTATTCCAAGTAACAGTATACGCGACAGATTCAGAAAATAATACAGGAACAGGAACTGGATATTTTGAAGTTAGACAAAACGGGACATTCCAAGGACAATTAATAGACCAAAACAACAATCCACTACTAGCAAATTTTTCAATCAATAATACTGTAAAAAACTTCTATCTAGAAAATTCAACAAACTCCACAGGACATTATAATTTCACAATTCCAAAAAGACAATACATCACAAAAATACAAATAGAAGGATTTAACTTTACAATAAACGAGGCAGACTTTAGAAAAGTACCATCAAATTTTCTAACAGTAGATACTTTATTAGGAAGTGAAACAGCAGGACAACTACAAGGATCAATAACAGGAATATCATTCGAAAATAATTTCTCAAGTAATGGAACAGTAATAAAAGAATACAACTCATTCATGAGCGATATAGCAATAGAAGACGACCTAAGAATATACCAGTGTAATTCATGGAATGTAACAGGCAAAAACTGTTTACAAGACTGGAACGCACTAACAACAACAATAGACAAGGTGAACAAAAGAATAACATCAACATTTGACACTTTCGCAAACGGAAATAGATCATTCGTACTAGCACAACAGCCAGAATCAAGCCTTGCAGAATTAACACTAGACACTACAACTTTAACATACACAATAAATCATTCACAAACAGTCTCAAAACAATTAACAGTACAAAGTACTGGAACATTTCCACTTGTTGGAGTATTAGCAACATGTGTTTCAGGAACAGTATGTAATAATTTCACAATAGACACTATCTACTACACACAAATACCAGCAGGATCAACAAGATACATGGATGTAAATATTACAGTGCCAAAACATTACCCTGCAGGAACATACATAGGATCATTAAAAATAACAAGCAACGATGCAGACCAACAAGTCTTACTAACCGTAACAGTACCAGAAGACAAATCATACAATGCATCATTAACGAATGATAGAGTAACTGTAGGAAGTCAAGTTCAAGGAGTTATAGGATATCTAAACATAACAAATATTGGAAATACAGAATTATTCCTTAACATAACAACAAACCTAGAATTACCAACTAATACAACAGTATCAAGTAATACTACCAACCTAATAAGCATAAATTATACAGCACCAGACACAAAAAATTTTTACACTTACGCAATAAACTTGAGTTATGATAAAAACTTCGCAGCATACATTAATGTTACTTCACACACTAAAATATTAACTATCTCACCATCCACAGGAATAAAATCAGGAGATACAATAAACATAACCACTGCAACAGAAGGAAGTGGAACCTTGGAAAGTTTCAAAGTATACATTGACGGAAGTACTTGCCAAGTAACATCAGGAACTTCAGAAACGGTACAATGCACCGCGCCAACAATAACAACAGGAGATTTAACTAAAAACTTCACATTAAAAGCAGTATATGACACTAGTCACGCTTACGATTATAGTACAGTAACATACCTTGACGTTTTTGGACCAACAATAGTAAACTATACAGACTCATTCACGCCAGGATCAATAACGCTAAAAACCTACTTAACAGACGAGACAGGAATAGGATCATCAACAAATGCAAAAGTTTACGAGACAGTATCTCCATATACTGAAAGGGAAGTAACAAATTCAGTATCTGGAAGTCTACTAACAAATACACTAACAATAACAACAGAAAACGATTATAACATAAGCTACAATTTAGTAGACAGTTTAGGAAATACAAGAAACACATCAGAATTATTTGAAGTCTTCAATACAAGAAGTATAACAGGAAGTGTAAAAGACTTTAATGGAACTTCATCAAATGCAGAATTAACCCTTTACAGATGGACTGGAGATACTAAAGGAACAAACATAACCTTAGATTCTGACGGTGATTATACCGCAACAATTCCAGACAGGACATTCTCAAAAACAAGTTTCAACTTCAACAATTTCATAGTGAATTTCATAAATGTAAATGCTTCACAATTAAATGAAAATTTCATACTAGAAAAACTAAACACTACAGCATTCTCAATAGCAGGAACAGGAATAAACCATGCAGGAATAGCAGGAAATATTAGTTTAACCAATAATATAAGTATAGAATTCGATTATGACACTTCACTAGTTAACGATCCTTCAAGACTAGTAGTTGCAAAATGTACAAACTGGTCATCAATAGATGATGCTTGTCAATCAGGATGGACTTCAATAAATACAACATTAGACCAAACCAATAATAAAATCACTGCAAACACAACAGGATTCTCAGCATATGTACTAACAGAACATGCAGCGGCAGGATTTGTAATAGGAGACGGAATATGTACAATAAGTCTTGGAGAAAGTTTCCAAAATAGTCCAGAAGATTGTGCTGCATTCCAAAATGTAACACAAGTTCTAACATTAGTATCAACATCTTCAACAGCTTCAACTTCAACCCAAGTCGCAGACATGGGAAATTTAACGCTCACAGCAATAGAAGAACTCCTACAAAAGTATATGCAAAAAACCAGTGAGTTTACAGTGGATACCGCAAGGATATCCCGACAACTCTACCCTGGTGAAATAACAGATACGAAAGTAGGAATAGTAAACGGTCTACAAGAAGCAGCAGCACTAGTTGTGCAACTATCAGGAGAAATCACTGATTTCATAACGGTAGTGAATCAAATAATAGAAATCCCGCCTGGGGAAAAAGGAGACGTAGAGATCAGAATAGCAATACCCTACGAGACCAAACCAAGAATGTATCAAGGAGACCTTGTATTAATGCTTGCAGATGCAATCGTTAATTCAATCCCTGTAGAAATTCGGGTTTTGGAATTGAGGGAGAAGCTTCTCGATCTGAAAATAACTCCATTACAGGATAGGATTCCCCCCGGAAAAACCTTGAAAATTCAGGCGGATGTCTATAACCTAGGGATGTCCAAGAGAGTGGATGTTCAGCTGCTGCTTGAACTTGTAGACCAATCTACTCTTGAAGTCTTAGCAGCAGCGGAAGAAGCAATAGCTATAGAGACAACAATCTCCGTTATAAAGACATTAAAAATTCCTGAAGATTTAATTAAAGGAAGGTATGTATTAAGAGGAACAGCAACTTATCCTTCAGGAACAGGATTTAACATGACAGCTACTAGTCTAGCCACAGTATTAGTATCTGATTACTGGTATAATTATAGGATTGCAGGAATAATTCCAGTATGGGTGATTCTAGGAATAATAATATTCTTAGGATTAAACTTTGGAATGTTCGAATTTTATGAGTATAGGAAAAGGAAAAAGTCAAGGTATAAAATACAAATTGACTATAGTGCATTACCAAAGCCAGAAGGAAAAGTAGCATTCTTAGGAAATGTTGCAGAAACCAGTATTAGAACATTTGTAGAATTAGAAAAATTGAAAACACACACTATAGTAGCAGGAGCTACTGGAGGCGGAAAAACAGTAGCCGCACAAGATATTGCAGAAGAAGCACTAAAGCATAATACTGCAGTTATAGTATTTGATCCAACAGCACAATGGACAGGATTCTTAAGAAAATCAGAAAATAAACCAATGCTGAAATTATACCATAAATTCCAAATGAAAAGAAATGAAGCAAGAGCATTTAATGGTAATGTTCATGTAGTAGAAAACCCAAGACAAAAAGTAAGTATTAAAAAATTCATGAAGCCAGGAGAAATTCATGTTTTTGTAATTAACAAGTTAAGTCAAAAAGATGTAGACTTATTCGTAGCAAACACCATAAGACAAGTCTTCAGAGAAAACCTACCAGAAAGTCCAGAACTAAAACTATTAATGATATATGACGAAGTTCACAGACTACTACCTAAATTTGGAGGTAGTGGTGCAGGATTCTTACAAATAGAAAGGGGAGCGAGAGAATTTAGGAAATGGGGAGTTGGTCTAGTACTAATAAGTCAAGTATTAAGTGATTTTATAGGAGAAATAAAAGCAAACATAAGTACAGAAATACAAATGAAAACTAAAGATGAAGGAGATCTAGAAAGAATAAAAACAAAATATGGAATTGATATAATGCAGAGTTTAATAAAAGCAGGAACTGGAACTGGAATGATAGAGAATGCGGATTATAACAAAGGAAGAGCATACTTTGTAAACTTCAGACCACTACTACATAATATAGAAAGGTTAGATGATCAAGCATTAGCAAATTATTCAAAATATAATACAATAATAGAAGATTTAGAGTATCAACTTGAAGAATTAGAAAAAGAAAAAGTAGATGTTTTCGATGTTAGGATAGAAGTAAATCTAGCAACTGAAAAATTAAAATCAGGAAATTTCAACATGGTACAAATCTATTTAGAAAGTGTACTTCCAAGAGTTGAAGCATTATGGAAAGGAATTAATAAAACAGTCAAGAAAAAACCATTAGAACTAGTAGAAGATGAAGAATTAATTAAAGAATTAGCACAGGCTAAGAAAGAAAGAGAAGAATATTTGAAGAAAACAGGCCATGAAATTTTCAATCCTAGATTATTAGAAAGAAAATTAAGATCTAGAAATTTATATATTGTTGAAGAAAAGAAAAACACAATTTCGTTAAAACTAGTAAAGAGTAATATGGAAGGAAGAAAAATACTTTCATTCACAAGAGAAAATCCTGAATTATTACTTAAAGACATTCCTCAAGATAAGAGTTATTGGATAACACTAGAGCAAGGAAAAGAAACATTAAGTCCGACAGATATTGATAAAATATACAGGGCATTTGTAGACTATATATTAAAAGAAAACAATCCAGTAGTATTCTTTGATTCATTCTTGTTCATAATGAAAAATACAAGTTTTGATAGGGCAATATACTTACTAGATCATATGAAAGATAAAATAAGCACCAAAGACGGAATAATATTAGTTTCTATAGATACAGACACACTAACTCCAGAACAGAAAGAACAATTAGAAACAGAATTTTCAATAGTACACGGATGGACTGCAGAAAAGAAAGTGTTAACTGAAGAAAAGAAAGTTGTAAAGGAAGAAACTAAAAAAGAAAAAACATTAGAAGATGAAATTGAAGAATTAAAAAATTCCGAGAAAACAAAAGACATAACTAAATTAAGACTTGATTCTTTAGCTAATGATTTAAAGAATGCGAGAAAAATAAAAGACGATAAAGAAATAGAAAAAATAAAGAAAGAACTAGCAAACTTTAAATGAGCTCCTTCTTCTTCAAAATAGAAAGAACATCCTTATAAATTTCTTCAATATCTTTACTCCCATCAAAGAATACAACCTTATTCCTCTTCTTAAAAATATTAATAACAGGTTCTGTTCTTTTATGATAAGAATATAATCTTTTCTTAATATATTCTTGTGTATCGTCCTTTCTTAAAACCAAATTAGTCCCGCAATCGCACGTTTTATTATTTTTAGGAGGTTTAGTGATTAAATTATAAACATTTCCACAAGATGGACATTCCCTCCTGTTAGAAATTCTTTGAATAGTTAAAGACTCAAAAATTTCTAAAACAATCATCAAATCAATATCTGACTCTCTAGACAAGAATTCTGCCTGTTCCTTATTTCTAGGATAGCCATCAAGAATGATCTTCTCATTATTATTAATATACTCTAATGCAATCTCATTAGTTATTTCATTAGGAACAAATTCGCCCTTATCAATTAATTCCTTAATTTGTCTTCCTAAAACATCATTTTTTTTAGTTTTATCCCTTAAAATTTTACCTATAGAAACATGCTTAAAACCAAGTCTTTTCTCCAAAAGTTCTGCTTGAGTCCCCTTTCCGGAAGCTTGAGGTCCAGAAATTAATATTACGGTCATAGCATGAGTTTATTCTAAGATAATAAAAATATTTCGAATATTCGTGAAGAATTATTTTATTATTTTAACTCACTATTTCAAACATGATTTTTAAAGTTTATAGATCATTCAGATTTGAAAAAGAATTCAAGAAATGTGAAAAGAAGCTAAGAGAAAGGATAGAAAAAATAGAACTACAATTAAAACTAAATCCAAAATCTGGAAAAGTTCTAGGACCTTTAAATTTTAGAGAAAAAAGATTTGGAAAATATAGAATTTATTATTTAATACATGAGAAATTGTGCTCAGTGATAATGGTGGGAATTAGCGAAAAGAAAAATCAACAAAACACAATAAATAATGTAAGAATGTTTTCAACTCTTTTCAAAGAAGAACTTGAAAATTTAATGAATAGATAATTATCTCACTCTTTTTATTCTTCCTTCTTTAATATCTTTCAAGCTTTCCTTTAATTGTTTTAAGAGATTAATATTTGATTCTGAAGATTTTAGTTCATCAAATTGTTTTTTAGGAATTGTAATTGTTTCCATAAAAATAGTATGGCGTTGATTATTTAAAAAACTTGTTATGAATAACTGGAAACTTTCCATCCTAAAGTAATAATACAAAAAAACCACTCTTAAGAAACAAAAGGTTTAAAAATCCCTAGTAAATTCTTACTTGCAAGATGGAGTGGTTTGAGGATTTAGGCTTTTTTGATAACCCTTTAGGATTAGAACCCTTAAGGAGTGATAGTGAAACGAAATTCTTTGATAAAGAATTTGAAGACTTACTTTACAGAGTTAAAGCTGGAAGTCTAGTGGTCTTACAAGGACATAAAGGAACTGGAAAGACACAATTACTAAAAGGAATAATAGATAATTTCAGAGGAAAAATAATTTATGTAAATGCTTCAGATGTTAGTAAAAGACTAAACATTGAAGATCTTCTAAGAAAAAAATACGGATTTTTAAAAAGACTAACTGGAAATACTCCGAAAAACAGGGTATTACTTCTTGATGATGTTAATAAACTAACAAGAAAAAACTGTGAAAGAATAAAATTCTATTTTGATCAAGGATACATAAAATCAGCAGTCTTAACAACACATGATTATGAAAACGCAAAAATTTCTGGAAGTTTAAAAGATAGGATAGGAAATAGAATAGTAACAGTTCCCAAACTGAACTTTAAACAAACACAAGAAATTTTAAAAGACAAATTTTCAGAATATGAAGAGCATATAAATGAAAAAGAATTAAGCGAAATTTTCAAAACATCAAATTCAACAAAAGATTTTTTCATGAAATTAAGTAATTATATGGAAAAAAGAATTTCAAAAGGAAAAGAATTATCCAAGAAAGAATTAGATTTGATCTTGCACAAGCAACATGTAGAATATCCCAATGGAGTCCTATTATGTAATGCTTGCAAAACAAAACTAGAAAATATAAAGGAAGAATGGTTATGTCCAAAATGTGACACTTACTGTGTAGAATGTGGAACTAAAGTGGAAATAGAAAATGACCAATGCATAGGATGCGAGGCAATATTTGAAAATTAAAATGACGGAAGAAACATGGTATGAGGAATTAGGATTTGAAGAAAATCCATTTAGTATGAAGCCAAGAGCTACTGATATGATAGGCCAAGAAAAAGTTAACCAAGAAATTCTTGATAAAATAGAATCAGGACAGTTAATACTACTAAAAGGCGAGTATGGAAGTGGAAAGACAACAACACTAAAAACAATAATCAATGATTATTTAGGAGAAGGAAAAATAATTTATTATAGTTGCAATACTACAGAAAAAACAATACCATTCAATAAATTATTAATCGGAAGAAACTCCTTCTTCAAAAGACTAATAAATATAAAATCAAGAGATGCAATATTACTACTTGATGAAGCTCAAGACTTAAAACCTGGCGAAATGGAGAAAATAGTAGACTTGTACGACCAAGGATACTTTAAATCAATAGTACTAGTTTCTAAAAAAGAAGTATTACTAACTGAAGACTTAAGAGATTTAGTTGAAGAAAACACTTACAAACTAGGAGAACTAACTCCACAACAAGCAGTAGAACTAATTCAAGGAAGACTTGAAGGTCATGAGATATTAAATGAAGAAATGACACAAGCAATCTATGATCTTGACAGAAATCCAAGAGCAGTATTAGCTAATTGTGAAGACTCTTGCAGGAATGCAATTATTAACGGAAGAGAAAAAGTGAACTTTGACGATGTAAAAAGTTTAGAAACTCCAGAAGTTATAAAACCAAGAATAATAAAACCAACATCTAAAAATTCAAAAGAAGAAATTGAAAATTACTTATTGAATAGCAATATAGAATATTCAAAAAAATCTTCAAAGAAAGATTTATTATCCTTGTTTGATTAATTCAAGAACAAGTTCTTTAGGTCTACAGATCTTAGCATGCTTACGCGTTATTACAATAGGCCTTTCAATAAGGATGGGATTATCGTGAATAATTTGAAGTTTTTCATTCTCAGACATGCCAGGCTTAATTAATGACGCCTCTTTTTCCTTCTTCCTAACAATATCATCAGCAGACATTTCTAATTTAGACAATAATCCCTTAAGTTCATCCATGGAAAGAGGTTCTTCCAAATAATTAATAATACTAGCATAAATCTTATTTTCCCTTAATATTTCCAAAACTTTCCTAGAAGTTCCACATTTAGGATTGTGAATTATTGTCGCTCTCATAATAATAAAGATTATGACTGAGTATTTAATGCTTGCTATGTTTTTTCTCGTTAACTTTAAAATAAACAACTAATTATCTAAAGTAATGAAACTTGAAGAATTAATAGAAAAAAAGGACATTTCAGGATTAATGCAAAGAATAGGTTGGGAAAGAACAGACTCGGAAACAATTACTTTCGAAAGAATACAAAAAGAAAAAAAAGGAATAGTTAATGCAATTGATACAGGAACAGTATGCATTATAGAATATGCACTCTATCAAGGTGAAGAATTGGAACAAGTTAAACGATACTTTTCAAAAAATCCAGGGCCAGCATCAAGATGGATTATAAGATTTGCAAGCAGAGCAAACAATTACTTCACTGACAAAAACATATAAAAGTTTGTTGTTAAGTATTTAAGTACATTCAGGATTTCCAGTATTGTAAATATCAAAACCACATGTTGCCTCACTACTATAATCATAGTAAGCATAGTCTATTTTGAATCTTGGAATGTCAAGCAAGCCAAGATTTCCTAATGCTTCATCAAGATTTAAAGTTGTAGTACAACCCGGAGAAAGCAAATTATAATAAACATTATTAGTTCCTAAATTCTCATGAAATTCTACACTGTTACAATTACTTAATGGAGAACCTGTATCACTATTAATTAAAGAAAATTCTAGATTAATTGAAGATCCAGGATCAAAACAATAAACACTACCAACAGCGTAAGGTTCTATATCACAGTTATAACATTCACAACCTATCTTAATAGCAGATCCACAACCACAGTCAGAATCGCACAAGTCAATATTACCATCATTATCATTATCAAGACCATCATCACAAGCAGATTCCTTAATTCCACAACCAGAAATTGAAGTTCCAGGAGGAAGGTCATCCTCGTCACACTTAATACTGCAAAAATCAATAAAACCATCACAATCATTATCTAAATCATCAAAACAATAAGAACCATCTTCAATAATATTAGGATGAATTAATGAAGTTGTATCATCACAATCTCCATGAGCATTAGAATAACAAGTTGGATTTCCAATTTCATTTTCAGGACCATCACAGTCAGGATAACCACAACTTTCAACACCAACATAAGGATCTCCAAAACTATCTCCATCCCAATCCAAATAATAAGTATCCGTACTCTCACAACTATTATCATCAATCTCAGCAGCAGGGTCATAATTACAAGCGGAAGAATCAGTACAACCCTAAGGGTCATAAAAATTAATGTTAAAAGCTAAATCAGTAAATTCTGTAGTACCAGGTTGTTGAGTAAGCATTATATCATACTCATATTCTCCTTCTGACAAGCCAGGAACGTTAGAAATTGTTAATGTAAATTGACAAGGTTCATCACCTGGGCAATTAAATTCACCACCACAAGAATAAGTATTAAGAGAGTCGCTATGAGAAATACATATATTAGGAATATTAAGAGATCCTAAATTAGCTAAAGGACCAGTAAACCAAGCTTCCATATTCTCGGAAGGATAATGATCATAAAGAACAAATTCAAAATTTAAAGGAGTTCCTTCAGGAAAATAAAACTCTAACTGATCACTAACATCATTAATGCTGAATGAATTAATAAATGGTAAATATTCACAACTACCGTCATCAACAGTAGCCTCAGGATCATAGTTAGACGCGGTAGGAGTAGTACATCCTAGAATATCATTCTCGTTATAAATATCATCTTGTTTTTTCATAGAACTAATAAGTTTTCCTTTTAAAGAGTGTATTCTATCACTGTCAGAAAGACTGAATGTTAATTCAATATTTGAATCTATATCTTCTAACAAGGCAGGACAGGAAAAACTCAACACTTTTTGAGTATAAGGTTCCCAAACTCTCTCAATAGCAAAATCTTCTTCATCAAAAGAACAAGAAGTCTCACAATCCTGAACAGAAACATTACAAGCATGAAAAGTCAAGTTTTGGAGTCCATTATTAGTTAATTTGATAAAAATTTTGTCTCCAACTCTAGTAAATTCATCACACTCTCCAAAATTCTGACCAAAAAAACAAGAATCCTCAATAAAAACATCAATATCAAAGAAACCAAAATAAAACAATACGCTCATTGCTAATAAAATAAGCATTATAGCCCAACCGTAAGTAGTTAAGAATTCTGTAGCAACTTGACCTTTTTTCATAGCTAATAATTTGGAAGAACACTATTTATAATTTGCTATTAAATTAGTAAAGATATTTTCAAAAAGTTAAATTTAAATAGGGACTTGCTAAACATAAGTTAATGAGTTTAAAAGAATGTGAAGATTTAGCAAAGAAATCTTTAGAGGAAGGTCTTCATCCAAGTAAAACAAGAAGTTTTCTACTATCAAGTAATTTTTCTGAAAAAGAAGTTGATAAGGCATTACGTAATATTAATAGGTCCGAACTTGCAAAGTCTGAAAGTAAATTTTTTGATTTTTTCTATGATAATTTTTACATAATGTTCTTTGCATTTCTAGCTGGAGCTTTGGCTTTTGTTTTATTAAAAAATCCTTCTTATCAAGTATTAATACTTCCTTTTTCAATAATAATAATACCTAAAATTATTATTTATTCTTTAACAATAAAAATAACTGTAGATTTAGCATTTCCAACTACAGAATTTAATAATTCTTGGAGAAAAAACTTTGTTATGGGAACTTTACTAGGAATATTATCTCCTTTTTTCTCATTTAGTTTATTCTTTATTTGGTTTGTATCAATTCCAATCTTACTGTTCATAATAGCTTTACTAACTGGATTGTACCCTTTTAAGTTTAGACATTCAATACTAATGTTAATATTGCTTTTTGGAATGACAGCAGTTTATGATGTTCTTTTCTTTTTCTTAATAGATGTTTTTAAATCAGATTGGGGAGTGGCGAATTTTATTGAAGTATTAAATAATACAATGAATACCTCCCAATTTGTTAATGAAACAGGATAAGCCTCTGATGGGAGTTGTCTGCGAAATTTAGAATTTCTTGAGTTCATAATGTGATCATGAACAACTTCGTTCAACAGTTAATATTAAAAGCCTCTGATGGGAGTTGAACCCATGATCTTCAGCTTACAAGGCTGACGCATTAGCCACTATGCTACAGAGGCAAGTGTTTTTATGAGCCTGTGGAGCGTCCAGCAATCTTAGATTGCAGTGTATGCTACAGAGGCGTGAAATTGAAAATAAAGAATTAATTTAAAAAACTTACGAAATCTCAAAGAGATTTCTAAGTTCAGAATTTAACAAAGTGAAATTATGAAACTTATGGAATTTTTTAAAATTCCAAAGTTTGAAATTGAAACAATTTCATAACTTATTGTATTCGAAGAATACAGAAGTTCAAAATCTGTGAAACACATTTTGTAATTATGCATAAGCAATCCAAGAAACAATAATTCCAAGCACGATACCAACAATAACTTGGAAAGGAGTATGACCACTAATTTCGTTAATATTATTATGAGTTAATTCATTCAATCTTCTAGTGTTCTGACCTACAGCATAACGAATTCCAAAAGAATCCCTAATAACCATTACTGCAATTATTAAACTAACAAAAAATAATGTTGAAAAACCATCTTCGAAATAAACTGCAAGGCTCATTGCAGAAATTGCAGAACTATGAGAACTAGGAATTCCTCCCGTCTCAAAAAACTTTTCAAACCGAAACTTTCCACTAATTAAATAATGATGACAAAATTTGATTAATTGGGCAAGTAAAGTTACAATTATAACAACTATTAAGATTTTCATAGAATTATTAAGAATTTATCATAAATAAATCTTTTCATAAGCTATATAAATAAGATTAAATTATTTAAGACCCCGTAATGCTAGAAAAAATATTGGAAACGGGAAGAAATCTTAAGAAGATAAGTAAGAATTTAACTAATAAAACTCATACAGACTTACTTTTTGAAATTCATAAGAATAATTTTAAAGAAGATATTAAATGGTCTGGATTGGCAGGATTAAATTTGGCTATTGCAACGTCTTCAGCAATCAAAGAATATCCAGAAATAGTGTCTTCAATAGTATTTGCAGGAACAGGACTTGTCTATCTAGGAAGGAATGTAAAAACAGACTATAAATTATTAAGTGTGGATGAAAACAGGATAGACTTAGTAACTGAAATTCTTAAAAATAATAAATATACTGAAAGAATTACCAAATATTCTTGGGTATTACATGAAATTTTAGATAAGATAAATACGACAGAAGATAAAAATATGGGCTTGTTAAGAGACTTATTCAATTCCAAAAAAAATTATTCCTACGATATAGATGATATTATCGAAAGTTTTGACAAAGAACCAAAACATATTATTGAATTAGCAAAGGCGGGAATTAGAGGCGGTCATTATTCAACAAGTCTAGAATTAATAAAAAATATGAATTATAAGAGAGAATATCAAAAAATTTATGAAATTGCCTTAGAAAAAGGATGGAATACATACTGGGAACTAGAAAAGATTACAGGAATTCTTGAAAATATTGAGAATAAAGAATTTATAGGAAAATTACCTATAGGAATAAAAAGAGGATTCAGATTTAAAAATTTAGAAAATTATGCAAAACATGAAAGTGATTTATCAAATAAAGCAAGAGAAATATTCACGCATTTGATTGAAAGAGGATCAAGAAGAAATATGAATAATTCAGTAAATGTTCTAATAACATTGGATAAAGATAAAAATCTTCTAGAAAAAACATATTATTTAGGGAAAAAGAAAAAAAGCAAATTCTTTAACAGAATGGGAGACTTACACTCAATATATGGAGATACAATTATAGAATTTCTAAATGAATTTTCAAAAAAAGAAAATATTGGAAATATTAACAAGTTAGAAAAAGAAATTAGTAAAATAGTAAAAGATTATTTTAATATTACAACCATATCAATAAATGAAAAAGATTTAAATTATATATTTTCAGGATATGAAAAAAATAAAAAATTAGATGAAACCAAAAGATTCACTGCATCATTATTAATGAATGAAGATATATTCAGTTATAGATCAATAACTCCTGAAATAGAATATTTTTCAGAAAAGAATATTGAGGGCATAAAAATTAATATTGAAGACAAAATTCAAGATAGTTATGACGAAGCGATAAAATTGCTCGAAAAAGAAAATATTAATTGTAAATTCTATACTAATATGATGAAAAATTCTAGTCAAATTTTAAAAATAATTGAAGGAAATAATAAAAATATTCAAGACGCAATTGAACATTTAGAATATGTTTTAACATTTCAAAATAATAGTTCAATAACAACAAATTCAATAACATTCAGAACTGCATATAGTTTGAGAGATTTCGCATTTATAGGACATGAACCAAGAGAAACCTGTTTGAATCTTAGAAGATCAAACTCTGATTGTCTAATAAAAATGGCAGATAATCCTAATGTTATACCATTAATCGCAACTGCAGAAGGAAAAGACTTAAAACGAGCATTATTGTGGACTACTGATGAATATGTTGTTATAGATGATATTTATGGAGAAAACATAGGAATTCTTAATGAAATAAAAGAAATTTCAGAAAATGCAAACAAAAAACTAGCAGTTCCTGAAAATTTAACAAATAGATTCACAAATGAAGAAATTAAAAAAATAAAAAATAATAATTTGATGGAAATCACAGTAGATTTTGGAGAATTAGCATATTCAGACTCTTTCGGAGGGAGAGTTGGAGGAGAGAAAAAAACTAATTGTTACATATTGTGATCATGAGTTGAAAAATGTGTAAAATGCATTTTGAACTTCTGTATTCTTTGAATACAGTAGGTTGTTGAATATTCCAAAACTTTTATAAAATAAGATTGAATTCATAATTTTGTGCCTCCGTAGCAAACCTTTTCAGGTTTGATCGGGAATGTATGTTTCCCTACGGTCAAGCATACTATTAAGCCTCCGTAGCTTAGCGGTAGAGCGTGCGGCTGTTAACAAAACTTCGTTTTGAACTTTCAAAACGAGTTCGAAAGTAACCGCAAGGTCACCAGTTCGATCCTGGTCGGAGGCGCTCTTGAGGCTCTTTTTGAGCCTCTATTTTCTATTAAAAGCAAAACTATTATAAATGAAATATTAGTCTCAAACACCTATGGGCCTGTGGCTCAGTCTGGTAGAGTGCTCGACTGATATATTCTTTATAGAAATCGAGTGGTCCGGAGTTCAAATCTCCGCAGGCCCATTAACACTCGATTCTACCAGACTCATTCTTCTAAATACAAAATTATATAAATAAAAAAACAAATTAAGTTTATGACAGAATCACAAGATAATGTTTTACCAGTACTAACTCATGTTTTAGGATTAATTACTGGTTTTTTAGGTCCATTAATAATTCTTTTAGTAACTAAGGATGAATATGTGAAAAACCATGCAAGACTAGCATTAAATTGGCAATTCAGTCTCTTAATATATTTTGTAATATCTTTTATTTTAGTATTAATATTGATAGGTTTTGTAACAATGTTTCTATTAGCAATATTAAATACAATATTTTGTATAATTGCAGCAGTTAAGGCAGGAGATAGTAAGTTATGGAGATATCCATTATCAATTTCATTCTTTAAAGTTAACGCTTAATTTTTTAAATCTTTAACAATTACTAAGGGTATGGGTGTAGAACTTACGGTTAGGGAATTATACTCTAATTTAAGAAAAACTTCTAGGGCTAAAGAGGTTCATATAATTTCTGTAACTTCTAATAAAATAAATCATTATATTACTAAAGAGGACAAATGTCAAAAATCTGACGATTTATCAAATATTGATGATGTTCTTTTCGTTGATACAACTAATAGAATGACGCATCAGGAAAAAATACATTATACTTCATTAAGAAAGTATATGAGAGAGCATAACTTCAGGGAGAAAGATGGTGATGGAGAAGTTGTTTTTGTATATTCTAAACAAAGTAATCTGCCACAATTATTTGTTATGCATAATCATGTTTTAGGGCCTGGAATTGGAGGTTTGAGAGAGTATGACTACAAGAAGGAATATGGGAATTTCCATAATGATTCTATGCTCATAGATTGTTTGAGGTTGGCTGAAGGAATGACCTATAAAGGTGCAATTAATGAAACCAATTCGGGAGGGGGAAAATCAGCAAGGTCTAATATAAAACCGAAGAAGGAACAATTAGAGAATGAGGAATTTTCAAAAAAATATAATAAAAAAAGAAATGATGCAAATTGGGAATTAGCAATTGCGTTAAACATAATAAATAAAAAAAGAATCTCAAGAAATGTACATCCATACTATACTGCTGAAGATGTAGGAACTAAATGTTCTGATTTTGATGAAATGTTCCAAACTACAAAATATGCTATTTGTAAGTCGCTAACTCTAGGAGGGACTGGAAATCCTTCTCCATATACGGCTATAGGAACTATTTATAGTATGATTGAAGGAGCAAAAAGAGTTTTTAGGATTGAAGAAAATCCTTTGAAAGATAGAATAATCTTATTAGAAGGAATAGGAAATTGTGGGAGGGAAGTGATGAAGCATTTAGTGAATCAAAATGCAAGAGTAATAGCAACAGATATTACTAGATCATCCATAAAGAGGGCAAAACTGGAATTAGGAGATTTATCTAGAAATGTGGATTTTAAATTTTATAATGAAGATGAAAGGAAGGAAAATCCGTTTATTTTCTTAACAGAAAATAGGGGAGAAATATACTCTCCTTGTGCTTTAGGCGCTACTGTAAATAAACAAACTAGGCGAACTTTAAAAGATAATGGAATTAAACTAATATCTGGTAGTGCAAATAATCAGCTAGAAAATTCTGAAGATAGTGAAATACTTCATTACATGAATATTTTATACTTGCCAGATTATGTGGTGAATGGCGCTGGCTTAATTAATGCACGTCAGGAATTGCCAGATATTCTTCATAGAATGGATAATGTGGTGGATTTGGCAAGAGGAAGAGGGAATGTGATTTCAAGAATTCTAGATTTAAGTTATGAAGAGAATATTACTCCTTTAGAAGCAGTTACTAGAATAGTTAATAATAAACTAGAGGAAGCCGAAACCTTTAAATAAGAAATAAGCTCAGTTTCTAAGTAGTTAAGAGGTGTTTTTATGAAGAGAGGAGATTTAAGCTTATCAACAAACGCAATCGTAGTTCTAATAATGGCATTGGTCGTGTTAGGCCTTGCAATAGGATTCACTCAGGGAATGTTTTCAGACTTGAGAGATAAATTAAGTGGTTATGATAAAGAACCAGATGCTCCTGTAGCTTCTGCAGCTGAACCATTAAGAACTTCAAAATTAGGGGATTTTGCAGTTAGTAAAGGAGAAGAGGTTGCAATGAAGATTTCAGTTTATAATTCGTTTACAAATAGTTGGGAGTATACATCAGCAGACCTTAATTGTGGTAGTTCAATATCTTTTAAAGATGAAAGTTTCAAAGGAATAACTGAAGGAACTGCAGAATCAATGATTGTAGTCTTTGATGCACCATCATCTTCAGGAACTAAAATTTGCACTTTCAAGGTTGGAAAAGCAGATAGTAATGGTGGAACAATTGATTCAACAGAATTCCACTCTATAGAGTTTTTAATGACAGTAGGATGAAAAAAAGACTTTCAAGACAGGAAGAGTTTGAAATTTTAAAATTAGTACTGGATAAGTTTCTTTGGTTGGGATTTGGTATTATGGCCATTGGCCTTTATCAAATAATGACAAGAACTGATGCCCTAGGTTATGGATTCTTTACAATGTTATTGGGTGCGGTTGTTCTAGTACTATTTATTTACTTATTAGTCAGGGAATACGAGATTGTAAGATGAACAGTAAAGGAATGGATGTTTCAGTAAATATGCTTGTAGTGATAATAGTAGCAATATTAGTTCTTGGAATGGGAATGACAATAATGTATCAAGTTTTTGAACAAAGTGGAAAATTAACAAATCAACTATCTGCACAACAAGAACAAGCATTGAAGCAATTAGTAATTTCTGGAGAGAAAGTGGCTGTTTATCCACTGGTTCAGGATGCTGAGGGAAGACAGGGAGTGTTTGGTGTTGGAATAAAGAATATTGTAGGCGCAGAGGAAATTTTTAGCATAAATGTAGAATGTGTTAGTTATTTTCCAGATGAAACAACTGAAAGTGCTTGTACTGGAAATTGGGATTATGAATTTGCAGAAAATATTGTGACTTTGCCTAATAATGAGGAAATTTACAAGCCATTCTTAATATCTAATGAAGGAAGTCCTTCAGGAAAGTATAGTTTTAAATTAACAATTACTAAATCGTCAGATGAAAGCACTTATTATTATCCAATATTATTCTTCTTAAATCTGGCCTAGTTCTTTCAATTTTCTGTAGGGGTTTTTAGCAAGGACAATTCCTGAAGCTATTAAAACTCCTGAAGCTCCAAGTTGTAATGCCTTCTTAAAATCAGTATTTGTTTTTATTCCTGCACCGCAAAGAATAATAATTTTAGGATTTACTTTCTTAACATTAGCAACAGAATCACTAACAATCTTAGGATTAGAGGTTGATACTGAAATATCCCCTCCAATTAGTTCGGGAGGTTCTACAGCTACAAAGTCAGGATTGAAGGCAGCGATTGTCTTAGCAGCTAATTCGTCAGTAGCACAAACCATTGTTTTCAAACCAACCTTGTTACTTCTTTTAATGCTCTCTTCTAGTTTGTCAATCCTAAAACGATCTTCAGAATGATTAAGTAAGACACCAACTGCATTATTTTCTTTTAATGACTCTGCAAGAATACTCCCAGTATGAGCTCCGTAACTGATTGGGTCAACATGTTCTGAATAAACAGGCAGTGAAACTTCTTTAGAAATCCTGTATAAATCAGTGGGTTGAACGACAAGAATTACTGAAACTTGAAGTTCTTTAGATGCTCTTTCTAATTCCCTGGCTAGAATAACTCCTTGCTCTCCCGTGCTTTCCTTATAAGTTTTGAAATTAACTGCAATGATAGGTTTCATACTATTTCTTGAAAGAATCAATTATAAAAATTTTTTCTTAATGGGAAAGCTTAAAAATGAGGGTAATATTGTATTCTTGAGGTGGTAATATGTATAAAGCAAAAACTTTCGATTTACTAGGAATTAATGGATTCAGTGATAATCTTTTAGAAACTCACTTTACATTATATAATGGGTATGTAACTAATACTAATAAGTTAATAGAGAAATTAACTAGGCTTTCTTTAGAAAATAAGGGTTTCGAGCCAGAATATGCAGAGTTAAAAAGAAGGTTCGGTTGGGAGTTTAATGGAATGAGGTTACACGAGTTGTACTTTGAAAATATGAGTAAAACTCCAAGTCAGATAGGAAAGTTAAAAGATAAAATAACTAAAGATTTTGGAAGTTTTGAGAATTGGGAGCAAGATTTCAAAGCGTCTGGTGCGATGAGAGGAATAGGTTGGGTAATACTAGCTTATGACAATACTGCTGATAAATTATTCAATGTGTGGATTAATGAGCATGATATAGGACATTTGACAGGAGCAAGTCCTTTACTAGTAATGGATGTTTTTGAACATGCTTTCATCATAGATTATGGTCTTAAAAGAGCAGATTATATTAATGCATTCTTTGAAGTTATAGATTGGAAGGTTGTGGAAGAAAGACTTACTTAGTTATTGTTTTTTTTTTAAGAATTCAAGAACTTCTGACGAGTGGAATGGAGGTTTTACTTTAGTATACGTTTTTATAATTTTTTTATTTTTGTCAAGGATGAAGGTAACTCTGGAGATTCCAAAGTATTTTTTGCCCATGAAACTTTTCTCTCCATAAACTCCGTAAGCTTTAGAAACGGAAAAGTCGGGGTCGGAAAGCAATAATATTTTCAAGTTGTGTTTTTCACAAAATTTAGTTTTTGTCTTTTCGTCACCACCAGAAATTCCAATAACTTGAGCATTAAGTTCTTCAAACTCCTTAATATGGTTTGAAAATTGAATTGCTTCAATAGTGCATCCTGGAGTGTTATCTTTAGGATAAAAGTATAAGATTATGAAGTTAGAATTGAAATCATTTAAAGAATAAGTCTTGCCGTTTTTGTCTTTTAGAGAGAAATTAGTATTTTGCATTTTTCAAATTTAATTTTATAAACTATAAAAAACATTCCATTATTTTCGAAAATCTTCCGAAAATAATCCGGTAAATTTAAATAATTAATAATTTACTCCGAATCTAGCTCTTCACTTAATATTTTTGATTTTAAAGAGTTAGACTCATCAATAAAACTTGACTTTGACAGGAATATATTATAATAGAGTAATTTATAAAATTTGCTAGTGGAAGATTAAAATGATAAGAACAAGAGATACAGATGTAAAACACAATCTAAAAATATACTTCGGACTCTTAAAAAAATATAAAAAAGGAATAATAGGAATTCTAATAGCAGTATTAATAATAGAATTCTTAAGAGTAGTGCCAAAATTATTATTCAAAGTATTTGTAGACGAAGGAACAAAATTCTCAGACAACCTAATAACAAAACAAGTATTCACAGAAATACTAATCACTCTATTAATAGTATTATCACTGACAATAATAATAAAAACAATAATACACTGGATAAAAATAAATTCAATAAATAAATTAGAAGTAAAACTAATAAGAAATCTAAAAACCAAATTTTTCAATCACATCCTAAACCTATCCTACAATTTCCACACTTCAAACAAGACAGGATCATTAATTGCAAGACTAATAAGAGGAGGATCAGCAGTTGAGAGAATGACTGATGTATTAGTATTCAATACCTTTCCATTATTGTTCCAAGTAGCAGTAGTAAGTCTATCCCTATTATACTTTGACGCATTATCAGCAATAGTAGTAGTCTCGACAGTAACAATATTCATATTATACAGTGTTTTAATATTACACTTCCAAATAAAATATAAAACAATCGCAAACACAATAGAAGATACAGAAAAAGCAAATATTAGTGACTTCTTCACAAACATAGAATCAATAAAATACTTTGGAAAAGAATCAACAATAATAACAAAATTCAAAAAATTAAGTAATAACACAAAAGACTCACTACTAAAATTCTGGAATTACTACAGATGGATGGATGCAGGACAATCATTAATTATAGGAACAGGAACAATACTACTAATCTACTTTCCAACAATGAGATTTTTAGAAGGAGAACTAACACTAGGAACAATAGTGTTCATATATACAATCTATGGTAATTTATTCGGCCCACTATTTGGTTTCATACATGGAATAAGAGGATTTTATCGGTCAATGGCAGATTTTGAAAGTTTATTCCAATACGGGAAAATAGATAGGGAAGTACAAGATTTACCACACTCAAAAAAGTTAAAAGTAAAGAAGGGAGAGATAGAATTTAAAAATTTAACATTCAAATATAATAAAAGAAGAATATTCAAAAATTTCAATCTGAAAATAGAAAAGAACACTAAAACAGCAATAGTTGGACATTCAGGAAGTGGAAAGTCAACACTAGTAAAATTATTGTATAGACTTTACAATCTAAATGGAGGACAAATACTAATAGATGGAAGAGACAGTAGAGATTACAAGCAAGAATCCTTAAGGTCTGAATTAAGCATTGTTCCTCAAGAATGCGTATTATTTGATGATACAATCTACAATAATATTAAATTTTCAAAACCAACAGCTAAAAGAAAAGAAGTTAGGAGAGCAATAAAATTCTCTCAATTAGACAAGATAATAAACACTTTCCCGTACAAGGAAAAAACAATAGTTGGAGAAAGAGGAGTTAAATTATCAGGTGGAGAAAAACAAAGAGTATCAATAGCCAGGGCATTACTAGCTAATAAAAAAATCTTAGTATTGGATGAAGCAACCTCCGCATTAGATTCAGAAACGGAACATGAAATTCAGAAAGACTTAAAAAAACTAATGCAGGGAAGAACATCAATAATAATCGCACATAGACTCTCAACAATAATGACTGCAGATAAAATAATAGTGTTAGAAAAAGGAAAGATAGTGCAGGAAGGAAAACATAAACAATTAATAAGAAGAAAAGGAGTCTATAAGAAATTATGGAATTTACAAAAGGGTGGCTATATAAAATAAGTGAAACTTATTTTCTATTTAAATCTTTTAATCTTTTTCTTAACACTTTTGTTAACTTCTTTTTTAGGAATTATCTTAACAATAGGTTTCTTAAGTTTTGTTTTATTAACAATTGTTTCAGAAGGAATAATAATATCTTCTTCCTCCTCTTCTATTAAAGAAATAATTCTTAAATCAAGTTCTTCCCTATTAACAACAAATCCGTCATATGAATTAGTAAGTTCTAAACTAATACTTCCCGCACCATTAATGAATAATATATTTTCTCTCAATTTAGCCTTAACTCCTCCTTCAGAATCAAGAATTTTCCATTTATCAGTTAAAGGAAGATTATTATAATCGCCAAGATTAATTCCAATACCACCATTAATAGTTAAACTATCAGAACTATAAACAGAAAATAAATTAACAAGTTCAACTATGTCAAGAACATTAACACCACCATCATTATTAACATCAGCAATAATAAATGCTAATTCAGTATACTCCTCAGTTAATATAATGTCAACTATGGGAATTATATCCTCCATGGAAGTAATAACTCCATCAAAATTCATATCTCCAGCAAGTAAAGTAGTAAATTCTAAACTTCCAGAACTTGAACATTCATTATCTTCATTACAAGAAGTAATTTCATAAGTGTAAGCAGTATCATCATTAAAACTTAATAATAATGAAGCAGCATAACTTAATACATCACTCGAAATGACAGTTTCAATATCATCAGTTCCATAAACAAACTCATAAGTTGAAGGAATATCTGTCTCCCAAGAAATACTTCCTGAATAAGTAGTTATGTTCTCTTGAATATTAAAAAGTTCAGGAGGATTAACCAAATTATTAACTGTTAATTCGAAATTTTGGAAAGAACTTAAATTATTGTCAGAAGCCTCAAGACTAATATCATAAGTTCCAGAATCCCCCTCTTCAGTATACCATAAAAGAACATTATTCTCAATAAACATTCCTTCAGGACCATTAACACTAAGGAATACTTCATCACCATCAGAATCATAAATTTGAATATTATAAGTATATAATTCACCTTCATAAACTTCAGTAGTAGGAACTGAAACAATAACAGGCGCAAGATTGACATTAACAACAGTAACTATGTAAGTTGGAGTCATAATATTGAAGTCTCCATCACTAATTAAGAAACTAACATCATAAACACCACTATCACTATAATTAGTAAATCTGTAAAATAATTCCATATCCTGCTGTAAAAAATCACTGTTTGAACTAATACTTAGATCATTATCATCATTACTAACTGAATTCTCATTGTCAGGGTCTGAAACAGTAATGTAAAATTCAATAAGATCTCCCTCGAAATAAGTAAGGTTTAATTCTGAAGGAATTATAGTGAATGTTGGTGGTCTGTTAGTGTTTAAGATTTCAGTCATAAAATCATTAGTAACAAAATATTCCGAATCAGAAACAGTAATTGTGAAATTATAAATTCCACTATCTTCATAATTTGTTTCCCAAACAAAACTATTATTTTCTTGAATGAAATTGTCATTATCAATACTATAAGTTAATTCATTATTATCAGGATCAACAGCATTAACTATTATGCTGATAGAGTCTACCTCATTAACTAATTCATCATCAAATTCAAACTCTACAACTGGAGGTAAATTAATATTCAAAACTTCAATAGAGAAATTTTCAGTAACTGAAGATTCAAAATCTGAAACTATTATTGAAACATCATAAATTCCTGAACTACCATATTCAGGAGAGAAAACAAAAGTTTCATCAATTATCTCTCCAACCCCATCCAATGAAATTGTTAATTCATCACTGTCCGGATCTGAAACATTAAGTTCAATAATTAAAGTTTCATTCTCATGAATAATTTGATTAAGAATTTCTTCAATTACAGGAAGTCTATTAATATTCAAAACTTCAATAGAGAATGTTCTAGTGATTGAATATTCAAAATCTGAAACTATTATTGAAACATCATAAATTCCAGAATCTTCAAATAAAGTCTCCCAAACATAAGTATTATTGAATAAAATTCCAGGACCTTCAAGTAAATAAGTTAAGTCATCACCATCAGGATCTGAAACATTAAGTTCAATAGTTAAAGCATAACCTTCATTAATTAATTGATCAGAAATTTCATCAAAGACAGGAGCAGTATTAGGAAGTAAAACAGTCAAGTCCAAACTAATTTCTTCTTCAGGAATGAAACTTAAAGTTTCCACAACGTCATAATTATCAAGTTTGAAACTAATAATATCATCTTCAAAAAAACCATAATTATCAAAATTGTCTGCAGGAATATTAATTGAATAACTAGTATCAACTTCAAAACTACTAAATAAAATATTATTAATATAAACATCCAAAATTGAATTATTAATTATTTCTCCATTACTATAAACTAAACCGCCAGAAATACTCATTGGCAATAACCAATTTTCAATAGAAAATGGAATAAGCAAAGAATTTGTTAATAAACCATCAAAAACAGTAAGTTCAACAGTATAATCTCCAGAATCAGTAAATTCAGTATCCCAAACAAAACTATTATTTTCTTGAATGAAATTCTCATCATCTATTGAAATTGTTAAAGGATCATTATCCAAATCAGTAGCTTCAAAACTAATAATGAAAGATTCATTTTCAAAAACAGTATCATAATCAACATTAAGTAAAGGAAGATTATTAATTGTTAATAAGAAAGTATTAGTTTTCTGATTCCCTAAGTAATAATTATTAATTCTCAGCAAATAATTCTGGTCTTCCCTTGAAAGTCCAGTAAAAGAAATTTCTTGATTTATTAATCCAGAAACTTCAAACTCTAAAACTCCAGAATCAAGAATCTCTTCATCTTTTAACAAGTAATACTCCATAACAGTATCAAAAGTTAAGGGAGAGTATAATTCTAGATTAATAGTGGTTTCTTCATTTATAGAAACTGGAATGGAAGCATCAACTTCTAAAATTACAGACTCAAGAATAAACTCTTTATAATGAGCAGTTTCATTCTCAAAAATAAATTCTACACTATACTTATGAATTCCCTCTTCAGGCGCATAAAAACTTAATGTATGATTATAAATTGAAGAGTTAATTTCATTCTCAGTAATAAGTTCAGAACCCTTGTAAACAGCCAAAGAACCAAAACTAACAGAATCTTTCAAATTCAAAATTTCAACATCAACATTAACAATTTCATTAGAATAAACTTTTGAAGGAACACTAACTTCCTTAATCATCACAGGACTTAATGTGATGTAATCAACACTGTAATTAAATTGTTTAAATAAAGTAATATCTCCAGAAGAACAATTATCAATCCTAACTGGAAGTATTTTAGCAATCAAATTATGAGTCTTACCATAACCTTCCGAAAGAATGATTTCCTCTCCGAACTCTTCTTGATAACAATGCCTATCAACAAAGTCAAACTCGTAAGAAGAAAAGTTAAGATTAAAACTTTCTGGATTACTGATTTCATTAACACTAAAATTCATGAAAATAGTATCTTTAGGAAAATAAGTAGTTCTTATAGAAACAGGAACTATTGGTTCTCCAAAAGAAAGCCTTTGATTAAGACCTGGAATTTCAATAGTATTATTAACAATTTCAAAATCATCAATAGTGTAAGTTAAATGTTTTCTAAACAAAGAATAATTACCAACCTCCCCCAAATATTCAATACCATTCGCTAAATTTTCAAGATTATTCTGGCAGTAATCAGCAATGTCAAAGGAAGGCATGGAAATAACCTGTCTAGGATTACCATATAAATTATAAGACTGTAAAACCAATCCAATATAATTATTAGAGGAACCGCCATTAAAATGGAAGTTTCTAGCATCCTTGAAAGTCTCACCAATAGTCTTTCCAGACTGTAAATTACAAAGTACTGACTTGGTAAATTCTGGAGAGTTATAATACGAAGGAGCGATTATTGTAGAATCCCTAACTAGTCTAGAAACGAAAGTATCATCCTTAGGCATGTAAACTCCTGCATTAGGAGCATCAAAAATAAATAAGGGAGTATTCATTTCAAAAGAAGATTGCCAATCAGTAATATCCTGGACTGATAATTCATCCCCTAAAAAACTTGCAGATTTAACCTCTTGAAAAGAATCTCCACCAAATGCTTCAAGAATAAACAATTCATTATTTGAAAGAGAATCTACAGAATCCTGAATTTCGTAAAAATTATAATAATTAGGAAGATTAGTATCAACACCACCAAATTGTTCATTAAGAATATTATCTTTCTTGTTAATAAGACTTGTTTCGTAACTGTAATAAGTAGCTTCATCAATATTAAGAGAAGTTCTCTTCAATTGAGTAATTAATTCAGTAGGTGATTCACCAACAATTCTAGAAACAGAATTTTTCTCACTAACAAACTCCACAGCTAAAGCTTGTGAAAACAAAAGTAAAATATAAATTCCTAAAATTAATTGTTTATTCATTTCTTAAGTATTCCCTTAATTTTTTTCTTTGTTCGAAGTTATTAGTTCCCATTGAATTTTTATTAATCATTAAAAATACAGAACCATTATTAAATTCTTCAACAAATTCAACAGGAGCACTAAACAATTTATCTTTACCGTATTTTTCAACTAATTCTTTAGAAAAAAGAGACCAAGGCCAAAAATCTTCAACATCATAAGATCTCTTAAAAATTCCTTTTTTACCCTCTTCTAAAACTTCAGGATCCTTTTCTGGTTCGTATTCGTTATATCCCGTTCCAGACATTGAAATTGCCGATCCTATCTCTTTAATTAAATTATAAAATGATTCAGTACTAAACCTGATTTGATTAACCGAAAAACTAACATATTTAGTTTTAGAACTATCTTTTTCTACAGTATAATAAACATCAATAATCATTTCACCAATAATTAATTGTTTGAAAGATTCTTCAGTAGTATTTTTTTCAGAACAGTATTTATTTATTATACTATTAATTAATTCAATATCTTCTTCTTTTTCAATCTTAAAAATAAATTTATTATAATTACTCATGGCCAATCAACTCCTCTAAATCTAATTAATTCCATTGAAGGATTCTCATCTAAAAATGTTTGTAAATTTGGACCTATAGGTGTATTTTCTCTAACAATAAGTCTGACATTTGTTATTGTAAGAGTATCTCCTGCAACTTCAACAGTAGTTCCTATAGAACCAATTCTTGCAGTTAATTGTTTGTATAAATCATCTCCTAAATTAAATTCTTCTATTTCTAGAAGACTATTATAATTCTTAACTTCATCAAGAATAGCTTCTTGAACGCCTTCTTTTTTCAATAATACATCCATGTCAATATTAAGTCCTACATGTCTTTTCCCAACAATAACTTTATCAAAATTATCTATCTGATCAGAAGCATGTTTTAATTCAGCCCAAAAGCCAGGATTTCCTCCTTGCATTCTTAATTGGGTTAACCAATCAGGATCTAAATAAGCATTATCTAAATCTAACCTTTTCAAGTTAACAAAACCTTCGGCTAAATGTTCTTTTTTAATATTATTAAATTCAGCAACTTTAATAGAAGTAATATCATCCCCCCCTATCAAGAAATGTTTACCGTCAGAAAATAATTCAAGAGTTTCCTCATTTTTAATTACATTCTTAAGATCGTCAGGTTGAAAATATTTAATGGATTTCTTCATTACATCATCTACTAATTGCAAATTAACAATTTGATTAAAATTGAAATCCTTAATTTGCCTGATAAAAGCTTTAACAGGCTTGCTAGGGAGGACCGGAATTGCTGCTAAGGCAATAGTGCCTCCACACCAGCCCATACTATCATAATTAACATAACAAGTATTAGCAACATCAGTTGAATCTGCAGCAACATTAGCAATACCCCCAATTAAAATCAAACCTGCAGGAGCTGCAGCACCACCAGTACCAGCAATTATCAACCCAGCACCAAGAACCAAAGCTCCATAACCAACATATTGAGTTCCCATATTAAAGAAGTAAGCAGTCTCACTACCTAAATTCTCAAGTTGTTGTTCTCTAACCATAGATGCGAAACTTTCAATAACAGCAGGATCATCAGTATTAATTACTAAGGCAAATTCGTCAGTATCCCAAACGTTAGGAAGTAAGTGAGCAGCACTATAATTATCTAAATCTGCCTGGATAAAAGGCAAGCAAGAAAAAGCATTATTATCCTCTTCAGAACCAATAAGAATAAGAGTCTTACCAGAAGCATCACTACTCCAAGATTCATCAACACAATAAATAGTATCTCCTGAAATATCTGTGAAGTCAGGATCAAAACCACGATCAACAAAAGCAGTCTTCAAACCTTCAATACTATCACTCATGGAACTATCTTCATTAGCAGGATGAATTACTAAGACATTCTTACCCTGATAACCAGATCCTTGCCTGAAAATTTCGAAATATTCAGAAAACAATAAAACTTCTTTTTCAATATAAGGAATGTCAGTAGTTATTACAGACTCTACAGCAACGCCGTTAAACCATAACCATTCAGTCAAGTACTCATCAATAATTCTTCTATATCCTGGAATAACATAATCATCACCAAGAATCATAATATCAGAACAACCATTACATTTTTCCTTAATGAATTCAGAAGCTTCAACAGTATAAGAATTATCCATCATGTTAAGATTATCAACATGCTCATTATAATTTGAAAAACTATTGAAAGGATGTCCAGAAATGTACTTGCTAAGATCATAAACTACCGAATTTGAAACAGAATTCTCATAAGTTTGACTTAATGTAGCTTCAACCCCTCTTTCTTCATAAGGGAATCTTTCAAACAACTTCTCAACATTAGTAACAACAATCAATGAAGGTTCTGAAACAATATTCAAAGTAACTACATTATCATTAACACTAATAATATAATTACCAAATCCTGAATTAACACTTAACTCGCAAGAATTAACTCCAGTGTCTAAAGAATAACTACCTAGAGGACAATCTCCAGAAAATACTGCTGAATATTGTAAATCAACAGTTGTAGACTGTTCCGCATAAATATTAACTGTGAATACATCACCAACTTGCTTATTAACAGTTAAACCAACAGGTGCATAATCAATCCACAAGTCTAAATGAACAGGTAATAAACTACACTCGCCAGTGCCAGAAACAACTTGAGAATCACAAAACTCTCCACTAGTACAAACATCAACTAGTTCCTCAACATAATTAGTAGATTCAAAAACACACTGGAAAACATTTCCAGAATTACAATAATAATCATTATAGTTAGAACATTCATCCTCATAATTAATCTCCTCACAAGCGTCAGGACCAGAAACAAAATTACAGAACAAACCCGAAGGACATTCAATATTAGAATCACAATCACAAGCGTAAGAACTACCGTCAGGAATATCACAATCAGGAACACAATCAGCGGCACAAGTATACTCATTCTCTCCCTGAAAACTGTCGCAAGTTCCATCAAAATCACAATAACATTCACTAGCGCAAGTATCAAAAGTTTCTAAACCATCACAAATTCCATTACCATTACACACACAGTCTGAAGAACAAGTTTCAAAACTTTCCCACTCTTCACAAATACCATTATTATTACAAGGAGGTTCATAAGAAACATCAATCTCCGTACTTGTAAAATCAGTATATCCTTCAAAGCACTCAACATACAATCCTGAAATTAAATTAAATGAAGAATCCCAAGCACTACCCCCATCACCACAATTATCAATAGAGTCAGGATTAGGAGCTATAATACTAAAAGTAACGTATTCACTCTGTCCAGGACTAATTTCCAGATGGAAAGAATCATAATATTCGTTTGCGTCACAACAACCACTAATAGGAGTAGAACTTCTATCAGGATAGATTAAACCAGCCCAAGATTCAGGAACAATTCCTGCTTCGATATTTTCAGATAAAGTAACAGTTCCAATATTATCAACCTTAACAGTTACTGAAACAGGTTCTCCATAATCAACAGAGTCAGGATTGTCAATAAAACTGTCAATAACTAAACAATCTTGAACACAATACTCGTCAGGACTGCAAATTCCATCACCACAAACAGTGTTGAAAATACACTCATAATTAACTTCATCCCATTCTTCATTTGGATTGCAACAACCATCTAGTGCGCCTCCGATTGAACCCATACATTCTAGGCTTCCTGAACATTCACTATTACTATCACAATCATATTGTTCATATCCACAAGCTCCACAACCATACTCTAAACTTTTATCACAATAATCTTCATTTCCATTGTTGTATATTATTTCTTCAACAATTTCATTAACTATACAATCATTACCTCCTGAACAAGAATAATCATAAAATATTCGATACTTTTTGACATAATCATAACCACATTCGTAATACCATTCTGAATAGTAATCTTGGCTGTTACAATCACTGTCTGCGAAGCATTCTCCGCAGTTTCCGCTACCGTCCCATTGTTCTCCTGGATTGCAACAACCATCTAGTGCTCCCCAGATGGGTCCTGTACATTCTAGGCTTCCTGAACATTCACTATTCCAATCACAATCATATTGTTCATAATCGCACCCTCCACAACCAAATTCTATACTCTTAGAACAATAATCAGAATTTCCATTATAATAAATTTCTTCCTCGTTTATTTGATTAGCTACACAATCATTACCTCCTGAACAACCAAAATCGTAAAATGTCCTATATTTTTTAACATAATTACTACCACATTCGTAATTCCAACCTGAATAATAATTTTGATCGTCACAGTCACTGTCTGCGAAGCATTCTCCGCAGTTTCCGCTACCGTCCCATTGTTCTCCTGGATTGCAACAACCATCTAGTGCTCCCCAGATGGGTCCTGTACATTCTAGACTTCCTGAACATTCACTATTCCAATCACAATCGTAATCTTCATATCCACACTTTCCGCAAGCGTCCTGATGATCATACCTATCGTCACAGTAATCAGAATCTCCGTTACAAGAAAGAGTATCTTGGTCATAACTTCCTTGGCAAGAATTTGAAGAATCAGAACAGTAATAATCTGTTTCTTCTCTTTGTATACAATCTCCAGAACAGAAGTAATCCCACCCTGTATCATAATCGTCACAATCTTCCCAATTTTCCCAATCAGTGCTACAGTCAGAATTTTGGTAAAGTCTTTTTCTCATGTTGCCAGAACCACAATCATATTCGTTTAACCAACCTTCTTCGCAACCTCCTGAAATACATTCATGACTGTTGGCGTCCCATTCATCGCCAGGTTCACAACATCCATCATAATAATTAGGATTGTAATCTCCATAAGGTCCCATACAATCTAAACCAGACTCACAATCAGAATCACTTTCACAATCCCACTCTCCTTCTTCACAAGGAACTCCCCAATCATCCCAAATATCACAATAATCATTATTTCCTTCAAGAGGATAAATATATAGATAATAAGGATCATCATCTCCTAAATAATATGCATGAATTCTAATATAGACATCTCCATCTAAATTATCGACATAACAAATTTCTGTATCTCCTGTTCCATCATACGGTCTGCAAACCCATCCATCATTACATTCAGGATGTACATATAAATCAAAATCATCATTATTAGACATGTCAATACCTATCAGAAATTCATCATCGTTAGGAAGATCTATTTCAAACCAATGATTTTCGTATTCGTTTGGAGGATACCAGCCGGTGACGGATCCTTCATCTTCCCAATCTAAATAATATGCATTATTACAATCCATATCTCTAGTGGAGGATTCTCCTTCACCACTACCTTGTTTTACAGTTTGAGATTGAATTTGAGACTCGTAAATTTTTGCATCGTAATAGTTTGAAGATAAATTAATTGAACTTATAATAAGAGGAATATCTTCATCAATAATGTTACCTTCAGAATCAATTCTGTAAATTTCATTTCCTTTTTCTGTAGGAATTACTTTATAGATTAATGCTTGTTTTTCAAGTTTTTCTCTGACTGTTTCTTGAAATAATTCTTTTCTGTCAATCTCTTCAATTTCATAGACTGAACCATAAGTTGTTTCAGAGGCAATAACAAAAGGCAGTAAGATGAATATGAGCAAGAAAGATAATACTTTTAACGAAAGTATATTTGTTTTATTTATTACTTCCCCCATAAATAAAGTTTGTTTATTCATTTTAAAAGACATACCCAGAATTTGCCGGAGGATTTCCGGTCATCTTGGAAGTTTTTTGGGTTTGTACCAGGTCAGGACTACTGAGAAATTCTTCCTTCTTCAACTCTTCAGTAATGTAAAAAATATCTTTTTTTAAATCTCCAAAGTTTTTTTCAAGTAATTCTATAACTTCTTGAACATCCTTTACTTGCTTGAAAATTCCTTCTATCAAAAAGTCAAAATTATTATTTATTCTAAAGACAGAATTAACATTTTGATGACCTACCAAGTAGTTTTCCAACTCTTTTCTATTTTTCGCAGATGATTTTAAGAAAATATTAACACGAGTATGAAATCCTAACTTTTCAAAATCTAATAAACAAGTATTTCTAGTAATGTAATTATTTTCTTTTAGACTATCATATATTGTACTTATTGGAATTGAAGTTTTCTTGCTAAGATTAGTTAAAGTCTCCCTAGCATTTTGTCTTAGGAAACTTATTAGCAATTTTTCCTTTTTATTCAAAGCTAACGCTATCATTTTCTTATTTTTTAGTTCATAAATGCTTCTTGTTTTTTGTCAGTTATGACATGGAATTGTTGTAATTCTTTAATTTCAAACTTTGATTGTAAGTATTCAAGGAAGTCTAAATAATCCTTGATGTTTCTGTGAATTGTTTCAATCATGATATTTGATTCTCCAACTAGTTCATGAATTGAGTTTATGTTCTCGTTCTCTTTTAGTAATTCCATTAATCTTTCTTTTTCTTCCCTTTCAATATGGAAGACCAACCTCATCCAATTGTTAAAGCCGAGTTTTGAAAAGTCAATCAAGGCAGTGTACTTTTTTATTAACCTCTCGTGATCTTTTATTTTACAAAATACTGTTGAGGTTGGAATTCCGGTTTGCTTGCTAATGTTAGTTATTGATTCTCTCGAATTCTTTCTTAATTGTCTTAGTATTTCAAGGTCGGTACTTTTCATTTAATTTTCCAGTTTTTTTGTAAATCTTCCAATCAATTAATGGATTTATTTAGTATATGTGATTGGGAACATATATACTTTTGTCAATTATAATTATTATTAGTAATTATGTAATTACTGGTGTTTTTACTGGTTTGAAGACTATAAGTCAAAACCCTATTATAAAACTAATTGTTTATTTTTTAATCAAAACTAAAATATTTACTTAATTTTTTTATTAAAATTATAAAATTTCTATTTTTTTTAAAAAAATAATCTTAATTTTTGGATAATTTCTATTTTTTTACGAAAAACAAAAAATTTAAAAAGATAATTTTTGTTTTTAATAATATGTTAGATGTTAAAGATAAAAAAATATTGTATCATCTAAATCTTGATTGTAGACAATCTATGAATTCACTATCAAAAAAGATAGGTTTAGCTAAAGAAGTAATAGCGTATAGAATAAAAAGACTTGAAGAAAAAGGAATAATAAAGAATTATGATCTTGAACTAAATAGCTTAAAGCTAGGATATTTATTTTCAAAAATTTATGTTAAGTTCACAGGATTTAGTGATAATGATATTAAAGAATTAATGAAGTTTTGTGAATCTGATAAGAAGATAGGTTTTATAACATTATTCTATGGAGATTATGATTTTTCCTTGTCAATAAGAGCAAAAACACTAACTGAAATAAAAGTGATAGAAGACAAATTTTTTGAAAATTTTGGTAACAAAATTTTAAATTCAAATCTTATGCTAGGAGTAAGCTTTAATGAATATGCTTTAGATTATCTTATAGAAAATAATACTCATGAGCAAGTAAGAATGGAAAAAGAAGTTATTACGCCAGCAACTATTAATGATATTGATAAGAACATAATAAGATTATTAACAAAAAATGCGAAAACATCATCTGTATCAATAGCAAAGAAGCTAGGATTAACAGCGAATGCAATAAGTTATAGAATAAAAAAATTAGTTGATGAAGAGATTATATTAAGGTTTAAAGCAATAATAAGCACACAAAAGATAGGAAATACAAAATTCAGGATTTTAATGCATTTTGGAGCTTGTCCTGTAGAACAAAAAAACAAGATGATTACTTATTTGTCAATGAATAATAGAGTAATATTCTTATCAGAGTATATAGGGATTACAAATCTTGAATTAATAGTACATTATGAATCAATAAATGAGGTTTATGATTTTATGAGAACACTAGGGCAACAATTCCCTAATGTAATTAAAGACTTCAAAGTATTAGTAATGGGCAATACAATACCAGTTAATTTACAAGAATATATATTTCAGTAATTACTTTCACAAAAGTATTTATATTACTTAGTCTTTCTTTTATTAATGAAGAGAAAAGTAAATTTAGTTGGTCAGAACACTTTAACAGTTAGTCTGCCTAGTGATTGGGTTAAGAAAAATAATATTTCTAAAGGAGATGATCTGAATATTGATGAAGAAAAAAACTCATTAGTTCTAAGAACATCAAAGAAAAAAGTATATTCAGAAATTGATATTGATTTAACTAATTTGAAGTCAATGCTTAATAGGACAATATGCGCTATATACAAAGCAGGATTTAGAAATGTTAAATTAAGGTATTCTACTGATAAGGAGCTTGAAATTATTGAGAATACTTTGGACAGGACTTGTCACGTTTTTGAAATAATGGATGTGAAGAAAGAAACAGTAATAGTAGAAACAATATCTTCATTAGATCCTAAAGATTTTAATACAATATTTAGAAAGATGGGATTTGCAATTTTAGATATTGCAGAAGAAACACTAAATGCAATTAAGAAAAAAGATTTTGAACATTCAAAATCAATAATTTCAAAAGATAGAATTGTAGATAGACATACAGATTTTTGTAGGAGAATACTAAATGCAGGTCATCAAGTAAATTACGACAGACCATTTCCATTATATGTTATTGCTGAACAAACAGAAATCTTAGCAGATATTTACAAGAGTTTAAATCAAGAAGTTTCAAACAAAAAAATAATAGTAGAGAAAGATTTAATTAAATTATTAGAAGAAATAAATTCTTTAGTAAAAATATTTTATGAATTACTTTATGACTTTAAATTCTCTAAAATTTTAAGTTTGGGAGAAAAAGAAGTTTCTATAAGAAAAGAAATAGACATTATTTCTGGAAAAGAAAGAAAAGATTCAAAAATTCTAGGAATTTTAATAAACATGTTTGAAACAGCATTTGAAATGAAAAGCGCATTACTAACACTGAAAGTAAAATGAAGATTGAAGACCTAGAGAAGATTACAGGGAAAAAGTTAGAAACAAAAGAATTGCTTTGCAATTCTGATATTCAAAATTCTTCGAATTTAAAAAAAGGAGAAACTGAAAATTTCATAATATTATATGAAAAAAAGAGAAGTGGAGAATTATTCCAAATATTTGATTCTGAAGACAAACCAGTAATTGTTAATAAAAAAAAATTATTGTTTTATAGAAAAGAATGTCATGGTGAAGGAAGTTTAGGAAGTTTTTTCTTTCACAGAGGATCCAATGTTTTTCTAGTAGACAAAGATAAAGTCTACATACAGTATAGGGGAGAAGATAAAGATTTATTTCCAGGATGTGCTGATTTAAGTGTTGGTGAACATTTGAATATTGGAGAAAGTTATGATAATGGAGCAGTAAGAGGAATGAAAGAAGAAGCAGGGATTAATATTGATAAAAGTCGTTTGAAACTATTGTTTAAGAAGAAAATATTAAATCCTGCAAATAAAGAATGGGCAACATATTATAGAGTGGATTATGAAGATGAAGAAATAAGACTTTCTGAAGAATCCAAATCAGGAGAATGGATTTCTATAAATAAACTACCTAGTTTGTTGGGTAAGTTTAGAAGAGATCAAGTAGAAGCTATAGAAATGTTCTTGAAAGGTTAAATTAGTCAGAAAAAATATCTAAATAGTCTATGAAATAATACATTAGATTTGATTCTTTATTAGACTCTATCAGATCTGTAAAAGCAGTCTTAAAAATATTAATAGTTTTTTCTTCATCTATCGCTTTAATTATATCTCTCTTGGGAAATCCATAATAATAATTTGTGTTATGATCAGGATATTTATGAATGCCAACCAGTTCTTCCTTTTTTCCAATAAATTCTTCTTCAGCCATAAAGAATCCGTCAGTAGTTCTTCCAGAATAAATTCTACTGTCTATCTCTCCTTCACGTTTTGGACGAGTAGTCCATCTATATGATTTATTTCCTTCAGGAATTGAAAATGATTTTCCAACTCCACTCGGTCCACATAGTAATTCTAGAGTTCCTTTTTTATTTGTGTCTTCCATATAATTTATTATATCTATCTGTTAAAGTTATGTTTTTTGGATGAAATAAAACAGTTCTGGAATAATTAATATATCTTCTAAACTCATTATTTTTGAAACCAAAAAAATCATCTTTAAGAACAAAATCAGCAATTTCAATCATTTTATTATATTCTTCGTCACTTTCAATAAGCTTATTTATTCTGTTATTCAAAGATTGCCTTTGATAATTTAAATTTGAATTCTGTTTATCAAATTTTTCAAATCTGTTAATCAAATTAGAAGTAACTTGTTCATTTTTTTTCTCAAGAGTTATAGTTCTAAAAAAACCAGGAAATTCTTTTTTTAAATCGGTTGCGACATCAGGAACTACCGTGTCTATAAACATATCTAATCCGAATTTAATATGTGCTTCAATCTCATTTCGAAGATATCCATAAAGATTATTGTCATATTCATTCAAACCAACTAATTGTTTTTTCTTGATAAGCTTAATAAATTCTTTTTCAGAAACTTGTCTAATTCTATTATCTGTTTTTCTTAAAGGACGAGTAGTTATTTTAGTGCAAAGTCCTGCTCGTTTATGATATTGGAGAAGATTATTTATTAAAGTGTTTTTTCCAACTCCTGATTGACCCAAAATTGTAAAACCTTGATTTTTGAACATGTTTTTATTGATTTCAATAAGTGATTCTAGTTCACAAACAAAGTTATTATTAAGGTAAGCAAAATCATCAAGATAAGATTCTAAATTCAGTTTAATGGCTAATTTATTTGTTTTTTCTATAGACTTATTTAGTATTCCAAAACCAATTCCACAATCTATTTCTTTTCTTTTTTTTAATTTTAAATATGTATTACATGCGCCAGATTCTTTTAAGTTAAATGCAAAAAAATTAATTTTATTTTCTTTAATTATTTCAACTTCAGAATTTTCTTTTTCAAATTGTATTTTAACAAAATAGGGCGGAGCATTTAATTTTTCAACCAAAAAAAAACCTATTCTATGAGCGCTTTTTGATTCATTTGTTTTGAATATTTTAAAAATGTCTTGTTTATCTATTTTACTAATATCAAATCCTTGTTCTTTTAATTGTTGTTTCATTTTAATTTCTACTCATATACTCTAACATTGTGTTTCTGTTTTCTCTTATCGTGTCTTTATCTAAGATAAGATCGAATTTGTCATGGTTTTCTTCAATGAATCTCGAATCTGCAATTATTTGATTTAATCTATTTTTAGTTTCTCGCATTATGTAAGAAGAATATTTATTTATTAGTTTATAATTTTCAATTTTTTTCTCTAGACCAAATCCTGCGAATAATAATGAAGGAAAAATCCCAATTATTTCAACCCTTCCTTCATTTTCTTCTCTAACTTTAAGAGCAGTATCTAAGTCGCAAATGTCGAAAACATATTGATCTGTTGAATCTACAAGTTTATCAAATTTTTTCTTTTCAAAGCCATACAGATTTCCTTTGTACAAGTGAGAACCTAGAATTTTCCCATCTTTAACTTGTTTAGTGAATTTAGATGGTTTTATTGATTTTATTCCTTTCTCCTTATAATTATTTCTTGATTGTTTGTCAGAAAGAATTTCAAAAATTTCCTGAATTATGGATTCGGATTCAGGATCTTTAGTATTTGTGAATTCTTTAGATAGTTCTGTAAGAACTTTTTCTTCATAGTTTTTTCCAAATTCTTCTTTTAGTTCTTCATTGAATTCCTCGATTAGTGGTTCGTATAAAACTTTATTTCTTGGATTTATTAATGGTCTATATGGTCTTGTAGTTATTTTAGGAGTTTGTTTAACTCCGCAGTATTTTAATTCTTCAATTAAAGAAGTTTTTCCAAAACCAGAAGGCGCAACAATTAAATATAGTTTTGAAGGTTGGACATTAAGATTAAATTTCAGTAAACTTTTTGCTTCAGTTTGGAGAAGAAAATCAATGATAGGAGTATAAACAAACCCTCTGAATCCAAGATCTAAGAGTTCATCAACTTTATCAAATAAGTTTTTTTTAGAAGGTATTAATTCTTTCTTTTTTGTTTTAATTATGTGATTCTTAGGATTTAATATTTCTTCAAGATATTCCTTTCCGAAAGGTTTTTTGTAAGCAATTTGTTCCTTAAATATTATCTTCTCATCAGAAAGAGAAGAATGAAGATAATTCTCTGGTTTTTTTATTTTACCTAAGCTAGCAATTTTCTTAATTCCTGGAAATTTTTTATTTACTACTTTATGAAATAACCACCATTCAGTATCCATTGCTGGAAAATTACGTAACTCATAAATAATTAATGATGGAAGTGTTTCTCTTGATTTAAGATCTTTATATAATCTATCATCAGTATTATGATATTTTATGTTTAGGTTTGAAGAATCCAAAGCTAATCGATAGTGTGAGTAAGTTTCTCTAAAATTTTCAGTAAATCTTCTACCACTTATTATACTAAAAATTATTATGTCTATTTCTTTAGCAAGCATGTTTCTTTTTTTGCTTTAATCATTTATAAAACTTGTTCTTTTTGTCACTAACTAGTAATTAATTCAATCTGTTAGCTTTTTAAACATGAAAGACTACAATAAATCATGATAGAACTAGACGGTAGCTTATATGAAGGAGGAGGTCAAATGTTAAGAACAGCAGTTTCACTAAGTGCATTAACAAGAAAACCCTTCAAAATAGTAAATATAAGGAAAGGAAGAAAAACACCAGGAATAAAAAATCAACATTTACACGTTCTAAAAGCAATACAAGAATTAACAAATGCAGAAATAAAAGGAGCAAGTCTAGGAAGTGAAGAAGTAGAATTCACTCCAAAAACACTAGTTCAAAAAAACTTGAATATAGAAATAACAACGGCAGGTTCAATAACACTAGTAATGCAAGCATTAAGTCCACTACTAATGTTTATGGATTCAAAAGTAAAAATAAAAGGAGGAACTGATGTTAAATGGAGCCCCAGTTATGACTATTTCGTGAATGTTTACGGAAATTTCCTGAATAAATACTGTAAATTTCAAGCAACAATATCAAAAAGAGGATATTTCCCTAATGGACAAGGAGAATGCGAATTCATTTTCAAAGCAAGAATTCATAGATCAAAACATACTGCAGAAGAATTCTTAAAAAAAATAAGAACAAGTTTTGAACCATTAAAATTAAGAGAAAAAGGAGAATTATTACATGTAAAAGGAGTAAGTCACGCATCGCAAGACCAAATAGAAGAACAAACCACTGAAAAACAAGCAAGACCACCAAGACTAATATTTAATGCAGATGTAAGAAATGAATACTCAAAATCAGCAAATAAAGGTTCAGGAATTACACTATGGGGAATATTTGAGGATGTTGTTATAGGAACCGATTTTTTAGATGATGGATTTAGAACTCCCGAACAAATAGGAAGAGTAGCTTCAGAAAATTTAGATAAAGAAGTGAAATCAGTAAATTCTATAGACAAACATATGGCTGATCAAGTATTAATAATAATGGGATTACTTCCAGGAAGCAAAATAATAATGGAAAAAACAACTAATCATATGAAATCAGAAATTTATGTAATTGAACAATTTCTACAAACAAAATTTATGTATGACGATTATTGGCTAGAAACAAGACCTTCAGAATAAGATCTTAAATCAAAATATAAGCTTTTAACAGCAGTCAATGCCACTGCTTTCTCAACAGAATCAAGTCTTGAATTCTTAAATTTCAATCTTAACCGAGAATAAACTTTTCTAGCCTCAGAATAATTACCTTCCCTTAATAAAGAATAAGCATAATCTACTAAATTAAAAATTTGAATTTTATCTAAACGTTCAGAAAAATTATCAAATTCCATATCCATAGAAGGAATTTCTTCTTTAGGAAGAATTTTCTCATGAAGGAAATTCTTAAACATAGACTTTTCATCAAGCTTCTTAGCAGTAGTCTCAATAAAAACATCCTGTTTAATCCTCTTTTCTTGAATTTTTTTAACATAATCTTCAATTTCAAGAATTTGTTTTTCCTTTTCAGCAATTAACTCTTCTTTATACGCTAATTCTCCCTCTTTACTACTAATTAATTTTTCTAATTCTTCAAGCTTAGTAAGTCTATTATTAATTTCAGACTCCATACCCTTCAAATCTAATGATTTATGCTTGAGTTCCTCCCTTTTTATAATAAGTAAATTTTCTCGCTTTCTAATATCATCTTCTTTATCCTTTACTTTTTCAATAATGTCAGAAATTTTCTTCCCTTCAACTTCAGGAGGCAATTCTGTCTCTTTTGGTTCTTCAACAAGTTCTTCTTTAGGAAGTTCAGGTTCTGTTCTTACAGGTTCTATCTTAACAGGTGTAGGTAGTTTAGTTTCTTGCTTACTGAATTTTTCTTTAATATTCTGAAAAAAACCCTTTTTTGGAGTTGCAGCTTCTAACTTAGTTTCAATATTAGGAATTGTATCTTCCTTTGGAGACTCTAAAGTTTCCTTAGGAAGTTCAATATTAGAAATTTCTTCTTTAACAACTTCTTTATCTTCAGAAGATTTTTCAAAATTATCAATATGATCTTCTAAAGCAGGAGGAGAATTATCAGGTTCTAATAATGATTCTTCATCAGCATCTAAAGCTGGTAATGTCTTTTCAGGAGCTGGAATTCCAATATCTTCATTATCTGCCAATATACACCTCTTTCCTAAAAAATTAGCTTTATTTGTTTAAATATCTTTTGGAAAAAAATAAATAGTTAATCAATTAAGAAGATAGTATGGATGAAATGTATAGAGAAATAGTAAGAAATATAGAATTCATAGAAGAAAGCACAATTAATCTTTCAGAAAGTTCAATAAAGTTAATAGCAAGAATAGAAAGAATGTCAAGACAAATATACAGTAATAGTTTTCAAAGAAGGGAAGCATTAAAATATTCTGCAGAACAACTAGAAATAATAAGAAGTAAACTAGAAAATCTAAAGAAAGAATTAAAACAATTAGTTCCTTTTATGAGACAAATAGTTAAGAAGGAAGAATATAAACGATTAGAAACAAAAATTAAGAATTGGACTCCAGAATTGTATGTTGTTAACCAGTAGGTGCCCATTCTGCATAAAGCATAGTATGTTCTGATGCACAACAATTTACAATATTATTTTCTTCACTACCTCCATTACAAACATACACTGAAGGTGTGGGTTTTTGACAGTAAATCTGCCAGTTCCCCTGTAATGATTCAAAACCAAAACCTACAATGTTCTTGTCGCTAATTGTGGCTGCAGTAAATCCTAATGCAAAAGCAAAAAGAGTGACTAGTAAAATAGTAGTGGTTTTTTCATTAGACATAATAGATATTGTGGTGAAATTCTATTTATAGTTTTCTATTTTACTACCTTATTCAAAGCAGCAATGGCAACTTCAACCTGTCTAGTAGAAGGTTCTTTAGTAGTAATTTTTTGAATCAAAATTCCTGGAAGTGCTAGAATTCTTGAAAGTATGTTATCTCCAGCCGTTAATCTTAATAATTCATAAGAAATACCTGCAATAATTGGTAGTAATAAAATTCTTGTTAGTAATTTTCCTAAGAATCCAAAATTTAAAGGAATAATCATGTAAATAATAACACTTGATAGAATAACCCATGCAATGAAAGAAGTTCCACAACGAGGATGCATTGTTTGGAAAGATTGAACATTTTTAATGGTTAATTTTTTCTTACTTTCATAACAATGAATTGCCTTATGCTCAGCACCATGATATTGAAAGGTAGTCTGAACATCCTTCATCCTAGAAATCAATAATAAATAAATTAAGAAAAGTAATAGTTTAGAAACTCCATCTGTTAAATTATAAAGAAAATAATTGTTTGGAGAAATAAAATTAGCAATCATTAAAGGAAATAATTTAAAGATTAAAATAACAAAAACTATTGATGCTGCAATTGTGAAAAAAGTAGCAGCAGGACTTAATTCTTCATCTTCCTGACCAGAAACCCTAGCTGAGAAATTTAATGCTTTAAAGCCAATACCTAGCATTTCTCCCAATATAATAATACCTCTGATGAAAGGCAGACTATAAGGCCTTTTTTTTGTTAAACTCTTAAATGTTTTTTTAACTGTTACTATTTTACCAGTAGGTTTTCTAACAGCCATAGAATACGCGTCAGAAGTTTTCATCATAACTCCTTCAATCAATGCTTGACCGCCGACTCTCATTTTAGAAGGGTATTAAAGGTCCTAGAATAGGCTCTAAACCATACTGCCAAATGTAAGGTGATGCACCAACAAGAATACCAATAATTAGAATATGACTCTTTTTTTCTCCCACTTTTCCAGTTATTGCTGCTGCCCCTCCAATCTTAATCATTGCAATAATAGCAATAAGAACTTGAACACCAATAGTAATCCATGCATTAATTGCTAAGTTTATTAATCCAAGAACATAAGGCGCATTCATAGCAATAAAAACAAAAATTATAGTGACTGGTAACGCGTGAATAGCATGAGAAAGCCAGCCCAAACCTCTCTCATCAGCATGCACAAAGATCACTTCAAGTAATCCAATAACTAAACCCATAACTACTGCGCCGCTAAGTTGTAAAGTTGTTTCTAAAGCCATATTCTAACATGTTAAACTAGCGTATATAAAGTTTTTGTTTTAAAACAGTTTATTATAGAATATTTTCTTATTTTTACTAGTAAAATTTATAAAATAATAAAATACCTAATTTAGGTAATGGAAACTGTCAAGATTTCAAAAAAAGATTATGGAAGATTAAAAAAATTAGATGATGATGTAGTTAGACAGTTTAATGAGAGTTTAGAAGATTTAAAAAAAGGAAGATTTAGTAGAGCATTATAGACTCGGCAACTTTTCTAAATTCTTTCAATTCTTCTTTAATATTATCAATAGTTTTTTGTTGTGTTTTTTTAGAACTGGTAGCAACTAATAATACTAGTTTTAAATCTTCATAAATTAAATAATAAATTCTTTTTTCACGAATTCTTTTCTCTCTTAAAAAAGAAAAACTTAATTGTGAACCTGAAAAAGGATTTAATGATAGTTTTAAAGGTAATTTATCTTCAGAAAGTTTATATTGTTTAGGCCAATTTTTAATTTCGTTCATGTAAGTATTTGTTCTAATAACTTTAAACATGTTAAATTATTAAAACAAGAATACTAAAAGTAAACTTATGAAAAAACTTGTTTATTTACGAAATTATAGAATTTAATTTGAACTTCTAGAACATTTTATTAATTAAATTTCCAGCTAGTTGTGCAAGGATAATAACTATAATTGTAAGAAGTACATGCCTTGCTATTGATTTTGAAATACTGCTTTTTTCTAGTTTTGCGATGTAAATACTGAATAAAGTTATTAATAACAATGCCCAAGCAATACTTACTTTAATAGCAGAAGGTAAGTCAAATAATACAACAGGTATTAAGAAAGTTAAAGCAAAAATGAATTTAGCGAAGAAAGTAGTAATTCCCGCCTGCCAAATTTCATTTCTTGTATATTTAACCTTGCATTCCTCACTAGCTTGAATTCCAACAGCATCAGATAATGCATCTGCAATTGCAATAGTTAAGATACCGCCCGTAACTGCAAGTTTAGAACCAGTACTAGCGTTTAATCCAATCATCAAACCCAAGGTTGTAATAACTCCAGAATTTAATCCAAAGCTCAAACCCGTTCTGATTGAAGTTCTCATAGACTTATTTTATAATGCTTGTTTTAAATATTTTGTTAAAAATATATATATATATGTCTTTATTTTAGGATTACATTATGAGTCTTGAAGACAAAATTAAAAGTTCAGCAAAATTCTTAGGATTAGTTGTGTTGAATGGTGGTTTAGTTTATGGAATTCAACAAACAGTAGGATTACTAGATAATACACTAGATTACAATAATTTACTTTACCCATCAATAACAGGAGTTGGATTAACAATAGCTTATTACTTGGGAAACAAATAAATAGTATAAGATTATAAGTTTATAAGATGAAAAGTTCAAAAGTCGGAATAATACTGGCAACAACAGTTGTAGAAAGTGGAACTGTTTTTGATGATGTTAAAAATTGGTTTTTGAAACTTTTCTGAAATAAAAACAATATTTATTAAATATTTAATAATTCTTTCTTTTTATGAAGGAAATAACTGAAGAGAAACTAGACAAATACTTTAGTATTACAAAAGAAGCCTTGGATAAAGTTAAATCTTCAGAAATGGCTGTTAAAAGGAAGGATCAAGCATTAGACTTTTTAGACATGGCAGAAAGGTATTATTCAGATGCCAAACATTTCAAGGACAAAGGAGATTTTGTTTTGGCTTATGGAGCTTTAAACTATGCGCATGGTTGGCTTGATGCAGGTGCTAGAATTCAATTATTTAAAGTTACAGATTCCAGATTGTTCACTGTTTGATTTATAATTCTCTTTTTTCTCCAGATAATAAAACTTTAACATTATCTAAAGAAGTCATAATTTTCATTGAAGAAAAAGTTATTTTTGCAAGAATTATCGGAAAGAATGTTAAAGCTCCTGTAGCAGCTGTGGCTGTTAATAATTCGTCTTGACTAACTGGCGTGTCTGAAAATATTAATGCAAGACTTATACTTCCAACAAATAATAATGTTGATAAAGCAGCTCCAAATCTTAACATTGCTGTCTCTGCACCTTCTTTTTTCTGTTCTTCAAGGGTTTTCTTATGTTCTGAATAAAATGATTTCATAAAAGAAACAAATTTTGATTTTATTTTTACTGCTTTTTGATTTCCTAAGTTTAATTGTGATAATAATTCTTTTTCAGTTGATAAAATATCTTTATATTTTTCTATTTCTTTAGTTTCTAAAAATGCTTCTTCTAATTCAAGGTATGAATCAAGTCTTTCTAAAGTTCTTTTTCTTTCTTTAATCATGCCAAGCATGTCTCTAGAAAATCCATTAACTATTTCTTTTTCGGTCTTCAAATCTTTCAATTCAGGAAATCCTGCCTTCAACACGTTTTCTGTATGTATAAATCCTTGATTAGTCTTCCACACTAAATGTCTTAAAGTTCTTGTTTTTATCGTTTCAGACTTCCTAAAAAGTTTATCTTTACCAATTATTTTAATTAAAGACTTAATTTGAGATTCAGAAAGTGTTTGTCCCTTGTTTAATGAATCATCAATTTCTTTTTGAATAGTGTGTAAATATCTAATTGTCTTTTTCTTATGGCAGTACTCATTACTTTTAGATGTTTTCTATAATCCATATAATTAACTTTTATTTTGTCTTTTATTAAGTTTTCTATAATATTAATTTTTAGGATAAGTTCCTGGAAGCATGAATACAGTATGTGAATTAACAGCTAATCCTTTACTACCTAACAGTTCCTTACTAGATAAGACAGCCTTTCCTAAACAAACAAGTTCTCCTTTCAAGCTCATAATAGCAATTTCTTCATCTTTCACAATATTCTCGTCTAACTTACTAATTCCAGGAAGGTTCAGATTAGCCCCGTGGCATAAACTGTCAATAGAATTGTCGAAAACATAAACTTTTTTCAAGTGAGGAATTGCATCTTCAACAGGAATTATTTTCAAACAATCTTTTCCTTCCTTCCAAAAATGATAATTATCAGACAAGTCATGCAAACTAACAAGGTTTTCTTCAGTGAAAGGACCTGCTTTTGTTCTTCTTAATTCTGCCATGTGCGCATTTACTTTAACTTTTAATCCGAAATCATGAACCCATTTTCTAATATAAGTTCCAGCCTGGCAAGAAATGGTAAATAACACGTCCTTACCATCAATTTCTAATATATTTACAGAGTAAACATTCCTAAATCTTTTTTGTCTTTTAACAGCGGATTTTACAGGAGGTAATTGCTTAATATTTCCTGTCATTTCCTTAACTGCTTTTTTAATAATTGCTTCAGAAACTTCAGAATGCAAATGCATAACACAAACATATTCCTTTCCAGCCTTCAAAACTTGACCAATGATCCTAGTGGATCTTTCAAGAGCTACAGGTAATACTCCAGTAACGCCAGGATCTAAAGTTCCTGAATGTCCCGCTTTGGAAATATTTAATATTTTTTTCAAATAATCAACAGCTTGGTGACTGGTAGGTCCTTTAGGTTTATCCAAATTAATGATTCCATAATTTAAACTATCTTCAACAGTCCTTTCGGAAGGTTTACAACCGAATTCTTTGCTTGTTGTAGCTTCGCTTCTAACTAACATAATAAAAAGAATAAATCATTAACTTATAAATATTAACGAGTCCAATACTTATCATCAGAATCTTCTTTAGAATCAATATCTAATGAAGTTGCTGAACTGAAAACTTCAACCATTTTAACATCTCCACCGATAAAATTCGAAAAAGTATTATTAATTTGAGAAACTTTCAATCTGCCACGAGAATAATCAATTGTTTCAGGAATTGCTTCTTTAAAGATTGATAAAACAGTGAATATTTCTTTAGCTTTCCTAACTCTATAAATATAATTTAGGTTTTCAAACTTTTTTACTTTCCTAGGATTTCCAAAACCAATATTGGAAGGTCTAAACCCCCTAGTTAAAGACTTAGAATTCTGATAAAATTCAGTATTTCCAGTCATTACGGCCAAGCCATTAACAAACAAATCGATTGTTTTATTGAAGAAACCCTGTTTTTCCAAATAAGGATTTGTAGTGTTGAAAACATCATCTACCGCCCAAAAATAGGGTCTATTAAACATTTTAGACTTTCCATTAATGCTTTCCTTGCCAATAACCGCATAGTATAAATCAGCAGTATAATTAGAGCATGCTCTTATGAAAGTGTCGTAATCATTAGGCATTGCCTTAGGAATGTCACATGGGACGAATAAAGCATTCTTATTTTTCTTTCCACTTTTAGAATGATGATAAGCTTCCAAAATATTCTCTGCGATAGCACCAACTTGTTGAACAAATTTTACAGGAACTGAATAATTAGTAAGATCAAGCATTTTGTTTAATCTTTCTTCTTCTCCAACAACAATAATTTCATCAATAGATTTAGCCTTGGACAAATTTTTAATAACTAGATCAACCATTGGTTGTTTTATTATTTTACCATCTTGTTTTATCTTTACTTTCTTAAGAGGCTTATACTTTCCCCAATAGTAAGTTTCTCCATAAACTTTTTCGTAATACCACCTGGCTAATGCTAAACTAGGAGTATCTTTTGCTGCGCCTCCTGCCAATACTATTCCTGAAGTCATGGGGTTAGAAACAACTAGTAATTTATAACCCTAACTTTTTATCAATTTTAGAAGCTGTTTCTCTAATATTTTTCCAAGTATTTTCAATATCTCTTTGGATTTCTTCAACTGTATGATTCAAATTAGAACTTCTTAAGATGTATTTATTATGTTCTGGAATTACAATTCCTGTTTCTATAATCTTTTCTAGATGGTGAACTACTGTTCCCCTGCTTAATTCTAGCTTGTAAGCTATTTCATCACTGGAAAGGCCTTCATCCTTGTTTTGTAGTAATACTACGAATATTCTAAAACAGCTCCTGTCTTTATCTCTTTGGTTGATTAGTCCTAGAGAACTAGCCAACCATTTAATTTCCTCATTTAGATGCTTAGGAGGTTTTCTGTTTTTTATTATTGTAATCCTGTGGAAATTCCTTATCATGAAAATTAAAATAAGCAATATAATTTAAAAAACTTTCCATAAACTTTATAAATAAGTCAACATTATTTCAACTCTGTTGATTTAAACTCAACGAAACGACAATGAAAAAAAATACAATAAAAACGTTAGAAAAAGAAAATCAACAATTGTTAGAATCCTTAAAATTAGCTAAGGCAGACTTTGAAAACTACAAAAAAAGAAAAGAAATACAACAAAAAGAAAGTATCGAATACGCCTCAGCGGAACTAACAAAAAATTTACTACCAATTCTAGATTCATTCGAACAAGCAATGAAAAACACAAAAAACCCAGAACAATTCAAAGAAGGAATACAACTAATAGAAAAACAAATACTACAAACACTAGAAAAAGAAGGACTACAAAAAATAAAAATAAACGGAGAATTCAACCCACACATTCACGAAGCACTACTAACAGAAGAATCAAAAGAAGAACAAGACACAATATTAGAAGAACTACAAAAAGGATACAAATTCAAAAACAAAATAATACGACACACAAAAGTAAAAATATCAAGAGGCGGAAAATGAATATTGAACTAAAAAAGAAATATTTACCAGCACACACAATACTAAGATTTCTAATGACAGACGATCAAGAACTAAACAATCTAATAATATACGAACCATCAAAATACAACCTACTAACAACAGACCAAGAAATTTACGAAGCACTATCCTCAATAAAAGACTACGACAACATAAACATGGCAAAACTAAAAAAATTCTTTGAAATAGTAGAAATAAACTCCCACAAAAAACTAATGGGAGAAAATAGAACACTAATCATTGAAGAAAAAGTAGAAGCAATAAGAACAAAAGCATTAGGTGATAAAAATGACTAAAATAATTGGAATAGATTTAGGAACAAGTAACTCAGCAGCATCAGTACTAGAAGCTGGAAGACCAAAGATGATACCAAGCAGCGAAGGAGCAAGCCTATACGGAAAAGCATTCCCAAGCATAGTAGCATTCACAAAAAAAGAAGAAATGCTAGTAGGAGAACCCGCAAGAAGACAAGCAGTAAGCAATCCAGAAAATACAATAGAAGGAGCAAAAAGAAAAATAGGCAGTAAACACAAATACAAGATTAATAATAAAGAATACACCCCACAACAAATCTCAGCATTCATACTACAAAAAATAAAGAAAGACGCTGAAGAATACCTAGGAGACAAAGTAGAAAAAGCAGTAATCACAGTACCAGCATACTTTGACGATAACCAAAGACAAGCAACAAAAGATGCAGGAACAATAGCAGGATTAGAAGTAATAAGAATAATTAATGAACCAACAGCAGCATCACTAGCATACGGTCTAGACAAAAAAGAACAAGACCAAAAAATACTAGTTTTCGACCTAGGAGGAGGAACACTAGATGTTACAATAATGGACTTCGGAGACGGAGTATTCGAAGTAAAATCAACCTCAGGAGACACAAAACTAGGCGGAAGAGACATGGACGAAACAATAGTGAAACATGTAGTTGAAGAATTCAAGAAAAAAGAAAAAGTAGATTTAACAAATGATCCAACAGCAATGCAAAGAATAAACGAAGCATCAGAAAAGGCAAAAATAGAATTATCAACAGTAATAGATACTGAAATTAACTTGCCATTCATAACAAGCACTGCAGACGGACCCAAAAACTTAGAATTAAAACTAACAAGAGCAAAACTAGAAGAACTAGTAACTCCAATAGTTGAAAAAACAAAAGCACCACTAGAACAAGCATTAAAAGATGCAAAACTAAAAACAGTGGATAAAGTAATACTAGTAGGCGGACCAACAAGAATGCCAATAGTAAAAAAATTCTTAGAAAAATTTACTGAAAAGAAAGCAGAAGGAGGAGTAGATCCAATGGAATGTGTAGCTCAAGGAGCATCAATCCAAGCAGGAGTACTAGCAGGAGATATAAAAGACGTACTATTATTAGACGTAACTCCATTAAGTCTAGGAATAGAAACTCTAGGAGGAGTATTCACAAAACAAATAGAAAAGAATACTACAATTCCAACAAAAAAATCACAAACATTCTCCACAGCTGCAGATAATCAACCAGCAGTAACAATAAGAGTATTCCAAGGAGAAAGAGCAATGGCAGAAGACAATAAAATACTAGGACAATTCGACCTAGTAGGAATACCACCAGCTCCAAGAGGAATACCACAAGTAGAAGTTACTTTCGACATAGACAGTAATGGAATAGTACATGTTTCAGCAAAAGACAAAGGAACTGGAAAAGAACAAAGCATAAAAATAACATCCAGTCAAAAACTGAAAGATGAAGAAATAGAAACAATGAAGAAAGAAGCAGAAAAACATGCTGAAGCAGACAAGACAAGAAAAGAAAATATAGAAGTCTTAAATCAAGCAGAATCACTTGTTTACTCAACAGAACAACTCTATAAAGACTTTGAAGGAAAAGTAGAAAGTAAAGAATTAGACGGAATAAAAAAAGAAGTAGATTCCCTAAAGAAATTACTAGAACCTGAAAAGAAAGACATAGAAAAAATAAAGAAACAAGTAGAAAAAATAAACGAACTAGCACAAAAAATAAGTACAGAAATGTACAAGAAAGCAGCAGAAGCAGAAGCTAGTAAAGCAACAACCAATGGATCAACCAACGGAAAAAAGAAAAAAGAAAAAGTAGTTGATGCAGAAGTAGTTGACGAAAAGAAAAAATAATTTTTTCTTTTATTTTTTTTAAAATATGAAAGACTATTACGAAACACTAGGCATATCTAAAGAAGCTTCAACAGAAGAAATAAAGAAAGCCTACAAAAAACTAGCAAAAAAATACCATCCAGATCTACATAGTGGAGACTCTGCAAAAGAAGAAAAATTCAAAGAAATAAATGAAGCACATAAAGTCTTAAGTGATTCAAAAGCAAGAACAAACTACGACAGATTCGGAACTGCAGATCAAACACAAGGATTTGACTATTCACAAGCCCAAGGATTTGAAGACATATTCAGTTCATTCTTCGGAGGAGGAAATTCATTCTTCGGAGGAAAAACTAGGAAAGGATACGATATAAGATACGACCTAGAAATAACACTAGAACAAGCAGCATTCGGAACGGAAGAAACAATCTCACTAAGAAAAAAAAGTGTTTGTGAAAAATGCGAAGGAACAGGAGCAGAAAGTCAAGAAGAAATAACTTGTCAAACATGTAATGGTCAAGGAAGACTAAGGCAAACAAGAAGAACACCATTAGGCATATTTCAAACAACAGCAGCATGCGATGCATGTGAAGGATTAGGAAAAATACCAAAGAATCTGTGTGAAGAATGTTCAGGACAAGGATCAATAAATAAATCAAAAAAATTACAAATAAAAATTCCGGCAGGAGTAGATACAGGATATAAATTAAGAATTACAGAAGAAGGAGAAGCAGGTGGAAGAGGAGAAACTCCAGGAGACTTATACATTTTCATAACAGTGAAAGAACATTCCCTATTTGAAAGAGAAGAAAATGATATTTACTACAATGCAAGCATTAGCTTCGTACAAGCAACACTAGGATGCGAAATAAAAGTTCCCACACTAAAAGACAAGAAAAAACTAAAAATACCACAAGGAACACAACCAAAAACACTCTTAAGAATGAAAGGTTTAGGCGTTAAAGGAACACCAATAGGAGACCAAATGGTAAGAGTAAATGTTGTAATACCTGAACATCTATCAAGAAAAGAAAGAGAAATTCTAGAAACCTACGCAAAAGAAACAGGCGAAGACTTCACAAAAGAAGAAAAAGGATTCTTTGAAAAAGTAAAAAAGACGTTTTCGTAACTACCACAAAATTTAAATAGTTCTTACTCCCTCAAGAATGATAACACTGGAGGGATTTAAATGAGGGTTTTAATAATACTAACAATACTTAGTCTTTTTTTAATAGCATGCGAACAGTCAGAACCAGTATTACTACCAACAATAGAAGATGTTTTTTCTCAAGATTTTAATGTATCAACAGAATCAGAAGAACCTGAAACTGAAGAAACTCCAGAACAACAAGAAGAACTAGAAACAGCATTTAGCATAGAGTTTGAAGAAGGAGACTTAATCAACCTAAAAGAAATAGTATCAGACCCGGATGGTGATTCTTTAAACTTACAATTTTCAGAACCGTTAGATGAAGAAGGAACCTGGCAGACAGAAGTTGGAGATGCAGGAACTTACACAGTAACAGTCATAGCATCAGACGGAGAATTCTCAATAGAAGAAAATATACAATTAATAATACTAACAGTAAACAATGCTCCAGAAATACAAGCATTAGCAGAAATAATACTGAATGAAGGAGAAACACTAAATATAGAATATGAAGTGACAGATGAGGAAAATGATAGTTTCACAACAACAATAAAAGGATATACACAAAATAAAGAACAAGAAATAAACTATAATCAAGCATACCCACAAGGATGTGAAGAAAAAGGATGTACTGCAGAATATACTATAATGATAGAAGCAGAAGACGACTTCCAAAAAACAACCCATGAAATTAAACTATTAATTAAGGATGTTAATAGACTTCCAGAAATAGAAGCAGAAGATTTTGAAGCTACAGAAGGAGATTTAATACCACTAAATTATGAAGTTACTGATAAGGACGATGACGAACTAACAATAACAATAGAAGGAATAGAAGAAGAATGGCAGACAGAAGTTGGAGATGCAGGAACTTACGAAATAAAAATAACAGCAAATGATGGTGTGGAAGAAGTAACTAAAACAATAAATTTAGAAATAAAAGCACTAAACAACCTACCAGTAATAGAATCTCCTGAAGAGATTGAAGTAATAGAAGGAGACCTAGTAAGTATAGATGTTACAGCAACAGATGCTGATCAAGACGATATAATAATAAGCTTTGAAGGATGGATGGAATCATCAACAAAACAAACAACACTAGAAGATGCACATCCACAAGGATGTGACGAAGAAGGATGCACAGCAGATTATGAAGTTAGAATACTAGCGACAGACGGCAAAGACACAGTAGAAAAAACAATCCTAATAAAAGTTCAAGATAAACCATCAACAATAACACTAACTGAAGCAACACTACAACCTGAAGAACCAACAACAAATGATGACATAACAGCAAGTATAACCTATGTCGATGAAGGAAACCTGACAGGAGTTATACATTTCGAATGGTTTGTAAATGGAGAATTCTTAAATGAAGAATTAATAGAAGTAACCAGTGGAGAGACAACAACAACTCTAGAAAATAATAATTATGAAAAAGAAGATATTGTTGAAGTAAGAATGTGGGCAGAAAATGAATTATTCACTTCACAAATTCAAACAGTAGAAATAGTGATTCAAAATAGTCCACCAGTATGGAACTTCCCCTAAACGGTCTTCGTCCGTTTACACCGTATGTGTTTCCCTTTGGTCAAGCACATTAATGTTTCAAAACGTTTTCACCAAAAGCAAAGTTCACTCTATAAAATGCACTACTTTTATTAATTAGTATAATTTTCTTTTTGTTCTAATGAAAATATCAATAATAGACATTGACGAAACAATATATCCTTTAGAAAAAACAGTTGAAAAATTCATAAAGGAAGAATTCAATGGAGAATATAATAAATACTTAAAAGTAAGAAAAGAAAATAATCATATTTACAAATTTTCAGACTTGTTAGAAGTTGGAAAAAATCAAATTCCAGAACTAAATGAGTTCGGAGCAAAAAATCTATTAAGAGGAGTTGGAGATAAACATTATTTTCAAACAATAAAACCATATAAAGGATCTAAAAAATTATTAGATGTTGCAAAACGAAATTCTGACCAAGTAATAATATTATCAACAAGGGGAAAGGAAGATAATGAGGATTATTACTATACTAATGCAATGGAAAAAACAATAATGTGGATGGATGTTAACAAACTAAAATTTAATGAAATAATATTTAGTAATGATAAAAAAAGCGTAATCCAAGAATACCTCTCAAATAATACCAAAATAAATTTTGTAATTGATGATGCGCCAGAACAGGTAGAGAAAATGTTAGAATTAAAAGAAAATATTCCAATAATGATGCCTGAAAAAAGATATAATTCACAATTCTTAACAGAAAATCAACATTATGAAAATTTAATAAGAGTTAATGACATAAATTTTGCAACAAGTATGGCTAAAATTCTTTCTTCAAATTAGTCACACCATAATCTTTATAAACCAATCAGAATTCTACGAGAGTACTTTTAAACACGAAAATGTTAGCATATAATATTAAGAAACAGGAACTTGTAGAAAAACTCTCTAAAGAACTAAAATCAGTCAAGGAAGTGAAAGCTCCAGACTGGGCAAAGTTTGTAAAAACAGGAGTTAGTAAAGAATTTCCTCCAGTAGATAATGACTGGTGGTATTTTAGAACTGCATCTATATTCAGAAAAGTAGCTGAGAAAGGACCAATAGGAGTATCAAAATTAAGAAATGATTATGGAAGTAAAAAAAACAGAGGATACAAACCAGAAAGATTCTTTAAAGCCTCAGGAAATATAATAAGAAAATCATTACAACAACTTGAGACTGCAGGATTTGTAAAACAGGATAAGAAAGGAAATCATAAAGGAAGAATTCTAACACCACAAGGAGAAAAATTCTTGAATAAAACAGCAAAGGCTAAAAAATGAGTATAAACCATAAAAACAGGAAGTTAAGGCTTATCAAAGCAGGAAGAATGACTAGATGGGCGCCTTTCTGGACAGTGCAAAAAATTTATGGTATGGGAAGAAAAGTACATCCTGGAAGACACACTACAGTAAAAAGAAGTTGGAGAAGAACCAAACTAAACAAGTAAAATGGAAAGAACATATAATATTCCTTTAAGAAAACATTTCAGAAGAACTTCTAAATGGAAAAAAACAAAAAAGGCAGTTTCTGGACTTCAACAATTCTTAAAAAGACATATGAAAGTTGAAACAGTAAAGCTAGGACCAAAACTTAACGAAGAATTATGGAGTAAAGGTGGAAAGAATCCACCACATCATGTGAAAGTAGATGTTATTAGTGATGATGGAATTGCAAAGGCCGAATTATCAGGTCATAAATATACAGACAAGACAGACTTAAAGAAAGAAGAACCTAAAGAGAAAGAATCAAAAGAACCTTTAAAGAAAGAAAAGAAAAAAACAAAAGAATCACAAAACGATTCTGAGCTTCAAAACTCGAAGAGTTTAGAAACAGTAAAACCTAAAAAAGAATCAAAAGAAAAAACTACTTCTTAATCTGTTTTTCAACATTCTTAAGAACAGAATCTAAAACAACAAATAAGTTCCTATCAGTTAATTTACTGTTATAATTCTTGCCAGAATCTTGAACTTGAGCATGAATTTCAAATTTTTCACTTCCTTTAGTCTTATGAACTGGTTTAAAAGTAACATGTAATCCTTTCAGTTCACACATTTCAGAAAATTTCCTGGAATAATTACCAACAATCTTTTTCACTACAATTAATTCTGCAGTTTCTAAATCGTCAAATCCAGTCAGTTGAATATTGCCACCGAGTTCCATAATTATTTTAGAAGAAATATTCTATTTAAAGTTTACTCTTCTGTTTCATCCTCATCTTCACTATTTTTAGCGTCTTCGTCATATCCTTTCATAAAAGCTTCTTCTTCTGGAGATATTTCATCATCTTCCATTAGTTCTTCAGTGCTTTCTTCATATTCCTTGGCTTCTTCAGCAATGTATTCTTCCATAATTTTTCAATTCCTTTTTGAGTATATTTAAAGATTTCGGTTGATAATCCTTCTTATATCATTAATATTATCTTCAAAAACATGTGCACTAGTTGAAAAAGTAGTTAATTTACCTATTTTAAAACCTAAAAGTTTAGCAACATACTCTTGAATACAATATAATTGGTAAATATTTGCTGGCCATCCAACAAAAATATCATTACTTCTAATAAAAGCGGTAAGGTCTAAACCCTTATTTTTTTTGAAGTAAATACCTACAAGTCCAGGAATATTCTTATTTTCTATATTACTGTCTTTTTCAGGATCCCACAAACTAACAAAACCCCTTCTGCTGGTAGGGTCTGAAGTTAAGAGTGGTTTTAAAAAATCATGAATTTGATCTTTCAAATTAAAATTAAAAATTCTATGGCCGTAAGTGTATTCATAACTTGAACTTTGAGACTTTTGCAACATTATATTCTTTAATTCTTCAAAATCAGGATAAGTCCATTTCTTTAGTTTAGTAAGTTCCTCAATTGGTTTTCTAATGTCCTTTGAAGGGTTTAATACTGTGATTGTTAAATTCATAGCTTCTTTACAAATTCGTCCTTCAGAATCCTTAAATGATACTCCTTCGGTCAAAACTAGTTCTAAAGCAGTACTCCATGCTTCCATTATGTTCTTATTTATTATCATTCTAAAAATAATGTGTTAATTTAGTATTACCTCTCATTCTAGTAAAATCAAAACAAAAATAAGGAAGTCTGTAAGAATTCATTATTAAGATAATTTCTTGAAGAACATCCTTATTTTCAAAATCTCCAGTTCTAAAAAATCTAACCCTGTCACCACCATCAAAATAATCTAATAATTCTTCTCTAGTCCTAAGAAATTTTTTAATTTTTACAGATTCAATATCCTTAATACTTTTAATTTCAACCTTTGAGTAATCTCTATGGCTTAAATTATCATCAAACCTTTTACTTACTGAAGAAAATGAAATTCTGAATCTTATTGGCATTCCACAAGACTTGTAAATTGTTTCTTCATTAGAACAGAATTCTTTAACTTGAGGAATACAACTATTAAGTAAAGTAACAAAATCATAATTCTTCTCCCAATCATAATTCCAGAATCTAATATAATTTGAAGAATAAGAAAATAATCTGTTTTTTTTATTCTTATTGAAAGAATCAAATTGTTGAAAAAACTCGTCAGATCTTTTTCTTTGAATAATATTTCCTAAAAGTAAAGAATTAGCAATTTTAAGAAGAGATTCTCTAAAATCAGAAACGTTTTTTTCTTTGAAAAATTTGTTTACATCCACAATTATTGAAGATTGAGACAGTGAAATTAGTGGTAATTCAGAATCTTTCTCTAAAAAAACATTCCAATCTTTATCATTGAAAGTATATGAGCCTATCTTTCCAATAATATATGGAGCTTTGGAAATATCAGAATTTTTAATGTTTAACTTTATCTTTTTTTCCTTGAACAAATCAATAATTTCAAGAAAGACTCTTGATTGAGAATGTAATTCTGAAGGAGAACCTTCAAAAACAAGTAATAAATTATTATTGTATGAATTAACGTATAATTTCAAAAATTCTTTAATCTTATGAAGTTTTGAAATATTGATTGAAACACTAATTTTTTTGGAATAATCCAAAGATAATTCAATAAGTTTGTCAAGTAAATCTTTAGAGTGTTCAATCATTAAATTCTCTAGATTAATTATACCTACAGAATCATTAACTGAAATTACAGACTCTTTTAATAATGTAAAAAATGTTTTTATTTTCAGTCCTGAAGCGTTTATTAATACAGAATTTAATTTTGTAATCCAAGTTGGAATTTCATATTTTAAGATTAATTTACTTTCTTCAAAACCTTCAATTGGGGTTGAAGGAGCTCCAGTATTAGAAATTATTATTGTTTTTTTCCCTTTAAGAAGTATTTCTCCATGTTGAATTGTTAATGAAAAACATTTTTCTCCTTTCCCAATCACTTTAGAAACTTTTAATATTTCTGAATCTACAAGTTTATTCAAATAATATAATGCTTTTCTGTGAAGTTGCGCCTTTAAGAGTTTATCTTGAGAAAAATTTTGAGAGCAAACTTTCTCAACAATCTCAGTAGTTTTGAATTCTCTTTCAGGATTTTCCTTGAATAATTGAAGAATCCCTTCTTCAATACCGTGCATAATGTTACTAAAGGAGAATTAGGTTTAAAAATGTTTCAGGAATTAATTTAAAAAATTAACTGAAAAGTTCAGGTTCAGAAATTTTCTGAAACAAACAGTTCTAATTCTAAAACAATGTTTATATCATTCTAAAACAAAAATAATTCTAAACCTTTGGAAAACTTCCAAGGAGGGTTAAAATGAATGAAAAAGAAATTAGGTTAATAACACAATTTAGAAAGAATGCAAGACAACCATTAACAAAAATAAGTAGAAAAACAGGAATTCCAGTAAGCACAATATTTGACAGGTTAAAACAATATGAAGGAAATATAATAACAAAACACACAGCATTACTAAATTTTAGGGGGTTAGGCTATGATTTAAGAGTTAATTTCTTATTAGCGATAGAAAATGGAGAAAAAGAAAAACTCCTGAACTTTCTACTAACTAGTTATTCAACAAATAGCATATTTAAAGTAAATAATCAATATGATTTTTTAGTTGAATGTATATTTAAGAATATGAAAGAATTTCAAGAATTTAGTGATTCAATGCTCCAATACCAAATAACAGCAAAAGAAGAATATTTTGTTCTTGAAGAATTAAAAAAAGAAGAATTTTTGACAGATTTTGAAGCAATAAAATAGAAAAAGTTTTTAAATATGTCATAATTTTGCAAGTTCATGGCCAAGCTAAGAAAAGGAACAGCATACAGAAGACTTGATGCGAGACCTTATACTAGAAAGAGCAAATATAGGAAACTAAACTTTATTAGGGCAACACCAAATAATAAAGTAGTTAAATACTCTCATGGAAAAGTAAATTCTAAATATAAATATTCTTTTCAACTAGTTTCGAAAGAAGCAGTACAAATAAGACATAATGCTTTAGAATCAGCAAGACAAACAACAAACAGATACTTAGAAGACCAATTAGGAAGATTAATGTTCTTTTTTAATATAAGAATTTATCCACATCATGTCCTTAGAGAAAATCCTATAGCTTCAGGAGCTGGAGCTGACAGGTTAAGTACTGGAATGAAGTTTTCTTTCGGAAAACCTATAGGATTAGCAGCAAGAGTAAAAAAAGGACAAATATTAATGGAAGTCAAGGTAAATAATGAAGAAGTTGGCAGAAATGCGCTGAAAAGAGCAGCTTATAAACTTCCTTGTAAATCCAGTGTCATTGAGGCATAATCATTTCTTTCAAAACTGCAGGATCAGTAACTGCATTGAATAATTTTTTGTCACCAATAATATCTGCTTTGCTCTGATAAACAATTATTTTCTTATTGAATTTTTTTAGAGTGAGAAGGAGTTGTTTTTGTTTCTTTAAAGGATAAGGTTCTGTAGGATCAACAACATAAACAATAAGATTGGCAAGGTGTGTTAAGGCAAGATCAGCCTGTTTTTCTATTTTATTCATTTTCCCCCTATTCAAAGTACCAGGAGTATCTATTAATTGAACTTGTTTTTTCTCATCAAGATAACCAATATTCAATCGTTTAGTAGTAAAACCATAATCTTGAATTTCTGGTTTTGAAGTAGATATTTTCTTTAATAATGTAGATTTTCCAACATTAGGAAATCCTGCAATACAAACAGTAAATACATCTCGAACGAAAGGAAAATCCCTTAATTCTTTTCTAATATTCTCAAGAAATATAAGTTCTTTTTTCAATTGTTTAACTACAGATGCTGCACGACCATAAAATTCTTTTAAAAAATTATTAGCTTGTTTATCAGTAAAAGAAGTTTTAGGCCTTGTTTTCTTTAAATGATTATTTATTTTAGAAGAGTAAAATTTCGATAATAAACTCAATTTCCTCCTTGCAGAGTCTAACTTTCCTAAAGCCTTTCTTGTTTCAGAAATACTGAATAATTGTCTTGCTAGTTCTTTTTCAAAATCAGAAAATTGATCAAAACTAGGAAATAAATCTATTATTTTTGAAAATCTAGAAGAAATACCATCAGAAAAAGCACTAATTCTTTTAACTTGAGTCTTATGTTTCTTAGTTTTTTTGAATCCTAAATCTATATAAAACTGAAAATTCTCTACTGCAGGTATCTTTTGATAATTCATGATATTAGAGAGAAAAGTTAAGATATATAAAGTATTCTCAACCAAAGATTTATAAATCAATATCAAATTCAAAATTTTATGGAATTAAAGCTAAATATGTCTGAAAAATCAGGAAAGACAATACAAAAAGTATTATCAGAGGATAATTCTAAAAACTTAATGGGAAAACGAATAGGAGATTCTTTTAAAGGAGAGATTATAGACTTTTCAGGTTATGAGTTTGAAATTACTGGTGGTTCAGATAATGCAGGATTTCCAATGAGAACTGATGTAGATGGACAATCACGAAATAAAATTCTAATTACTGAAGGAATCGGTTTTAATAATAAAAGAAAAAATGGTATGAGAGTAAGAAAAACAGTTTCTGGAAATACAATATCAAGAAATACAGCACAATTAAATGTTAAAATTATAAAATCAGGAAAAGAAGATTTTTTTGCTGAAAAAACAAAAACTACTGATGAGGCTAAATCTGAAGAAGTTGAAGCAAAGCCTGTTGAGGAAGTGAAAAAAACAACTGAAAAAGCTAAAGAAGAAACCTCAAAAGAAGAAACTAAAGAGGAGAATTCTAACTAATTATGTCTTTACAACCAGAAATTACAATTGGGCTTGTAGGTCATGTAGATCACGGTAAAACCACCTTAACTGAAAGACTTACTGGAAAGTGGACTGATACTCACAGTGAGGAAATGAAAAGAGGTATAACTATAAGATTAGGTTATGCAAATGCTGAATTTCGTGAAATTTCAGGAAAGAAAGGAACTGAGAAATATACTGTTAAAAAAAAGGTTGAAGGTAAAGAAACTAAATTATTAAGAAAAGTTTCATTTGTTGATGCACCTGGTCATGAAAGTTTAATGGCGACCATGCTTTCAGGAGCAAAACTAATGGATGGTGCATTATTAATGGTGGCTGCAAATGAACAATGTCCACAACCACAAACTGCAGAGCATTTAATGGCTCTAGAAATATCAGGAATAAAGAATGTTGTTATAGTTCAAAATAAGATAGATTTAATTTCTGAAGATAAAATTATTAAAAATTATGAACAAATTAAAAAATTCTTGAAAGGAACAAGTTATGAAAACTCTCCAATAATACCTATATCTGCACAACATGGTGTGAATGTAGATTTATTGATTGAAACTATAGAGAAAGAAATTCAAACACCAAAAAGAAACGGAAAAGCAGATCTTCAAATAATTATTGCAAGAAGTTTTGATGTGAACAAGCCAGGAACTAAAATTAAGAATTTAATAGGAGGAGTTTTAGGAGGTGCAGTACTACAAGGATCTATAAACGAAGGTGATACAATAGAAATAAAACCTGGAAGAACTGTTGAAGAACAAAATAAGATAGTTGCAAAACCAATAATTACAAAAGTAATTTCATTAATGACAGGAACTGAAAAAGTAAAAATTTTAACTCCTGGAGGGAGTGTTGCTTTACTAACTGAATTAGATCCGGGAGTTGTTAAAAGTGATGCATTAGCTGGTTCATTAGTAGGTCATAAGGGTAAATTGCCTGATGTTCTATACGAATTAAATTTGGATATTAAACTTCTTGATAGGGTTGTTGGTTCGAAAGAAGAGTTAAAAGTAGATCCTTTGAAAACTAATGAAATATTAATGCTTACTGTGAATTCAGCAGCAACAGTTGGAATAATTAAAGAAATTTCTAAAGATAAAATAAATTGTTCATTAAAAAAACCAATATGTGCTAGTAAAGGAGATAGAGTAACAATCTCAAGAAGAATAGGAACTAGATTTAGACTTATTGGTTATGGAATAATAAATTATTAAAAAAAGAAATCAAAGATTTCTAGTGTGATTTCTTAAAAATAAAAGAAATAACAAAAAAGAAATCAACCTTATAATGGTTGATTAGTGTCGTAAAGCTTATCTGCAAGTCTTATATAGCCTCTCCTAGTCTCTTCAAGAGTTCTAGGTTCTTGTCTATATTCGAAACCGTTATTTTCTGCTAAAGTCTTGAAATCTTCTTTTGCTTCATCAAGATTAGTTGCAGTAATACTATCAGTAGCTCTAGTTTCTTTAAGCATCTTATTCCTTTGACTTTGTCTTTGGAATACTTGCGAATAAACATTTATGAAGTCTAGATTGTCAGATTCTAAAAGATCTTCTCTAACTGCATCTTCTGAGAATCCAAAGTCAAATTGTCTTATTGAATCCCAAATGTTTTCATTTATTGCTTCAGGATCCATAACATCTCCAGAATCAACACAATATTGTCTAATTACATTCTTATTAATGTCGATTAGAGCATCTACTTGTTCAGGAGTTGCTGTCCAATCAGTACCTTTCATTTCATTATCATTAGCCCACATAACGAAGCCTTCAGTTAATGCAAAGTTTAAGTTATAATTATCGGTTTTTAAAGAGTCTAATCTATTAAAAACTTCTTCTCTCCTAGTAAAAGCGTTCTCAGCTCTTTCTTCCAATGTTGGTTCTGGTATTTCAGTCATTTTAATCATTTACCTCTTTTATTACTTTATAGTAGTATAATTATACTACTTGTTTATAAATGTTACGGTTGTTCATGCTTAACCTTTAACATTTGCAGTAACATAAACAGGTTTATTAGAAAATATTAAATTACCTACAGAACTACCATCTGCCTTTTTAATCGAAGTAGAATCAAGCTCTTTATACTTATCCCCTTTTTTCATATCCCACTCATTAAACTGTTTAGCAATAGATTGAGGATTCTCTCCAGCGCCAACATGCCATTTAAAGACATCTTTTCCCTGAGAATTCTTTCGGATATAATCAAAATTAACTCCTAGATCATTAAGACTTTCTAAAACATCAATATCAATTAGTTTTCCCATTTCAAGCTTATTCTCAAGATACTGCTTTTGATATTTTCTAGTGCATTTAACATGAGTGGTTCTTTCAGGATTCTTCCAAGGTCTTCCAAGATTATAAGCAGAAATTACTTTATCCCAATCACCATATCTATTATGCAAATCCTTTAAATAACGACCTGCTGCATTGGCACTCTTAGGAATACTAAATCTTTCATCAATATTGGCAAGAGTAGAATAACTCCAATTCTTATTCTCAACTAATTTTAAGAGCTTCCAGCCATGATTTCTATCCCTTCCAGTCCTTTTAGAAGTACCATGAATCTTCAAACCATACTGTTTAGCAGTTCCTGGTTGAAACATCCAGTTTCCTGCTCCACCATCATTACCAGAATTTAAACTTAAAGGATCTCCCGCTCCCTCTTGCATACCAAGACCACTTAATAAACCATCTGGAATATTATATTTCTTTTCAATTTCAGAAACAGTACAATCCCATCTAAATTGTCTTAAAAATCTTCCTTTATCACTCCATTTGTTAGTTTCTTTAATCTCCTTAGTTAAAGTTCTAGGAATGTCACAATCTATATCACTAAAATTAAATAATCTGTTAGGTTCATTAATTATTCTCTCAATAGTTTTATTGCTTCTAGAAAATGCATTAACAATCCTATCAGCATCATTCTTAAAATTATCAATACTAGAATTAAAATTTAAAGTAGAATATAAGATTGCTAAAGCACCAAATTCTGAAGCTGTTTTTACCCAACTCCAACCATTATCTTCCTTCCAAGAATTAAATCTTGAATTATGAATTTTTTTAATTTTTTTAGCAAGAGGATTAATAACTTTCTTATTAGCTAATCCCAAACCTAATCCGATCCCTGAATAAGTTCCAAGCATAGCAAGTCCTTCGTTAGAATCAATATTTTGAGAAACAAAGTCTAAAGTTTTATCTCCACCATATAGAATTCCTGCATTGGCTCCTAACCAGAATAAAGCAGGTTCTAAATGTTTATCAATTTTAATCTTAGTTCTACTTCTATAGTTTTTAATTTTATCAACTGAATTTCCAATAAAATTTTTAATACTCATTATATTCCTCTCCAAGAATAAAATCTACTAACTATTTATAAAACTTACGGTTATGTTGTTTCTTATAAGTGGTGACAGTAAAACTTTATAAAACAAATAAAATACCAAAAACCATGGAATATTATCAAGAACTATTCAAAGAAATAGAAAAAAACAATTTAAACAAAGCACAACTAAACAATCTAAAAGTAAAATTATGTATAAAACACAAAAAGAAAAAAATACCAACAAATATAGAATTATTCCTAAAAGCACCAAAACAATTACAAAACAACAAACTTCTAAAAACAAAACCAGTACGAACAAACAGTGGAGTTGCAATAATAGCAGTAATGACAAAACCAGCACCATGTCCACATGGAAAATGCACATACTGTCCAGGAGGTCCAGACAGTTACTTCGGAAATGTTCCACAATCATACACAGGAAAAGAACCAGCAACAATGAGAGGAATAAGAGCAGGATATGACTCTTACTTACAAGTTTTCAACAGATTAGAACAATACGTAGTATTAAACCAAAACCCTGAAAAAACAGATGTTATAGTAATGGGAGGAACATTTCCAAGTTATGCCAAAGAATACCAAGAAGAATTCGTAAAAAATATTTACAAAGCAATGAACGACTTCTCAAAAGCATTCTACAAAAAAGGAGAATTAGACCTTAATAAATTCAAAGAGTTCTTTGAACTACCAGGAAATAAAGACAATAAAGAAAGAATAAAAAGAATACAAGAAAAAATACTCAAACTAAAAAAAACATGCACTTTAGAAAAAGTAAAACTAGAAAACGAAACTTCAAACATAAGATGCATAGGCTTAACAATAGAAACAAAACCAGACTGGGCATTAATAAAACAAGGAAATCTAATGCTAGAACAAGGAGCAACAAAGGTAGAATTAGGAGTACAAACAGTCTATGATGAAATACTAAGAATAACACACAGGGGACATGACATAAACCACACAATAGAATCAGTAAGAACACTAAAAGACCTAGGATTTAAACTAAACTATCATTATATGCCAGGATCGCCAACTTTAGAAGATAATAGGGAAAAAGATATAGCAGGAATGAAAGAATTATTCACAAATCCAAACTATAAACCAGACATGCTAAAAATATATCCTTGCTTAGTATTTCCAGGAACACCCTTATACAAGCTATGGAAACTAGGAAAATTCAATCCAATAAATATTGAAGAAGCATCAGAAAGAATAGTAGAAATGAAAAGAATAGTGCCTGAATATTGTAGAATAATGAGAGTTCAAAGAGATATACCAACAAAATACAGCTCTGCAGGAGTAGAAAGAACAAACTTAAGACAATACGTGGCAGAATTAGCAGAAAAAAAAGGAGTCAAATGTAGGTGTATAAGATGTAGACAACCAAAAGTTGGACATGAAGTAGAAAATTTCAAAATAAAAATTCAAGAATATGAAGCATCCAAAGGAAAAGAATATTTCATAGCAGCAGAAGAAAAAGATAAACTATTAGGATTTTGCAGATTAAGATTTGTAAGTCAATCATTAAGATCTGAAATAAATAAAAATTCAGCAATAGTAAGAGAACTCCATGTCTACGGAACGGCAGTTGGAATAAACAAGGAAGGAAAAACACAACATATGGGAATAGGAACGAAACTAATGCAAGAAGCAGAAAGAATAAGTAAAAAAAACAATAAAGACAAACTACTAGTAATTTCAGGAGTTGGAGTTAAAGAATATTATAGAAAGTTAGGTTATAAGAATGACGGACCTTACGTAAGTAAAATATTCAACCAATAAAAGTATCAGTAGTATACTCTACTTCTCCCAAGAACTTATACATTGCACCATAAGGATCATAAGAAAACTGGCTAGACAAACTGTTTAAAGAAGCAGTAAGTAACTCCTCCTCGCCCTCATTATCACTAGGAATAAAAGCAACACGATTTTCTTCAGAACTGTACAAAACAATAATATCATTATCATCTAAACCCTCGAAATCATCATCAGATAATACTGAGAAAGAATCAACAACCCCGGCAAAAACATCAAACTCTCTACTTCCAATACCAAAAAAACCATCATCCTTGAATGTAAATTTCATAACATCCTCTTTACCAATACAATCGATAATGCCCGAACATTTAGAAAGATCAGAAGAAGAATCTTCAAGAATATTCATAGCATACAATACCTTCTCAACATAACAAATATCTGCTCCAGACCCAGTTCTACAGGACATGGAATTATAAGCTCTAGCAATCCTATTCCACTTATTAGTTGAATAAGTAGAGTATAATTCATAATACTCAGGATATTCGCTTTCAGGACAATTATTAGGAACTTTTTGCAAATATTCACTAGCATCATCAAAATAACCATCTTTTCCATTCATAATTTTCAAACCACAAACAATATTGTCATATTCATCATAAATATCAAAGTTAGGAATCTCATTATAACAATCATTTTCTATAGATCTTGCAGTTGTTTCTGTCACTTGAAAAATACCTAATGAGCCAGTTCCACTAGCTTGAATTTCACCATTTGATTGTAAATGTGATATTTTAGTTTCAACACAAGCAACAGCCTGGGCAAATAAAGGATCAATATTTTCTTTTTCTGCTTCTTCAATAATCATTAATCTAATAGCATTAAGTCTTGGATTGGTACAGTCTTTCAAGTAATTAAAACTATCACTCTGTCCCAAACATGTGTCAGGAATAACATACCCTTCAAAATCAATATTTTGTTCTTGACATCTAGAAAGTAATGCATGATTTGAAGGAATATTAAAAACATTACCAACAACACCATCCTTACAACCTTGAGCAGTACTTGAAGAAAAACATTTGTAAACCCAAGGATCTCCAGAGATAGAAACATCAAATTCTGAACTGCATTCGTCATCAGCAAGTTCTTCTTCATACTCACAGCTAGAATCATTAATATTAACATTAGGATCATAATTCAAAGCTTCAATATCCATACAACCATAAATATCATACTCACAACTACCATCATTAATAGTAGCAGAATCATCATAATTATTAGAATAGTAATCAGTACAACCAGGAATGTCTGGTTCACAATATTGTTCCTGAACTGGTTCATCATAATTAGTTCCACAAAAATTATTATCAACACAAGTTCTAGTTTGAGAATTACTAATACAACTACTCCATTCAAAACACTCCCACTCTTCCTGACAACCACCAACTACTAAGGTTAAAGTTGAAGAAGCAACGGCATAATCATCAGAGTCATAACCAATAATAACTAAATCGTGCTGGTTAGGACTTTCAGGAGAAAAAACAAAATCTGCAGTTAATCCTTCTTCCTGCAAATTAGTTCCTGAAATGTACATTTTTACTTTAGCAATATTAGAACTTCCAGAAGCTTCGAAATTATAAGAAGATCCAACTTCCAAATCTAAACTATTTTGTCCAGAAATACTATTTCCATTCAGAGAAAGATAAACATAATCTTGAGCAGAAACTAAACTAGAAAGGAACAATACAAACATTAAAATTAAGTTTATTCTTCTCATATTAAACTACTCCAAGAATCAACCACATCAACATTAGCATCTTCCACAGGCTTATCGTAAACATTAATACAACAAGTTAACTCCTGTTCCGTACAAACAAAATCAGTAGCTGTTTGAAAAGAATCGGCACAACTACCTTGACAAACTCCCCCTTTAGATTCGCAAGCACTCAAATCTTTAGAAATTAAATTACTCTTACCAGTAAAGACAGTAATTATAACTAAAAGGACAATAATACCAACAATTGCAAGGGTTATTGTATTGAATGAAATACTAGCTCCTTTCTTAAACATAATAATTTTTAGATAAGAATACTATTTAATTATTTCTAAAAAGAATACTAATTAAGTTTTTCAGAAATTAACTTGTAAAGTTCTTTATCACAAAATTCAGTAATTAAAAAATTATGATCATTATCAATAAGATAATTAATTTCATAAACTCCTTTATTAGGAACATTAATTATTTTATGATTTCCAAGATTTCTAGTTTTATAATCATTAAGACCTGCATCATTTAATTGATTTAGTGTTTGTGAATATAAACTATCAAAGGTATCTCTACAAAATTGACCTTTATCTTTATTCCATTTAATCTTATACTCATTTAGAATTTTATCTTCTAAAACAGTTTTTAAAAAAGAAGAATCTTTATTGATAAATCCTGTTCTCATAAGTTGTTTTTGGTTTTCCATAATACTATGAAAAATCATCTGTTTATAAAGTTTTCTACTATGTTATTACTATCTAATGACAAACTTAATGCTTTAATTTTATAAAAGAAAACAAATTCTTAAAGAAAATGGATAAAATACCATCATCAAAAAAAATAGAACTAAAACCAAAATTTGAAGAAAAATACAAGAAAATATTAGGAAAAGAATACAAAGAATTCATAGATTGTTCATTCACCTATTTAACAAAATGTATAAGAATAAACACACTAAAAATAACAGTAAAAGAACTAAAAACAAAACTAGAAAATAACTGGAATCTAACACCAATACCCTGGAGTAAAGAAAGCTTCAAAATAACCCCGAAAGAAGGAAAAAGTTACGACATAGGAAATTTAAAAGAACACTCACTAGGATACTTTTATGTACAAGAATCAGCATCAATGCTACCAGCAATAGTCTTAGATCCAAAACCAAAAGATAAAATATTAGACATGTGTGCAGCGCCAGGATCAAAAACAACACAAATAGCACAATACATGAAAAACAAAGGAATACTAATAGCGAACGATCTGCAAGGATCAAGACTGAAAGCATTAGGAATAAACCTGCAAAGAATGGGAGTAAAAAACACGATAGAAACACAAGCATCAGGAACAAGATTTAGAACAAAACAATTCGACAAAATACTAGTAGATGCTCCATGTTCAGGAACAGGAACAATAAGAAAATCATTCAAAGTACTAGAAATGTGGAGTCAGAACCTAGTAAAACAAATAGCAAAACAACAATATTCACTACTAAAAGCAGGATTTCAAGCATTAAAAAAAAAAGGAACGCTAGTATACAGCACATGCACTCTAGAACCAGAAGAGAACGAAGCAGTTATCTCAAGATTACTAAATGAATTCCCAGAAGCAAAAATACAACCAATAAAATTAAACATCAAAAGAACAAAACCAATATTAGAATTTGAAAATCTAGAAATAAGAAAAGAATTAGAAAATGCATTAAGAATAAATCCACAAGATAATGACAGTGAAGGATTCTTCGTCTGTAAAATAACAAAAAAATGAAAGGAAAAGAAATATACTTAAAAGTTAAAAAGTTCAAGCCAAAAACAAAAAATTGCGAACAAATAAAAAAACAAACAATAATAGATGTAAGATCAGAAAAAGAATACGAAAATCATCATATTCCAAACTCACTATCAATACCATTAATCCACAGTAAAGAACATCATGAAGTAGGATATTTATACACACAAGTATCACCAGAAGTAGCCTATGATTTAGGATTTAATTATATCTACAAAAATTTAGATGAAATACTAAAAAAAGCAAAAAAACTAGAAGGAGAAATACTAATATACTGTTCAAGAGGAGGATTAAGATCAAAAACAGTAACAATGCTATTCCAAGAAATAGGATTGAAAGTATTCCAACTAAAAGGAGGAATGAAAGCATACAGAAATTTCATAAAATACAAGTTTGAGAATTATAACTACCCAAAATTAATAATGATAGCAGGCCTTGCAGGAGTAGGAAAAACAAAATATTTAGAAAAACTATCATCTATAGACCTAGAAAAATGCGCAAATCACTCATCATCAACATACGGAGCATTAGATCATGAACCAAATACCCAAAAACAATTCTTGTTTAATCTATACGAAAATATAGAAAGAGTAAAAAATAACAAACAAGTATTCATAGAATGCGAATCAAGAAAGGTAGGAAGTCTAGAAATACCAAGTCCATTATGGAAGGCAATGTGCAGAGCAGAAAGAATACTACTAGAAGCGCCAATAAAACAAAGAGCAAAACACTTAACAAAAGAATACCCATCAATGAAAAAATATGTTTATGAATACATTAAACAAACAGAAACATTAAACAAATACTTATCAAAAAAGATAATGAATCAATTAATAGAATACATTAAAGAAAACAAACCAGACAAATTCTGGGAATTAATACTAAAAGAACATTATGATAATACTTACAAACACTTCTTCAAACATATGAAGTTCAAAAAAACAATAAATGCAGAACACTTTAAGGAAACACTGAAAGAACTAAAAATAAATAGTTAGTTTTTAATATTATAATTATAAAAAATGAGATTAACAAAAAAAATGAGATTTTTAAATTTTTTAAAACAGTTTTCTAAGAAGAATGAAGAAGTGAAAGAACTCACACTATTAGAAGTAAAAGAGTACATCAATTCTTGGTCAAAAACAATGTTTACTAATACAACTCTGAAATTAGCAGAGATAAAAATGCTCATAGATAAAGAAAAAAATAACGCATACGAGAATAGTCAAAAATTGTTGAAAGCAGAAGTAAATCCTAACACGCCTGAGAGAGCAAAGCAGATAATGAAAGGTAACCGAGAAATATATGTAAAAAGAATTGAAAGGTTCTTAGAAACAATAGTTTTATCTGAAAATTTTAACAAATTGTTAGAGTTTTGTAATTCTTTTGATACATTATTAAATGATTTTGGTAAAAACACAATAAGAAACCACCAAATATTAAATGAATTTTTCATACTAGAATTAAGAAATGTAGATGATAATATCAAAGAACTCATTAAGTTAATCAAAAAGGCAAAAGAAACAATTGAAGAATCAAAAATATTAAAAGCAGATGAATTAAAAAAAAATCTAGAGAAAATACAACAGAAAATAAACTTTAAAAAAGAACTTAAAGAAAAAATAAAACTAACAAAAGAAAAGAATGAAGAGGAAAACAAAATTATAAAGAATGAAGAGACCAACTTAAAAGATCTTGAAGAAGGAAAGTCTCATAAACAATTTATCAATCTAATTAATAAAAAAAAACTAGTAATTAAAGAATTAGAAAACTTAGAAAAAGAAATCTTACAAAACTTTTCTGTGATAGTACGTGCATTAAAAAAATATGAAAGAATCACACTAGAACAAAAACTGGTGAGAAGTTATTTAAAAAATCCATTACAAATATTGTTATTAGATAAAGAATTAAAAATAGTTAAATTGCTTGCCAAGATGAACAATCTTATTGTAGATGGAAGAATAGAATTAAAAGACAAGAAAAAAAATAAAATCTTACAAAAACTAACTAAACTCGATAGAACTTACTTCAAAAATTTTACAAGGAAACATAAAAAATTGACAACCGAAATAAATATCCATAGTCTAGAACAAGAAAAAATGACAATAATTAAAAAAGTTGAGGAACAAGAAAAATCCATTAAACAAAAGAAAGATAAACTTAACTCGACAAAAAATGATATTGAAAATTTAACTCTAGAATTAGAAAAAATTAATATAGAAAAATTAAAGAATAATTTAACAAAAGAAATAAAACAAGTTATAAATATTGAAATAATAGTAAAGAAATAGTTTTAGTTAGTTTTTTAAACAATTCCTAATTGTAAATTCTCATGAAAAGATTATTTACTAGTGAGAGTGTAACAGAAGGCCATCCAGACAAGGTATGCGATCAAATTTCAGACGCAATTCTTGATGAATGCTTAAGACAAGATGAAAATTCAAGAGTAGCAATAGAAACACTAGTAAAAAATGATTTAGTAGTAATTGCAGGAGAATTAACAACAAAAGCAATTATAGAACCAGAACTGATAGTAAGGCAAGTTCTAAAAGAAATAGGGTATGAATACACTCCAAAAGTATTAACTAATATAACAAAACAAAGTCAAGAAATATCACAAGGAGTAACAGAAACAGAAGATAAAGAACAAGGAGCGGGAGATCAAGGAATGATGTTTGGCTTTGCATGTGACGAAACAGAAGAATTAATGCCACTACCAATAGATTTAGCGCATAAACTAACAAAACAATTAGCAAGAGTAAGAAAGAATAAAGAAATAACATTCTTAAAACCAGATGGAAAATCACAAGTGACAATAGAATACGAAGGAACTAAACCAAAAAGAATAGATACGATAGTAGTATCAACCCAACATGAAGAAGTAAATAAAAAAATATTAGAAACAGAAATAATTGAGAAAGTAATAAAACCAGTATGTAAAGAATACTTTGATGAGAATACTAAATTTTTAATTAATCCAACAGGAAGTTTCATTAAAGGAGGACCAGAAGCAGATGCTGGACTAACAGGAAGAAAAATAATAGTGGATACTTATGGAGGAATGGGAAGACACGGAGGAGGAGCATTCTCAGGAAAAGACTTATCAAAAGTGGACAGATCAGCAGCTTACGCAACAAGATTTATAGCAAAAAACTTAGTAGCAAACAACCTATGCAAGAAATGCGAAGTCGGACTAAGTTATGCAATAGGAGTTTCAAAACCAGTAAGTATATTTGTAGATACTTTTGGAACTTCAGAATTAACAGAAGAAGAACTAATAAGAATAATAAAAGAAAACTTTCCACTAACACCAGCAAAAATGATAAAATACTTCAATCTGAAACAACCAATATTCAGGCAAACAGCAACTTATGGCCATTTCGGAAATAAAAACTTCTCGTGGGAACAAATAATTAATATTAAAGGACCCGTGGTCTAGTGGCTATGACGTCGCCTTGACTTGGCGAAGATCGCCGGTTCGACTCCGGCCGGGTCCACTACATTTTCCGCCGTATCCACGGATGTGTATCTCCCTTTGGTCGAGCGCACTAAAAACACTATAAAACGAAAAGTTATTAAACTAATTATACAGTAAACAAGCTATGAAAATAACAATAGACACAAATTCTGATTCTCATAATGAGATAAGAAAGACGATCGAGCTTTTACAAACCCTATTAGAAAATGAACCAACACCAACACAATCTAATGAGTTTAGCATGGGAGGTTTGGATTTTATGAACCAAGAATCTCAAACACCTCAAGAAAAAAAAGAAGAAAAAGAGGAAGAATATAAAACCATAATTATAGACTGAACATGAAGCACATAAACAGTCTAGAAAAAAAAATTAAAGGTTTAGAATACGAATTTAAACATGAAACTTTAGATGCAGAGAATGTATTCAGAGTATTTCTAGGTGCTACATTAGTTGCTTTAATAACCTCATTAACTCAAGGATTTAATCAAGCAGTTAATGAATTAACAACAATAAAGTTTATATTTGCACTACTATTGACGATAGCAATTATTTTTCACACTGTTTTTCTTTCATTCTCAAAATTAAAAAAATATCAAAAAAAAAGATTCACATTTTATTTTATAGAACAGGTACTATTAATATATTCAATAACTTTACTAGTTTGTTTTACAATTTTATACATTTTCCAAATTACACCTGATTTGTTTGGAGGTAGTTTTTTACTTGCATTCCCAGCATCAATAGGTGCAGCATTAATGAATTTACTAAAACACTATTAAAATGTTAAAAAGAAAAGGAAGAGCTGTTGAAATAACAGTAAAAGAAAAAAACAAAGAAAAACTTTTAGAGAAATCAGCAATAGAATTAATGTCTTATTTAATAGATTTAAAAAAAACGCATTCAACAAGTGATTTTGAAATTGAACTAAAATCAAGAAATTTTCAAATTTTATCACTTGATTGGTTGCAAGAAATAATTGATATGTTAAATGTTAATGCAATTGTATTGAATAAATTTGAAATTAAATTAACAAGAGAAGATAATTATTATAAATTGAAAGCGAAAGTTTCTGGAGAGCCAATAAAAGAAATACATAAATTAAAACATGATTCAGTAATGATACTTCCAAGAATAGAATATGATGGGGAATTATTAAAATTCTTACTAGAATAATGAAATATTTCTGAAATTAACTAAGAAATTATTTTAAATTATTTTAACAAAATAATAATAATGAGTTTATTAGAAGATATTATGAAAACAGAATCTTCAGGAATCACGGATTTAATAAAAAAAGAAGCAAAAAAAATAAGTTCTCAAGTTAAAAAGAGGGAAATTAGAAAAAAAACACCAAATAAAATAAAAAAACAACATAAACCAACATTAAAAAGACAAAAAAGAAGAGAACTTGATGAAGAAACAAGTAATTTTGTATATGCAATTATGGGATTAGGAACTGCATATATTATACATAAAATAGCAGAATATGTTCAGTAAGCTTTTTATTTAACATAAAATTTCCTCTTTCATGAAAGAAAACTCATATCATGAAGTATTATACTCTTTAGAAGAATTAGAAAGTAGAGGATTTAATGTAAAACTTAAAAAAATTAATTCTTTTGATAAATACTTAATAAGTGCAGAAATTGGAAATGGGAAAAAAACAATACTTTCAACCTATGCATTACACGGAGATGAATATGCCGCTTGCTATTCATTTGCAGAATCTGCAAAGAATATAGTAGAAAAATACAAGAATTCTTTTGATAATATAACTTTCAAAGCAGTATTTTGTAATCCTTGGGCTGCTAGAAATGGAGCTAGACGAACAATAGATCACTATAAAGACACTAACAGTATAGTTGATAAGGTAGATCTTAATAGAATATGGTTTCAAGAAAATAGCATAAATACAGAAATTGCGTCAGCTCTCAGAAATGAAATTGATAATTTAATAGAAGAAGGAATTTATTTACATATAGATCATCACGCATACTCACGATTTTTACCAGCTACAATAACAATTCTAAAAAAAAATAAATTTAATAATACTTTTCTTAATAAAACTAATAAGTTTGTTAACGAATTAGATTCTAGAACAATTCCAAAATGGAAATTGAATATTCATGGTTACGCATTAGGTTTTGAAAAGACAGCTCTTGAAAAAATTTTAACTTTTGAACCAGGATATTATACTATGAGTGAATACTTATCAAAGAAAGGAATTAATAGTGTATTATTTGAAAGTTCAGGCAAAAAATTAAACAGAAAAAAATTAAACCAAGGAGTTGAACAACATATTAATTTAGATAGTTTTCTGATTGAAAAAGTTATTAATCAAACAATCGAATATAATTAGAAAAAATAATCTTTTGTAATTCTATTTCATTAATTTCTTTAATTTCAGAAATCTTTTTTATTGATTCAGAAACAAATCTTGGCTCATTATTTCTGCCAGAAAATGGAGATTGCCAAGGACAATCAGTCTCAGTAAGTAATTGTTTTAAAGGAACTAACTTAACAAAATCTTGAATTTGCGTACTTCTAACTACAGTACAAGGAATTGAAACAAACCATTTATTTTTAATAATTCTTTTTAATAATGCTTTCTTTCCAGTAAAACTATGCATAACAACTTTTTCACTATTAAGAGTTTCAAGTAACTCAACAGTTTCAAGTTCTGCCTTTCTAGAATGAACAATAATAGGTTTAGAATACTTTAAAGAAACCTTTACAAGTTTTTCAAAAGTTTCCTTCATTTTTTTAACAATTTTCAAATCACTCTTATCAATCCAATGAAAATCTAAACCTGTTTCGCCAATAGCCTTAATAACATCAACATTTTTCTCAATAAAACTAATTTCTTTATCAATTTCATTTATAGATAATTCAGGAATAATTGTGGGATGAATACCTAATGCTGCATCAATAATTTTATGTTTAGAAAGTTCTAATGTTCTTCTATTGCTTTCAGGATCCAATCCATTATTCATGATTCTTTTAACACCTGATTTAACAGAATTATCTAAAATACTGGACAAATTAGTAAATTTTTCAGAATCTAAATGGGCATGACAATCAACAAACATCTTATTTAAAATATTTTTCTTTAAAACTTTCAGTAAGATCTATAACATACTTTCCTTCTTGAAGTTTAAATATTAAAGGTTTCTTTTTTAATAAAGAAACAAGATCTAACTCATACTTACCAGGCTTAAGAATTTTAATAGTTTCTAAATCAAGAACTATTGGTTTATCTTTATCTAATTCATTCCCAATTAAATCATAAACATCTTTTTCAATTTGTTTTTTATCTTTAGTTGTTAATTTAATTAGATCCTCAGAAGATTTTTTTATTGATGCATTATTTTTAATGAAAAAAAATAATTTTCCACCACAATCACAACCAGTTAATATTTTCTCAGATTTATTATCAAATAAATTACCACAATTAACACATTGGTGCGACATTTATTTTCGCCTCTTATCTATAGCAAATAATTGAATCTTATCAGGATCTTGTTTTATTTCTTTAATTATAGATGCAGGACCTATTATTGTCATGCCTTGTCTATTTCCAAGAATAACATTTAATATTGTCTGTTTTAATTTATTAAAAAAATCAGAATCTCCACCATCAGGATAAATAACACTTAATTCTATGCCTTTAAATTTTCCAGAAATTTCTTCCATTGTCCTTCTAATTAAATCAGTTTCTTCTTCTTGATCTAATCGTCCTTCTAACAAAACTATTTTTTCTTGTTTAACCAATTTAATTAATTTTTTAATTCTTTCTTCAGAATCTAATTGTTCAATTTCAAAATAAGGAATGAATTGCAAAGTTAACATTATTTATTCACCAAATCAAAAACTTTATCATAAAATTCTTCTAAATTATTACCGTGTTTAGCAGAAATACCTACTAGGGGATATTGAGGAAATGCAGATTCAACTTTTTTAATATCTGATTTTTTAAGATCAATTTTGTTAGCAACTATTAAAACAGGAATTTTCCTAGCTTGAAGATTTCCAATAATAGTAATATTAACTTGAGTAAAAGGATCCTTTGTTGAGTCAAGAACTACTAATACTGTATCCATATCATCAAGCCATTTAATAGAATCTATTACTCCCTTTGTTGCTTCTTTGGCCCTTTCTTTAGCCTCTTTTTCTTTCATTCCAAACTTTAAGAAATCTTCATAATCAATTCTAGTAGCAATTCCAGGAGTATCTACAAGGTTAAAAGTTAATGATCTTCCATCACTTTCAATTTTAATTTCTTCTTTAATCTGAATCTCTCTAGTTTCATGAGGAACATTGGAAACTGAACCAATATCTTCTCCGAGAGTATCCTTACAAATTTTGTTTGCTAAAGTTGTTTTTCCACCGTTTGGAGGACCATACAATCCTAATTTAATCCTTTTTTTAATACCAAACAAACCCCCAAATAGCTTACTAATAAGCCTTTGAATCACCCTTTTCATTAATAAGAAAAAAAAGCAAGAACTTTAAATACTTTTCTATGAGGTCGACAGTTATTCAAGATTCTTGAAAATCTGAGACTTTTTCTTCAATAATTTAAATAAAAAAAATAGTAATAGTTTTAATTGAAATTACTGGAGGTATTAAAATGGAAAAACCAATAATAACATCTTTATCAGCAAGAGGACAAAATAATTTGGAAACTTTAACAAAACAAGTGAATAGTTCTTATATGGAAAGAACATTTTCAGATATAACTGACTATTTATTAACTAATAAAAAAGATGATTTGAATGAAGAATACTCTTCTTCTCAAATAGAAACTACAACAACTTTAAAGAGATGGAAAAATAGGATGGAAAATAATCAAGGAAGAACATCAATATATTTTAAAAATAATAATGACCAATTAACTGAAATAGGCTTACAAGATATAATAGGAGATTATTCTTCACAAATTCTTAATGAAGAAGAGCGTCCTATAGGTTCTTCACAAGTAACTTTTAAATCAATAAATTTAGTGATGGATTATACACCCGCAGGAGGAAAGTAATTGCTTCCTTCACTTATTAAAATTCTTATGGATTCTAAAGATCCTTTTATAATAATGAAAGAAAGAATATATACTTTAACAAAAGAATCCAAAAATAATTTTCTCGCATTTCATGATATAAAAATAGGCCTTGAAATTTCTGAAAGTATTAAATATTTAGAAAATGAATTATTGGAGAAGTACAATAATATACCTAATAAAAAAGAAAATTTCACTATTAATAATTTTTTCGAAGAGGTCGCAAATGAGTATTTTATTATTAAAAAAAATAAAAAAATTAGTAGAAGAAAAACTGAAAAAGCTAATGTTAATTTAAAAAAATTTAATAAATCATTAATAAATAATATTTTAGATAAGAATAAAGGACTTCTTTTTTATCAAACAAATATTTATTCTTTAAATCCTTCAAAAAATAATCATGAATATGTGAACTTTGAAGAAAGTACGTATTCCTTAACTAATTTGATGTCATATAATAAATTTAAAAGAAAATATGATTTCTTAATTGATTCAAATATTACATTTAACAATAATTATATTATTCAAAAATTTCCTATTATAAAAAGAAATATTTCAATTAATAAAATTGGAAATTCAAAATATCAAATTATCTCTAAGTTGGAAACTTTTATAATAAAATCAGGCACCAATTATTATAAATTTCCTCCAGCAGAAGTATACACTACTATTTCTCTTAATAATTCATTACTTCAATTTACAATTGCAAGAGTAAAAGGTAAATATAAACATCCATTAACAAATTATTCAACAAATTCTCGATCAATATGTCACGGTCCTTATATAAAACAATATTGGAGAGACAAAAGAGTGTCATTTAATTCTTATAATATTAATAAGCTAAAAGAAAATAATGTTGCAGGCCAAATTGCAGATGTATTGATTACAGGAGAAAATCTTTTGAAAAAAGGAGTTACTAATAATGTAGCAGTTCATAGAGAATTAAATCCTATTAATTTTAATGATTTATTAATTCCCTATTATACTTTAAAAAATACTAATCTTGAAATTTGCGAGGTTAGTTAAATGTATGATGTTGAAGATAGACATGTTAGAATATGGGGGCGTAAAAATCAAAATAAGTTAAAAAAAACCAAAATACTTGTTTCTGGAACTGATTTTTCATCCCAATATATTTTAGCAGGACTTTCAGCACTCGGTTTTGGAAATATTGTGTTAATAGATAATACCCGTGCAAAAACTAATTTTAATTTTCTTAGTTTAAAAAAAAACAGTATGGGTTCTAAAAAAAACGAATTAATTATTGAAACTTTGAAACTTATTAATCAAAATGTAAACTACTCAAGTTATTTTATAAAACCAATAAAGGCCATTCTTAATTATGAAAATCCAGATATAATAATAGAATGTTCAAATAATTCTTACTCTAAAGAAATTTGTTTTGAGTATGCTATGAAATCAAACATAAAAATGTATTCTGTTAGCTCCACAAAAAAAAGTTCTAAATTTATTAAACAAAAAAGTTTGTCAGAAATTTTATTATCAGAATATCATGGTAGAAAACAAGGAATGTTGACTTCAGGAATTATTGCGTCCATAGTTCTTGACTCTGTTAGGAAAGAGTTGTTTGTTTTGACTGGTGAGAAAAAATTAAGAGAGAGCGAAAAAGTAACTTATTTTTTACCTACTTTGTTGAACGACTATGGAAATGCGCTTATTGTTGGTGCTGGCGCTTTAGGAACTTTTTCAGCACTAGGTTTGGCATCATCAAATACTAATTTAAAAATTATTGATTCAGATATTGTTGAAACTTCAAATTTAAATAGACAAATATTGTATTATGGACTTGTTGGAGAATATAAATCAAAAAGTCTAGCAAAAAGAATATCAAAACTTAATAAATCTATTAATGTATCTTATCTTGTTGAAAATGTTTCTGTTAATAATATTAATAGTTTGATTTCCAAATCTGATATAATTCTTGGTTGTGTAGATAATTTTAAAACCAGATCTATTTTGAGCGCTGCTGCTGTAAAAGCAGGAAAAGTTTATGTTGATGGAAGAACTGATCAATCTGAAGGGGAATTATCAACATATATTCCGTCAAAGAATAATTGTTTGGATTGTAGAAAAGGATTTTCAAAATTTAAAGAAATTAAAAATTCTTGTATGTCTGAAAATATTTCTCCTAGTGTGATAACAACTAATATGTTTGTAGGAACTCAAATGGCAGTGGAAGCATTATCTTTAAATTTGAATAAAAATGTTTCATTAAATTTTTCTTCTTATTCACAAAATTTATTTTCAAGAAAAAAAGATTTGTGTGGTGAGATTTGTGGTTGCTAACAAGTCATTAAAATTTTGGTGGAAACAATATCAAAAGTCAAAAAAATATAATAAAAGAGAAAAAACAATAATTAAACTTCTTTCAAATTATGTTAATGTGTCGATTCAGGAAACTATAAATATCTTTCCAAAACAAGTAATAATTAAGAAAAAAGCATTATTAAAAGGAATTTATCTTGCAAAAAAAATTATTAAAAAATATAATTCTCCACTAGAAATCTTTCTTTATGCAATTTCTGAGAATGATTCTGATGAAATAATAGATTTACAATTACCAGATAGGCAAAAAATTGAAAGGGCATATTGTGAAGTTTTAGAGGTGGAATGTCTTGAGAAAAAAATTATTAAAGAACAAAAAAGAATTATTGGTTGGATTCATTCACATGCTTATTTTGACACTTTTCATTCATCTACAGACTATGAAACAACAAGGGAAATAACGAGTGTTTATGGAATTAAGAAAAAATTAGAATTGAATTTAGGATATGATAAGTTTGAATTGGATATAAAATATTCTCCAAGCGTAGTTATTAATGCAAAAGATTCTGAGCCTGATTCTGTTCTAGGAATTTCTTATCCTGTTTATGATGGAAAAGGAAAACTTTCAAAATATGATTTTATTCTTGAAAAAGCTAGTTTAAAATTAATATAAAAAAGAAAGGGGTGAAGAATTGAAGTGGGTTAAAAGAGGGTGAGGTGTTTTATTCATAGCAGAATAATAATCAATTCTTCATAACTCCCCTATCTTTATTACTATTCAGTGGTATTACTTCTTTATAAAGGTTTCGAAAATTTAAAACCTGTTAGTAGTAACATTCATTGAAAAAATTAATATATGCTAGAAAAAAAGAATTTAAAGTGGAAGCTTACAAACAAACTATTAAAACAATTTTCAAAGAATTAAATACTTCTGAAAAAGGAATTACAACAAAAGAAGCAAAAATAAGACTTTATAAATTCGGAAAAAATAAAATAACACAAAAGAAAAAAACAACCTGGCTTGAAATTTTATTAAGACAATTTAATTCTATATTAATATATATTCTTATAGCAGCCATAATAATTTCATTAATTCTAGGAGAAATATTAGATGCTTATGTTATTTTAGCAATTGTAATATTGAATGCATTTCTAGGATTCATACAAGAATATAGAGCAAATAATGCATTAGAAAAATTAAAAAAACTATCTCCAGTTTTTACAACAGTTTATAGAGATAATATTCGAAAAAGAATAAACACAGAAAATATAGTTGTTGGAGACATTCTAATATTATCTCAAGGAGACAAAATACCTGCAGATGCTAGAATAATAAATTCTCAAAATTTACAAGTAGATGAAGCCATATTAACAGGAGAATCAAAACCTGTTGAAAAAACTAATTTCATAATAAAAAAAAGTGTATTAATTTCAGAACAAAAAAACATACTTTTCACAGGTACAGTAATAAGCAAGGGTAAAGCAAAAGCAATAGTAATAAAAACAGCAATGAAGACTGAATTTGGAAAAATAGCCGAAACAGTTCTTGCAGCAAAACCCGAATTAACTCCACTACAGAATAAACTAAAAATATTTGGTAAAAAAATAGGTGTTATAACCGTGGCTGTTTGTCTTATTGTTTTTGTATTAGGCGTTCTAAGAGAATATTTTATAATAGGTATAACAAATGAAATAATTCTTAATTATTTCTTAATAGCAGTAGCCTTGGCAGTTGCTGGAATTCCATCAGGATTACCCGCAGCAATAACTGCCTCTTTCTCATTAGGAGTTCATAAATTAGCAAAAAATAATGTGCTTATAAGAAAAATGCCTGCTGTAGAAACATTAGGATCTACCAACGTAATATGTACTGATAAAACAGGAACTTTAACAAAGAATGAAATGACAGTAAAAAAACTTTTTGTTGATAATACCGAAATTGAAATAACAGGAACAGGATATTCTGAAGAAGGAAAAATACTTTTTAACACTAAAGAATACAGGAGTGAAACTCTTAATATGTTGTTATTAAACGGAATACTAAATAATGATTCTTTCTTTCAAAAAGATAAAGTAATAGGAGACCCTACAGAAGCAGCATTACTAATTTCAGGAGCAAAATATGGGTTGAATAAACAAATTCTTGACAAAGAACATATAAGATTAAACGAATATGAATTTGATTCAGAAAGAAAACTAATGACTACAATAAACAAGTTTCATAATGAAACAATTGTTTTAACTAAGGGGGCAACAGAAAACTTACTGAAAAAATGCAGTAGGATAATGGTTAATGGTAAAGTTCAAAATTTAAAAGTAAGTCAGAAAAATAAAATTCTAAAAAAAGAAGAAGAATTTTCAAAACAAGCATTAAGAGTTTTAGCTTTTGCTTTCAAATCAAAAGATTCAAGAAATGATGAATCAGGACTAATATTTCTAGGAATACAAGCAATGATTGATCCTCCTAGAGATGAGATAAAAGAATCACTTAGTAAAGCAAAAGATGCAGGAATAAGAACTATAATGATAACTGGAGATAATAAACAGACTGCAATAGCAATAGCTAAAGAGATAGGACTTGGTTTTAAAAGAGTATTGACAGGTAATGAAGTTGAAATAATGTCTGATCTGGAATTATTGCACCAAGTGAAAAAAATAAATATTTTTGCTAGAGTGACACCAAATCACAAATTAAGAATAATAAATGAATTAAGAAAAGCAGGTAATATTGTTGCAGTAACAGGAGATGGAATAAATGATGCGCCTGCATTAGCCAAAGCAGATATTGGAGTCGCCATGGGCATTACAGGAACAGATGTTTCTAAAGAATCAGTAGATATGATCTTGTTAGATGATAATTATTCAAGCATAGTAAGAGCAATAAATCACGGAAGAGGAATATACAATAATATTAAAAATTTTGTAAAATATTTACTTCCATCAAACACTGGAGAAATCCTAGTAATTCTAATCGCAATTCTATTAGGATGGCCCCTGCCATTAATAGCTATTCAGATACTAATGATAAATTTAATTACTGATGGTTTACCAAGTTTTGCATTGAGTCTGGATGAGTATCCTAAATACTTAATGAGTACAAAACCAAGAAACAAAAGAGAACCAATAATAGACAAAAAAATGATTAAACATATTCTATTAGTTGGTATAATAATAAGCATTGGAACATTGTTTATGTATTGGAATTATGGATTTAATGATGAAGGAAGAACAATAGCATTTACCACTTTAGTATTCTTTCAATTATTCAATGTGGCAGGATTAAAATCAGAGAATTTCAAATTTTCAATAAGAAAAAACAAATTTTTATTTTCTTCTTTATTAATATCTGTAATGATACAATTAACAGTAGTATATTCTCCATTAAATACTTATTTTAGAACTGTTCCCATTCAAATAATTGATTGGATTTATATTACTTTAATAACTTCAACAATTTATTTTATAGTAGGTTATTATAACCGGAAAAATTTTAAATATGGATCTATTGTTTGAAAAAATGAGAGTATTATTTGATCAACTGACGAGTTTAGGAACAATAATAAATTTAATTGTTATTTTTCTCTTAATAATTCTTATTACATTACGTTCAAAAAAATTGTCAGGAATTTTATTGTTTTTTAGAAAAAAAGGGATTCTTCTTGCTTTTTTCCTTGCCTTTGCCGCATCTTTAGGAAGTTTAATTTATTCTGAGTATTTTCTTCTAATTCCTTGTGATTTATGTTGGTATCAAAGAATTTTTATTTACCCACAAGCATTAATATTATTAATAGCACTAATAAAAAAATTAAAAGATTCATTTTATTATTTAATACCTTTCAGTATTGGTTCAATTTTGATTTCAGGATATCACTATATAACCCAATTAGGAGCTGTTTCAAGCGTTTGTGTGCAAGGAGTGGTAGATTGCACAGCAAGATACTTTACTTATTTAGGATTTATTACAATGCCCTTTATGTCGTTAGTAGTATCTATAACAATATTATTACTTGTTCTTATAACTCACAAAAAATTTAAATAGTATCTTTCGAAAACTAAATATATGTCGAAGTTAAGTAAACGAGAGAATTTACATATACTAAATAAATTATCAGAACATATAAAAGTAGAATTTACAGCAAAAGATATGATGCAAGTTCTTGTTGGAGCTTCAATACTTGCAATACCAGTAGCATTGACTGAAGAGACTTGGAGATTAGGGCAATTACTTCCAATATTTAATATTTTGGCTTTGATGATTTTGTCTTTTATTTTTATATCTATATTCACTTATTTTCATTATTATAAAGATAAATTACATCATTATATGGGATTTTATGTTTCAAGAGTAATATCAACTTATTTATTGTCTTTTTTGATTGTAGCAATATTATTAACTGTAATTCAGAAAACACCATGGACTACTGATTTTATTGTAGCATTTAAGAGAACAGTAATAGTTTCATTTCCTGCATCTTTAAGTGGGGCGATAGCTGATACTTTGAAATAATTCAATAATAAAATAAAAGGTTTAATAAATAAAAACTCACTAGAAAAAATATGGAAAAACCAGAGTTTACTATAAAACCAAATATTATAAATGCATTATTACTTGTATTTCTTAAATATATCATTAAATTAGGATTGATATCAATAGTTTTATTTTTCTTTTTATTGATTATTAAAAGTATGGGTTTCTTTGAAATAAGTATTGGAACTTTAATATTTTGGCTTGCTAGCATAGTATTTTTATTCACTATTTTGTTACTTAGTTATAAAATATTCATACTTTCATTTACGACATATTATTTTTATAAAACACATTTAACAAGTGAGTTTAAATTTTTAGTTAAAAAAAAGTTTTCAGTATCATATACAAGAATAACAAACATAACAACAGATGTATCAGTATGGGATAGAATTTGTAATGCTGGAGATGTTATTGTTCACACTGCAGAAAATAAAGCTCCTGATTTGACTCTTTACTATATAAAAAATCCTGATAAAATAGAACATTTACTTTACAAGCATGCACATCAAACTCATACTAAATTGAATAAGGCTTAATTATTTCTAATTTGCACTGGACATTCACCCGCATAGACTATTTAAAACAAAAATGCTAAATTCTTCTTGAGGTGAAAAAATGAATTTGACAAATGAGTACATTGAAAAGTTGTTTTTTGACCAAATAAAAACAACAACTAGAGGTGAATGAAATGAGAGAATATGAAATTTATAATGAAGGATATGTAGATATTTTGTTAGAAAATGACGAAATTAGTAGTGAGGAAGAAGCATTCATGAAAGGATATTTAGGGGGTGAAGATTATGCTAAAATTTAAGAAAATATTTGTTGAATGGGAAGATTATAAGCACAGAATTGATTTCATGAATGAATTTTTGTGGCAGCAATCAGTCAGAAAGGCAAATTTAGGAAAAATTTAGTAGTCGCTAAGTTTTTTAAGACCACTATATTTTACTATTTTTGTATTTCCTTTTTTACCAAATGACATTTTATTTGTTGTTATAAATCTATTAGAATCAAGCTGTTCAATAAGTCTTTGAAATGTCTTATAAACGCCTTTACCTCCCTGTTCTTGATATAACACAAAAAGTTCGCCCATTTTTAAACCAGAATTTTCTTTTATAATACTAAGAAGAAGTTTTTCCTCATCTTGTAAAATCTCTTTATTTTTAGTTGAAAATTCTCGGATATTTAATATTGCTTTATTAACATCTTTATCATTAATAGTTCTTGAAGATCGAGCTTCAGCGTTTAATCCTGCCTGTTTCAACAAATATATTCCAGAACGTATATCCTTTAATTGAAATGATTTTTTAGATATTAACTCTATAAGTTGTTCAGAAATTACATTTTCAAAAAAAGCATATTTTGCACGTTCAGAAAGAATTCTAAATGTTTCGTCATAATTATAAGATTTAAATTTAAGTATTTGAGGATTAAATCTACTCCTAATTCTTTTATCAAGATTTGAAATCCATGATTCAAAGTTTGTGATTGAAATTAAAGATTTCTTATATAAATCCTCAAGAAACATATATAATACATTATTATCATCTAATTTATCAACTTCATCAAGAATTATAACTGCAGATTTTTTATTAATCATACCCGCTAAAACTTTCATTAGTTCATCAGTTTTTTTATTATGTGTTAATTTATACCCTAATCGATGACAAGCTTCTTGAATTACTTTGAAACTAGTATTTTTTTGCCAACAATTTATATAAATTATTAAAATATCTTCAGTTTCGTTTTCTAAATCTCTAAGAACAAATTTAGAAGCTGCTGTTTTTCCTATTCCAGGATTTCCATGTATAAATAGATTTCTTCCATCCCTTCCATTAATTAAAGGTGATATGGAAAATGCAATTTCCTTTTGTTCTTTTTCTCTAAATGGAAGAATTTTAGGAATAAAGTCAAAATCAAGAGCATTCTCATTTTTAAAAATAGTTTCTTCTGAAGATAAAATCTCTTTAAATAAGGACATAATATAAAAAATGCATTATTGTTTAAATAAGTTTTTATGCAATTTGTGTTTCTAATTCAGAAATTTTATTGTTTAAAAATTCTATGGTTCTAGTATTATCCTGAAAATTCATTAATTCTCCACATTCATGACATTTGAAGTTTAAATCCATAGCAGACTCAAAATTCATTCTTGAACACATGTTTTTACAAAGATAGAATTGATTTTTTTCTTCATTTAATAGTCTTTTTCTGATTTGCTCTAGGTTTGTTTTTCTTACTAAAGGTAACATTTCTTTAAATCTTGTTAGGTTTAAAGTCCAATAACTTATATACCATCCTTTAATTCTGTCTTTTTTCCTAATGTATGTTACTAAATTATTACCATGAAGATTGTATAATAAATTTCTAATTGCATGAATTTCAATTTTTAAATCTTCAGCAATCTTAAATTCAGAAATATCTTGTTTTCCTTCTAAGTATTTAACTATTTGTAGAGAGTGAGAACCTACTATTTCTTCAATTTCCTTCTCTTTCATCGCAAGAGAGATAAGTTGAGTTTCTTGTTCCATGGTGGGATTTCTTTTTTTTTTCAAATAAAAGAAGTAAGATTTATATTAAAAAAGTCATTTATAAAGTTTTCGGAATTTTAATATTATTTCTGCTTTTCGATATAAAAATCAATCGGAAAAAACAAAATTTTAATCTCACCACTTGCTTTTATGGCTTCAAAACCCTTAAAGAAAACACTAATGTTCCCAAAAGGAACATCAACATCATTTTCGTAAGAAATCCAAGAATTTTCATTCCATCTATAAAATCCCTGTACATTAAAATCTAATTTTTTAAAACCATTTTTTTTCACTAAATTCTGGTAATTCAATAAGATATTTTAGTCCTCCAATAAAAATTTCAAATTTTCTTTTGTGAGTTCCTGTCAATTCAGTTCTAATAACATCGACTAAAGTATTACTTTCATAAGAAGTTCCAACAAGAATTTTTTTCTCTTCTCTATTTCCTTTATATGAAGTAAGATTCCAACTCGAATTAGAAAATAAATAAGTAAATGCTTCATCCTGAAGAATTTCTATATAAGTAGAATCATTTATTTTATGAAACCCAAATTTTTTCTTAATTGAAAAATCTATAATTCCTGCTTTGTAAAAATTATCAGGGATAAGTGGAATTTCTAATTTAATTTCTAAATCTTCTGAATTTTTAGTAGTATCAATTTGGACAGTTCCTATGTGACTGTTAAAGTAAGAATACAAATTATATGATTCCGCGCTTAAAATTCCTGAGAGTAAACCTGCTAATATTATTTTTTTCACATAATATAAACTTTGTTAAATATTATATTAATTTTTCTTAAAAAAATATTTAAACTTAAACAATTCTTTTTTTTAAATGGAAATTTTAAATCTACTAAAAGATAAGGACTATTCTATAAAATTGTTTATTAGTGTTATAATTCTTGTAATTGCAATGATTTTGATTAAAGTTGCTGGCTTTTATGCAGAATCACAACAAACAAATCCTAGTGGAGATTTGCTTCATGATTTATTACCTACATATGACCTTAATTTTTTAGCAACAATAGGTTTTTTGCTTATTATAACAAGTTTAAGTTTATATTTTATAATAAAAGAACCTATCATGTTGCCTGCATTCACTGTAACTATGGCCTTATTTAAATTAATTAGAGCTTTTTTCTTTTCAATAACTCACTTAGGAGCTCCTGTAATAAGAATAGATGATCATGCAGTTATGGGATTATTTAGTCATTATTATTTAACAAAAGATTTGTTTCCATCAGGACATGTTGCAGTTCCATTTTTAGGTTATTTATTTGTGAAAGATAAAAAATTGAAATTTTTTTTTTTAATAATGTCTATAATAATGGCATTAACTGTTATATTAATGAAAGTTCATTATTCAATTGATGTGTTTGGAGCATATTTTATAGCATTCGGTTTATTTTACTTTTCAGAAAAACATATTTGGAAGTTTTTTATTAAAAACAAAAAATTTAAATAGGTTCACTTCAATAAATTAGATTAATCAAGGTGATTTAATGACTAGAATGTGGGGAAAAATTGGTGCGTACTCATTTGTTGTCGGGCTTCTTCTTGCCCTTATAGCGGCGTTTGTTACACCAAATTCTACAAATAATAATATTTTTTGGTTTCTAGGGATTATAGGTTTAATAATAGGTTTTTTGAATGTTTCTGATAAGGAAATTAGTTTATATTTAATTTCATCAATGACTTGGATATTAATCTATTTGAGTTTTAACACAATATTTGAAAGTATTTATTTCCTAACGTCATTTGTTACTTACATAGTTACTTTTGTTGCTTCTGGAGCAGCAGTAGTATCACTTAAAGCACTCTACAATATTTCAAAATAAACGAGGTGATTTTATGAAGAAAAAAGTAGGACACTATGCATTTATAGTGGGAGTAGTAGTTGCGATCCTTTTAGGATTAGCATCAGCAAACCTTGATGCAAATACTGTTGCGTGGTTAACATCATTGCTAGTAGTTGCAGGATTACTGGTTGGATTTATTAACGTAACTGGTAAAGACACAAAGGACTTTTTGTTGACAGCAACTATAATGGTGTTAGTAGCTAGTTTCGGCGCTGACAAGCTAGGATTAGAAGGTGTACATTATATTGGTGTATACCTTAGTGGAATTTTCCAACAAATGCTAGCATTTATAGTACCAGCGACAATAGTAATTGCATTAGAAGAAGTATTGCAGCTGGCAAAAGCTAAATAAGCCTTTTGGCTTATTTATTTTCTTTTTTTTTTATAATGATGAATTTTAGACTAACAGGAGATATAGATAAACTAACTGGTTATGAGAGTAAAAAATTTGAGTTCTATATTCAAAAATTTTTAGAAAAACAAGATCAAAATTCTGAAGCAATAATAAATTTAGGAATTAGGCAGAGATCTTTCAAGGGACAGAATCTTTCAAGAGTAAAAATTAATCTTACTACTGCAAACAAATATTATTATAGTAATATAAGGGAATTTGGTCCATTACAAGCAGTAAAACAAGCATTAAATGCGCTTGATTTTCAAATTAAGAAAAAAACTAAATTTTAAGATCTATCTTTTTACCTTCCTTTTCAGCATTTATCAAAACTTTAGCCAATGCATTACTTCTCTTAATATTAACTTGTCCTTTCTTGCTTATTTTAGTTGTCATTAAAAAATCGTCATCGACATAAATATTTATACTAGTATTAACTAAGTCTGTAAAAAGTTTAATATGTCCTTTGGAAATAAGTATGTCGAAAGGAATAGATTCTGAATCCTTTTTTGTTTTTATATCAATTCCAATTCCGAGTTTTTTCTCAATAGATTCTATATTAGATCCTTGCTTTCCTATAATTTGTGCCTTTAAAGATTCTGGAACATAAACAATAGCTTTATTGTTTGAAGATAAATCAACCGAAATATTTTTAGAATATCTTAAAAATTCTTTTTTGATCGAATCTGCTGCCAATCCATGTAAAGGACTTTTGTTCTTTTTAGTTACTGGCACAACTACTGTTTCTTCACCATATGAATAAATTTCAAATTCTAATTTTCCTGATTCAAAATCGGTTACTGTAACAATCGGTCTTGCCAAGTCTGCTTCTGTCATTCCTGAAGGAACTTTAACTTCTATTTTTAATGCAAAAACTTTCTCAACCTCTCCAGCATTAATGAAAACTACAGTATCTACAATATGAGGTATGACTCCTAATTCAAGACGACCAATAAATCTTTGAATAGCATCAATGGCTTGTGTTGCGTGAATAACACCAATCATTCCTACTCCTGAAAGTCTCAAATCAGAAAATAAAAGAAAATCGTTAGTATTTCTCATTTCATCATAAATTGTGTAATCTGGTCTACTAAGAAGTAAAATGTCATGAATTTCTTCTGAAGAACCATGACTTATTGCAAACTGTGTTATTTCATCAGGAAGAACTAAATCTCTTGGTGCTTCAACAGTTTTTATGATTTTCTTTTGTCCAAGATAAAATTCGGCTAACGCCTGAGCAAAAGTACTCTTACCTTGTCCAGGCGCACCTGCAATAAGAATACCCTCTGCTTGCTCCTTAAGTCTTAAACTTAATTTCTCTGATAAATTATATTCAGGAAGAGAAAGTCTCTTAACAGGCCTTACAGCAGTAATTTCCCAACCATCAGAAAATGGAGGTTTGGTAATAACAATCCTATAATTTTCAATCTGAAGAATAGTAGATCCTGGCCTTTCTAATTCAATAAAACCTTCCTTTACTAAACCTGCGAATTCAACAAGTTTTTTAGCCAAATCTCTCAAATCATCTCTAGATAATTTTTTTTTACCTATAAGTTCAAAAGTCCACTCTCCAGGTCTTCCCTTCTTTGCAGAAGGAAAAGTATTTTCTTTAAGATGAACAGACATTGTTGTAGTATCAAAATATTTAGCTATTGGAATTTCTTTTCCCTCTTTCAAATGACTATATATTGTTTTTATACCTTTAGCTTCAGAAATTAAATATTGAACTTTATTATTTGTCATTAATGCAGCATCTTCTTCAAATGCAATATTTATTATTTCAGAATATGATTGTTCTTTATTAAAAATTCTAAAATTATTTTTGAAGAAAGAAATTTCAAACTTTTGCTTCAAAGAAAGCTCTCTTAAAACTTTTAATTCATCAATACCTAAAAAACCTTTTTCAATATTGTTATTAGCAAGATTTTCTAATTCAAAAATTACAAATTCAGGAATTATTAATTTTTTTATTCTGAGATCTTTATTGTTTAACTTTTTAGATAAAGACCCTTCTATTAAAGCGGAAGAATCTAAAACTAATGTGGAAAGTTGCATATTGAATGGACTGGAGAACTACTATTTAAACTTTATTAGAATAAAGAAGTTTTTTCAGTCTCAAACTATTTATTAAAATATACGTGTTTTTGATTAAATAATAGGTACTTCCAAAGACTAAAATTATGAATGTATAAGATGAAAAAAGAAAGCTATAATAAAAAATAAAACTGCTTAATAGTAATCCTAAAATTGAAAGTCTTATTCTCATAATAGTTTTTGGAATTTCAAAAATTTGAAAATATAAAAAGGCAATACTAACATCAAAATTCATATTCCATCTTCTTGTTGTTCCTTTGAAAAACCCATATTTTTCTTCTTTTAAGGTTTGAAAATAATCTTTGAATAATTTGTAAGAATATCCTTTACCATAATATTTTGCGTAAAGATTAAGTCCTGTTTCAATCCTGAATTTGTTTTTGTAAAATTTTGGAAGCTCATCCCATAATTTTCTAGTTAATGCTCTTTCTCCAGATAGTAAAGCGAATGCTTTGACTGCTCTTTGCATCTTGTTAAATCTTAATCCTATGAACATTTCAACCTCATTATTAATCACTGGTTTAATTATTGAGTTAATTGTTGATTCTTTTAACCCTTTAAGATCAGCATCACAAAAAAATATTATGTCCGCTTTTGATTTTTTAACTCCTCTTTCCATAGAATATGCCTTACCTTTGTTTCTAGAATTTTTTAAGAATGTAACATTGAATTTTCTAGCTTCGTTTTCAGTATTGTCAGAACTACCATCATCAACAACTATAACTTCATCAACAATTTTTGATTTAGTTAAAACTCTTAAAACATTTCCAATTCTTTCACCTTCATTAAAAGCAGGAACTATGGCTGCTACCTTTTCATATTTTTTGTTAAGAATGCTTTCATAAAATTGTTTAATAGAATAAAAAACTTTATTTTTGTCATCTGAAAAGAAATAATTATGTTGAGTAGTATCTATAAGGTTTAAATAATTAATTTTAGAATTGACAAGTTTATGAATTATCAAGCTACTTTCAAAATTAATCAAAGGGTCATAAACTGATGAAATACTTAAGCAAGGACAAGTTATTTTTTTTAATACAGGAAAGATATCTTTATTAGCTTCAGAAATTAAATCTAATCCATATACTGGCATATGTGAATAATGAAATGTTCCTTCTCTTAATATTCTCTCTTTTTTAGTTAATCTTTTCTTCCAATGTTTTTTAAATTTACCTAGTAATTTAATTTTAGGAATATTAAAAGGAAATTTAAATTTTATGGTTGGTGCAATAGTAAAAACTCCTGAAACTTGATATTTACTAGCAAGTTTTAAGGCTAAATGTCCACCAAAACTAATCCCTCCGAGAATAATTTTTTTACCTTTTTTTAATTCTTTTTTAAACTCTTCTTCTATTTGATTAAGAAAATCAGAATAATATAATCCTTTAAGATTTGAAACTTCAGTTCCATGACCTTTCATTAATATAATTTTTACACTGGTATTAAACTTTTTATTTAGATAATGTTCTAATCCATTAAAATCAGTTATACTTCCTGTATATCCATGAATTAGAAAAAAAGAATATTCAGATTTTCCTTGAAGATTTACCGTTTTTACATTCATAATAGAAGTTTTTGTAGGAAAGTATAAAAAGCTTACTAAGAAAACATATTATAAATTTTAATTCCTAAAACATTTAGTAAAAGTCTGATTTTTTCAAAAAATTTTGTTTTTGTTTTTATAGTAATTGTTTTTGAATCAACTAATTCATCATCTTGGAATAATTCAATTTTGAAAGTATTAGTGAATCCTAAGTTTGAAGGATCGACATTAATTAAAAGATTATGTCCTTCAGGATTTAAATCAAATTCTTGTTTAGAAAATATGTTTTCAATAGTTAAAAAAGCAGATTCTGCTTTTGAAACAGAATTTTTATTAACTGTTATTTCAATATCAAAAACTTCAGAAAAATTAATTGTTTCAGGATATGAAATATTAAATATTGAAATATTTGGAAAATCTAAAACTGCAATACTTATGGGAATACTATCTGAAATTATGCTGTTATTAAAATAAATTATGAAACTTGAAATGCCCGGATTTTCAAAACTTATATTAAAAATTCCTTCTTTATTACATAAATTGTTCAAACAAAAAGTTCCTGTAAAGTCTGATTGGCAATTTATTAAAGTATCAACATTAAACATTACTGAATTAGAATATATGCAAGAAAAAAAACCTTTTAGTTCAGCTTCTTCTTCAGAAAATTCAAAAATTTGTTCATTAACTTTTGATTTAAAACTTGTATTAAAATAAATTCCATCTAAAACAGCAAGTATTGGAAAAGTATATTGGAATGAAGAATCTAAATTATTAGGAGTTTCGATAATAATATTCATTGTTTTTTCTTCAAAAGGTTTTAATAAAAAGTCAATATCATAATTACTAAAATTTAATTGTTCTGTTCTTCCTAAATTAACGGATCCAGCAATATAATAATTATTGTTGTTGGAAAAGTGCAATTCTAAAAGATTCTCTGATCCAAATCCTACCATTGGTTCAGCAACACTAATTGAAAAATCAATACTTAAGTCAGAACTATTTCCAAGACTTAAAATTTCAATGTCAAAATTAGGATTTTCAGTATTAGTAGTATAACTAAAACCTCTAGATTCGTACAATACTGAAAGACCTTTAGCATCTAATGTTTCAGAAAGTTTAATATGACCAGAATCTAAAAAACCATATTCACCATAAGTAACATCGAAAGGCACCCAGCCAAATCCAGGAAAATAAACTTCTGCCCAACCGTGAGGTTGCCAATTGTTATCAAAATCATCAAGATTAGTATATGAAAATCCTGAGATAAACCTAGAAGGAATACCATTAGCTCTTAATAATGATATGAATAAACTAGTAATTTCGTCACAAACACCATTTTTTGATATTAAAACATTAGAAGAGGGAATAGATGCTTCAACATTTAATGTTGAAAGATCATACTCAACATTATTTCGAACCCACTTTGCAGTTTCTACAACAAGTTCATATAAATCAGAACTTTCTCTTTTAAGACTTGTAGCAGTAATTAAAATTTCTGGACTAAAATCAATAATTTCTTGTTCTTCCACATAAGGAAAAAATTCTGCTTCTAAATTTAGAGGATAATCAATTCTTGAAGTTATTCTTTTTCTGGAATTATGAGTTTTTACTTTAGAAATTAAGAAAATTTCATTATTCAATCCAGGATTATTGAAAATAAATTTGGCAGAGTCCGAAATGAAAGCTTCTGGATTAGTATTAAGTTCTAAAATCTCCTGTCTGAAAGATTCTTTAGGAAGCCAATAAAGATCAAGAGTTAGTGAATCAATAAAGAAATTTTCAGATTCTGGAACTATTTCAACACTGGTAGAAACTTCATATTCTAAAATTGCTGATTCTGAAGTTAAAATTTCGTCTGCAAAAACTAATGGTATTAATAAAATTAATATGAGAAAAATTTTCATTTTAATAGGTTTTGCCAAAAATAACTTTTTGATTTGCTAATTTATCACAATTAATACATTTTCCTTTAGGCTTTTTTTCGTTTAATAATTCAAGTCTTGAAGTAATTCCTGCAGTTTTAAATTTTATTTCTTCTTCGCAAGAAGGTCTACCACAAAAAGAAGCTTTAATTAATTTTTTTTCTTTTACTAATTTTTTAAAGTCATTCCAAGTTTTAGCATCTATTATTGATGATTTAAGGAATTTATTTGCTTTTTTGAAAAGTTCTGATTGTATATTAATTAATGTTTTCTCTATTGTTTTTGATAATGTTGCTTCTTTAATAAATTCTTTTTTACTATTGTCTCTTCTTGCAATAACAACTTGTTTCTTCTTAATATCTTTAGGTCCTATTTCAATCCTTAAAGGAACACCTTGAAGTTCATACTCGTTAAATTTCCAACCAGAAGAGTAAGAAGTATTGTCATCAAGTAAAACTCTATATTTTTTAAGTTTAGCCTTTAATTGTCTTGCTTTCTTCAAGACTTCATTTTGAGAGTCTTTTTTTAGTATTGGAATTATAACTATTTGATTAGGAGCAATGCTTGGAGGAAGAACTAAACCCTTATTATCACTATGAGCCATTATTAAAGCCCCTATAAGCCTTGTTGAAAACCCCCAAGAGTTCTGCCAAGGAAGATGAGTTTTGTCATCCCTGCCTTTAAATTTGATGTTAAAACCCTTTGCAAAACTCTGACCTAAATTATGAGATGTTGCTAGTTGTAAAGCTTTACCTTCTTCAGTAAATGTTTCTATGGTGTAAGTAGTTTTAGCACCAGCGAACTTTTCTTTTTCTGTCTTTTTGCCTAAAAGAGCAGGAACGGCTAATAACTCTTCAGAAATTTTCTTGTAAAGATTCAAATAATGTAATGTTTCTGTTTCACACTCTTTCTCAGTTTCATAAACACAATGTCCCTCCTGCCATAAAAACTCTCTAGATCTTAAAAATAATTTAACATCACTAACTTCCCAACGGACAACATTACACCATTGATTAATCTTTAAAGGAAGATCCCTCCAACTCCTAATCCATCTACTATAAGAATCATACATTATCGTTTCAGAAGTAGGTCTTATAGCAATTCTTTCCTTATCCTTGGTTTTTTTCCCTATCCAAGCAACTTCAGGAGAGAAACCTTTAGCATGTTCAGCTTCTTTCTTGAAAAAACTTTCTGGAATGAATAAAGGAAAATAAGCATTCTCAACATTGTTTTTGGATATTAATTTATTGAATTCATCCTGTATCTTCTGCCAAATAGCAAAACCATAAGGTCTAATAACCATTGTGCCCTTAACTCTAGAATAATCAGCAAGTTTAGACTTTAAAGCAACTTGAGAATACCATTCAGGCATGTCTTTCTCTTTAGTAATAGTAATACCTTTGTCTTTCATACACTTTTTAATTTTAATTATTATAAAAACATTTCGCTGAAATAGATAATATTAAATATTAAACTATTAATTAATTACTTATGTTAACTAATGATGAGAAATCCTTAATAAAAAGCGTTTTAAAAAAACATTTGGAAGAAGTAAAGGCAATGGAGAAAATGCCTCAAGAGTTTCAAATGTTCGCAGCAGAAATCCAATATGATGCGTTTGTTGAAAGGATAATAAAGAAATTGTAAGTTCTACGCCGAGACTGGGATTCGAACCCAGGCTTCCCGAAGGAATCAGCTTAGCAGGCTGACGCAATACCACTATGCGATCTCGGCAATGGTTGTTTTTTTTGTTTTTATTTAGAGATTGCGACCAGTAATCTTTGATTACTAAGTATGCGATCTCGGCAAGAGTGAATGTGAGTGAATTATCTGACGAATCGCGACCAACACATCAGGTGTTATGTATGCGATCTCGGTAATGGATTTTAGATTATGAAGTTTGTTTTTATAGTTTTGCTTCGCTTTGGAATGCAATAAGGTCTTCTGTAGTAAGTTTTTCTTTCTTTTTGATTTTCTGTTCGACTTCTTCCTTACTTTTCTTTAGTATTTTAGATTCTATCTTTTTCTTTTGTGTTTTTTTCTTTTGTGTTTTTTGAATATTATTGGTTACTTCTGCACCTACTTTTTTAGAAATATTATCAAATTCTTCTTTTATACTTTCGAATTCTTTTTCTGTTTCTTTTTCTGTTTTTTTTAAATTATCAATTTGTTTCAGGTTAGAAATCATAATTTCATGACATTCTTGACTTTTCTTGGTTAAGCTAATAAACTTCTTGTGAATGTTATTACTTTCAGTTCTTACTTTTCTCAATTCTTTAATGCTTGAATCATGCTCTTTGAATTTTTCTGCTTTATCTTTCATTTTTCCAAGTTGAGCATTTAAATCTTTAATTTGTTTCATTAACTCTTTTTCTTTTTCGTAAGGAATTACTTCAGTTTCAATTTGCAAGTCAAGTTTTTCAATAGTTCTAAGTAATTCTCTAGGATTGATTTTAGTATCTACTGTTTTCAAATCATCCTTGAATGATTTAACAATTTTAGAAAGTTCTTTTGTTCTTGAATTAAGAATGTTTCTTTTTTCTTTTAATTCCTTAACTTCTTTATTGTAAGAATCTCTTTCTCCCTTTTTTTCTTTTATTAGGTTGAAAGTCTCTCTAATTTCTTTTTTAGTCCTTGCTCTTTTTTTAAAAGCTTTATCTTTCTTTTTAGAAATAGCTAAAAGTTGTTCTCTTAATTTATTAAAGTTTTCTGGCATAATCCTCACATAATTAAAAAAAGAAAAAAGAATTAACCGAAAAGAGCGCCCATACCAGCAGCCGCTTCCTCATCGGTTTTTTTATCATCTTCTTTCTTTTCTTCTTTCTTCTCTTCAGTTGCTTCTGAAGCTTCAGTTGCGGAAGCTGCAGCGGGTGCAGCAGTTGCTACTGGAGCATTCTTTACAACATCATCAATGTTAACTCCTTCTAAAGCTACTGTCAAAGCCTTAATTCTTGCAGTATCAGCCTTAACGCCGGCAGCTTCGAGGACTTTCTTAACATTCGCTTCTGTTACTTCCTTGCCTGCTTTGTGTAAAAGCATAGCCGCGTATATATATTCCATTTTGATGCCTCCATTTATCCGAATAAAGCCCCTAAACCAGCTGCTGTATCAGTAGGTTTTTCTTCTTCCTTAGTTTCTGTAGGTTTTTCATCTTCTTTATTGGAAGGTTCTTGTTCTTTCGGGGTTTCAATCTTGTTTATTTTATTATAAAGTGAGCTTGATTCTTGATGTATTTTTTGTAATAATTCTTTAATTAATTCAGGTTCTAATATTGTTTTTTCAATTCCTAAAATAATTGCTTCTCTATATGCTTTTTCTATTAATTTAGTGACTGTTTCTTTAGTTGCAAAACCAATCTCCATCGCAAGAGCGAAAGAATCATTGAATGCTGTAGATAAGTTATTCAAGTAAGCTTCTTCATCAATGTCTAGAACTGATTTAGTTAATATTTCTCCATTTTCGTAAACTGCACTTAAGTTTAGTCCTATCTCCATAGGTTCGATTTCAAGTCTTGTAAGAACTTCAGCTAAAGGTTGTGAAATTTCATCTCCTTCTTTAGCAACTATACAGTCTTCCTTAATTGCTATCTTACCATTTTCAACCCCAGTCTTAATTCCAACATTTGAAAGTTGACTAATCATAGGTCCTGGTGGTAAATTAGTTCCTCCTTTAGAAACTAGAATGTCTTTAGGAGCCTTCTGTCCAGCCTTTGCAGGTGCTGAAGATTTATTCTTTTTAAGAACTTTAAATAATGAGAAAGGATTTTCTTTACTGAAAAGAACCATAACCATACCGTCCAAGTATTTCTCAAGATCTTTAATATTTGATTTTTTGGATTGTTCAATAGCTTTTTTTAATAATCTTACTTTAGTCATTTTAAGAAGAACTTTTCCTCTAAGTTTACTTCTCATATTTTGTAATTGTTTTGCAGGAAGAGAATCAACATTAACAATACCTAATATTGGGTAAGAATCTAATAACTCAGTAAATTCTTTTACTTTATTCTTCTTTATTTCAATATTTTTCATTTTAAACTATCTTAACCGGTTTTGACATTGTTAATTTAATATAGACTGATTTTAGATTATTAGCTTCTTTGGGTAAATGATGAATAACAGAATCATATAGTGAAGCAGCATTATTAGCAAGTTCTTCAACTTTTTGAGATTGTTTTCCTATTAATGATTGAAAAACTGGTTGTTCTTTTGCCTTAACATGAATAGTATCTTGGAGTTTTTCATAAAGTGGTTTTAATGCTGTTTTTGGAGGAACTACACAACCACCTTTAGGGTTTGGCATTTTAGATCTTGGTCCTAGAGTTCTACCGAATACTTTAGCTACATCCTGCATAATATTTGCTTGTGCAATGAAGAATTTGTGTGTTGAAGCAAGTTTTTTAATGCTTTTAATATCTTTTTGATATTTTGGAAAATCTTTTGCTAGAATTGAAGTATCACAAATTTTCTTTGCATCATCTTCTAATTCAGTAGATACTAATGCACAAATTTTGAATTTCTTCCCTAAACCATGGGGTAATTTGATGAAATAATCAAGTTGTTCTTCGGGTTTTTTTAAGTTTAAATCTTTAAAACTAAAAATTAGTTCAACAGATTGATCGAACTTCTTCTTAGGAGAATTATCTAGTAATTTTTCAATAATCTTCTTGAATTGTTCTTTGTTCATAAATCCCTCCTACCAAAGTAGTGAAAATGGGTCTAATTTCAGGGAAAATTATTTCTTTTATAAATTTATTGGTCAAGGGAATTAATCAAACTATTCAAAAAATATAAAAGTGTTTAACTATTCGTTTTAGGAAATGAAACATGTAGCATTCATAATGGATGGTAATAGAAGGTATGCGAAATCATTATTAAAAAAACCTTGGGAAGGTCATAGAAAGGGTGCTGAAAAGTTAAAAGATGTTCTTGAATGGACTAGGGATTCAGGTATTGAAGAAGTTACATTCTATGCATTTTCTATACAAAATTTTAATAGACCTAAGGAAGAATTTGATTTTCTAATGAAAATATTTGGTAATTTAATGAGTGAATTATTGAATGAAAAGTTCGAGGAACTTAAAGATAATAAGGTAAAAATTAAATTTGTTGGAAAATTAAGTTCATTTTCAGAAAAGTTAAGGGATTTAATGAATGATTTAATGATGAAAACTAAATCTTTTGATAAGTATAAAGTGAATATTTGTTTGGGTTATGGAGGTCAGGAGGAAATTATTGATGCTGTTAAGAAAGTATTGAATGAAAATATTGAAGATATAGATGTTAAGACCTTTTCAAAATATTTGTATTTAGATTCTCAACCTGATATTATAATAAGAACTGGTGGTGAGAGAAGACTCAGTAATTTCTTAACTTGGCAATCAGTATATTCAGAATTGTTTTTTCTTGATGTTATGTGGCCTGATTTTTCCAAGGAAGATTTTCAGAATGTGATTGAAGAGTATGAGTCTAGAGAAAGAAGGTTTGGAAAATAAAAGAAAAGTTTTATATATTGAATTTTAGGAAGTAATCTTGATGAAAATTAATTTAAGTAAGAAACCGCAAAAACCAATAATTATTGAAGGATTTCCAGGCTTTGGTCTTGTGGGAACTATAGTAACTCAATTTTTAACTGAAAATTTAGATTGTGAATTAATAGGAGAGTTTGAATATGACGATCTTCCAGCATTAGTAACAATACACAAGGGAGAATTATTGAAGCCTATGGCTGTTTATTATTCTAAAAAATATAATTTGATAATTTTACAAACTATTTTAACAATGAAAGGAAAAGAATGGGCTATTGCAGATGCTATTCTTGAAATGGCTAAAACTTTGAAGGCTAAAGAAATAATAAGTGTTGAAGGTGTTAACGCACAATTACCTTTAGAATCAGGAAGTCAGGCTAAATTGTTTTATTATGGAAATGATAATCTAAAAAAACTAAATTTGTCTCCGATTGATGAGAGTGTAGTTGTTGGAGTTACTTCTGCTATGATGTTAAAAACTAAAGATATAAATTGTATATTTGCAGAAACACATAGTGCTTTACCTGATAGTAAGGCTGCGGCAAAAGTTATAGAAGTATTGGATAATTATTTAGGCTTGAATGTTGATTATAAGCCCTTGATAAAACAAGCAGAGAATTTTGAGAAGAAACTTCAAAAATTGTTGAAAGAAAGTAATAATGCTGTGGAAGCTTCTGATAAAAAATCATTAAGTTATTTAGGATGATTCTTATTTAATTTTTTTAATTCTTTATGGATATTATTAAGCATTTTTTTAACAGCTAATGATTCTCTCCATCTTAAAAAAACTAAAATTAGGTATAAACCAAAAATGCCACCTATAGTTACACTCACAAAACTCATCAAATTAGTTATTGCTTGAAGTACTGGGTGAGATATTGTTTCATTCATTTTTTGTAAACTTTTAGAATAATTATGTCTTCTACTGGCCAGTCTTGATTGAATCCTTTAGTTGTTGTTTCTACACTTTCAATTTCAGAAACAATTTCCATTCCATTAATGACTTTTCCAAAAACTGCATATCCTGGATTGGATGGTGAAGTGTAATCTAAAAATTTATTATCTGCAACATTAATAAAAAATTGACTAGTTGCTGAATCAGGATCGTTAGTTCTTGCCATGGCAACAGTTCCGTTAGCATTGGTTAATCCATTGTTTGATTCTAGTTTAATAGGAGGATTAGTTGTCTTTTGAATACCTTCAGTAGTAAATCCTCCTCCTTGAATCATAAAACCAGGAATTACTCTGTGAAATACAGTATTTTCAAAAAATTTTGAATCTGCATAGGATAAAAAATTTTCAACAGTTTCTGGGGATTGTTCCCTATCTAAAAGAATTTCAATATTTCCCTTGTTAGTTTCTAAAACAATAATTTCTTCATTCATACAACCACCTAATAATATTGTTAGTAATAATAATCTTTTTAACATTAATTAAGCAGGGTAATATTAATCTTTTTAAATTTTTTCAGTTCATTCACTAAATTATTAACATATTCTTCTGAGGGTAGATTCTTATCTTTTTTTATTTTAATTATCCAATTTGAATTTTCAGGTAGTAAGTTTTCTATTAGTAAAAATTGTTCTTTCCTGAAGATAATTCCAGGAATTAAACTAGTATAAAATTCGTCATTTTTATTTATTGAATTTATAATATTCTTCTTGATTTCTTCTTCATTAACAAAATATCCTGAGAACTTAACTAGGAATTTCCAATCAGAGTCTAAAGGTGCAGGTATTACTATTCTGATTGTTGAAAGTTCAGAGATTTCCTCTAAGTTTTTAGTAGCATTGGTAATAACTAATGTTTTTAGTTTTTCTTTCTTGCAAAATTTTAAGAGGTCTATTAATGGTTCTTTTTGTAGGGTTGGTTCTCCTCCTGAAAAAACAACAGCATCTATAATATGAGAACATTTTCTAATTTCTTTTTTTATTATTGAAATATCTGTGAGAAATTCTTTCTTTTGATTCTTGAATTGGGAATTGTTAAAGAAGTCACAATTATAATTAGAACCTGCAAAATATACTATTAAAGAATTATGATCTTTCCATATACTTTTATTATTTTGAAGAAGTCCTCCAATATAAGCTTGCATTTTTAGTCTTCAAAAAACTCTTTAAGCTTCTTGCTTTTTCTCATTGCTTCGTAACTTATATCCATGTTCTAGAATAAAAAACTTCTGATATATAAATAATGTTGATATCAAAAATATAGTTTTCAAGCTTTGAAATCAAAAATTGAATTGTCAGTTTTTTTAATAATTTTTTTGCTTTCAGAATCAATCTTAAAATTAACCACTTTGAAATCTTTTGTCAAGAAAGTTATGTTCCAAATTTGGCCTATATCAAGATTTTGTAATATAACAATTTTCTTATTTATTTCAGAATCTGTTTCTTCCTCAGCAAATTTTAAAGCTTCTTCTAAGGAAATTTCAACTTTAGAAATATTAATTTTATTAATAGGATTTTCTTTCATAACCTCTGTTGGCGGGCTTTTCTCTATTGTTTCGTTCATGAAGTAAGTGATTACTTTATCTGTTTTTTTGTTATAAAATCCTAATTGCCATTCCTCACTTGGTGGCATTATGAATGCATGACTTAAAATTCCTTTTTCTTCTTTGAAAATTTTATTTTCTTCTAGTTTTTTTAATGCCTCTTTAAAATCTATCATTTTATTTCAAGTAATTCTCCTTTAGGTCCAGGATTGATCATTAAAGTATTATTAACACTTTCTTTAAATCCAAAAGTTTCATGAAAATGTCCACTAATTGAAATTATTGGTTGGAAATTTAAAATAAATTTTTTGTAAGAGTCACAACCATGATGTTCATCTCCAAAGAAATCCAGGATTGTTCCAAATGGTGGTGCGTGGTGAATAAAAACTATTTTTTTGTTGTTAAGATTTAATGAGTTTATCCAAGTTTCAAATTCTTGTTCTCTTCGACTAAATCCTCCACCTCCAAATCCTAAAAATGTTATTCCTTCATATTCAAAAACTTTCTTATGCATAAAAACAATATTTTTTTTATTCTTGCATAAAACTTCAACAAGTGTTGAATCCTCATGATTTCCATGAATTAATAAGAGTTTCTTGCCAAGATTATTTAATTCTTCAATAACATGTTCAATGTCTTGTTCAAATACTGTAATGTCTCCAGCACAAACTAGTAAGTCTGCTTCTTTAGCTTTCTTTCTAACTTCATCAATGTATTTCTTGCTACTGTGAATATCAGTAAACGCTAATATTTTCATAATAGTTAAGATTAAGGTCTCATTTAAAAATTTGAGGTTTGTAGATGAAATTATTAATTTTTTTCTTTGCCTTTTCCCGTTCTTTCTGATGATGTTCTAAGAATTTATTTATTTTATTAATTAATATTTTTTTTAGTTCACCAGAAAGAAGTTTCCCTGACTTGTAATTATTATATATTTTTTCTAGTTTTTTATCATCTTCTTCAAAGAAAGTAAGCCATTGGTAAGAAACATCAATGTCAGGATTACCACCTAATTTTCTGTGCTCTTCTATAGTAGATTGTCCTCCTGAGAATGCGTATTTGTTAATTTTTTTCTTTACAGTTTTATGATCATCAGTTGTATGTATTGAACTATTATATTTTCCAGATGAGGACATTTTACCATCTTCTTTAAGACCTCCTAATCCTGGTAGGAATCTACATTGTATTGATGCAGGATTGTGATAGCCTAACTTTCTGATTACATCTCTAGAAACTCTAAAATGAGGGTCTTGATCGATTGCGTGGGGAATTAAACAAGGAATCTTTTTCCCTTTAATTATTGAAGGAAGAATGGTTGGTACTGCTTGCATTGCAGTATAGAATATTGCACCGATATTTTGATCGTTTTTAAATCCGAAAGAAGACTTTACTGTGGAAAATGTAATTTTCTTGGCTATCTTAATTGCTTCTTTATACATTAAACTTGCATGTTTAGTATCAATAATAAAATGTGTTAGTTTAGGGTCGAATCCTAAAGCAATAATATCAAGCATATTATCAGTAGTATATTTTTCTGTCTCCTCCATAGTTAGATTTTTTTTGAACAAGAATTTTTCCTCGTCTGGAAATTGAAACCATAATTCTACTTTGTAAACATCTTGTAACCATTTAGTAAACATCCAAGGAATTAAATGTCCTAAATGAATCTTGCCAGAGGGTGCTCTTCCAGTATAAAGAAAGAACTTGTTTCCTTTATTATATTCTTCAAGTAACCAGTTCAAGTCACGATGTGCAAAGAAAATGTTTCTTCTAAGAAAATGATGTTTTTTCAATCCTTGTTTTTTTGCTTGTGCGTGAATACTTTTTATTAATTTATTATCTATTTTAGAAACTCCAAATTCTTTAATTAGTTTGTTGTAATCTATTGTTCCTTTAACTTCCCAAGGAGTAACTACCATAGTCAAGAATTAGAATAATTAATATATATAAGTTTTGTTGTTCTAAACTTTTTTAACTATTTTTAAGAATTCATCATTTCTTTTTTTAAGTGAAATTACTGCTTTGTCTAATGCTTTCTTTGGGGTTTCAGAATCAGTAGTTTCAATTATGAACTTTGGAATTCGTATTAGAGGATGAGTGATTGCGTAAGTTGCTATTTCAACTTTTTTATTAGTTAGAAGTTCTTCTTTTAACACGTTACAGAATGTGTGATCTTCTCCTTTTAATTCAAAAACCATTCTTGTCTTTTTATTCTCGAGAATGTTAAGTTCCATGAAAGACTGGAAAAAAACTTGGTTTATATAGTTTACTGTTTAAAAATGAATAATGAGGTTTCAATGAATACTGCTTTTTTCTTGTGTTTTTCTAGAACATTGGGTATTCTGAATAAAAAGTCGGTACTTTGAACTTTAAAATTGTGTTTTCTTGCTAGTTTTTCAAGAAATGGTTTTGTGGAAGTTTTATGGATTGAGTAAATGTTTTTTGATAGTTTGAATGCTTTATTTAGGAATTGTTGATCTATATGTTTATTAATAGTTCCAAAGGGTGGATTTTGGATTATGGTGTCTACTTTTTCATTAAATAATGAAATGTCTTTGTTTATGAAAATTCCTTCTTTAGAATTGTTTTTAGCTGTTTTTATGGCTTTTTCATCTATATCTATGAAATAAACTGTTTTAGCGCCTAAGAGTAAAGCTCCTTTGCCTAGAATGCCTGATCCACATCCAAGATCTGCTATTGTTTTATTTTTTATGTTATTATTCATGAAAGCATGCCATAATATTGAAGCTGCTGTTTCGCTTGGTGTAGTGTATTGTTCTAGTTTTTGATTATGTTCTTTTAATTGTTCTAATTTTGAAAGTTTAATCGCTAATTGTTTCTTGTTCATTTATTTTTTTAATTATAGGTAATAATTAAATCTTGTTATAGAAATATTTTTAAACATTTATTCAAATGAATAGTTGGGTGATTAACATAGACGAATTAACTTCTGAAGATTCAAAAAGGATCTTTAAGGCAATAAAGGAAGAGTTTGATGATCATTTAGATGCTATAAACAGGAATACTAATGAGATTCAGGGTAATTATGAATTTTTGTGCGAATTAGAGAAGAAATTAGATAAAATTTCTGAAAGGTTGGATTTTATTGATACTAAATTATTTGGTAATTCTGATATTAAGAAGATTCATTTAACTCCTAAAGAGCAGGAAGTGTTTTTAATATTGTATTCTAATGATTCGGGTGTTTCTATTGAGGAACTGGCTAGGAAGTTAGCTTATACTTATGATTTGGTGGAGGATACTGTTGATAATATTGTTTTGAAGGGAATTCCTGTTTTAAAACAAATTTATAATGGGAGTATTAAATTACATTTAGACTTGAAATTTAAAGATTTACAGACTAGAGAGAATGTGGTTGGTATTAATAGTTCTTTAGCTAAAACATTAGTTAATTCTTCCTTCTAATTTTATGTTTTAATCCAAAAAAATAATTACTGAAATTAGAATATAATAACTTTAACTCTTTAGTTCCAGAATCGGTTAATTGATAAACCTTTTTTCTACCATGCTTCTTGTACTTGATTAATTTTGAATTTCTTAAATCTTTTAGTGCTGGGTATATAGTTCCAGGGGTTAATTTTCCTTTTTTTCTCTTACCTATCTTTATGGCTAAATCATCTCCACAGTGACGGTGTTTGCTCAGCTCGTGAAGTATTAAAAAGGATAAAAAACCTTTCAATTCCATATATTTTGAATTCTTCATTTTATTGTTTTTTAAAATCTTTTTAGTATTTAAATATATCGGTTTTCCTATTAATAGGATTAACTATATATAGTTTATACAATAGATTGTATTACCAATATATATCGTTGCTGTTACTGGTTGTTTTATAATGTATCAAGTGGGTTTTTAATTCGTTTTTTAGCCTCTGTTGATATATGAGTATATATTTGGGTGGTTTGTAAGTTTTCGTGTCCTAAAAGCTCTTGAATTACTCTGATATCTGCACCTTCGTCGAGTAGGTGAGTGGCAAAACTATGTCTTAAAGTATGCGGTGTTACTTTCTTATTTATTCTTGTTTTTTTTGCTGTTCTGCTAACTATTAACTGTATGTTACGTTCTGAAATAGGCTTGTTTTTGTATTCAAAAATATATATATTCCCGCTTAAAACTTTTAGTCTTTGATTTAATTTTTTAGATAGTATTATTAGTCTATCTTTTCCACCTTTACCATATCTAACCCATGCAGTATCATTCTCAAAGTCTATATCTTCCTTTTTTAGTTTAGTAAGTTCGGAAACTCTTAATCCTGAGGAATATAATAATTCTAAGATTAGTTTGCTTTTCTTAGTACTTGAAGCATTAAACATTAGTTTAACTTCTTCTTTAGTCAATACTGTAGGTAATGATTTAGGAATCTTAGGAGTTTTAATTTTTTTATAGTTTCTTTCTAAGACTTCATTATAATAGAATAGTAAAGCGGCCTTCTCTAAAGCTAAAGACCTTGGTGAAAGGCCTTTTTGTATTAAATAGGCCAGGTATTTCTTTATAATCTCTTCATTGATTTGTTCTTCATTTAATTTAGCTAAAGCTAAGAATTTCTTATTAAGTCTATAATATGTCTTTTTTGTTTGGTCAGAAAAGCCTCTCAAGGCTAATTCTGTCTTTAATTTAGCTAACATGTTCGTATAATATACATTATACGAATGTTTCTTTATAAATACTTTGTTGTTTTGTTAGAAAAAAGTAGTTTTTAATCAGAATCTAGCAGATCTTCTAATTGTCCTTTCATTACTAAAGTATTGAATTCCTCAATCATTTCTATTAACTCTTCTTCTTTAATGTCTTGTAAATTGTAAAGATCACAGAAGGCCTTTAAACTGTCATAGTGTATTGGTTCATATATTATTTCTTTCATGTTAGTTTATTGTTTTATGTTTTTAAAAAATTGATTGTTTTTGTTTCATTTATTGGGAATCCTATAATATTTTATAGTTTGTTTATAAGTTTTTGTTAAAAACTAAAAGTTTTATTTTATTGGTAAACCAATATAAAACAAGAAAAAAATAAAAAAAATTATTCAGAATGTATTTTTTTAAGATTAATACAATTAGTATATAATCTTTCAATGGATTGTATTAGTTCTGTTACTTCTTTCTCATTGACAGAATCAGAAGTTTGCATTTCAGTTAATTTTTTTTCATATCTGTCTTTTTTATCATTTAAATCATCAAATTTTTCTTTTGAAATACTGCCTTTTTTCGAAGCTTCAGGCTCAGATACCACACTAGATTTTAAAAATTTAATAGTTGCATTAATCAACCCTAAAGTTTCGAAACCAATTCTGATTTTTTCAGCAAACTCATTCTTAGAAATTGATTCTTCCTTAGTTGTTTTAGACGTTTTTCCTTTTTCTTCCTTAACCCCTTCAACAGGAGTACTAACAGCTTTATTCAACTCACCAATACTCTTTCTAACCTTATCAAAATAATCAGTCTTCACCTTATTAAGTTCTTCCTCAAACCCTTTAATATACTTAGCAACATTACTAATATACTTGTCTTGTTCAGTTTCATCAAAATTAATTTCAACAAACTTCTCCCCTAATTCATTAATAACCTTTAATTGATCCTTAGTCATCTCCTTATCTACTTTAATCTTATCCCAAAGAGTCTGAGCAATCTTCAACTTATCCCTAGTCTCATTCTCCTGACCAACAACATATAACAACTTATGATTAATCTCATCAATCTTAGACTTCTTCTCTTCAAGTAATGAATTAGCACTAGTTAATAACTCAAGAATATCCTTTCTCGCTTCAACAAGTTCAGGATTAGAACCTTTAGGAAGACTTATGTTACCAATATCATCACTAAGAGCATTACCCTCTTTCTCAAGACCCTTAATTAACTCATCTAAACTCTTCTTAACATGTTCATACTCTTCCTGATAAACCTTAATCTTAGTAGCTTCCAAATCTCCAAGTTCCTTCAATTCTTCACTAATCCTTAAAGATAATTTAGTCCTGTCAGCATCCAAAGAATCCAATTCTTTCTTAAGATCATCAATTTCCTTCCTAATATTATCATCAATATCAGAACTAGATTCTAACCTAGAAAGTGCATCCTTAACCTCAATAATTTGTTTACCAGTCTTCGTAAGACTATTAATACTATCTGTTATTTCTTTAATACTTCTTTTCTCTTTTCTATCAAACCTATTCTCTATAGACTTAATCTCATCACTGACTTTACTAACTCCCCTTTTATTAAACCATAATTTAGCCTTACTAGTCCAACCAGGCTTCTTCTCTCTAGGTTTACTAACTCCCCCACCAGAACTTCCAGAACCACCACCAGCAAGTTTAATCTTAGAAAAAATACTGGTAAACAAATACAACAAAGCAATAACAAACAATAAACTAAAAATTAAAGTCAACCAAGGAATCTTAGCAAGTAATTCAGCAACTACAGGAAACACCCAAAAAGCACAAAAGTAAATAATAACATAAGCAACAGCCTCAGCCTTCCTATTATTACCACCTAAAACCTTAACAATCTTAAAAACAGCAGCAAAAATAAAACCAATAAACAACATTCCCGCCAACCAACCAAAATTAGCAAGATTAAAACCAGTAACAGTACTCCAAATACTAGCTGCTATAGCAAGAGCAATACCCAAAACAACAGCAATAGTCTTACCATACTTGTTAACCTCACCACCCTTAGAAAAAACCTTCTCCAAAGAAAACAAGCACAAACTAATAAAAAACACCAAATACAAAATAGAATCAATAAGAGCAGGCGCCCTGGAATAAATATCTCCAAGTCCAGAAGCACTCCCAAACAAAGGTTCAAAAGGACTTAATGCTAAAGAAGTAAAAATAGTAATTAAAAAAACAAAAAAAGGAATGATAAATTTATTCATAATTAGATTCTAAATTAAATCTATATAAACTTTACTAAAACGAAGATTTTAAATAGTAAAAGAAGGAAAATTAAGTTAAAGAGGTATACACATGAAAAAACTACCAAAAATAAAAGATTCTTTCACAAATTTAATATATGCAACAAAAAAAAGTTTCTCAAAAAGAGCAAGAGTTTTAACACTAGCAGGATTAGTAGCAATATCATCAGCACTATCCGCACAAACACCAAGCACATTCTTCAAAAAAGCAGCAGATTTAGACACTCAATTAACAAAAGCAAAAACAGAATATGTAATGGACCAGACACAAAACAAAGTAGATATACAAACAATAAACAACCTAAGAGACAAGACAGAAACAACAATAGAAAAAGGAATAGAATCGTTAGGAAAACACATCTCAATGGTCATATCAACTCCAGACACTGTTGATGTAATAACACTAAAGAAAAATATAGATAAAGAATTAGCAGTGATGGATTCAGTCGCGCTAGCAATGAAAGATGTAGAATTTGCAAAACAACAAAAAATAGTTCATGACCAAGTAGACCATTTACTAGATTTAAGAAAACAAATCCAAGACAATTTTCAAAGCGTAAAAAAAGATTTAGCAATGAAACATATAGACAAGGGAGATATAGACTTAATAAATAAAACATTCTTAATAAGTGATGAAGACGAAGGCCTGGCAAAATATGCATTCTTACAATTCCAAGACGTACTAAAAATAATAGATCATATGACCACACCACAATTAAATCATGACGATATAAAAAAGGTTTATTACAACCTTACAGAAATTATGAGCTTACTACCAGTCAAAGATGTTCAAAACCCATATCACGATGCAGCAATAAGTGATCTTAAAACAGAAATAAACTCAATACTAGGATCAATGATGGCATACACTAACAAGCTAGTACAATATGCAGACACTAACTTCTCAATAGGACAAAAGCCACAAGCACAATTTAAAGATGCCATAGAAGCATATAATATGATTGCATCATTCAAGAATTATCTAGGAAACAATATGATAACAAAAATGAATTTTGCAAAAGAAAATCTTCAAAAATCACTCTTAAATTCAGCCGTAAAATCAGCAGAAGGATTCTCATACGATAATTCTGAAGAATACTTAAGCATAGCAAGAAGTTTTATGAAAACAAGCACTCCTGAAATCCTAAAAACAAGCAAGAACATAGCATTATTAAGAATAGTAGAAGCAGAAAAACTAGTAACTGCAGACTTAGACAGTCTAAACAGAATAGAACAAATAAAAATAGATGGAAAAACAGCAATAAAACTATTAAAAGAAACAAAAGAATTACACAAAAATCTAAAGTTAGAAGTGAATGATGCAGAAAAAGACATAGCAAAAACATTAGGAAAGAAAATAGGAATACTAATAACACAAAATTCAGACAGTACATACTCAGACGTATGGAACTTATTCGAAGACGTTTCAGACAGTGACTTATCAAAAGAAAACAAGAAAGTAATAATAAAATATGCAAAAGATGCATTAAAAGTACAACAAGACAGCGACTCTAAAACAACAATAGAAGAAAAAATCATAGAATACGAGAAAAAAATAACAAAGAAGAAAGGATTCTTCTCATTTCTAAAAAGATAAAATGGCATACGGAGAATTCAGGGATATGCTCCTAGACGGGCTACAAACCGTGAAGAAAACAGTCACAAACAAAGCATTTGCAGCTGCGCTAATAATGGGATTGGCAACATTTCAATTCTGGCCACAAATGAAAAATGCAGACCTTTCAAAATACAATTATAAAAATCCTAAACAAGTAACACAAGTAATAACAACAGAAAAGAAAGCAGAAGAAGAAACAATGAAGAAAATCCAGGATTTTCTTGCATTATCAGACTCTTTAGAAATTTCAATATTCTCACAAGAAGACAAAACTAATGAAGTAGACTCACTACTAAAAGACTTCAGGAACGCACTATCAGAAATCTCAGTAGACACTAAAACAGATAACCTACTAAAAGTATACAATGACTGGAGAGCAATAAACCAAGACGTGTCAACAATAAGAGCATTAATTATAGCAGCAGATAATGCATTAGAAACTAATGACTTCAAATATGCAGAAGAAAACATGAAAAAAGCAATTAAACAAATGAAAACACCATCAGTAAAGAAACTAAAACAAAAAATTGAAGATTTTACAATGACAAAAATTGCAAATAGTATGAAAATACTAACTGCACATCAATCAACAATAAACAATCAAAATGTGACTATGGCCTCAAAAGTTCAAGCAAAAGATATAGCCTACTTAACAAACTTCGTAAACTATTTAGACAATGTACTAAGATCAGTAAACAAAGATATTTCACACAGACAATCAGACTTTAAGAGCGAAACAACCAGTTTATTTAATGAAATCCTAACTAGAATGACAGATCTTGCAAAGTATGACTCAACAAAAACGGTAAAGGTACAAGATTATCAACATTTACAAGACCTATTCGAAAACATAACAAATGATAGTTTAAATTATCACTTTGATGTTTACCAACATATAATTAGTTTTAAAAAATTCGTACCACAACAAATAGAAAAACACGCACAACATTATGCAAACCAACATGATTATAATAAAGCAGTAGATTATATGAAAGAATTAACAGAATATAAAGTGTCAAATGATAATTCAATAAAAGCAATAGCAGACGATCTAAGTAATATAATAATAAAATCTCCAGACAATCCGCAAGTTAATCAATTACTAAAAATAGTAAAAAGTTTAGACATAACAGACCAAGAAAAACTAATTATATACACACAATCAACAAAAGCAGCACAAACAATAAATGACTCAAAATTCCCAGGAGAAAAAACAAAAATACTCCAGGAAATAAATGAATTAGCAAAAGAAAAAGTACAAAAGAAAAGCCTATTTAGTTTTCTAAAGAAATAAATTAATTAATCTTAACTTTCTGACCAATAGCTTGGCCAGGCATACCCTGAGAGAATCTAACCTTAACAGCACCCTTATTACCATGCGCACCAGTAACTTCGCCCTCAATATCCTTCTTACCAGTGTTAAAAGTAACTTTCTTACCAGTAAGTTTAGAAGCAGTATCCTTATTAGCAATAGAACCAACAATAACAATCATTTGATTACTAGAGTGAGAATGCCTGTTCATTCTAAAGTTTGAAATAATACCATCCATGAAAAAAAAGAACTGAAAACCCTTTATAAATTTAATTATATTTTGAGTATGAAATAAGCAATATAAGATAAATAGGCGCAACAAAAACAATAAGTAACAAACTAGCTATTAAAAAAGCAATTTTAAACTGAGAATTAACTAATAAAAAGCTTCCTAAAGGAATAAATAAAAAATAAGGAATAATCATCATAACACTACTAGTATCATAAAAATTCTTCTTTTCAAATTCAGGAAGTAGTTTAGAAGATAAAATACTTGAAGATACACCAATTATAGAGCCACCCATAAAACCAATAAAAGTAGCAAATGCAATTAAGAAAATATTAGTGGAAAAATAATAAGTGAAAGGAGTAATCGCCAATAATAAAGAACCAAACACTAATAATGGAAAAACACCAACCTTTCTAGAAAAAAACTTTCCCAAACCCAAACCGAAAGGAGCACCAAACAAGCCAAATAATAAAACTAAAGCAACAGTTAAAAAACTATTACCAAAAAATTTGTAAATATAAATTCCATAAAAAGAATTAGCCAATGTTTGAGCAAAAGCAGTTAATGAACCAGCAAAAGTAAGCATTAATAAAACCTTATTAGAAAATAATTCTTTACAAGAAGAAACTAATTTTTCAAAGTGAGATTGTAAAATCAAACTAGTTTTTCTCAAACCAATCTTCTTATCCTCTTTCAAAAAAGAAAGTGCGTAACCAGAAATAATAAACGAAATAGCAGTAATCTCAAACACAAATAAATAACCATAACCAGTAAATTCAATACCCAAAATAGTAAGGGAACTACCAAAAATAGGAATAAGATCCATTAAATAACCTGCAATAATAATTCCGAAAGCAGTTAATAAAACACCAAGCTTGCCAATTTTTCTCAAGAATAAATTTCTTTTCTCCTTTGGCAATTTAGACCTTACTAGTGAATTATAACTATCCCCGTAAGCAACAACACCAACCGTTCCAATAAATAAAGAAAGAATGAATAATGGTAAAGACTTAATAAGCGTAGCAAATGCAATACCTAAAAAACTAAAACCATAAATGAACCCACTAAATGAAATAAAAGACTTAGAAATACCTTTTAATAAATTAATACTTTTGAAAAAAGAAGATATAACAGTGGAAAAAACAACTCTGAATGAATTAATGAAAAAAACTAGCCAAGGAGCAGCACCAATAATAAAAAATAATATATTGATAAATTGTTGACTACCACTACCAAAACCAATCCTATCAAAAAATTCTTTAAACGAAAATATTGAGTTAAGCCTAGAAGATTCTTTCATCAAGCTAAAAAGTAAAATCTAACTTTAAATAATTTTTGTTTCGAAAATAGAACATTTTTGAATTTCGAAACTTTTAAATAATTTATAAAAAGAAACTAAAGTATGGGAAAGTTAGAAGAGGAGTGGAGTTTTAATGCTAATTCTGAAATTTCATCATCAATACTAGTTGGAAATCTAGAAAAAGACAGGAAAATAATCCTTTTTGGAACAAAGAATGGAACAATTTATGTTTTAGACGGGAATGCAGAAGTAAAACTTAAATTTTCAGGGAAAAAGACAAGAGATGAAGTAGAATCCTTATTTTATGAAGAAGAAGCATCAGCAGTCTTTTCAAATCCAATAATCACAGATAATAAAATGTTATTTTGTTTTAATACAGGACGATTAGTCTGCTTTAATTCAAACTATAAAAAAATATGGGATATAAATATAAATTCAGAAATAAAAAGCACGCCATTATATTATAAAAATACTATATTCCTAACCACAATTAATGGTCAATTAAAAGCATACAAGAACGGAAAAGAAAAATGGTCAGTGAATGTTAATTCACCAATAGAATCAAGCCCCATAATATTCAATAATTACATAGTCTTCGGCAGCAATAATGGAATGATACACGCATACACAATAAATGGAAAAGAAAAATGGAAGTTTCAAACTGGAGGAAAAGTAGTTTCTAAAGGTGCAAGTTCAAAAATTAATGGAATTGAAAGATTATTTATAGGAAGTACAGACAAAAAACTTTATTGTCTAAGCATTAACGGAAAACAAATGTGGAATTATGAAACTGAAGGACCAATAGTTTCAGAAGTAGTAATTGAAGATATTAATAATAATGGTAAGAAAGAAATAATTTTCGGATCATTAGATAATAATTTATATGTACTGGATAATAATGGAAAAAAAGAATGGAGTTTCCAAACAGATTTTTGGATTGTTTCAAAACCAATAACAACAGATATTAATAATGATGGAAAGAAAGAAGTAATAATAGGAAGTTACGACCAAAAAATTTATATTCTAGATTCGGAAGGATCATTCATACTAGATTATGTTCCTGGAATATCAACAGCAACTACACAACCAGGAAGTTATTCAGAATTAATAACTTCAGAACCAGGAGAGTTTGTAGGAAAGAAACTTATGGAGTTTGATACGAAAGGAATGGTTGTGGGTATAGGATTAATTTCAAGCAAGGATTCAAAAATTATTGTAGCAACAAAGAAAGGCGAAGTACAAAAGTTAAAAATTAAAAAAAGAGGTTTGGAGTCATGGCTGAAAACATAATAAACAAAAAAGAAATAGTAAGGGTTCCACTACATGTCGACGGCCTAGATTCTCAAATAGAAGGAGGAATTCCTGAAGGACATGTAATACTAGTAGCAGGAACTTCAGGATCAATGAAATCCTCATTAGTATTCAATAATATATATAATGAAGCAAAACAAGGGAAAAATTCTTTATACATTAGTTTAGAACAATCAGCAACATCATTAATGAAACACATGGCAAATTTAGACTATGATCTAGAAGAAGTAAATATAGAAATTATAGGTAGTAAAGTATCCAGATTTAAAGAAATAATGAAGAATACTAAAAACTCTAAAAAAGGAACTATAATAATATCAGACCTTGGAGCGTTAAGAAAAGAGCTTAGAGGCACAAAAGTAGGAGAAGGAGGAGATTGGTTAACTGTAGTGTTTAATATTCTTAAAGTGGCTAAGAAAGAGTTAAACATAGAATTATTTGCTCTAGACAGCCTAAACGCATTATATGTATTATCAACCTATACTGATTCAAGAACAAAACTATATCATATGTTTGAAAGATTAAGAGATTTTCAAGTTACTTCATACCTAGTATCAGAAATGCCAACTGACAAATCAAAATTTTCAGAATATGGAATTGAAGATTATTTATCAGATGGGATAATAATGCTAGAAATGAAAGAGTTTGAAAGAAAAGTAATAAGACAAATAGCAGTAGTCAAAATGAGAGCCACACAAATTAATACAGACATATTCTCACTAGTATTTGAGAAAGGAAAGTTCAAAGCATTATACGGTGGAAGAAATCCACTAGTCTAGAAGTCTCTTTGAAATAAAATTTCTAAGAGATACAAGAAACTTCGTTTCTATATATCCTTTCTAATTTCTTTAATTACTTTTTGAATCTCTCTTAATTCAATATCTAAATTCAAAGCACCCTTATAAGCAATATCAAAGAATTTGAAAAGTCTAGAAATTCTACCAGTTGCAAACCTATTAGCATTTTCCATAATAAAAGATAACTTTTTAGGATCTTGAAATAATTTCTTCCAAGTTCTACCACTAATCAATTTAATATCTTGAATTTCTGCATGTTCTTCATATAATTTAGTGAATTCTTTTTCAAGAACATCCATATCCTCAAGTTTAGCTTTTATTTCATTAAGAACTGATATTTTTTCATTATCAGAAGATGCAAGAAATTCATTATTCTTTTCAGAATTTAAATGACCAATCTTCTTCCAAACAAGTTGATTCAATCTTTTACTATTAGAATGACCCCTTTTGAAAATTAACTCGAATTGTTTATCTAAAGTTTTAAGTTTATTTGTTTTAATAATTTCTTTAATATCAAGATAAGCACCCTTAGCATACCTAATAATAGTTCTGTCATCCTCTGCAGTTTTAAGATCGCCAATAATTCTTTTTAAATTGTTAATTCTAGGCTCCGCCTTCTTAATTTTTTTATAAGAATCTTCAAACTCCTTAAATTTATCAGGATGTGTTCTTTGATAGTTTTCTCTATTAAGTTTAACTCTTAACTCATCTAAATGTTTAATAATTGCAGGAATTCTAATAGAAAATTCTTTTCCAAGTTTAGGAGGTTTAGAAAAAACAAAATCAGAAGCAAACTGTCCAACATTCAAAGATTTCAACTTTTTCCTTGCAGGAATCCTTAAAGGTTTCTTTAAAAGTTTTCCCAAATCAGACAATTCTTCCTCAATTTTCTTTTCTTCATCTAAATCATCTACATTTTCAGGTTCTCTAGGTGTTTCTCCTTCTTCCCCTTCAGGAGTTTCTAATGCTTCTTCTTCTCTACCAGGACTTTCTGACTCTCCACCTTCATCAGAAGTTTCAGATCCACCCGGTTCTTCATCAGTTCCTTCAGACGTTCCCCCTTCTTCTCCAGGTTCTCTATCAATATCTAAATCTTCATCATCCCTAACATCAGTTTCCCTATTTCTCCTACTATCGTCAATATCATGATCATCATGAAAATCATCATGTGGACCAGGACCAAAGCCACCACCCATACCAGAACTTCTAGAACCACCAAAACCAAATCCCCTAACAAAAGCAGTAATTAAAGCAATTAACGAAATCAAAAATAATAAAGATAAAATAATCATCAACCAACCAGCATTATTATTAAGCCAATCACCAAATGCAGGAAAAGTTAAGAAAGCAATGAAATAAACAAGAATGTAAGTAGCAAATTTAGCATTCCTACCAAGAAACATCTTAAGAATATAATGTAAGAAAAGAAAAATAAAACCTAAAAACACAAAAGCAGCAAGGAAACTCAAACTAGCAAGACTAAAACCAGAATTACTACTCCAAATACTAGCAGATATTGCAAGAACAATACCCAAAACAACAGCAACAGTCTTACCTTCCTTATTAATTCCATCCCACTTATCCCTATAAAACTTAGTAAGAGCAAACAAGCTCAAACTAACAAAAAATACTAAATATAATATAGAATCAATAAAACCAGGAGCAAAAGCATACAAATCAGCCAGAGAAGTCAATCCAAACAACGGAGAAAAAGGATCAATAGCAATAACAGTAAACAAATTAATCAAAAACAATAATAATAAAGTAAATAAGTTTCTAACCCTCACAATAAACAATAGAACTAAGCATTATTTAAAAGTTTTGATTCTAATAAAAAAAATAAAACTTAAATTGTTCAAAAATTATAGAAAAAAACCATTACTGGAAATAAAATACAAGCAATACACAAACTTCTACTAGTAAGACCGAGAGCAGGAGTAATACCAATACAAATAGCAATTAATAAAATAAAAAAACCCTTAATTCCAGAAAAGAATATAACAAGCAAAACAAGAAATGAAATAACAAATATTACTAATCGTTTATAATTTACTTTTTGAATAAACTTACAAAAAAACTTGGAAATCCATAAAGTAATAAAAAAAGCAAAACAACCCGAAACTAAAATAATACCTAAAAAAAACAGTACATTATACAAGCTAATACTTGAAAAAATCTCTCTCAAAGCAATAATAGAACCATTCCTTGCCTTGTTTATAGTGTAAAAAGTTACTAATGAAAGAATAAAATTAGCAGTATTAATACAACCTGTAAGAATAAGAAAAGCATCCTCAGACTTTCCCACAAACCTCATTGAAACAATTGCTGCCACTGAACTTCCAATACCAGGAAGTACTGAAATAAAAAAACCACTTATTTGACCAATAAAACCAACTTTGAAGAATTCTTTAATAGAAGTTGAAGGGTTAGCATTAAAATCTTGTAATGGAATGAAATTAAATTCTTTAATACTAATTAATAAAGTAGAAATTCCAAAAAAACCAGTTAGTAAAGGTAAAAACGGTTCATTAACATTAGATTCTAAAGTAAAATAACCAAGAGTGCCAGATAATAAAAAAATAAGAAGACCTAATATCTTATTCTTTTCTCTAAAAATCATAAAGAAAGAAATAGATAATAAAACAAAGAAAATATTTGGTTTTAATAATTGATAAAGAAATGGAAGAACAAAAATTAAAGGAATTAATAATAAAGAACTAGATACTAATGCAAATACTGACCCGAACAAGTTTAATTTTACTGCTTCTAAACCCTTTCCTTTTAATAATAATCTATGACCCGGTAGAACTGTCAACTCATTACCTTCAGAAGGAGCACCTAAAAAAACTGAAGGAATAATAGATAAAAAACTATTAGAAAGAGCCATAGAAATAATTAAAGATACTGTAAAACCAGGAGAAAAATTAAATCTCGGAATAAAACCAATAAGCATCAAAGAAATAGTATTAGTATGTAATCCAGGAATAAGGCCAGTAATAACACCAAAAAATAATCCAACAATCAAACCCAAAAAAACATTTAACATAAGTTAAAACAAAAAAGTATTTTTTAAAATAAAATCTGCAAAAAATGATAATAATTTCCGACTTCACTAACAATCCTTAACAGAATTAGCCAAAAAAGTAAACTCTTCAAACTTACCAGAAGCAAGAACACAAGATGAAAAGTTAAAATTTCCAAAATAAACAATATTAATAATTTGTTTAGGTATTGCCTTTATAACAGTAGATTTTCCAAAATAATTAACTTTAACAATTTCAAACTTTAAATAATCAGAATCAAAATCAAACTCTAACTCTGAATTAAATAATACAAGAAGAAATAAACCAATAATTGCAGAAGCTAAAGAAATTCTAAAAAGTAATTTTTCCATAAACTTAAAAAACCAATAATTAAAATAAAACTTCACAATAAAAATCCGGAAATTTCACAAGATATAAATAGGAAAAGGAAAACACAAATAACATGGAATTTACTTTCAAATCAACAAAAGAGATAAAAGTTCCAAAAAAAATAGTTGGTCAAGTAATTGGCCAAGAAGGAGCTGTAGAAGTAATAAAAAAGGCCAGTAAGCAAAGAAGACATGTTCTATTAATAGGAGAACCAGGAACTGGAAAGTCAATGCTAGGACTAGCATTAGCAGAATTACTACCTAAAGAAAAACTAGTGGATATTATGTCATTCCAAAATCCTAACGATGAAAATAATCCAAAAATAAGCACTGTAAAAGCAGGACAAGGAAGAGAAATAATTACAAAATCAAAAATTCAAAATACTGGCTTATTCAAAGGACAAACAATATTCTATTTTATACTAGCAGCATTAATAGGAATAATGCCCTATTTTTGGTGGAAATCAGGAGAAATATCAGACATAATATACGCGGCATTCATAATATCAGGAATAATACTAATATTTGGATTAATGCTGGCAATGAGTATAAATAAAAAAACACTAACAGGAAATAGATCTCCGAAAGTAATAGTTGATAATTATGGAAAGAAAAAAGTTCCATTCATTGATGCTACAGGAGCTCACGCAGGAGCATTATTAGGAGATGTTCTTCACGATCCATTCCAAACAGGAGGATTAGGAACACCAGCACATGAAAGAGTAGTAGCCGGAATGATACACAAGGCAAACATGGGAGTATTATTCATAGATGAAATAGGAACATTACAACCACACACACAACAAGAATTACTAACATCATTACAAGAAGGAAAATATTCAATAACAGGCCAATCAGAAAGATCAGCAGGCGCAATGGTAAAAACAGATGCTGTGCCCTGCAATTTTATATTAGTAGCTGCAGGAAATAGTGAAACAGTACAACATATGCACCCAGCATTAAGATCAAGAATTAGAGGATATGGATATGAAATATTCATGAATGAAACAATAGAAGATACTAAAGAAAACAGATTAAGAATAGCAAGATTCATAGCACAAGAAGTAGAAAAAGACAAAAAAATACCACACTTCTCAAGAAGAGCAGCAGAATATCTAGTAGAAATAGCAAGAAAAAGAGCAAATCGAAAAGGCCACCTAACTTTAAGACTAAGAGAATTAGGTGGAATAATAAGAGCGTCAGGAGATGTTGCGCAAGAACATAAAGCAAAATTTGTAGAAGTAAAACACATAGAAGAAGCAAAAAAATTAGCAAGAACATTAGAACAACAAATGGCAGATAAGTATATAGAAAGAAAGAAAGAATATGAAGTAATAAAAACAAAGGGAAAAATAATTGGTAGAGTTAATGGATTAGCAGTAATGGGAGATTCAATTAATTTTTCAGGAATTGTAATGCCTATTGAAGCAGAAGTAACACCTGGCGGAAAAATATCAGAAATAATAGCAACAGGAAAACTAGGAGAAATAGCAAAAGAAGCAGTGAAAAATGTTACTGCAATAGTAAAGAAATACTTTGGAGACGATATAAAAGAAAAACACGATATTTTTGTTCAATTCTTACAAACATATGAAGGAGTTGAAGGTGATTCAGCAAGTATTGCAGTAGCTACATCAATAATTTCAGCACTTAAAAAAGTACCTATAAAACAAGAATATGCAATGACAGGATCATTATCCGTGAGAGGAGAAGTATTACCAATAGGAGGAGTAACTTCAAAAATAGAAGCGGCAATAGAGGCAGGAATAAAAAAAGTAATAGTGCCAAAATCAAATATTGAAGATATAATAATTAGTAAAGAACAATCAAAAAAGATAAAAATAATACCAGTAACAGAAATAAGTCAAGTATTAAAAGAAGTAATAGATTGGAATGGAAAGTCAAATATATTAAAAAAACTAAAATAGATTATCTCCAATTAACTATAACATCATCCGTTCTCTTATAAGGATTAATACCAGCAAGTTCTGGGCTAATAACATTATTATGTGATGAAGTAAACATTAAATACCCAGTCCAACCAATCATGGCAGCATTATCAACTAAAAACTCATTTTCAGGAACAAAAAATTTAGCATTCCTATCAATACACATTCTCCTGCACATTTCTTGAAGTCTCTTATTACAGGCTACACCACCACCCAGAACAAGTTCTTTCTTACCAGTATGAGCCATTGCTCTTTCTGAAACCTCAACTAACATTGCAAAAACAATTTCTTGCATAGAAAAAGCAAGGTCTCTGTTATCTTTATTATTCTTAATTAATTGCTTAAGCTTAGTATGCAAACCACTAAAAGAAACATCCATGCCCTTAACAATATAGGGAAGCTCAACAAATTTTCCCTTAATGGCTAATTTTTCTATCAGAGGGCCACCAGGAAAACCCAAACCCAACTCACGCGCGAAAGAATCAATAAAATTACCCACGCCCATGTCAAGAGTCTCACCAAAAATTCTATATTTGCCCGATTCATAAGCAATAATTTGAGTATTAGCACCAGAAGCATACAACATAACAGGATCTTTAGCTTTAGTTCTCAACCTAGCAATTTCTAAATGGGCAATACAATGATTAACTGGAACTAAAGGTTTAGCTAATAATATAGCAAGAGTTCTAGCAAAAGCAGCACCAATCCTTAAAGTATTACCCAAACCAGGACTTTCAGAATAAGCAATCAAGTCAATCATTTCTGGTTTAATACTGGCTTTTTCTAAAGCTTCTATAAAAATATTATCAAAACAATTAATATGATGTTCACCAAGCTTAAAAGGAATAAGACCACCCTTCTTAGTAGTATGAATATCCTTAACATTGGCTAAAATAGTCTTATCTTTAAGAATGGCCACGCCCAAAGTATGAGCAGTAGATTCAATACCAAGAGTAATCATAAACTAAAAAGAACAATAAACAGAATAAATACTTTATGGTAAAATTTAAATAAGTACAGATTAAAACAATAATATGGAAGAAAAACTATCATCAGAATATAGGAGCAAACAAATATCTGGTGCAATAGGTGGTATTTCAGTTAGAGTAAGAAAAATACTATCTATTGAATCAAAAAAACCTGAAGAATTCACTAAGAAAGATGCTGAAGAAGTAGTAAATTTACTAACTCAAATTAAAAAAGACACGGATGAATCTTTAAAACTATCAATAGAAAGACTAGAATTATTTGTTTAATATTATTTTAATTCTAATTCGTTAATAACTGCCTTATGATCTAATAGTTTAGGTCTAATTTTAGGAACATAACATCGCGATTATCCGAAGTTTTCCGACGTAGGAGGAAAATTTGGAGAAATC